>NZ_DASUVO010000129.1:0-109207 GCF_036378875.1 Actinophytocola sp.
ATGGCGCGGCGACAATCTGAGTCCGCCGACGTGCTCTGGGTACACTCATCCACCCATGGCTCTCCCGCCGCTTCAGAACCGCCCGTGCGGCGGTCGCTACGGAGACGTCGTCCAGTCGATCGGCAACACGCCGCTCGTGGAGCTCAAGCGGCTGAGCCCGAAGGCGGGGGTCCGGATCTGGGCCAAGCTCGAGTCGCGCAACCCGACCGGCTCGGTGAAGGACCGCGTCGCGCTGCGGATGATCGAGAAGGCCGAGGAGGACGGGACGCTGCGGCCCGGCTGCACGATCCTCGAGCCGACCTCCGGCAACACCGGCATCTCGCTGGCCATGGCCGCCAAGCTCAAGGGCTACGGCCTGGTGTGTGTGATGCCGGAGAACACCTCGGAGGAGCGGCGGCAGCTGCTGCAGGCGTACGGGGCGCGGATCGTGTTCTCGCCCGCGGCGGGCGGCTCCAACGAGGCCGTGCGGCGGGCGAAGGAGCTGGCGAAGCAGAACCCGGACTGGGTCATGCTGTACCAGTACGGAAACCCGAACAACGCGGGTGCGCACTACCACGGCACCGGCCCGGAGATCCTGCGTGACCTGCCCACGGTGACGCACTTCGTGGCCGGCCTTGGCACCACCGGCACCCTGATCGGCGCCGGCCGGTACCTGCGTGAGCACAAGCCGGACATACAGATCATCGCGGCGGAGCCCCGGTACGGCGAGCTGGTGTACGGCCTGCGCAACCTGGACGAGGGCTTCGTCCCCGAGCTGTACGACCCCGAGGTCCTGACCGGCCGCTACTCGGTGGGTTCGTACGACGCGCTGCGCCGCACCCGCGAACTGCTGGAGATGGAAGGCATCTTCGCCGGCATCTCGACCGGCGCCATCCTGCACGCGGCCCTGGCGGCCGCGGACAAGTCGGTACGCGCCGGCACCCCGGCTGACGTGGTCTTCATCGTGGCGGACGGGGGCTGGAAGTACCTGTCCACCGGCGCGTACAGCGGCTCGGTAGACGAAGCAGCAGCCCGCCTGGACGGCCACCTCTGGGCCTGAGACTTCGCGAGTCGCGCGTTCGGCCCCCGCGAGTCGCGCTTTCGGCCCCTGCGAGTTGCGTTTTCGAGCGCGCCCTACGTCGGATCCGACAGTAGGGTGCGGCCATGATTGAGGTGTTGCGGGAGGCTCGCGTGCCGGCCGGCGCCGACCAGGTGTGGGCCATCGTGTCCGACCCGGCCCGTGCCGCGGACTGGTTCGACTTCTCGGACCGCACCGAGGTGGTCCTCGGCGAGGGCGTCGGGCAGAAGAGGGTGCAGTACGGGCACTGGGGCCGCAAGAAGTCCGAGATCGACCAGGAGATCATCGCGTGGGAGCCCGGCAGGCTCCTCGCGTGGAAACACCTCGAGGAGCGCCTGGAAGGCAAGCCGGCGCCCAAGTTCGCGGCGTCGACCGTGTTCCGCATCGAGCTGGACGGCGACGACGAGGCCACCACCGTCCGCCTACGCTCGACGCAGGAACCGGCCGGGCTGGTGAAGGGGTGGGTCATGAAAGCCTTTGGCACCAAGGACATCGAGCGCAACCTGGAGCGCTCGCTGGAACGGCTGCGCGCCCTGGTCGCGCAATGAAGGTCATCGGCCTGCTCGGCGGCATGTCCTGGGAGTCGTCGATCGAGTACTACCGAATCGTGAACGAGCGCGTGCGGGAACGGCTCGGCGGCCTGCACTCCGCGCACTGCGTGATGTACTCGGTCGACTTCGCCGAGATCGAGGAACTGCAGGTCACGGGCCGTTGGGACGTCGCGGCCGCGCGGCTCGACGAGGCAACGACCGCGCTGAAACGGGCCGGCGCCGACTTCCTCGTCCTGTGCACCAACACCATGCACAAGGTCGCCGACCAGCTCACCGGCCTCCCGCTGCTGCACATCGGCGACGCCACCGCGGCGACCGTCAGGCAGGCCGGCATCCAGCGGATCGGCCTCCTCGGCACGGCGTTCACCATGGAGCAGGACTTCTACACGGGCCGCCTCGCCGGACACGGCCTCGAGGTGCTCACTCCCGACGCGGACGACCGCGCCGAGGTGCACCGGGTCATCTACGAGGAACTGGTCGTCGGCGTGGTGCGAGAGGAGTCGCGGCAGGCCTACCGCGACGTCATTGCCCGTCTTGTCGATCGCGGCGCTGAGGGCGTCATCCTGGGCTGCACGGAGATCGAGCTGCTCGTGGGCGCCGAGGACAGCCCGGTGCCCGTGTTCCCCACCACCCGCCTGCACGCGGAACTGGCGGCCGACCACGCCATGGGACTGGCCGAGATGCCAGGGACTTCTCAGGGTTTCACCGGACGCGGGCGTGACAAAAGCCACGTAACCTCGGTTATGTGAGCGGAGCTTGCGGAGCGAACCATTGGCACGAAGGACGGCGCCGAGTCCGCGGAGGGCGCCGGAGTAGCGGAGCCTGCGGAGCGTTCCGGCGCCACGGAGCGGGGGAGGGGTCGTCGTGAGCACGCTGCCACCGACGACGCAGAAGAAGCCGGTCAACCGGATCCTGCCGCCCAACCCCGTGCAGGCGTTGATCGTGATCGGCTTGTTCACCGCGCTGCTCTACCTGATCGAGGTGGTCGACGCCGCCATGTCCGGCCGGCTCGACCAGTTCGGCATCCAGCCACGCACACTGGGCGGCCTCGACGGTGTCCTGTGGGCGCCGCTGCTGCACGCCGGCTGGGCGCACCTGTTCGCCAACACCCTGCCCGTGCTGCTGTTCGGCTTCCTCGCGATGTCGAACGGGGTCGGGCAGTGGATCGCGGTGACGGTCACCATCTGGCTGTTCAGTGGGCTCGGGGTGTGGCTCACGGGCGCCGACGGGATCACCATCGGCGCGTCCGGGATCGCGTTCGGCTGGCTCGCGTTCCTGCTGGTCCGCGGCCTGTTCAACCGCGCGTTCGGGCAGATCGTGGTCGCCGTCGTGCTCTTCCTGTACTGGGGCAGCACGCTGCTCGGGGTCCTGCCAGGAAATCCCGGTGTCTCCTGGCAGGGGCACCTGTTCGGCGCGATCGGCGGCATACTCGCGGCATGGCTGGTGTCCCTGGCGAACAGAACCCGATCGGCATCTTCGACTCCGGCGTCGGCGGCCTGACGGTCGCGCGTGCCATCGCCGACCAGTTGCCCCACGAGCGGCTGCGGTACGTCGGCGACACGGCGAACAGCCCGTACGGCCCGCTGCCCATAGCCGAGGTGCGCCGCCACGCGTTGGCCGTCGCGGACGACCTCGTGGCGAGCGGGGTGAAACTGCTGGTCATCGCGTGCAACACGGCGTCGGCGGCGTGCCTGGGCGACGCGCGGGAACGCTACGACATCCCGGTGGTCGAGGTCGTCGTACCAGCCGTGCGGCGGGCCGTGGCCAGCACCCGCAGCGGCCGCATCGGGGTCATCGGCACCGAGGGGACCGTCCGTTCCCGCGCCTACCACGACGCGTTCGCCGCCGCGCCGAATTTGAGCGTCAGCAGCGTGGCCTGCCCGCGGTTCGTCGACTTCGTGGAGCGCGGCATCACCTCGGGGCGGCAGATCCTGGGGCTAGCGCAGGCGTACCTTGAGCCGCTCCAGCAGGCCGACGTTGACACGGTCGTGCTCGGCTGCACGCACTATCCGCTGCTCACGGGGGTCCTGCAGATCGTCATGGGGTACGACGTGACGCTCGTGTCCAGCGCGGAGGAGACGGCGAAGGACGTGGTGCGTGTGCTCACCGAGCTGGACATGTTCGGCTCGTGGGAGGACCCCCGTCACGAACTGCTCTCCACCGGCGCCACCGACAGCTTCGCCCGCCTGGCACGGCGGTTCCTCGGCCCGGATCTCGGCGCGTTCGCAGTCGCTCCCGCAAGCTGATCATGTGAAAGGGTGTCGCTTGTGCGTTTGACCGTGCTCGGGTGTTCCGGCAGCACCCCTGGTCCTCAGGCCCCGTCGTCCGGTTACCTGCTGGAGGCCGACGGCTTCACGCTCGGCGTCGAGCTGGGCAACGGCACACTGGCCGAGCTACAGGCGCTGCGGGACCCGTTCACCCTGGACGGGCTCGTGTTCTCACACCTGCATCCGGACCACTGCGCGGACTTCACCGCGCTGACCGTCCTGCGCCGCTGGCACCCGTCCCCGCCGGTAGACCCGCGCGTCCACCGCCTGCCGGTGTACGCACCGAAGGAGGCCCCGACCAGGTTCGCCGCGGCATACGCACCGGACGAGGCGGAACTGGCCGGCACAGACCTGACGGACGTCTACGACTTCCACCCACTGGCCCCGGGCACCCAGACGATCGGCCCGTTCACCATGACCACGGCCGAGGTGGACCACCCGTGCGACGCGTACGGCTTCCGGTTCACCCACAACGGGCGAACTTTCACCTACACAGGTGACACCGCCGTATGCGACACACTGGACGACCTGGCACACGCGGCGGACACGCTGCTGGGCGAGGCTTCCTGGACACACAGCCCCGTCCGTCCCCCGGGCGTGCACCTCTCGGGCCGCGAACTGGGCGAGCTGGCCACCCGAGCATCGGTGGGGCGCCTGCTGATCACACACGTGGCCCCGTGGACGGACCCAGCGGCGGTACTGGCGGAGGCCCAGGAGACCTACGAGGGCGAGGTAGCCCTGGTCAGCAGGGGCGCGACGTACGACCTCTGACTGGAATCAGGACTGGACCCAGCCAGTGTGTGTCTGGTTGCCTACCTCGACCTCGATGATCGGTTCGAACGTGCGTCCGTCGATCCCGTCGTAGTCATGCTTGACCACCGTGCGGTGGATGTATTCGGAGACCACGAGTACGAGCAGCGCCTCTATCTGCCGCAGCCGGTGCTTCAGTTCTGGCGCCTCGACCAGCCGGCATGTGATGTCGATGTCCTCGCCGAAGACGCCCTGTTCGTCGAAATGGACTTCTCCGAAATGGATGGCGACGCGGAGCCGGAACTTCCGATCCGGATGAATCGCCGCGTGCTCCGTCAGCATCTCGCGCAGGCTTGGCACAAAAGTGTCCAGTAGGACGGTTTTCGGTACACCGTCGGCGTGCACCAGAGTGATGACGCCATCCCCGCGGTCGTTGAAGGGCTCGAGAAGCTCCTCGGTGATCCCGCTCTTGTGCAGCGCCGCCTCGAGCATGCGGTACATGGCAGTGCGGAGGTCCGCCTTCGCGGAGTTGGTTCTGGACGTCGAGCCTTCGATGTCCAACGCGATGATGATGCGGGAAAACGGCTTGGGTCGAGCTTTCCCGTTCATGGCGGCTCCTGTCCTCGCCAACTTCACTAAACTTTAGTAAAGTTGGCTGACGTGTGCGGAGTTCAGCGATGAGCCAAGGGTAGGCCGTGGAGAGTTTCCCCGGCAAGCCGCGAAACTTCTGCGCTAACGCGAGGATACGACAGCGTGAACCGGTCGGCCGACTGGGCTCCAGCGTGTTCAGCGATTCGCTGAACACGCGGCATTCGCCACCCTGCGTTCCGACATTAGACGGTGACGTCACTTCAGCAGCCGGCAGTTGACCCTGAAGTTATGCTGAAGGACGTGAGTGTCGTGAACTCGGCTGGGGGTCCGACGCATCGTCTCGCGCGGCGACTGCGGTCGCTTCGCGTCGATGGGTTCGCCGGTCACCGACTCACGCAGAGCGAGCTCGCTGAGGCGCTGGGTACCAGCGTTCCGCTGATCAGTTCGTGGGAGAGCAGAACCGCTCCGAAGACACCGCCGAAGGGACGGTTGGAGGCCTACGCTACGTTCTTCGCCACGGAGAAGTCGGTGGCGCAGACCCCGTTCCGCGTACTTCCCAAATCGCAGTTGACGAGCGAGGAACAAACTCGCCGTGACGAGCTGTTTCGAGAGCTGACCAGCCTTCGGAACGGGCCAGAGGGCCACCAGCCCGGCCTGACCGCTGCCGACCCGATCGGCAGCGGCCACTGGCTTTTCCCGCCTGACCAGGACATTACGATCGTTTGTTCGATGCTGCCCCCGGAATACCTTCGGTCGATTCCCTACACGGATCCGAACGCGCCGGATTACGTCGACCTCTACAAGTTCGCCGACCTTGACGCGTTGTTCGAGCTGTTCGGGCACGTCCGCGCGGCCAACCCGCTCAACAACGTGCGTGTCCGCACCCCCAATGAGGTCACGACCGACGACTACACGAGCCATCTCGTGGTGCTCGGTGGCGTCGACTGGAACAGGACCACCGCGGTGCTGCTGCACCGCCTCGAGCTTCCCGTGCGGCAACTGCCCAGGCCGGACGAGGGCGAGGCGGGCGGCTTCGTGGTTGGGGAGGGCGAGGACCAGAAGCTGTTCGCTCCGGTGCTGGAGAAGGTGGGCGGCAACGAGGCCCTGGTCGAGGATGTCGCGCACTTCTTCCGCGCGCCCAGCCCGTTCAACGAACAGCGCACGATCACCATCTGTAATGGGATGTACGGGCGCGGCACGTATGGCGCCGTCCGCGCACTCACTGATGTCCGCTTCCGCGCTCGCAACGAGAAATATCTACGCGAGCGGTTCGCCGGCAAGGACACGTTCAGCATCCTCAGCAGGGTCAAGGTGTTCCTGGGTGTGGCGGTGACCCCGGACTGGAGCAGCTCCGAGGACCTACTACACGAATGGTCCGACACTTGAGCGAACCGATCGGCGTTCTTCTTCGTGATGGGGAGCGCTCCGAACACCACCATGGTTCGCATCACCAACTGTTGAGCGAGCCGCCTTCCGTTCGCCGTCGGGTTGTGGTGGACGCGATCGTCGTGCCGACCGCCCGGAACGTGGCCACGCTGACGTCGGCCGTCGCGCTTGCCGAGAAACTGCGGGCCACGCTGGTCACGTTGTGCAGTAAGTGGTCTTCGGCCAGCGAGGTGGCCAAGTTCGTGAAAGGACGTCGTGTCAGGCTCATCGCCATCGATGTGGGCGCACTCCCGGCTGGGGCGGTGCCCACGTTCCAGACGAGCGGGATTCTCGCCGGCACCAGGTTCGAGCGCCGTACCGACATCAGCCTCAAACGGAACCTCGGACTGATCCTCGCGCGGCTCATGGGCTGGGAGCGGATCGTCTTCCTCGACGACGACATCGAGGTGCCCAGGGCTCGTGACCTCAGTGAGGCGGCCGGACTGACCGACCAGTACGCGGGCGTGGGGCTCAAGATCGACGGAATGCCCGACAACTCGGTCGTCTGCCATGCCTTCCGCGCGGCTGGCGGTGATCAGGACGTGTTCATCGGCGGTGGTGCTCTCGCGGTCGGCACGAAATACCTGACCTCGTTCTTTCCCAACATCTACAACGAGGACTGGTTCTTCCTCCTCGACGACGACGGGTTGTCTCCCGCCACGTGGACGGGCAGGGCGGTCCAGCAGGAGTACGACCCCTTCCGGGAGGAACGCGCCAGAATGGAGGAACTCGGCGATTGTCTCGCCGAGGGTCTGTTCTGGCTGCTCGACAGTGGGCGATCGTTGCGGGACGCGACCCTGGAACACTGGCGGCACTTCCTACACGCGCGTGCCAAGTTCATCACCGATGTCATCGACAGGGTCGAGCGGATGGGTGGCGATCCAGCAGAGCGCCACCGGATGTTGGTGTCGTTGAAGGCCGCTCGCGGCCGGTGCAAGACGATCGAGCCGGAACTGTGCGTCGAATACCTCGATGCCTGGCGCGCTGACCGCGTGACCTGGCGCCACCATGTCGAAGAGATCCGCAGCCCGTTCCTCCCGGGGGAAGTCAGGGGTAAACAGGACGTACATGACCTGTTCAGGTCATTCCTGAGGATTCCGGACCGGGCAATGCACCTAATTCTTCGGAAGTAGGGCCTTCACCATGACCCGGCAGATCTCAACGGCTCGGTCTCCGTTGCCGTCGGCCAGCGTGAGGCACCGCACCATCGGATGAGGCCAATCCTCGTAGCCGAGCCGTTCGTACAGGCGCGCCGCACCGGAGTTGGTTTTCTCCACCGCGAGCGCGACTTTGTCGAAACCAAGCATGCGTAATCGGCGCTCGGCCTCCTCGATCAGTTTTGTGCCGGTGCCGACACCGCGGTGGTCCGGATGGACCTCGAGGTGGTTGAGGATCGGCGTGCCGGGCAGATGCCTAAGGAGTTCGGCCTCTTCCGCGTCCTCGAGCCACAAGTACACGACGCCGATCGGGCGGTCGCCTCGCCACGCGGTCAGCAGCATGCCGAGGTGCTCGTTCTGTCGTGACAAGCGATCTTCGAAGAACCGCCGCTGGCCCAGCTCCCCAACGAGGATGTCGAGGTCCGCCGGGCGGGCTCGTCGAATGTGCAGGTCCCCCATGGCACTGACCAACGGTAGACGAGCGTTGGTCACGTACGTCTAGGAAAGTTGGCAATTGACGTTAAACTGTCCAACGGCCCGCAGGGTGTGGGCCGGGGGAGGCTGACACCGAAGGACCGCCGTGTCCACCAAGGTCGCCGAACACAAGCAGGTCGTCCGCCGTCGGCAGGTTGACAAGCTCAGCAAGATTGACAAGTTCGCACAGCGTCGGGAGCAACTCGCCAACTCCGCGTTACGGACGTTGGCGGAGCTCGGGTACGCGCGCACGAGCCTGCGGGAGATCGCGCAGAACTCCGAGTTCTCCCATGGGGTGCTGCACTACTACTTCCGCGACAAGGTCGACCTCATCACCTACTGCGTCCGGCAGTACAAGGCCGCGACCATCAACCGGTACGACCAGGTCCTCGTCGCCTCGGTGACGGCCGGCGAGCTGCGGGAACGGTTCGTCGGCGGCATGGTCACCTCGCTGGCGCGGGACGCCGACATGCACCGCCTCTGGTACGACCTGCGTGACCAGAGCATGTTCGAGGAGTCGTTCCGCGACGACGTCCGCGAGATCGACCGCAGCATCGAGCGCATGGTCGGCCGGATCGTCGGCCAGTACGCCGACCTCGCCCGGCTACGGCTCGCGGTGCCGTCCCGGCTCGTATACGCCCTGGTGGACGGCGTGTTCCAGCACGCGCTCCGCTCGTACCTCGCCGGCGAGGAGCGGGTCGTCGCGGAGCTCGCGAACGACCTCGGGCTCGTCATCGACCGTCTCGTGGTGTGACGGCCGGCGTAACAGCAGCCAGCACAGCGACCCGACAGGGATGATCAGCCAGCACGACAGCAGCCGGTAGACCAGCACGGTCGCGGCCGCCCCGGCCTCCCCGGCGCCCGCGGCCATCAGACCAGCGAGCAGGCTCACCTCGATCACGCCGATGCCGCCGGGGGTGAGCGGGACCTGCCGCACGACCTGGACGGTCAGGTACACGGCGGCGATCGCGATCGGGCTCACCGGCAGGTGGAACGCGCTGGCCGCCGCGTACAGGCACAGCAGGTCGGTCAGCCAGTTCGCGACCGCGGCGCCGGTCGCCAGCGTCCAGTGCCGGACACTGACCTGCCGCGAGCTGACGATCGCGTCGGTCACCGGTGCGATGAGCGGGCCCAGGCGAGGCCACCGGGCGACGATCGGGTGGTGGGTGCGCCGGTGGCACGGCTGGATCTGCCAGCTCGACTGCCACGCGAACAAGCCGACGATGGCGACCAGCACGAACGCGATCAGGACTGACACCCGCGTCGCGCCCGACTCGTCCTGCCACGCCGCGCCGATGTGCACGGCGCCCGCGGCGAGCGCGCCCATCGCGTAGAGCAGGAACAACGCGGCCGCCGACAGCAGACCGGAGAGCACCATGACCGTCGCGGCCGTCGTGCGGCTCGCGCCGCCGTTGCGGAACTGGCGGAACGCGTACGCGGCGGAGATGGCCGAGCCGGCAGGCAGGCTGATCGCGATCGCGGATCGGCTGTAGGCGAGGGCGAGCGCGCGGTGGCGCGACATCGGCACGCCGAACGCGGTCAGCAGCCGGCGTTGCTGGCGGCCGAACATGCCCATCGAGAAGACCTCGGCGAGCACGGCGACGGCGAGCCAGCCGGTGTCGGCGGAGCCGATCGCGTCCGCGACGGCTGTGACGCCCGGCAACTTGTCACGCAGGGAAACGAAGGCGACGATGAGGAGTACGAGCACAACCGCGGCTTTCCCGATACCGGTGAGCAGCGGGTGCCTGTTCTTCCTGGTGTGTTGGTCCTCATCGGGCATGAGGCGCCTCCGATTTCAACCTACGTTGAATGCTCCTCCCTGATGGCCGTTCGGTCAATCGGCCTATGCGTAACGTCCGACACATAGTCAACTCGACGCGGTCAACGCCAGATTTACTCGACACCTTAGAGTTCAGGCGTGGTACGTAGCGATGGCAGGAACGACGACCAGCTCAGGGACATCCAGCTCACGCGTGGTTATCAGATCTGGCCGGCGGGCTCCGTGCTCGTCGAGTTCGGCAAGACCAGGGTGCTGTGTGCGGCAAGCGTGACCGAGGGGGTGCCCAGGTGGCGCAAGGGTTCCGGCCTCGGCTGGGTCACCGCCGAGTACGCGATGCTGCCATCCGCGACCAACACCCGCGGTGACCGCGAGTCGGTCAAGGGTCGGGTCGGCGGCCGCACACACGAGATCAGCCGGCTCATCGGCCGCTCGCTGCGGGCCTGCATCGACCTGGCCGCGCTCGGCGAGAACACCATCGTGATCGACTGTGACGTGCTGCAGGCCGACGGCGGCACCCGCACGGCGGCCATCACCGGCGGCTACGTCGCGCTCGCCGATGCGGTCACCTGGCTCGGCGCCGCCGGCCGGCTCGCCGACCCGCAGCCGCTGTCGTGCGCGGTGCAGGCGGTCAGCGTCGGGGTCGTCGACGGCCGGATCCGCCTCGACCTGCCCTACGAGGAGGACGCCCGCGCCGAGGTCGACATGAACGTGGTGGCGACCGACGCCGGCACGATCATCGAGGTGCAGGGCACCGGCGAGGGCGCGACGTTCACCCGCTCCACGCTCGACCGCATGCTCGACCTGGCGCTCGCCGGCTGCGCGGAGATCAACGCACTGCAGCAGACGGTGCTCGCCGAGCCGTACCCCGGCGAACTCCCGACCCAGAAGGTGGTCCGCTCGTGACCCAGCTGCTCGTGGCGTCCCGCAACGTGAAGAAGCTCCAGGAGATGCGCCGGATCATCGAGCGCGCCGGCATCGAAGGCGTGTCGGTCGTGGGCCTCGACGAGGTCCCGCCGTTCGAGGAGGCGCCCGAGACCGGCGCCAACTTCGAGGACAACGCGGTCGCCAAGGCCAGGGACGCGGTCGCCGCGACCGGCCTGCCGACGGTCGCCGACGACTCCGGCCTCGCCGTCGACGCGTTGAACGGCATGCCCGGCGTGCTGTCCGCGCGGTGGGGCGGCAGCGCACGGGACGACCGCGCCAACCTCGAGTTGGTGCTGGAGCAGGTGGCCGACGTGCCCGACGAGCGGCTCGGCGCCCAGTTCGTGTGCGCGACCGCGCTCGTGCTCACCAACGGGACCGAGATCGTCGTCCGGGGCGTGTGGCCGGGGACGCTCGTACGGAAACCACGCGGTACCAACGGTTTCGGCTACGACCCGATCTTCGTGCCGGAGGGCGAGACCAGGACGTCGGCGGAACTGCTGACCGAGGAGAAGGACGCGATCTCCCACCGCGGGCGCGCGCTGTCGCTGTTGCTGCCACACCTGCGCAGCCTCGGCGACCGCTAGCCTCGCGTGTCCAACAATCTGGACGGGTGAGTTCGACAAGTCCTGCACATGACTGAGTTTGTTGAACTCGCCGGTCGGTGCGGTTGGACACGCGAGTTGTGCACAGGCGGCAGCCCGAGCGCCCGGGAATGTCGGTGGTGGCCGGTAGGCTGGAAATCGGGGGCCGGAGGCCAAGCCTGCCCGGTCACGCGTCCGGGAGCAGACCGGTCAGCGCGCCAGCCGCCGCGGTCACCGATTCCGCCGCCCTCCGCCACCCCGAGCCGAGCGGGTGTTCGGTCAGCAGGATCACGACGTACCGGTAGCCACCCCCGACCAGACCCGTGCTGTGCAGCACCATCGCCGTGGAGTTGTTGCCCCAGCCCTGCTTGATCGCCCACTGGGTGTTCAAGCCGTGGGGGATGCCGAAGAACTGGTTGAACCCGTCGGCCGCGACCTCCGATGCCCGAGCGAGCGCGTCCACGATCAACTTGTGGTCCTCGGGCAGCAGGTTGTCCATCACGTACTGGTACACGCGCACCATGTCACGGGCGGTCACCTTGACCTCGCCCCACTTGCCGGCGACCTCGGGTGCCTCGGTGTGCTGCAGCCCGAGCGTTGCCGCCATGCGGGGGACGATGTCCGGCCCGTACTTGACCCACAGCGAACTCGCGATGCCATCGTCGCTCGTCGACAGCATGTTCGCGATCCGCTGCCGTTCCATCGGGTTCGCGCCGCCGCTACGTAACGCGTCGATCGCGATCAGCACCTTGACCAGCGACGCGGACCGGAACTGCCGGTCGGGATCCATCGCAAGCAGCTCCCGACCCGTGACGCGGTCGAACACCACCGCACCAAGCGTCGTGTTCGGCTCGATACCCTGCGCGGCAGCCAACAGCGGCTGCGGATCGAGCCTCGGGCCGACCTCGGGCGAGGTCGCCGGTGGAGACGACGGGGTGGCCGCCGGTGGAGTGGTCTGCGACGGGCTCGTCTGCGCCGGTGCCGTGGCGATGGTCGGCGTGGGTGCCGCGACGGCCATGTCCCCGACGGTCGCGGTTGGCCGCGCACCACACGCACCGGTCAGGGTCGTGACGCCGACCGCGACGGCCACCGAGATGCCGATGAACGCCACACGGCGGGAGCTGTTGCGCATGCCGTGAATACGCCGCCGCCGGCGACGAAGTTGACCCGATCGTGAGACAACTTCCCGCATGTAGGTGACGTACGCGCGACAGACCCATCAGGTTGCAGGCAATCGTGTCTCAGTTATGTATCAGAGATGGATCAAACCTTCAGGTCCTTCCTCAGCTTCGCGACGTGACCGGTCGCGCGCACGTTGTACATCGCCTTCTCGATCTTCCCGTCGGGGTCGACGATGAACGTTGACCGGATCACGCCCATGATCGTTCGGCCGTAGTTCTGCTTCTCGCCGAAAGCACCCCAGGCGTTGAGCACCTCCTTGCTCTCGTCGGACAAGAGCGGGAAGGTCAGGCCCTCGTCGGCGACGAACTTCGCCAACTTGGCCGGCTTGTCGGGGGAGATGCCCACGACGTCGAACCCGGCGCCGTTGAGCTCGGCCAGGTTGTCCCGGAAGTCGCAGGCCTGCTTGGTGCACCCGGGGGTGCCGGCCGACGGGTAGAAGTAGACGACGACGTGCCGCCCGCGGAAGTCGGACAGCGACACCTCGTTGCCATCCGCGTCCGGCAGCCGGAAGTCGGGGGCGACATCGCCAGCGGAGAGTCGGTTGCTCATGCCGGTGACGTTATCCCGTGGTACCGACAGTCGTCAGACCGTGCCGTCGAAGATGGGGATGGAGCTGGCCGCGGACGACTCCCGCACGGCCACCCGCACCACGCAGGGTTGGTCGGGAACCCCGAACGCGACGGCGAAACGGAGCGTTTGGGAGGGCAGCACCTCGTCGACCGTGCCGACGACCCCGGTGTAGCCCTGGGTCGAGTCGATGACCTGGTCGGCCTGCAACCCGTCCGCGGTCGCGACGAACGACAGCTGCGCCGCCCGGTACACCGTGTCGCTGTTGTTGTGCAGCACCAGCTCGAACGCCACCGCCCGGGTCGCCTTCGGGTACGCCTCCTCGGTGGGCGTGAACGACGTGGGCGCCGACACCGAAAGAGTGATGTCATCGCGGATCGATCGGGTGATTCCGCCCCTTGCCAGATAGTCGGACTGCTCAGCCGCAGCACTGGGCTTCGGAGGCCCCAGCGACTGGCGCGCCTCGTCCGTCACGCGCCCGGCGCCGCACGCGGTCAGCACCACCAGGAGGCATGCCGCGACCGCAAGTCTGACCACTGGCACGAAGAGCCCCTTCCCGGGCGAGACACGTACGTCTGAATGCACTATGCCGGTGCGGCAGCTGGTGCACGGGTCAATTGCCGGAGCTGGTGTCATGCCGTAGCCGTCCTGTGACCAGAGGGCCACCAGGAGTGATCGAGGACACGCGCTCAGGAAGCAAACGCGAACAGCAGGACGAAGAGTGCCACGGCGACGAGGAAGCCGGCGATCAGCCACCCGAAGTCCCGCCAAGGTGAGATCGTCTTGTTGTCCTCACCCGGCACGTAGATGCCCCGCGCCTCGAACCGGTCGACCAGGTGGAGGATGGCCATGAGCGCGCGCGGTGCACGCATGCCGGCCTCCTTCCCCGTTGTCGCCTGACCCTCTAGCGTAATACGCCCTGCCCGCACCACCGCCGAACTCCGCACGCTGCCTGGCCGCCCGTGCGCCCGGCCGGCCACTGTCCGTGGTGTCACCCGACCGCGACGGGGATGTCGTGATTTGTCCGGCGAGCGTCCGGGCTACCCTGTGCTGGCAGTACCGGGGGCCGTAGCCCAACAGGCAGAGGCACTGGATTTAGGTTCCAGCCAGTGAGGGTTCGACTCCCTTCGGCCCCACCGCGTCTGACCAGCGGACAAGATCGAAAACTTGATCATTGGGTGTGGCTTTGGGTGCGAGTTCACTCAAGGCGATGCGCGTGCGCGCTCAGAGGGCCGTCTGCGGTCGTATCGAGGAACGCGGAGGCTCTCTCCGCGTGAGCGTCTATGCTGGCATCGATCCGGTGACCGGCAAGCGCGTCTATTTACGCGAGACCATCAAGGGCGTCGACAAAGCGGCATACAAGCGCGCCGAGAAGGCGATGAATCGCGCTGCTCGTACATGTCGACACCCAGCGGTCACCAACGTCTTCTGTGTTCATTTCCTACGTGAACCACATTGACCGCTACAGCAAACCGGTGCTTGGTACTCTTCCGGTGCGCAAGGTTGACGCGCACACGCTAGAGAGCTTCTACACGGAACTACGCCGCTGTCGAATCCGCTGTGACGGAAACCGCTCATCGAGAAGCACAAGGTGGAAGGTGAACACGGCTGCGTTGAGCAAAAGTGTGAGCCACACCGGGGCGATCCGCTGGCAAAGTCCATGGTCCGACAGATCCACTCCGTCATCAGCGGCACGCTGAATGCTGTCGAGCGCTGGGGCTGGATTGACTCAAATCCTGCCTGTGCGGCCTGCCGACGATGGCGCAAACGGACTGAGAGTGGAAGTCTCGGGAAGAAGGGGAGAGGTGAGCCTTGCCTCCGAACTTCCGGAAGCGGAACCCGTCTTGGATGCGGTAATTGCGCGCCTAGAGAACCTCGGGCTGAATGGCAGGTCACAGAGTTTGGTCTACTCTGAGTGGTAGAGCTGCACGGCAATTCTGGCTGACCTTAGCGCCGGCGGCAAGTCAAGTCGGCGCGCGGAGGCGTGGAATTGTGCTCCCGGTTGAGCTGTACGAGATGCTTGTGCAACATCATGCTTGTCCGACATCGAGCGGCGAGAGGCAGCACACGGACACGGCACGGCAGAAAGGCGGACAGGATTTAGCGAGCCAGCCGGCTGATCGACAGCGGGTGCCCGGGAGGCACTGATAGTTGGCTGGTGGGTTCACGAAACTTGCGTAGGTTAACATTTGTTAGATGCTACGGCGGACTTAATAATGTCGCTCTCTATGCTCCAGGTATCGCCTACGTGTCGCAGTTGCGACGCTTATTGCAACACCTGTGGTGATGCTCAAAACTCCGATCATTGTGCTCGCTCCCGTCGATATCTGCGTGATGCCGACGAGTACATAGACAAGCGGTGCAACTAGGAGAAAGATTACTCTAGCCAGCCCTGCTAGTCGCTGGCTTAGTATATCCAAGCGCCTCTGTTCGGCGGTCGCCTGTGTCTGCTCGGCCGCAACTGTCTTGTCGGCAATCGACTTAACTTGTTCTAGGTACTGAATTGCAGTTATTCGCCCCGCGAGGAAGTCGTTTTCGGATTCCTCGCGTAGAGGCGTGAAATTGGTGACAGTTCGCGTTTTCATGTTTGGTTCACTTTCTCAAAACTTCCATCCGAAACGACCCGGTAGTCATCCTGGCCAAGAATGGCTAAGCCTGCTGCAAGCACGCCAGCGACGAGTATCGTGTTCCTTCGGTCAACCTCCCTTAGTGCTCCTGGCTCTGGCGAGTCAATCGATAATATTCCAAAGTGCTGATCGCCGGCATTCACTGGTACCACCAGCATGGTTCGATAGAACCTTTCCTTCGGCTTCGATATGTCCTCCTCGAGCTTTTCGTTGTGAAGATCTTCAATAAGAACGGACTTTTCGCCTTCGGCGATCTTGCGTGCGAGCTGTGCATCCGCGCGTCGCTGAAGGTTCTGATCATTGAGATCGAACTTAGTTCTTGGTGGATCAGTTCCTTCGCGGCCTTCGTAATGGACTCTGGTTAGGCAATCGGTACATAGTGTGTAAAAGCAGCTGCGATATTGTTCACGGTTTCCCGTGCCGCATTCGGCGCGAATCGTCGAGATGGCGCTGTGAATCAGCGTTTGAATAGTCTCTTTCTTCCTTGCAAGGTTGTCGGCAGAAGCCACTCTTCCTAAAGCTGTCACCAGTGGCTGAGCCGCGTCGGCAAGTAGTAGCCTTAATCTTGCTTGAGCGCTCTTGGCGCGCAGGGTCGCCTTCTCTGTTCTGATCTCCTTGAATACGTTTACGAGTGAAAGACCGATAGTTGAGACTATGGCGCCGAGGGTCCAATAGACTCTGACTTGCCCTGAGTTTGCTGCTGAGATGCTTGATGTTGCCGCGATGACGACGGGAAGGGTGCCAGTCATGACATACCGGCCTACATCCTTAAGTCGTCTCACCGACACCTACATCCCTTCATCAAGCGACTGGTACTTGTCAGCTCTCTGTCAATCTCGGCTGTCACACCTGAGAGTCGGTCCGCACACCCTTGTGCGTTACACCAGTATCGCAGATGTATAGGAGTACGTGGAGATGACGATACTGGTCAATTAAGGGACAACTGAGGATGATCAAATTTTCTGCCGTCGTGTCGGGGCGCTGTCATATCTTGATCTTTGGCTCAGGAAGTTGCAGGTGCAGGTGTGTCTTGGGGCGGTTGGTTGATCGCAGTTTAGGCAATAATTCCACCACGATCTTGAGCATGTTGTTGATCGTTTTGCTCCGAGCGGGTGGGTGTGCCGCCGCCGGCCTTCGGGCTCGTGGCGAAGGGCTAACACCAGGCAGTTGCGCTGACGTCAGAGGTTGACGACGTAAGTTCTAGTGCGGCGCTATAAAGCGTCTATCACGCGTCGAACAATCGGCGATCATCTATGGCTTCGATGCCTGTGATCTGGCCAAGTGACTTTGGCGCCCCCGGGTCTGACCGGGACGTCCATTAGGCCGTTCGGGTGAACTCGCAAAGTTGGTGCCGTTTCGGTTACCGCCGTGGCGACGCCTGGCTGTTGCCAGACGGGCCACCACGCTGCACCGCGGTGGCCCGTCTGGTTAAAGGTGAGGAGTGAGATGCTCTACCGTGCGCGGGCTGCCACCCGTCTGCGACGGGCCTAGTGGTCCTGGACGTCCTCGCATGGCGGCGACCGGGACCTGGGACGGCGGGGGCCAGTGGCGATCATTCAGGCGCCAGCGTGCCACTGATACCACGAACGTGCAGGCCAGAGGTTGTTCGAGATGGGTTGGTGCGAACGTCCCGTCAACCCATGCCTCTGAGTCAACAGATCCGCCCTGGCTATTCGGCGTTCTCCCAGGTCACCGGGGTGCTACGACTTGTAGTCGATTAGGTTCCAGCCAGTAGGGGTTCGACTCCCGTCGGCCCCACAAGCTCCGGGCGTGGCTCGCCGCCGCTCACGTGAGGGGCTTGCTGCCGCCGGTCGGCGAGACGGGCGCTGAAAGTCTGGAGCGCTTGCAGTCGGAGAATACGAACTCGCGCGAAGCGAAGCCCGTAACGCAGGGGCTGAGGAAGTCGACCGGTTCGCCAGCGGCGTCCTGATCGGTCAATCCACTACAGGTAGCCCGCTTCTATCTCGCCTGTCGCTCGCATGAATGTAGGAGATTGAAGTCGGGAAGTCCCGAGCCGGTTGTGGGAGGGGCACGGATTGCTCATGCACGGTGACCGGACTGGTGAGATGCGCGAGTCGCGCCGAGGCGGATGAGGGCCCGCGTTGATCGTGACGAGCGGGCGCGGGTTTCGATCAGAGCTGAGCTGGGCGACCACTCTGCTGATCGCCAGTGTGGAACGAGGTTCCATTCGCGGCACTTGGGTCACGAGCCGCGTTGATTCAGGCTTCAGCTCGGTCGGTGAACGCTTGGCGACGACCCGACAACTGATTCGAACACGTCGACTTCGAAGCAACTCTATTTGTCAATGCGGGCAAAAACGGACGGCCGGCTTCAGGCCAAGTTGGCGCGAAGCCGACCGTCCGTATAAGAAGCTGTCAGCCCTGGCGCCACCGTTGGTTGCCGCCGCCGTGGCAGGACCACTGGATCACTCGGGCGCCGTTCGCGTGGCTGGCGCCGTAGACGTCCAGGCACTTACCGCTGTGGGAGGCGACCAGGCGGAAGAAGCCGCCGCCGATGTCGACCTTGCTCCAGCGCTGGTTGGGGCCGCCGTGGCAGGGCCACTGGATCACGCCGGCGCCGTTTGCGTGGCTTGCGCCGTAGACGTCCAGGCACATGCCGCTGTGCTGGACGATCAGCTGCACGTACGGGCCACCGGCTGGCACGATCACCCACTGCTGGTTACCGCCGCCATGGCAGGACCACTGGATTATCGCGGCGCCGTTCTGTTGGCTGACGCCGCTCACGTCGAGGCACTTGCCGCTGTGGGCGGCGACGATGGGGCGGAACTGGGACGCGGCGCTCGCCGACCCGGTCCCTGTGAGCAGCAACGCGGCCAGCATGCAAAGAACGGCACTCGCACCGATAATTCTTGCTCTCGGACGCCGTCGGCTACATTCCGAAACGATTGAGGTAACGGGCTGCATTGACACGAAACCTTTCTCTTGGCCAATTTGGCTCGACCAAAGGATGTAGGTGGGGTCTCGTGTGGGCAAGCGGGCGTGCCTAGGTGCACCGGAACGTGTCAGTTAACGAGTGAATTACCGGTCTCAGCGGCCGTCGCTGGCCGGAGGGCGTTGCTCGTTATACCCACGAGGGTGGGGATTTGAACCTTTCGAGTATTTGTCAGTTGCGCTGTGTCGCGTCAGCCGTCGGGTGCGTCGGCTGTCACGGGGGATGCGGCCGCACGGCTCGTCGTCGCCTCGGGTTGGGTACACCGGCTCGAGGCGTGGCGGCGCACCGCGGCGGCCCAGCCTCGCTGCGCGAAGTACGGAGCAAATCCGGCAGGAATACCGGCGACCGCCAAATAGGATTGCGCTAAATCGAACTATCCGCTGCCGTGCGGTCTAGCGCCGCACCGGCAGCGAATACAAGAATGGGTCTTCCCGTTGATGTTGTGCTCGGCGGTTGCCGGGCCTTGCGAGGGAGGGCGCGGTGGCGTCGTGGAACGGGCCTGACTACCCCAGCTCGTTGAACCTTCTCATCGACCGGTTGGAGCAGATCCCTTCCCTGCGTGACCCGGCCAGCCGGCGGTTGTGTCTCGACCTGCTGGTCGACCGGCTCGGTGTGCGGCTCGTCGTCGAGGATCTGCCCACCACCAGGGCACATCTGATCGGGATCGTGCAGGCGTGCCGGCGGCAGCATCCGCGTGCGGTGTATGCGTTCCTCGACGCGGTGGAACAGTTGGAGCCCGGTTCGACGCCCGTGCAGCGGGCACGTGCCGCGGTCGACGACATGACGGCTCTCGAACTCGTCGGTGAGAACGACCGGAGTGAGTTGCTCACACTGCTCGGCGGCGGGCCGGACGACCGGTTGGGGGAGTTCGTGCGGTCGGCCGCCGGGCCCGCGGCCGCCCTCATCGCGGAGGAACGGTATCCAGCCGACGCCCTCGCCACGCTGGAACGGATGAACGCGCGCCCGGACGGAATTCCGCCGCTCCTCGTTTTCGTCGAGCTGCTCGCCGCCTATTTCGGGGGCGAGCGCGCGGACCGGCTGCGTCAGTGGAACGACCGGCAGGCCGAGCGGGTCGGGCTCATCGAGGGACTGCACGCAGTGCGGCACGAGGCGATCACCGAGTCACCGCCCCAGGAAGTTGTGGCGTACCTTGTTGTTCGCGTCGAGGCCGACCTGCTCGATGCCGATCAGCTGACCGTGACACATTGGCGGCAGAACCACCCGACCGAGTGGTGTCCCCGGCGGGGCGAGCCGTTTTCCGGGGACCTCGACGCGGTTCGCGCGCACGTCGCCGAGCTCGTGGCGGAGGCGGAATCCGGGTGGGCCAGGAAGGCGGTGACCATCCAGATCGAGTTTCTCCTGCCGTACGACCTGTTGAACCTGCCGGTGGACCAGTGGGATCTCGAGGCCGGCAGCGGACTGCCGCGCCCGTTGGGCCTGCACTACCAGGTCGTGATCCGAAGCCTTGACCGGGCGCGTTCGCCACAGTGGCACCGTGAATGGCGGCGGCGGTGGGAAAATCTCAAGGCCACATCCGGACTCCAGGGATGCGAAGAACAATGGCTGTGGAGCGAGGGCACGAAGCCGCGACAGTTGGGTGCTCTCGACGCGAAGCTGGCCGTACGCAAGGATGTCGTGTCTCTGGTGCTGCGTGCGGCGCCGGATGGCGGGAAACCGGGTGAGGTGATAGTTGGAGTGCGCACCGGGGTACCTGTGATGATCTGGCACCGTTCCGACTCTGGCCGCGCGGCGTTCGAAACCGAGGTCAAGGCGATGATGCGGGACGCGCTTCCCGATCTCGCGGAGAACCTGCGTCTCTTACGGAGCGACGCGCGGCAGGCGCCGCGACCCGGATCCCATGTCGGTAGCCGTGTCTCACTTCTGTGGGACGACCCGGAACGCCCCGTGGAGCCGCCAGAACCACCCGCGGCTCCCCTCGAGGAGGTGCCCGCGTCATGACCGCGCCAGGCAAGCCAGGATGGTGGATCTACCAGGGGCACGGGCTGCCGCCCGACGCGGGCACCGAACCCCCCGAGTTACCGGATCCACCGGGCTGGCGCGCGTTCGACGGCGGACCACCACTGCCGACCCCACCCGCGTCCGACGCGGAGTTCGTCCGCCGACTCGGTGTGCCATCACCTATTTCGGCCTCCGACGCGGCCGTCGACGAGATCCAGACGGTCAACGCAGCGCTGTACCTGCGGCGACCTCTTCTGGTGACCGGGAATCCCGGCACGGGGAAATCCAGCCTGGCGCACAAGGTCGCGCGTGAGCTGGGCCTCGGGCCGGTGCTGCAGTGGCCCATCAGCAGTCGCACGGCTTTCCGGGACGGCCTCTGGGAGTACGACGCGATC
This sequence comes from Actinophytocola sp., assembly GCF_036378875.1. Taxonomy (GTDB): domain Bacteria; phylum Actinomycetota; class Actinomycetes; order Mycobacteriales; family Pseudonocardiaceae; genus Actinophytocola. Next base: position 21,240 of record NZ_DASUVO010000129.1, read on the forward strand.
GGCCGGGTCCAGGCCGCGACGACGGAACAAGGCGACGACATCGGCGGGTTCGTTCGGCTCGGTCCGCTGGGCACCGCGTTGCTGCCCTACGACAGACCTCGGGTGCTCCTCATCGACGAGCTGGACAAGTCGGATATCCACCTGCCCAACGACCTGCTCGCCGTGTTCGAGGACGGCGAGTTCGAGATCCAGCCGCTGGCACGGGTCGCCGCCACGCAGCCCGAGGTCACGGTGTTCACCCATGACCGCGGCGGCCAGGCCACCGTGCGCGAAGGGCGGGTGCGGTGCCGCGCCTTCCCGTTCGTCGTGATCACGAGCAACGGGGAAAGGGAATTCCCGCCCGCTTTCCTGCGCCGCTGCCTTCGGCTCGAGATGCCGCAACCGGGTCTGGAGCAACTGGTGAGCATCGTGGCCGCGCACTTCCAGGAGGTCCCGCTGCGCGGACAGGACCTGATCAGGGAGTTCGTCGCCAGCAGCGAACGAGAAGGCGGGCTCGCCAACGACCAGCTCTTGAACGCCATGCACCTGGCGACCTCCGGCGCCTACCTACCGGACGAGAACTGGGCCCTGTTACGGGACGCCCTGTGGCAGCGATTGAACGTAGGGGGAACGGACTGACCGGTGACCGATGCCGCTGCGCTCAGTACTGAAGAGCTGAGCTCACAAGAGATCTCCGACGCGGTGTGGCTGGCCGCGCGGATAGCGGCGGCCGGTCCACACAGCGCACACGAGAGTGCCGGCCCGCCGCCGCCTCCGATGGTCAGGCCACCTCATCGGCCCGACCAGGCGCCGCCGGTTTCCCACGACGTCGAAGAGCCCGTCTCCTTTGCGCGGACGCCGGTCCCGACCTCGGTGCGACTGGTGTCTCTCGGACGGCGGTCACAGTCGGCCACGACCTCCGCGCCGCCATCCGAGCGCTCGGTGCTCCCCGATCTGCCGCCGGGGCTGCCGAAGGCGTTGCGGCCACTGAACCGGCTCGTCCCCAGCTGGCTCGACTGTGAGCTCGACGAAGAGAAGACCGCTGTGGCCGCCGCGGAGTCGCGGGTGTGGCTGCCCGTGCACCGGCCGTCGTACGAGCACCCGTTCGAGGTCGTCCTGGTGGTCGACCGCGGTTCGTCGATGCGGATCTGGGAACGGACCACCAGCGCGTTCCGCACGCTCCTGGAACGCCAGGGTGCGTTCTCGGACGTCCGGACCGTGTGGGTCGACACCGACGAAACCTGCGTCGAGTCGGTCGAAACCGCGCCAGGTACACACCGTGCGCCCGCCCTGCTCGCCGACCCGACGGGCAAACGGATCATCCTCGTGCTCACCGACGGTGTCGGCAAAGCGTGGACGAGCGGGGCGATGTTCACGCTCATGTCCCTTTGGGCGCGAACATGTCAGGTCGCGCTCGTTCACCTGCTGCCGCCGGAGCGTTGGGACTGGACGGGGATTCGCGTCGAGCCCCGCACACTGCACACGACGCAGGCCATTCCCGTACTGGCACTGGAGTCGCGTTTCCTGCGGCGTTGGGCCGAACTGGTCTCGGGGACGGGTGGTGTCCGGTTGCCCGTGCTGGTGCCGCCGGGGGACGAGAACGGCGAACCAGAAGACCACCGCGACGATCTCACACCCGACGAACGGATACGCAGGTTCCGCGCGACCGCGACACCCAACGCGGTGCGGCTGGCCGGGCTTCTCGCCGCCGCGCCGTTGAACCTGCGGGTCATGCAGGCGGTGCACGGCACGTTCCTGCCGGGCTCCCACCACTGGAATCTCGCTGAAGTTCTGCTGGGGGGCCTGGTTCACAAGGTTCCGCGCGACAGCGCATCACCCGTCGAGTATGAATTTCGTCCCGGGCTGCGGGGACACCTACTCGCGACGGTCACCCGGGACGAGACCGCATACGTGCAGCGCGTCGTCGAGGACGTGCTCGGCAGGGAAGAACCCGCGGTGGCGAACTTGCGCTCGGTTCTCGCTGATCCCGACCATGTCGACCTGCCGGCGGTCACCGCGGAAAATGCGCCGGTCTTGGATGTTCTCCGTCAGGTGTTCACGGCTTTGTCAGGTCCGTACGCCAGACGTGCCACTCGATTGGCGGACGTGCTAGGTACTGAGGCGGCGGGGGCCATAGACTTCAGCGGCATAGAGGAAACCGCTCATGCCACAGATCTGGGGAATCCGCCTGTGACCACCACGAGTTCGGAGCCGTCGGGCACCGAGGTCCGCCGTTCCGAAAGAAAGCCGACCGTCTGGGGTGGTGTTCCGCTACGGAACGTGAACTTCATCGGCCGTAGGGACCTTCTGGGGGCATTGCGCTCCGAGTTGGCCAAATCCACGGCCACCGCCGTGTTGCCGGGTGCCCTGCACGGAATGGGCGGCATCGGGAAGTCCCAGATCGCCGTGGAGTACGTGTACCGGCACGCCTCCGACTATGACCTGATCTGGTGGATTCCTTCTGAGGAACCGTCCGGGATCCAGAAGTCGCTGGTCGACCTCGCCAGGCGGCTCGACCTGCCGGTCGAGCAACTGGTCGACACCGCGGTCCCAGCGGTGCTGGAGGCACTGGGCAACGGCGAGCCGTTTCGCCGATGGCTTCTCGTGTTCGACAACGCCGACCGGCCAGAGGACGTCCGCACGTTCTGGCCTCGGCGAGGGGACGGCCACATCATCGTGACGTCGCGCAACGGCGAGTGGGCCGGCGTCGCGCAGACCGTGGAAGTGGACGTTTTCCAACGCGCCGAAAGTCGCGAGCTCCTGCAACGCCGCAACAAGGACCTCGCCGACGAGGAGGCGGACCGCCTCGCCACGGTGTTGGGTGACCTGCCCCTCGCGGTTGAGCAGGCGGCGGCCTGGCGCGCGGAAACCGGCATGAAGGTCGACGAGTATCTGCGACTGTTCGAGGACAAACGGACCGAACTGCTCGCGTCACGGGCGCCGGCCGATTACGACGTCGCCGTTGAAGCGGCCTGGAACGTGTCGCTGGACCGCCTGCGGGAGGAAAGCCCCGGCGCGTTGGAACTGCTCGAAGTCTGTGCGTTCTTTTCGCCGGAACCCATTTCTCGGGACATATTCAGCGGTGTCCGCAACATTCCTGTCTCGGAAGACCTCGGGAACACTCTCGCCGATCCGATCCAACTGGGCAGGGCAATCCGCGAAATAAACCGCTACAGCCTGGCTAAGCTCGATCACCGCAACGACACGCTGCAGCTGCACAGGCTCGTCCAGATGGTGCTCCGCAACAAACTCTCCCCGGAGGAGCAGGAACGGGTACGGCACACCGCGCATTTGCTGCTCGCCAACCGAGACCCCAAGATGCCGGAGTCGGTCGACAACTGGGCGCGCTATGCCGAGTTGTTGCCGCACGTCCGCGCCGTCGACGCCCGCAACTGCACGGACCAGTGGGTCCGGCACATGGCCATCAACGTCGTGCACTACCTGTTCGCGTTTGGCGACCCCGCCGGCGGCCTCGAGATGGCACGCGACTTCGCCCAGTTCTGGGGCGAGAAGCTCGGCGAGAAGCACCCTGACACGCTCATCGTGTCGCGGTGGTTGGGCCGCATGTTGCGTGCTCTCGGCCGGTTCGACGAAGGACATGCCGTCGGGCAGCGGACCCTGGATCGCATGCGGGAGACCCTGGGCGAGGAGCACGAGGAAACGCTGCTCACCATGCAGGGCGTCGCCTCCGGTCTGCGCGCCACGGGCGCGTTCGCCGCTGCTCGCACGATGAACGAGTTCGCGTACAAGACCGCGGTCAAGAAGTTCGGCCCGGACGACCCCGACTCGTTGTCCGCCGCGAACAACTACGCGTTGAGCCTGCGGCTGGTCGGAGACTTCGCCGCGGCCCGTCAGCTCGACGAGGACACGTTGCGCCGCAAGCAGATCGTGCTCGGCGAGGACCACCGGTTCACCCTGCTGACCGCGGACAACTGGTCCGTCGACCTGCGCGAGGTCGGTGACTACCTCCGGTCGAGGACCGAGCAGGAGGACACCGTGCGTCGCATGCGGGCCCAGCTCGGCGACCGGCACCCGATGACCCTGTCCGCGATCAAGAACCTGGCCATCGCGTACCGCAAGGCCGGCGAGCACCTCAACAAGAAGTCACTGAACCTGGCCATCGAGGCGACGGACGGGTTGATCACCAAATATGGTGAGTCACATCCCGACGCGATGTCCGCCGCGATGGACCTCTCGATCGAGCACCGCCAGGACGGCAACCTCATCGAGTCCCGACGGCTCGGCGAGCACGTCAAGAGCCTCTACGAGAGGACGTGGGGCGTCCAACACCCCTTCAGCGTGGCCGCGGCGACCAACCTCGCCGTGACGTTGCGACTCCTCGGCCTGATCGGCCAGGCGCGGGCGCTGAACGAGAAGGCGGTGGCTGACCTGCGGGGCTCGGTCGGGGCCGATCATCCGTTCACGTTGGTGTGCGCCACCAACCTGGCGAGCGATCTGGCCGCGGCCGACGACTTCGATGGCGCGTTCGCACTCGACGAGGACACGTTCGACCGTTCGGTTCGCGTCCTGGGCGAGGACCACCCCTCCACGCTCGCGGTGATGGTCAACAAGGCATTGGACCAGCGCGGTCTCGGGCGCCACGACGAAGCCGCCAACCTGCAGCTCCACGCCGTCGAACGGCTGCGCCGCGTACTCGGCGCGACCCACCCGGCGACCAACGACGCCCAGTTCAACCACCGTGCCAACTGCGACATCGACCCCATGCAAATTTAGTGCTGTCACCGTGAGGGTTCGTCGGGTCGCCACTGTTCGCGCGGTGAAGGCTCTGTGATGAACCCGGATCCACCGATGACCATGCTGCCCGCGTGTGTCACTGGCGATGTCTCGAAAGACGCTTTCGGGTCGTTGAACGTCATCGGCGCGTCTTTGGAGACGTCGGCGATGCCCCGACCTGTGTGGTGAAAGCGTCTTTCACGGCGGTCGGCACCTGGCGTCCGAGCCGACGAACAGGTCACAGCATTAAGCCAGCCAGCGTGCGAGTCGGGCCGGGCTCGTGACCAGGCCGGATCGGGCCCGGATCTCGCGGTGGAGTGCCGACACCAGCTCCGGGCGGTCCAGGAGCACCGCGTCCTCCGTGGCGAGGGCCAGGCCGACCCAGGATGTCGTCGGGTCCGGCATGGCGAGGATCTGTTGCTGGTACAGCTCGGCGGCGGTGTCGGTGTCGCCGTCGAGCAGCGCGAGATCCGCCGCGGTCGTGCCGGGGATCTCGGCCATCGCCAGCTCCGGTTCGGCGCGGTAGACCTCGAACAGGTCGGGATCGGCGAGCCAGGTCCTGGTCAGCGCGAGACGTGCGTGGATCGCGCTCCCCGCTGACGGTCTCAGCTCCGGTTTCACCCGGACGACCGGCTTTCGGTGGTGCCGCGACCACGCCTGCGCCAACTCGTCCACCACGGCGTCCGGTGGGTGCAGGTGACGGAGTCGCCAGGACAGGTAGTGATCCGCGTTGGCGCGTCGGGCCGCCCGGCGCACGTCCTCCGGCAGGGGATCGGCCGCCCACTCCACCAGCTGGGCGCGCGCGGCGGCGAGGAACCGCCGCCCGAGTGCCGACGGCGTCGCCTCGCTCAGCAACGTTTCGGTGACCCGTGTGACCTGCTCACGCCGGTACGAGAACTCGAACCGTGCGACCCTGGCCGCCGCTCCGTGTGCCACCGCACAGCGCTCCCGGTAGAAGGCGGTCACCCCCAGGAACGACACCAGACCGTGGAGCAGCCCGTCGGCCGGGCGGCTGTCGTCCCGCCATGGCGCGTACAGGCGGGGCGTGTCGTGGTCGCCGGCCGGGTCGAGAAGATCGATGAGGGTCAACAGGATCCCGAACTTGCTGTGCTGGAGCTCGTGCACGAGGGTCGCGGCGAACGTCGTCGGATCAGCCGGACGTGACATGACCACCGCGCCGAAGGCGTCGGTGTGCGATGCGCTGGACGGGGTGAACCTGTCGGTCGAGATGCGTGGCACCAGGGTGGAGACTCCGGCGGCGACCTCCGCAGCGGTGGCGGGGTGCTGATCGGCCAGCAGCCGCCATGTCCGCCGAACACCGTCCGCCCACAGTTCCACCTCCTGCGGCGGCTCCCGCCTTGGCGGGATGGGCCCGTCGAACTCACGAAACGGGTCGAGGTCGTCCAACCACAGATCCCATCCGTGCGTCCGCAGGACACGCAACGCCCACCAGCCGTCGCCGTCCGTCGCGGGATCCTCCGGCACCCGCACGCTGCCGGCCGGCCCGCGAATCAGCACGTTCCCGTGCTCCGCGTGCACTTCGGCGAAGTCCCACTCGCGGCGGCTGCGCACATCGGCGCGGCCGAGGGTGGGAAGAACGACCGCACCTCGCCACACCGGCACTCTGAACCGGAAGTCCTGACCGGCACGGATGGCCGCCGCGGTGGCCAACTGGTGGACATAGCCAAGGTCGGCCCACAACGGGCCAGAGGCGTCGGCTTCGCGACCCCTCAACCGCCGCAGGATCCGCGCTGCCCACAAGGCGTTCAGCGGATGTGTGATGACCGGCTCGACCGCGGCCCGGTCCTGCCGCTGCGCGCTGGCGAACAAACCCCAGGCGTCCTCCACCGCGGGCAGCGGCGACATCACCGTGTCGCGAGCGTGATCGAGCACTGCCCGCAGCAGGATCAGCTGCTTGCTTCGGTTGGCCTGCCTCAACATGCTGACGATCGCCGGGTCACTCCGGCCCCGCGCCAAGGCGTCGAGGTAGCCCAGAGACACCTCATGGGTGCCCAGCATCAGATCCGGGACTCCTGTCCGGCGGTCAACGCCCGTCCGGCACCTGGCAGCGCCGTAGTTTGCCTTCGTTGTCGAGTACCCCGATCCGGCTGCGCTCCGTCCGCCCGACGATCGACGACAACGACCGGAGCAGCACCGGATCGTCGCTGCTCCGGAGCTCGTCCAGCGACAGGCCGGTCAAGTCGACCATGCTCGTGGTGACCTCAGCTCGAGTGGTTCTCATACAGCCCTCCCGTGCGTTACGCCCCGCAGTCGGGTGCACACCCAATCATGCAATGAAAGCCCCGTCTTCGGACATCCCTGAGGGGAAACCGTTTGCCCGGAACCCCCGTGTATCACGCGGTCGTCTGCTGCTTCTTGTCCGAAGAACACGAGAGGAACCAGCGATGACGACAACGGCAGCCACGACCACGACCGGTGCCGACCTCGGTGTGGTGCGCGAGATAGACGAGTTCCGGCAGTTCGTCGGCCACCAGGCGGGACTGACCACAGAGGACCGACTGCTCCTGCTGACGCAGGCGGAGGTGTTGATTCGTGACGTGTACGTGCATCTTCCCCTGAAACGGGCCATGCACGCGATCGATCCCGTGCAGCGGTTGCGGTTGCTGCGCGCCCGGACCGACGAGCTCGACGATCTGGCGTTCCACGCCGAGCTCAGGGACATCTTCAACGACCTGCGGGACCTGCACACCTCCTACGGGCTGCCCGAGCCCTACCGGGGCATCGCGTTTCTCGGCATCCTCGTCGAGCAGTTCGAGGAGGGCGGGCAGCCGCGCTGGCTGGTTTCCAAGGTGGCGGAACACATCGTCACCGAGCCCACGTTGCGGGTCGGGTCGAGGATCACGCACTGGAACGGCATGGCGATGGCACGTGCCGTGTGGCGGAACGCGGAGAACGAGGCAGGAAGCAACCCGCCGGCACGGTATGTGCGCGGCCTGGAAAGCATGACACTGCGGGCCGTCGCCGGCTCGTTGCCGCCGGACGAGGACTGGGTGCACCTGCGGTACGTCACCGACGGCACGGTGCACGAGACCAGGATCGGCTGGAAGGTCTACGACAAGGGCGCCGACATCCTCGCCGGGTCACCCGATCCCGCCGGGCTGCGCGAGGCGTTGCGTACGCCGCTGCGGTACCAACTGGGGGTCGACGTGCGCACCGATGTCGTGCGGCGCGCGAAGAAGGACCTTTTCGCGCCGGCCGCGGTACTCGAGGAGCAGCGGGTCGCAGCGGTCGGGGTGGCCGAGCGCACCGAGGAGATGGCACAGGCGGGCGTCATTCCGACCACCCGCCCCGACGACCTCACCGCGCGCGTCGTGCGGACCGCCGGCGGCACGTTCGGGCATCTGCGGCTCTGGACCTTCCACATGAAGGACCGGAAGATCGTCGAGTACCTGAACGAGGTCATCCGGCTGCTTTCCACCGAGTTCCCGAAGAACGGACTGATCATCGACGTGCGGGGCAACGGCGGTGGGTTCATCGTCGCCGCCGAGTTCCTGTTGCAGCTGCTGACACCGCGGCGGATCACGCCGGAGCCGAGCCAGTTCGTCTGCACGTCGTCCACAATGGAGCTGACGGACGTGGTCGATTCGATGCGGCCGTGGCACGCCTCGATCGGCCAGGCCGTGTCGACCGGCGCGGCCTACTCGACCGGGCTTCCGTTGTCCCCCAACGACGTCGTGAACAGCGTCGGGCAGATCTACCACGGGCCGGTGGTGCTGGTCACGGACGCGTTCTGCTACAGCGCGACCGACATCTTCGCCGCCGGGTTCGTCGACCACGAGATCGGTCCCGTGCTCGGTGTCGACCGCAACACCGGCGCCGGCGGGGCGAACGTCGTCCGGCACGCGGACCTGACCGAGGACTGGACCGGTGGGCCGCTGCGGCCGCTGCCCGGCGGCGCCGAGATGACGGTGTCGCTGCGCCGCACGCTCCGCGTCGGCGAGAAGGCCGGCCAGCCCGTGGAGGACTTGGGTGTCGTGCCCACGTCCTTGCACGCGATGACGGAGAACGACCTGCTGCACGGGAACCGGGACCTGCTCGAGGCCGCGGGCGCGCTGCTCGCCGGCAGGCCGGCACGCACGCTCGACGTGTCGGTCGCCGACATCGACGGGACGACCGTGACGTTCGAGCTGACGACCGGGAACGTCACGAGTGTCGACGTCTACGTCGACGGCCGGCCGGTCGCCGGCCCGATCCCCGGCGACGACACGCACGTGACGGTCCACCTGCCGGGCGCGACGGCCGCTGTCCGGTTCGAGGGCTTCTCCGGGCGCGAGCTGGTCGCGTCCCGCCAGGTCCGGTTCGCACCGCGGGACCCGGGAGGTGTCATGCCCGTCAGCGGGTGGATGCCACTGGGCGCCTAGCACTGGTGAGCACGGCCGCCGTCTTCGGTCAGCTCATCGATCAGCGCGGTCAGCCGGGGATCGGGGTTGCGGGCAGTCTGACGGCCCAGCCCGTCGAGCACATGCCACGCCCATTCGTCGAGGTTCACGATGTTGGGCGCCATCCCCTGCGGGTGTAGCAGCAGGCGCGGGATGCTGACCGGCGGCGTGCGCAGGAACGCGGCCACCCCGCCGGTGAGCACGGCGAACGCCTCGTTCGCCGCCACCAGGTCGCCGTGCCGGTCGACGATGATCGCCGGGTACGGCTGGTGGCCGCGGAGCACGCGTTCGGGAGCGGCGCGCACCGGCGCCAGCTCGCGGTCGTCCCAGTGGCGTTCCTGGTACGCCTGTGGGCGGCTGATCGTCGGCCTCGGGTCGGGGTTCAACTCGCCCGCGACGGAACGGCAGTTCACCGCGGCCGGTGTCCCGTTCACCGGCCGCGTCGGACGGCTGACCGAGACGATCGAGGTGCTGCGCGCGGTGTGGTCGGGCAAGCCGCTGCGCTACGGCGGCGAGCACTTCACGTTCGACGACTTCGTGCTGTCCCCGGCCCCACCGATCTGGCTCGCCGGGGCCGGCGCCACCGCCGAAACGCGGGCCGGGCGGCTGGCCGACGGCTGGCTGCTGTACCTCCCGGACGTGCGGAGCTACGCGGAAGGCTGGCACCGCGTGCGGGCGGCGGCGCAGGGACCGACGCCGACCGCAGGGCTCTAGCCACCGTGGCGCTGGACTCGTCGGTCGACGCGGCACGGGAACGGCTGCGCACGACGGTCGAACGGTGGTACGGCGCTCCGTTCGAGGTGGTGTCGTCGCTCCAGGCCATGTTCGCCGGTACCCCGGCCGGTCTGCGCGACTGGCTCGACTCCTATGTGGACGCTGGGGACAAGAACCCGCGCCGCGGACTGGACGCACTGGCCGGCGTCATCCGATGAGCGCGCTGTAGCCGTTGAGCGCCGGCTGGCCGCCCAGGTGGGCATAGAGCACCGTCGAGTCCTTCGCGATCTCGCCCCGGGTGACCAGGTCGATGAGGCCCGCCATTGACTTGCCCTCGTAGACCGGGTCGGTGATCATGCCCTCCTGCCGTGCGGCCAGTCGCATCGCGTCCAGTGTGGACTCGTCCGGGATGCCGTACGTGCCGGCGTGGTAGCGCTCGTCCAGCAGGATCTCCTCGTCGGTCAGCTCGCGGTCGACCCCGATGAGGGCCGCGGTGTTCCTGGCGATCCTGGCCACCTGGTCCCATGTCTCCTTCGGCTTGGCCGAGGCGTCGATCCCCAGCACACGCCTCGGCCGGCCGCCGAGTGCCGCGAACCCGGCGATCATGCCCGCCTGTGTGCTCCCGGTGACCGAGCAGACGACCACGGTGTCGAAGAAGACACCCAGCTCGCGTTCCTGCTCCGCCACCTCGAAAGCCCAGTTCGCGAAGCCGAGCCCGCCGAGGCGGTGGTCCGACGCGCCTGCCGGGATGGCGTACGGCCGCCCGCCCGAGGCCTCGATGTCCGCGAGGGCCTGCTGCCAGCTCTCCTTGAACCCGATGCCGAAACCGGCCTTCACGAGGCGGACGTCCGCGCCGGCCAGCCGCGACAGCAGGATGTTGCCGACCTTGTCGTACACGGCGTCCGGCCAGTCGACCCAGCTTTCCTGAACCAGCACACATTTCAGCCCGACGCGGGCCGCGACCGCCGCGACCTGGCGGGTGTGGTTGGACTGCACGCCACCGATCGACACCAGCGTGTCACAGCCCTGCGCGAGCGCGTCGGTGACGAGGTACTCCAGCTTGCGGGTCTTGTTGCCGCCGAACGCGATGCCGGAGTTGCAGTCCTCCCGTTTTGCCCAGAGGTCGGCGCCGCCGAGGTGGGCGGTCAGCCGCTCCAGCCGGTGCACGGGGGACGGTCCGAACAGGAGCGGGTAGCGGTCGAAGTCGTCGAGTGGCATGGGGTCCTCCGATCATGGCACGCCGAGCACCATCCGATAGTAGGTGCTATGTGGACGTTGGCGGCACCCGCTCCTGCCGCGAGAAATGGATATTCGACTTTCTCCGGAAACGTGAAATGTGGTCTGGCCGCTGATCAGTGCGTTGGCCGACCGACAACTACGATTCGAGTATGATCTTTTTGCCGACGGCACTGCGGTACTTTCTCGAAGTGGCCCGCACCGGCTCGATCAGCGAGGCCTCCGAGCGTCTGAACGTGGCGACCTCGGCGATCAGCCGTCAGATCGCGAAGCTCGAGCAGGAGGTCGGGACGCCCTTGTTCGAGCGCCAGCCAAGGGGCATGGTGCTGTCCGAGGCTGGCGAGATCCTCGCCGGGTACGCCAGGCGCAGCTCGCTGGAGGCCGACCAGGTGCTCGCCGACGTGCACGGGGTGCGGGAATTACGCCACAGCACCGTCCGGCTCGCGAGCCCCGAGGATTTCGCCCGCGATTTCCTGCCGGCGGCGATCATCGCGTTTCGGGAAAAACACCCGGGGATAAGGTTCCGGCTGAATGTCGTCGACCCGGCCGCGGCGACCCAGCAGGTGCGGGACGGGGTGGCGGATCTCGCCGTCACCGACGGTGCCGTTCCGGAGAAGGGCGTGCGTGTCGAGTACTCCCGGCGGCAACCGATCTACGCGCTCATGCCGGACGACCACCCGCTCGCGACGCGGGACGATCTCGCACTGGCCGAGCTGCTCGAGTACCCGCTCGCGCTGATGGACGAGGGCACCACGATCCGGCGGCTGTTCGACGTGTGCGTCGCGGCCGAGGGGCTGACCTTCGAGCCGGCGTTCGTGAGCAACTACTCCGGCGCGCTGGAGAGCTTCGCGCGGTTGCGGGGCGGTGTCACCCTCGTCGCCCTGTTGACGGTCCAACAGCGACTCGCAACCGACCGACTGGCGATCGTGCCGATCCGCGACCCCGAGCTGAGCAGACGCGGTGTGCAGATCCAGTCGTTGGCTCGACGTGTGCTTCCCGCTGCCGTGCGGTCGTTCCTCACGCACCTGGTCGAGCGGATCGAGTGACCCCGGGTTCGGGGCCACTCGACCGGGTTTCAGAACGAGACGCGCTCGACGCTGTCCGCCCGCAGCACCGACTGCTGGTCGAACTGCTCCTTGTAGTCGGTGCGGATCTCCTCCAGTTCGCGGTTGGCGCCCCTGTCGTCGAACGGGTACAGGATGATCAGCACGTAGGAGTCCTCCTTGCCGCCCATCCACTGGCCGTGGGCCTCCAGCCACGTCAGGCCGTCCGGGAAGGCGGGGGTGACCTCCTTGTCCAGGAACAACTCGAACTCGGCCGGCGTGATCACCGTGCCGTCCGGCCGGCTGCCGCCGAAGTAGAGCTCGGTGCGCTTGAACGGCTCACCCGGGGTGGCGGGCGCCCCGACCGCGCTGTCGGTGGCGGCTGCGGTGGAGGCAGTGAGCCCCAGCAGCAAAGCGGTGACCATGCCCGCGATCGCGGTGCGTCGTGTCGTCATGAGCCACATTCAAGCGGGCAGCGTCGCTTTCGCGCAGGTCGTCCCACCTGACGGGCCAGACACCCGCACCTGTCAGGAAATTGTCGGTGGGTGGGGCTACCGTCGAAGCCGTGAGAGTCGCCACCTGGAACGTGAACTCCGTCAAGCAGCGGGTGCCCCGGTTGCTGCCCTGGCTCGACCAGCGGCGGCCCGATGTCGTGTGCCTGCAGGAGACCAAGCTGTCCGACGCCGCGTTCGCCGAGTTACTCGGGGCCGAGCTGGCCGAGCGGGGGTACGAGTTCGCGCTGGCTGGGCAGGCGCAGTGGAACGGCGTCGCGATCCTGTCGCGGGTCGGACTGGCCGACGTGGTCGTCGGGGTCGATGGGGCGCCTGGGTTTCCGGATCCGGAGGCGCGGGCGGTGGCCGCGACCTGTGGTGGGGTGCGGGTGCACTCGCTGTATGTGCCGAACGGGCGGGTGCCGGACTCCGACCACTACCGGTACAAGCTGGCGTGGCTCGCTGCCTTGCGGGATGTGGTGAAGGACGGTCCGTCGGCGGCGATGCTGTGTGGGGACATGAACATCGCGCCTGCCGACGCTGACGTGTTCGATCCGGCCGCGTACATCGGGCAGACGCATGTCACGCCGCCGGAGCGGGCCGCGCTCGCCGAGCTGCAGGGGCTCGGGTTGCACGACGTGGTCCGGGAGCGGTGGCCGGACGAGCGGGTCTTCACCTACTGGGACTACCGCGCCGGCATGTTCCACCAGGACCTCGGGATGCGGATCGACCTCGTACTGGCCACCGCGCCCGTCGCGGGGCGGGTGGCGGCCGCGTGGGTCGACCGGCACGCGCGCAAGGGCACCGGACCGAGCGACCACGCACCGGTGATCGTCGACCTCGACGAGGCACCGGACGGGGACATCGGCCCGGTCGTGCCACCGCCCTCGTCGCGCGGACCGAGGAAGGGCTCGGTGAAACTGCCGCAGGCCAAGTAGCCCAGGGGGTCTCGAAGGGCACCATGGGACACCGACGCGGCCGGTCAGGCCCGCGCGGACGCCCTGAAGGGCACCCTCGAGACGCTCGACCCAGGTCCACCGAGGGGCTTGGTGGTCTGCGGTGCGGCTCGGTGGACCACTGCGGTTTCGGGCGAGAAGCGACCCGCCTGACGTCACGGTGCGGTGGCGACGTCCGGCCGGCAGCCGTGCGAGGAAGGCGTCCGTCACCACCGCTCAAGCGTGCTGGCGGCGCACCCGGCATGGCCAACATGCTGCTCACGCCGCGGGCAATGTCCCGAAAGACGCGCTCATGTCGTTGAACGTCCCCATCGCGTCTTTCGGGACACCAGATCGGCCATCCCGCGGTTCGTGACCGCCGGGCTAGGTGACCGAGGCGGCTATCGCGCGGATTGCTTCTCTTAGGTCGTGGCCTGATGGTGGGCTGTCCGGGTCCACGAGCCACTGGGCTGCCAGGCCGCCGATCAGTGCCTGGAACACCGCGCCTGCGGCCTCGCCCGGGACGCCGAACAGGTCTGCCAGGCCTTGTCGTGCCTGGCGATTCGCTTCCGCGAACGCGGACTTCATCTCCGGCTTCTGGTCCAGGTGCGCCAGCAGTTCGAACTGGACCGCCCACAGCCGGCGGTTCGCCGCGAACGACCTGATCACCTGCGTCCACGTCTCCTCGAACCGCTCCGCCGGGGTGGCGTCCTGGCGTGTCGCCAGCGCCTCGCGTAGGTCCTCGCTCCACTCGTCCAGCGCCCGGTACAGCGCCGCGTTCAGGAGCTCGTCCTTCGTGCCGTAGTGGTAGCCGATCGCGGCCAGGCTCACGCCCGCCGCGGTCGCGATGTCGCGTGCCGTGGTCCGGGCGTAGCCCTTCTCGTACAGGCATCGCATGGCGCCAGCCAGGAGGTCCTCTCGGTTACCCATGGCACAACTGTACAACACAAACGTCTTGCACAAACGTCTAACACAATTGTACAGTCGATGGCATGCAGAACAAGACGGTCCTCATCTCCGGTGCCGGCGTCGCGGGCATCACCCTCGCCTACTGGTTGCGTCGGCACGGCTTCACGCCGACCGTCGTCGAGCGGGCGGCCGGCATCCGCGACGGCGGGTACAAGATCGACATCCGGGGAGCCGCCCTGGACGTGGTCGAACGCATGGGGTTGCTCGACCAGATCCGGGAAAGGGCCACCGGCGTGCGGGCGGGCACCGTCATCGACTCGGCCGGGCGGCGGGTCGCCAGTATGGACGGTGACACCTTCGGCGGCCGTGCCCACGGCGACGCCGAGATCCTTCGCGGCGACCTGCACCGGCTCCTGTTCGACGCCACCGACAGCGTCGAGTACCTCTGGGGCGACTCGATCGCGGAACTCGAGGCGGCCACCGGCGAGGTCACGTTCGCCAGCGGCGTCACCCGCACCTTCGACCTGATCGTCGGCGCCGACGGGCTGCACTCCGCGACCAGGACGAAGGCGTTTCCCGGCAACCACGTCCGCGACCTCGGCTACCGGGTGTCGATCTCCAGCGTGCCCAACCACCTTGGGCTGGACCGCGAGGAGCTCACCTACGTCAGTCCACACCGGACGGTCCTGGTGTGCTCGACCGCCCAGGACACCGCGGCCAAGGCGATGTTCCTGTTCGCCGACGACGGTCCGGTGCCCTCGGACGGCCGTCAATACCTGGCGGACCGCTACCGGGACGAGGGCTGGGAGGTGCCCACTCTGCTCGACAACCTGGGTGACGACTTCTACCTCGACTCCCTCAGCCAGGTCCACATGGAACAGTGGTCGACCGGTCGGGTCGCGCTCGTCGGCGACGCCGCCTACTGCGCCTCGGTCGCCTCCGGGCAGGGCACGAGCCTCGCGCTGGTCGGCGCCTACGTGCTGGCGGGCGAGTTGGCGGCCGCCGACCACCACGAACAAGGGTTCGCGAACTACGAGTCCGCGATGCGGGAGTTCGTGACCGCCAACCAGAAGCTGGGCCCGGCGAACATCAAGCGGATGGTGCTCGCCAGCAAGGCGCAGGTCAGGCTGTCGATGATCTTCCTGTCGCTGCTGTCGAAGCTCCCCGGCAAGGACCGGCTCATGGCCAAGGCGATCGAGCCGATCCACCGTGCCGCAAACGTGATCACGTTGAAGGACTACCCCGTGCGAAGCTTCCCCGCATGAAACGCAGCAGGTGGTCCATGATCGCGGTGTTCGCGCTGCTCGGGGCCGTCACACAGGTCCTCTGGGTCACCTATGCCCCCGTCACCGACGCGGCCACCCGCTACTACGGCGTCGGTGACGGCGCCATCGGCTGGCTCGCGAACGTGTTCCCACTGTTGTACGTGCTCCTCGCGATCCCCGCAGGGATCGTCCTCGACCGTTCGTTCAAGGGCGGGCTGGGTGTCGGCGCGGTGCTCGTCGCGGTCGGCGCGGTCATCCGGATCGCCGGCGACGGGTACGCCACCGCGCTCACCGGTCAGCTGGTCGTCGCGGTCGCGCAGCCGCTCGTGCTGAACGCGGTCACCGCGGTCGCCGGGCGGTACCTCGCCGAGCGCGACCGGCCGACCGGCATCGCGGTCGGGTCGGCCAGCACGTTCGCCGGGCTGATCATCGGGTTCGGGCTCGGGGCCGTGTTCGCCGACGACGTCCGCACGCTGCTGCTCGTGCAGGCCGCGCTCGCCGTGGTCGCCGCCGTCGCCATCCTCGCCGCGCTGCGGATCCCCGCCGAACACCGGGTCGAGCCCGCGGCGGCCGGCGCGTTGCGGGCGGCCTGGAACGGGGCGAACCTGCGGCCGCTGTACTTCCTCGTGCTCTTCCCGTTCGGGGTGTTCATCGCGCTGTCGACCTTCGCCCAGCCGCTGCTGGAACCTGCCGGGGTGTCGGAGGAGACAGCCGGACTGATCCTCATCACGAACGTCGTGGCCGGCGTGCTCGGGTGCGCGGTCGTGCCGATCTGGGCGAGCCGGCGCGGCCGCGAACGGTCGGTGCTGATGGCGGCGTTACTGGTCACCACCGGCGCGTGTGTGCTGCTGGCCGTGGCGCCCGGCGTGGCGATCGCCTTCGTCGCGTTCGCGTTGATCGGGTTCTCGCTGCTGCCCGCGCTGCCGATCGTGCTGGAACTCGTCGAGCGCCGCGCCGCCGGCGTCGAGGGCACGGCCGCCGGGTTGATCTGGCTTTCCGGCAACCTCGGCGGGTTGATCACGACCGCACTGGTCGGTTTTCTCGTCGACGTGCCGCTGCCGGCGTTCCTGCTGCTCGGTGCGCTGTGTCTGGTGACGTTGCCGGGACTGCGTAGGTCCGAGCCAGCGCCGCAACCGACGCCGTGATCCGCTCCCGCAACGACGCAGGCGACAGGACCTCGACGTCCGCGCCGAACCCGAGGAACAGCCGGTGCGCGTGGTCGGCCTTCTCGATCGGCACGACCGCGGTCACCCACCCGTCGTCGTCCGGCGCCGACGCGGTCTCCTCCACAGCGCGCGTGATGGCCGGCTCGACCGAGTCCACCAGGCGTTCCCGCAGGTCGGGGGAGAGGCGGATGGTCGCGGTGTCCTCGTGCCGGCGCGCGTCGAAGTCGGCGAGGTAGGACTGCCAGTACGCGGCGAGGTCGAAGCCGGTCGGACGCTGGAAGCCTTCGTCGAGCACGGTCAGCGACTGGATCTGCGAGACCCGGTACGTGCTGATTCGTTTGCTTGCCGCGATGAGGTACCAGCGGCCGGCCTTGAGTACCAGGCCGTACGGGTCAACCGTTCGAGTTACTTCGGTCGGGGCACGCCAGCGGTGGTAGTGGATCTCGATGCGTTGCTCCCGCCAGACCGCGTCCGCTGCGTCCGCCAGCGCGGGCGTGTCGTCCGGCTCGGCGTACCAGCTCGGCGCGTCGAGGTGGAAGCGCTGCTGGACACGCGTGGCGCGGTCGCGCAGCTCCGGTGGCAGGGACGCGGTCAGCTTGAGCCAGGCCGCGGCGACCTCGGCGCCGAGCCCCAGCTCCTGCGCCGGACCGGGCAGGCCGGTGAGGAACAGCGACTCGGCCTCCGGCTCGGTGAGCCCGGTCAGGCGGGTCCGGTAGCCGTCGAGGAGCTGGTAGCCGCCCGCGTGCCCGGCCTCGCCGTACAGCGGGACGCCGGCCCCGTGCAGTGCCTCGACGTCGCGGTAGACGGTGCGCACCGAGACCTCCAGTTCGGCGGCGAGCTGCGCGGCCGTCAGCCGGCCCCTGGTCTGCAGCAGGAGCAGCAACTGGACGATCCGGGAAGCACGCACGAACAATACTGACATTGGATGTCAGTGGATGCCCCATAGCGTGCCGGGCATGAACGACTTCGACTTCCTCGTGGGCACCTGGCAGACCAGGCAGACCAAGATGGTCAAGCCCCTCAGCGGCAGTGACGAGTGGGTGACCTCGCACGGCACCATGCGGAACTACGGCATGTTCGACGGTGCCGCCAACGTGGACGAGGTGGACGAACCCGGCTTTGGCTTCAAGGGGATCTCGTTACGCCTGCTCGACCCGGAGACCCAGGAGTGGTCCATCTACTGGGTGAACTCGCGTGACGGAAAGCTCGCGCTGCCCCCGGTCGTCGGCCGCTTCGACGAGCACGGCGTCGGCGAGTTCTTCAGCGAGGAGGACTACGACGGGCGGCCCATCCGCGTCCGCTACCGGTGGTCAGGTATCACTGGGACCTCCGCGCGCTGGGAGCAGGCGTTCTCCACCGACGGCGGCGAGACCTGGGAGACCAACTGGAAAGCGGAGTTCACCCGATGAACGACTTCGACTTCCTCATCGGCAGCTGGGACTCCACGCAGCGGCGGCTGCGCACGTGGTTGGTGGGCAGCGACGACTGGGAGGTGTTTCCCGCACACGCGGTCTGCTACCGCATGTTCGACGGCGCCGCGAACGTCGACGAGGTCACCTTCCCGACACTCGGCCGCAGCGGAATGAGCGTGCGGCTCTTCGACCCTGCCGCCGACCGGTGGTCGATCTACTGGGCCAGCACCAGCCTGCCCGGGGTGCTCGGCCCGCCGGTGACCGGCCGGTTCGTCGACGGTGTCGGCGAGTTCTTCGGCGACGACGAGCACGAGGGCCGGCCGGTACGGGTGCGGTACCGCTGGTCGGAGATCACCGACGTGTCGGCGCGGTGGGAGCAGGCGTTCTCCGCTGATCAGGGTCGCACGTGGGAGACCAACTGGATCATGGAGCTGACCAGGCGCGCTACAGCTCGTTGAACGGCTGGGCGTAGGCGAACGGGCCCCGGATCGCGCTGTCGTATGTGGACAGTGGGCGGGCCTGGAAGTGCGCGCCCCACTCCGCGACCGGGGGCGTGATGCCGAGGTTGCCGGCGGGTTCGAAGCCGAACCTCGGGTAGTAGTCGGTGTGGCCGAGCAGCACGACGACCGGCTCGTCGAGTGCGTCGGCCGCACCGAGCACGGCGTGCATCAACGCGCCGCCGACACCGCTCTTCTGGTGAGTCGGGCGGACGCCGAGCGGTCCGAGGCCGAGCGCGGGCGTGGTGTCGACGTGCGCGCGGGTGCACACCACGTGCCCGACCACCAGGCCGCCCTCCTCGGCGACCAGCGACAGGGCCGGCAGCCACGCGTCCGACGCACGCAACGCCGTGACCAGGTTGGCTTCCAGTTCGGTGGGGAACGCGGCCGCGTGCACCTCGGCGATGGCGGCGACGTCGTCGGGACGTTCTCGTCTGATCAGCACGATGATCACCCTCGCATGGGAGGTCAACCGGATTTCACGCGTAGCGCCAGCAACTCCGGCGCGAGCACGACGACCGTGCCGGGCTCCACTCGCACCAGCCCCTCGGAGGCGAGGGTGCGCAGTGCGCGGTTGACCGAAACCCTTGTCAGGCCAAGGGTTTCGGCCAATCCCTGCTGTGCGCCGGGCAGCCGTACCCGGGGCTCGCCGGAACGTAGGAGCCACGCCGCCACCCGCGTGGTGGCGTCGGCGAAGCTCGTCAGCACCAGGTCCTCCTGCCGTTCCCGCAGTTGCCCGGCGAGGTGGGCGAACACGTGCGCCCGAACGGCCAGCACGTCCACCACCGCGAGGAACGACGCCGCGGGGACGAGTCGGAGCCGGGACCGTGCCGTCGTGACCCAGGTGGCGGTGTGGCCGCCGCCGTCGAGCACCGCCGCCTTGTCCACCGCGCACGGCGCCACGAACTCGCCCAGCCTGCGCCGCTGCCCGGCCGCGGTCTCGTGCACGGCGGTGACACCGCCGGTCTCCACGACCAGGAGGTGCCGGGCGGGTTCGCCTCGTACCGCCACCACCGTGTCCGCGCCGACCTCCCGCACGACGGACATCGCGGCCAGCCGGTCGAGCGAAGCCGTGGGTAGTAACCGGAAAAGCGGTACGTCGGCAAGCACGACCAGCAGTATCACCTGATACAGCGCCGGCCGCCCGCACCGGCCTACCGTGCCCGCATGATCGTTCTGGAACTGGCCTTCGACGACGACCCGCGCCGGCTCGAGGCCCGGCCCGCCCACCGGGAGCGGCTCGCGGAGCTGCACGCGAACGGCACGCTCGTGCTGGCCGGACCATGGGCCGACGACTCAGGCGCGCTGTTGGTTTTCGACGCCGAAATGTCCGAAGTAGACAAAGTGATGACCGAGGATCCTTACTACACCACGGAAGGCGTGCGAGTGCTCGGGCTACGCGAGTGGCGGCTGGTCGTCTCCTAGACGCGGCATCGCCTCGTGGATCAGCGCGAGCACCGTGGTCGTGAGCATGAGCCGCACCTGGTCGCGGCTGAGTTCCTCGCGTACCAACCACTCCCGGCACGCCGCCTTCACCATGCCGCCGTACGAGCGCAGCACCGCGCGCAGTTGGGCGTCGCCGTCGATGCCGATCGCCTCCAGCATGCGGTCCGTCGCGATCTCGTCGGCGTCCGCCAGGATCTTCTCCACATCAGAGTCCCAGCCGCCGGCCGCCAGCCACGCTCTGCCGTGCCGGGCAACGCCGTCGAGGAACCAGTCGATGGCCGCGGTCACCCGTGTCTCGAGCGGGCCGTCCGGCAGCTGCTCGACCGCGAACCGGGGGATGGTCACCAGCCGGCGCACCACCTCGAGGTACAGGTCGCGTTTGGTGCCGAAGTAGTGGTTGATCAACCCGCGGGCCACCCCGGCGTGCTGGGCCAGCTCGGTGGTCGACACCTCCGCGTACGGGTGCTCGCCGAACAGCCGGATGGCGGCGCCGAGGATCTGTTCGCGCCGTTCGTCCGGCTGCATGCGACGGGTCGGTGCGCGCATCCGCATCCTCCCTCGTCGCAGGCTCGACTCTTGCCTCGTTCCCGAGCCCGCGCCTCGGTCGGGGCGCGGTCATTCCCCCGGTCGGTTGGGGAATGGTCAACGAACCGGGAGTATAGAGACGATCAGTCGCGCACGCCCGGGCTGCCGACGAGCGTCCGCAGCCGGGACAGCAGTTCGCTGCGGCTGGACGCCCCCAGCCGCTGCCGCATCCGCGCCACGTGGTGTTCGACGGTCTTCGCGGAGATGAACAGCCGGTCGCCCACGTCCTTGTAGGTCAACCCGGACACCACCAGCTCCGCGACCTGGAGCTCCCTTTCGGACAGCGTCACCTCGGGTGCCGCGACCTTCGCGTCCGGCGAGTCCGGTGCCCGCCGCGCGGCGACCGGCTTGCCCTGCAACAGCCGCGCGCAGTCCAGCAACCGGACCATGGCCTTGCGGTCGGCCGTGCGGGTGGCGGCGCGGCCCGCGAGCCGTGCCCCGTCCCACGTGAACCCGGCCGCGTGCAGGCCCTGGGCCGCGTCCTCGACGGCGTCCGCGTCGACCTTGCCCGCGAGCAGGTCCACCCAGCACCGGCCGGCGTTGGCCAGCATGCCGAACTGCTCGTCCTTCGCCGCCGCCCGAACCATGGCCTCCACGTGCTGCTCGGCCGCGTCCGGCTGGTCGGCCATCACGGCCGCGTGCAGCCCACCCCACCACAGCGGGGTCGCCCACAGCGGCGGCTCGCCCAAGCCGGACAGCAGGGTCCGTGCCTGCGACAGGTGGGCGGCCAGCCGCACCTCGTCCCGCAACCGCGCCGCGGCCACGGTCAGCTCACCGAGGGGCAGGATCGTGAACAGGTCCATGGGATGGCGCAGGAGCGCCTCGCCGGCCTGCACCCACGCACGCCCCAACGTGTTCGTGTCGCCCGCCCGCCTGGCCACGCCCAGCTCGATGGCCACCGCGAACAGCCAGTCGCGCGGCTCCAGGTGCGTGCCGCGCAGACCGTTCAGCTGCTCGGCCGCGGCGGTCAGGTTGCCCCGCAGCATGGTGATCCACGTGCGCAACAGCTGGTGCCGGGTGGCGAGCGGAGCGCCGCCGGTGCCGGCCGCGATGGCCCGGTCCAGCAGGGAGGTCGCGGTGCCCAGCTCGCCGTAGTGCAGTGCGAGCAGGGCGCCGAGGGCGGCCGGGCTGTCCGGCAGCAACACCCCCCGGCCGACCGGTTCGAGCAGCCCGGCGGCGCGGACCATCATCGACAGCGCGGTCGTCGGCGTGCCGGTCACCGACTCGTGCAGGCCACCGGCCATCAGCGTGATCGCGCTGGACAGCGACGTCGGCGGACCGTCGGACTTGGTCTCCGCGCGCAGCTCCCGCGCGTCCGCGAGGTCGCCGATGCCGAGCAGCCCGAGCGTGGCGAAGTGCTTGCCCTCCTCGATGCCCGACCACCGGTACAGCTGGGCGCTGCGGAACAACTGGCCCCGGTGGGCGAGTGCCGCCGCGGCGACGCCGGCCGCGTGCCGCCGGTCCGCCGCGGCCTCGGTGGTGATCACCTCGTCGGCGAGCCGCAGCGCGCCGTCCAGGTCACCGGCCAGCGCGAGTGCCTCGGCCCGGCGCGCCCCGACCTGCAGCGGCGGCCGGCCCGCGGTGACGGCCGCCTCGTACAGCTTGGCCGCGAGCGCCGGGTCGACGGACAGTGCCTCCGCGGCCGCCGCCTCGAACGCCCTCGCCGCGGCCGCGCCGCCGATGCCCGTGCCCAGCAGCGGCCGGACCAGCGCCAGCACCTGACCGCCGCGAGCCAGCTGCAGCTCGGCCAGCCGCTGCCGCATCCACGCCCGCCGCTCGACCGGGACGAGCACGCGAATGGCCCGCCGGGCGATGGGCAACAGGGCGCCCGCCGTGCCGACGAGCCCGGTGGCTCGCGCGGCGGCCACGATGTCGCTGACCGCCGCCGCGTCCCGTTCGAGCAGCTCGACCAGCAGGTCGAGGTGCAGGCCGATGCCGGCGTCGGCGGCCAGTAGGAAGGTCAGGACGTCCTCGTCGAGGCGGCCGAACTCGCCGCGGAACTCGGCGAGCGCGGCGACCGGCACCTCGAGCTTGCCGCCCTTGTACTCGGCCAGCGCACGGATCAGCCGGTCGACGAACGCCGGCACCCCGCCCGTCTCCGCGAGCACGAAGTCGGTCAGCGCGTCGGTGCGCCGCCCGGGCGGCAGGCACGCCCGCACCTGGTCCTTGTTGAACGGCGCCGGCACCAGCTGCTCCGGCACCAGGTCGAGCAGCTCGGCGAGGCCCGCCGGCCTCGGCCACGGGCGGGCCGCCACGACCAGCCTGGTCCGGCTCGCCACGTCCCGCAGGCGGGCGAGGTCGGCGTCGTCGAGCAGGTGGGCGTCGTCGACGAGCAGCACGCCGTCGGTCGCGTCGTCGGGTGTGGTGTGCACGGGCGTCCCGGCGGCGCCGAGCGTCGCGCCGATGTGGTGCAGCAGCGTGGTCTTGCCGTACCCGCCGGGGGCGACGATGCCGACGTGCGCACGCTGGTCGGCGGCCAGCGCGTCGAGGTGCCGCGCGGCGGCGTCGTCCAGGATCGGCGTCACTCGTCGTCCTCGGGGTCGGGGTTGCGTCGTCGTCTGCGGGGCCGGTCGTTGGATTCTCTGTCCTCGTCGCTGTCGTCGAACTCCCAGGATCGTTCTTCGCGATCCAGCTCGTCGACGTCGGTGCCGCCGCGGGAGCGGCGGGTGAGTCTCGCCAGGCCCCGGGCGGGCGGGTCGAGCGGCGCGATCTCGACCGGTGGCCGAGGCGGCGGCGGGCCGACCTCGGCCACGTCTCCGACCATGTCGTCGAACCGCATCAGGTCGGTGACCGCGGGCGACGGGGTGACGGAACGGGCCACGGACAGGGGTTCGGCCCGCACGGTCGGCTTGGCGACTTTGCCACCGGCCAGCGCGGCACCGCGGGCGATGGCGGTCACCGGGTCCTGCACGCCGACCACGCGCACCCGCACCGCGGCCGTCACCAGCTCGGCGATCAGCGGCACGTGCGCGCAGCCGCCGACGAGGACGACAGCACGCAGCGCGTCCGTGTCCGCTCCGCTGCCCTGGATCGCCCGCTGCAGCACCCGGACGGTGTGCTCGACGACCGGGCGGATCAGGGTGTCGAAGGCCGTCCGCTGGAGCAGCACCGTGGCCTTCTTGGCACCCGGCGGCGTGGGGATGGTCACCGCGACCGCGGTCGACAGGCGCTCCTTGGCGTCCACGCACGCGGCGCGGAGCTGGACGAGCGCGGCCGGGTCGTCCGGCAGCTCGCCGAGCTCGGCGGCGGCGTGTTCGGCGACCAGGTCGTCGAACAGGTCCCCGCCCAGCACGTCCGGGCTGTCGGCGTGCGACCGCAGTTCGAACCCGAACGAACCGCGGCGCAGTACGGCGGCCTCGAACCGGCTCGCGCCCAGTGAGTAGACCGCGATCTCCTGCCCGATCTCGAGCCGCTCGGTCGCGGCGTACGCCTCGGCGGCGGCGACCGGCCGGGGGAGCATGGTCAACTCCGGCAGGTTGAGGTCACGCAGCGCGGACTGGAGGACAGACCTTCTGTGCACCCCCCATCCGACTGGGTGGGTGACCACCAACTGGCTCGCGGGGGCGCCCTCGTGTTCCTCGACCCTGTCGACCACCCAGGCCACGAGCGCGGCGGCCAGTGTCTCGGCCGGGTAGTGCTGGTCGCCGAGCGCCAGCGGCACCTCGTCCCCGATCCGGTCGAGGAAGTCACGGGCCACCCGGTCCGGGTTGGAGGCGCCCGCGCGGATCGCCGCCTCGCCGACCTCGACCGCGTCGTCGCTGGTCAGGTACAGCACGGAGGCGACCCCCGGCTGGTCGGTGGCCGCGTCGAGGGGCACGACCGCAGGCTCGCTCCAGCTGTCGCGCTGGTTGCGGCTCACCGCGGCGGTGGTGCGTGCGGTGCCGAGGTCGATCCCGAGGGCATAGGGCATTGCGGGCGTTACCTCCGTCCGTCCGAGCCGCGTATGTCGTATCAGGGGACAGGCCCCGTAGGGCAACCCCCCGGTTGGGTTCGGGTTAGCCCCTAACCCCCTAATGAGTGAGTCATTGTTAGCCCTATGGGTCGAATCGACAACTCGGAGTGATCCCCGATGTCCCCCGGCCCTGGTCGTTCCTATGTTGGTCGCCACACGGCACCGCCGCGTCGGCCCACGTATCGCTCCCGACCGCCGCCGAGTGCCAGACCGAATTCGCATTAGGAGAACTTGTTGATCGCCAACACGCCTGAAGAGCCGCCAGCCGCGGCGCCAGTCGCTGCCTCGGCGGACGCCTCGGCCCAAGCCTCTGCCGAGACCTCTGCTCCGGCCGTCGACGGCACGGGTGAGTGCGCTCCCGGGACCCTGCAGGACTTCGTCATGAGCCTCATCAACGACGAGGCCGCCAAGGCCGCCTACCTTGCCGACCCGCTCGGCGCCCTCAACAACGCCGGCCTGGCCGACCTGACGCCGGCCGATGTGCAGGAGGTCCTCCCGCTGGTGGCCGACGGCCTGCCGACCGACCTGTCGGCGCTCCCCGTGGGCGACCTCCCCGTGGGCGACCTTCCCGTTGGCCTGCCGACCGGCCTGCCGGCCCTGGGTGACCTCCCGGTGCCGAGCCTGAACGACCTGCCCGTCGACCTGCCGAGCATCCCGGTCGACCTGCCGGCCGTCGGCGACCTCGGCGCTCTGCCGGCGCTGGGTGGCCTGCCGAGCCTCGGTGACCTGCCGGCCCTGGGTGACCTGCCCGCCGTCGGCGACCTCCCTGTGGACGTGCCCTCGGTGGGCGCGCTCCCGGTGGTCGGCGACCTGCCCGTCGGTGGCAACCTCCCGGTGGACCTGCCGGCCGTTGGCGCGCTGCCCGCCGTCGGTGACCTGCCCGTCGGTGACCTGCCGGTGGATCTCCCGACCGGCCTGCCGGCTCTGGGCGACCTGCCGGTGGACCTGCCGACCGGGCTCCCGGCTCTGGGTGACCTGCCCGCCGTTGGCTCGCTGCCGGTGCTCGGCGACCTGCCCACCGGGCTTCCCACGGGTCTGCCCGCGCTGGGTGACCTGCCGCTCGACGTGCCGTCCCTGGACACGCCGCTCGGCGACGTCACCGCCTTCACGGACAGCGTCTCGGGCGTCATCAGCGTCGAGGCGGACACGGACCCGATCGACACGGCCACCGCGGCCGTGCTGAACAACGAGAACGAGGGTGGCGCGCCGACGGTGTCGAGCCACACCGAGACCGTGTTTGGCGACCTCGCTGCCGGCGCGAAGCTGGCACCCGAGGAGTTCGGCGGCTCTGTCGCCGGCAGCACGCCGGCCGCGGACCTCGGCGCCGGCCTGGTCGGCCACTTCGGTGGCGACGTCGGGGGCTGGGCCGGCGCCGACACGGTTGCCGGGGACGTCGGTGTCGGCGCCCTCGCGGGCCCGGAGGGCCTCGCGCTCGCCGCGGAGTCCCCGCTCGGCAACCTGTCGCTCAACTCCGACGGTGAGTTCGACATCCAGCCGGCGGACCCCGCCGACCTCCTGGACGTCGACCACCTCGGCAACACCGGTGACGCGGTCGCCGGCACCGTCGCCCACTACGTCTCCGCCGGTGCGGGCGTCGTGGCGGGCGGTGTCGACCAGGGCGCGGACACCCTGGGCGGCTACCTGACCGGCATCAGCTCGGTCACGGACACCGTCGAGTCCACCACGGACACCGTCACCGACGGCATCCACACGGGTGGGGACCTCGTGTCCGAGCAGCTGACCAACCTGCCGACCACCGACGGCCTTCCGCTGCCGCAGCTCCCCGAGCTGCCGCAGCTGCCGGACGTCAGCTCGCACGACCTGCCGCAGGTGTCGGACGTGACCGGGCACCTCCCGGTCGACGTGCCGTCCCTGCCGGTGAACCTGCCCGACACGAGCGCGGTCACCGACCTCGTCTCGCACAACCCGGTGACCGACGTCGTCGGCGGTACCCCAGTGGGTGGGGTCGTCGACGGTGTGACGGGTCACCTCGACCAGGTCACCGACCACCTCGGTGACCTGCACCTGGGTCTGTAAACGCGCCTTTCAGCCCAGAAAGAAGGGGTTAGCCCCAACCCCAGGAGGCCGGGGCCCACGCGTCACCGTGGGCCCCGGCCCTCTTTCACCCGGATGGTTGAGCACGGCACACTCTTCCGAGTGAGGACTCCGCCCTGGCTCACCGTTCTCGACGACACCATCGCGGCCTGCATCACCCATCACCGCTCTGACCTGGCCGGAAAGCTCGAGAAAAGACGTTCGTTACTCCTTGAGCCGAAGCTCCGGGTGCCTGTGATCGGCGAGCCGAACCAGGGTAAAAGTCAGCTCGTCAACGCCCTCGTGAACGCCGAAGTGTGCGCCGTGGGTGACGATGTGACCACAATCACGCCCACGACTGTAACGCATTCGCCGACGGCCACGGCCGCTCTCGTGACGGACGTGCCAACGTCCGGCCGGCGCGCGATCGGGACGTCGAACGAGCCCACGAGGATCCCCGTGCCGGTCGAAGAGGTCGCCGCGCGGGCGCTGGTCAGCCAGCGCGCCGACGCGGAGATCCACGCGGAGGTCGGCCTGCCCCGCGAGCTGCTCGCCGCCGGTCTCGTGCTCATCGACACGCCCGCGGTCAACGGCAGCGGCCCGCTGCGCACCGCCAGCACGCTCGCCGCGCTGGCCACCGCCGACGCGGTGCTCATGATCTCCGACGCCACCGGCGAGCTGTGCGGCTCCGAGCTGGAGCTGCTCAAGCAGGTGTGCACGTTGTGCCCGGTGGTCACCGTCGTCCTCACCAAAATCGACATCGTGCCGCGCTGGCGTGCCGTCGCCGAACGAAACCGGGCCCGTCTCGCCGCCGCGGGCCTTCGGGTCAAGGTCGTGCCGGTGTCCGCGATGGTGCGACTCGCCGCTGCGAAGACCGGCGACAAGCAGCTCAACGAGGAGTCCGGGTTCGGCGAGCTCGTGCGCACGCTGTCGAAGGACGTGCTCGGCAACAGCGACGTGATCTACCGAGGGGCCACCGCGATGATGACCGCGCAGGCCACCCAGGCGTTGATGGGTCCACTGACCGAGGCGCTGACGGAGATCCGCAGCGGGGAACAGGGGCGGGCACAGACGCAGTACCGCGCCGCGCAGCACCGGCTCGACGAGCTGCGCCGGCGTACCTCCCGCTGGCAGACGATGCTGTCGGACGAGGTCGCGGACCTGATGTCGGACGTCGAGTATGACCTGCGCGACCGCACCCGCAAGATCGTCCGGGCGGCGGACGAGTTCTTCGACGCGGCGGACCCGGCCCGGACGTGGGACGACTTCGCCGAGTGGCTGCGGGAGGCGCTGGTCGAGACCGCGGACGTGAACTTCGCGTGGCTCGTCGAGCGGTTCCAGTGGGTGGCGGAGAAGATCGCCCGGCAGGTCGCGCTGGAGGAGGCCGTGCCGGAGGAGTTCGCGACCGACGGGCTGATGGACCACGTCGGCGGGCTCGAACCGCCGAGGGTGGAGAAGTTCACCGTCGGCCAGCAGCTGTTCGTCGGTCTGCGCGGGTCGTACGGCGGCCTGCTCATGTTCGGCCTCGCCACCACGATCGCCGGCATGCCGCTGATCAACCCGATCTCGCTCGGCGCGGGCGCCGCGTTCGGCGCGAAGAGCATCTGGGACGAGCGGTCCGGCCGGCTCAAGCGGCGGCAGGCGGTGGCGAAGTCGACCGCGCAGCGGTACGTCGACGACTTCTTCCTGTCCTACGGCAAGGCCAGCAAGGACACCACGCGGCAGGTGCAGCGCAAGCTCCGCGACCACTTCCAGGCGGTGGTGGAACGGCTGCAGACGGGCATCGCCGAGCAGGCCAACGCCGCCAAGCGGGCCGCCGAGGCCGAGCTCGCGGAGCGCCGCAGGCGCAGCCAGGAGATCACGGCCGAGGTGGACCGCCTCGTCGTGCTACACCGGCGCATCCAGGCGCTGGTCGGTCAGGCCCCGCCGCCGAAGGAACTTACGGCGTAAGCGGACCTCGCGGAGCGAACGATCGTTGTTCAGGACGGAGTCCGCGAGTGGGTGAGGGGGTTTCGTGAGCAGTTTGGCCGAGCGCGCGCACGGCATGATGCTGGACGCGTTGGAGCTGTACAGAGACAGCCCGCGTGCCGTGAACTGGTTGCGCCGCCACCTCGACCGGCTCGCCGAGCCGCTCCGGGTGGCGGTCGCCGGTCAGCCGAAGGTCGGCAAGTCGACCCTGGTGAACTCGCTGGTGGGCGAGGAGGTCGCGCCGCTGTCCGTCGAGGAGGGCAGCCAGGTGCTGGCCTGGTACCGGGGCGGGGCGAACCCCAGGGCCCAGGTGTACCCGACGCAGGCGCCGCCCAGGGACGTGCCGGCCGCACGCATGGGCGGGCGGTTGCACATCGACCTGGAAGGGTGGCGGTCCGACGGCATTGACCGGGTGATCGTCGACTGGCCGTCGCGCACGCTGCGTGGTCTGACGCTGATCGACACGCCCGGCGTCGAACCGTCCGAGGCCGCCTCGCGGATCTCGCTCGACGCCGACGCCGTCCTGTACCTGATGCGGCAGTTCCACGCGACGGACGTCGGGTTCCTGCAGTCGCTGCAGGACCACCCGATCGCGCGGGAGACGCCGGTGAACTCGATCGTCGTGCTGTCCCGTGCCGACGAGGTGGGCGGTGGCCGGATCGACGCGCTTACCTCGGCGAAGCGGCTGGCCCGGCGGTACCGGTCGGACGTCGCGCTGTCCGGGCTGTGCCAGAACGCGATCGCCGTCTCGAGCCTGCTCGCCCAGGCCGGCCGGACGTTGACGACGGACGAGCTGGCGTCGCTTCAGGTGCTGGCCGCGGCCGCGCGCCGGGAGCTGGAGATCGCGCTGGTGTCGGCGGACCGCTTCGTTGGTGAGGTCGTGCCGCTGCGCCTCGACGCCCGGACCAGGAGCGCGCTGCTCGACCGGTTCGGGATGTTCGGGATCCGTCTGGTGACGACGTTGATCCGGCAGGGCTTCGCCACGGTCGAGTCGCTGTCGCAGGAGCTGGTGACCCGCAGCGGCCTTGACGAGCTGCGCGAGTCGATCCGGCAGTGCTTCACCGATCGCCACGACGTGCTGAAGGCCAGGTCGGCGCTGCTGGCCATGGAGGTCGTACTGCGGATGGAGCCACGCCCGGCCGCGCGGCGGCTGGTGTCGGCGCTGGAGGCGCTGGTGGTGAGCGCCCACGACTTCCGCGAGCTGCGGCTGCTCGCGGCGTTGCACGGCGGCCGCACCACCCTGCCGGACGCGTTGACGGACGAGGCCCGACGCCTGGTCGGCGGGGTCGGCACCGCGTTGCCGGAACGCCTCGGCTTCACCCGCGACGCCTCGGGCCACGAACTGCACGACGCCGTGTCCGACGCCCTGCGTCGCTGGCAGGAACAGGCGGCGAACAAGGCACTGGGCACCGGCCAGCGCCGGGCCGCGCGCATCGTGGTCCGCAGCTGTGAGGGCATGGTCGCCCAACTGACCCGGTACTGAGTCTTTTGCCGCGCCGAGCAGGGTGGCGATGCTCGCGGGCGGTGCCCGGTGAACTAAGTTGGGCTGCCTCAACATGTTCGAGGGAGGAACCGTGGCGCGCGACCCCGACACCATCCAGCGGGAGATCGAGCAGGCGCGGGACGCGCTCGCGTCCACGCTGGACCAGCTGAGCACGAAGGCGAACCCGAAGAAGCTGGTCGACGATGCCAAGGCCGGCGCGGCAAGCACCCTGACCTCCCCCAAGGTCAAGTACCCCCTGATCGGCATCGCCGCCCTGATAGTCCTACTACTGATCCGCAAACTCTTCCGCTGACACCGCGCGAGTCGCGCGTTCAGCCCCGGCGAGTCTCGCGTTCGGCCCCTGCGAGTTACGTTTTCGGGAACACCCGAGGCGTACACGAAAACGCAACTCAGGGGGCCGAGAGCGCGACTCGCGGGTTTAGCTGCCGGTGGCCTTGGGGGTTTCCGCTGGTTGGGCGGCCTTGCGCGGGACCGGGGTCGGCTTTGGGCGTGGGCGTTCGGTGTCGGTGTGCTTGGCCGGGGACGGGACCGCGGTGGCCGCCGGTTTGCGTTCGGCCGGCTGGTCGGTCTCGGGCTCTTCCACGGGCGCGGGTTCGTCGGTTCGGGCCAGGCGGGCCGTCAGGTAGGCCGTGGTGAACTCGACCGCGTCGCCGTTCAGTAGGTGGACCACCGTCTTGTGGCCGGACTCGTCGGAGGTCAGCTGCTCCACCAGCTGGTCCGCCCGGTCGCGCGCCGCGATGAGGCCCGGTGCTCTGCCGGTCAGCGTCTTTCCGCGGCCCTTGACCGCGATCGTCCAGTCGTCCCCGTCCGGGGTGTAGTGCGCCTCGATCGGGTCAGCCATGTCTGTCTCCCGCCCCTCTGTTCGCCCACCCAACCCCCCTGGCGGACGGGCATGTTCAGCTGACCATAATCGATCAGCGGTGACCCTGCGTGGCTAATTCGGACGTAGCCCGAACCAGACCGTTCGCATCACCATCTCGGCGGCGTCCGCCGCCGAGACGTCGTCGCGCTGCACGTACCACAGGGACAGCCGCTCGCACGCCCCGACGACCATCTCCGCGTACGCCACCAACTCATTGTGCGGCACATCTGGCAAGAAAGACTCGAAAAGAGTGGCGTTGACCGCGGTCTGCTGCTGGCGCACCGCCTCGATTTCGGACACGGCGGACGGACCCGCCACCGCCGCCTCCGCCTGGATCAGCTTCCACGACCGCCGGTGCGAGTCGGTGAACTCGAAGAACGCCCTGAGCCCGTGCCGGAACCCCTCCTCCGCCGAGGCCACTCCTTCGACCGACGCGAGTGTCACGTTGAGTAGTTCCGCGCGTGCGGCCCGGATGCAGGCGACGAGCAGGCCCTCCTTGGACCCGAAGTACTCGTAGATCATCGGCTTGGAGACGCCGACCCGCTCCGCGACCTCGTCCATCGAGGTGGCCAGGTAGCCGCGCTCGGCGAAGATCTCCTCCGCCACCTCGATCATCTGCCGCTCGCGCTCCGCGCGCGGCATTCGTCGCCGTTTTTCCTTGGTGGGCGTCACGGCTCGACCCTACCGGAGGTAACCTACTCGCAGTAAGGTATTGCGGCATGGAGTTCCATACCGTGGTGATCGGTGCCGGCTTCTCCGGCCTCGGCATGGCCATCCAGCTCAAACGGGACGGCCGGGACGACTTCGTCGTACTGGAGAAGGCCGACGATGTCGGCGGAACGTGGCGCGACAACACCTACCCGGGCTGCGCCTGCGACATCCAGTCGCACATGTACTCGTTCTCGTTCGCCCAGAATCCGAGCTGGACCAGGTCCTACTCCGCGCAACCGGAGATCTGGCAGTACCTGCGCGACATCGTCGACCGGTACCGGCTCCGTGAGCACCTCCGCTTCGGCGTCGAGGTCGAAGCCGCCCGCTGGGACTCCGACGAGCTGCGCTGGCACGTCACCACGAGCGCAGGCGAGTACACGGCCCGGTTCCTCGTCCTGGGCATCGGCGCACTGCACGTGCCGAACATCCCGGCTCTACCCGGCATCGAGCGCTTCCAGGGCGAGGTGTTCCACTCCGCCCGCTGGAACCACGACTACGACCTCACGGGCAAGCGCGTCGCCGTGGTCGGCACCGGCGCCAGCGCGATCCAGTTCGTCCCGCGCATCGCGCCCGACGTCGCCGAGCTGACGATCTTCCAGCGCACCCCGCCGTGGATCATCCCCAAAGCCGACCATCCGGTGCCGGGCTGGGCCAGGTCCCTGTTCCGCCTGGTCCCCGGCGTGCAGCGGCTCTACCGCGACCTGATCTTCTGGCTGCTCGAGGCCCGCGCGCTCGGCTTCAACGGCCACCCGCGCCTGATGCGGTTGTTGGCGCGGGCCGCCCTCGCCAACATGTCGCGGACGATCCAGGACCCGGAGCTGCGGCGCAAGCTCACCCCCGACTATCTGATGGGCTGCAAGCGGATCCTGCTGGCCAACGACTACTACCCGGCCCTGAACAGGGACAACGTCACGGTCAACACGGCCGGGATCGCGGCGGTCGCCGAGGGCGGGATCGTCGACGGCGACGGGGTCGAGCACCGGGCGGACGCGATCATCTACGGCACCGGCTTCCACGTCACCGACGCGTCCGAGTACCACCTCGACATCACCGGCGTCGACGGCCGCGACCTGGCGAAGGAGTGGCGCCGGCACGGCCTCCACACCCACCTCGGCATCACGGTCGCCGGCTATCCGAACCTCTTCTTCCTGCTCGGCCCGAACACCGCGCTCGGGCACAACTCGGTCGTCTTCATGATCGAGTCGCAGATCAGGTACGTGGCGCAGGCCATGGCGCTGGCCGACCGTACCGGCTCCGCGGCGCTCGACACGAAGGAGAGCGCGCAGGCCGAGTTCCAGTCGGACATCCAGCGCAGGCTGGTCGGCGGCGTGTGGACGCGGGGTGGCTGCCGGAGCTGGTACCTCGACTCACGGGGCGTGAACAGAGCCATCTGGCCCGGCTTCGCGTGGCGTTACTGGCTGCGCACCAGGACACTCGACCCGTCCACGTTCGAGCTGGTCGGCTGAGTTGTGTTCATAGCGTGTTCAGTCTGGGAAAGAAACCACCCGTTTGGTGTGAGCACCCTTCTTCACCTGCGTAAACTGGCGAGAAAACACACCAAGCGGTGGATATCTGGCATCTGGGAACAGCGTGGGACCATCCTCCGATGCCCACGGTTCTCACCGGGCCCGGTACTCTGAGCGACGTGATGATGACCGAACAGCATCATTCACAAAGGGCGATGAGGTAGTTGACCGAGCACCGCGGGTGTCGAGAATTCGCCTTGCGGGCGGCGGATGGCGAGGCAGCGTGATTCGTCGCTGACCAGGCGAGATCTGCCACACAAGGTCGACACGGGGGTTGACGTTGAGCCGAGGAACGCCGGGGTTCACCGCTGTGCTTGCGGTGACCGAGTTCCGCGCGCTCTGGTTCGCCGAGGCGCAGTCCGTCTTCGGTGACCAGCTCGCGAAGGTCGCGCTGACCATCCTCGTCTACAACCGCACGGGCTCCCCGCTGCTCGCCGCGCTGATGTACGCGCTGACGTTCCTGTCCGCCCTCATCGGCGGGCTCGGCCTCTCCCAGCTCGCCGACCGGTTCCCGCGCCGCAGGCTCATGGTCGTGAGCGCGCTGGTCCAGGCACTGCTGGTCGGTCTGATGGCCATCCCCGGCATGCCGATCGCGCTGCTGTGCGCGCTCGTCCTCGGGGTCGGGCTCGTCCAGGCGCCGTCCGCGGCCGCGCAGAACGCCATGACGCGGGAGATCTTCACCGACGACGAGCTGTACCTGCGTAGCCAGGACCTGCGCGGCATCACCACGAACACGATCATGCTGCTCGGTCTGGCCGGCGGCGGCATGCTGGTGGTCGCGATCGGCGCCAGCTGGGCGCTCGCGGCCAACGCGATCACGTTCGGAGTCAGCGCGATCCTGATCGCCCGGTTCGTCAAGGAACGGCAGATCGCCGGCAGCAAGGAAGACGGCTGGTTCGGCGCGGCCCGATGGGTGTTCGGGCGCAGCCGCATGCGTGTCCTGCTGACACTGTCCTGGTTGGTCGGTCTCGTGGTCATCCCAGAAGGACTGGTGGCCCCGCTGGCCAGGGAGCTCGGCGAGTCCGACGCGGCGGTCGGTTGGCTGCTCGCGGCCGACCCGCTCGGGTTCGTTGTCGGGGTGTACCTGTTGTCACGGTTCGTGGCCGCGCATCACCGCGTTCGGGTGATGGGCGTGCTCGCGGCAGGAGCGTCCGCCACCCTGATCGGGTTCGCGTTCCAGCCCAACCTGGTGTTCGCGCTGGCGATGCTCGCGATCGCGGGCATGTTCGGCGCGTATCAGATCACCGTCAGTGCGACGTTCAATTCCCTCGTTCCGAATGATATTCGGGGAGGAGCGTTCGGCATCATTCGAACGGGCCTTCGAGTATCGCAGGGAATCGGCGTAGCAATTGGCGGCGCGGTAGCACAGGGTATTGATTCGGCTACAAATACGATTGCCCTGGCTGGCGTTCTTGGTGTGCTCATCGCGATTCCCGCCGCGGTCGCCTGGGCTCGGTTGAACCGGGTCGAGCCGGAGTCCGCGGGCTTGACGCGGTTGAACACACTACCGTCCGGATAGCTCAGGTGATCACAGATCGCGGTCCATCATCACGGTTCACCTCCTGGTGGGGAAGACCAGAGCTGAACTGGTCGTATCCTGCATGAGTTCGGCGGCAGAACATCACAGATCGCGATCGGACATCACAGTTCACCTCCCGCGGGGGACGGGGTAGGTACCGAATGGCGTCACCGGGTGAGAAACCCACAAACGTGCAGTGGCATGCTAGCGGTCCACACAGTCCGTTGGTTTTCGGCTCGTTCGGGGCACACTCGTATGTGGCACCGATGGAGGACGTTCGCCCATGAGCTTCACCGCCCACGATGGGTCCGGGCAAGCGTCGCCTGCCGGAAAAGGCCACTCCACCAGAACAGGGCGTGGGGGAAGCGCCCCGACTGGTCGGACACAGGCCCGAGCCCCTGTGTCACCCACAAGTGTGAACGATCAGAGCGATTCAGAACAGCGTAGCCCCCTTTTTGTAGTACATCCCCGTCACTGGGCGTTCTGGCAACAGCGGCCGAGACTGGTCGCCTACATGATGTTGTGCGACCTCGTGGCGGTCGCGTTCATCGTGTTTGTCACGGTCACAGCCCCGGGGCCGGTCCGCTCGGACTGGTTCCGCTTCGCCACGCTCGCCGTCTGCGCGACAGTCCACTTGCAGCTGTCACGTCGGCAGGAAGAACGGCGCCGCAGCAGAAAACGCACTGTGCAGATCGACCTCGTGGGCATCTGGTCGTTCGCCGGCGTCGTCGTGCTGCCGATCCACCTGGCGATGCTCGCGATCGTCCTATCGAGAACGCAGCGCTGGTTCGTCGCCCGCCGGCCCCTGTACCGGTACATCTTCTCGACGTCGAGCGTGCTGCTGGCCGCCGTCGCCACGCACGAGACGGTGACGGCCTTCGGGCCCCGGGTGTGGTCGCAGCTGGACGTGACCGGGTCGATCACCGCGTTCGGCATCCTGATGCTCGCGGGCCTCGTGTACTTCGCGTCGCAGGCCGTGGTCATCGGCGCGGGCGCGATCCTGCTGTCGACGACGCGGCCGACGCTGCGCGGGGTGCTGGGCACCAAGGAGGACAACGAGCTGGAGGTGCTCACCATCGCCCTCGGGACGGTGGGGGCCATCCTCCTGGTCAACGTCCCGGCGACCCTCGTGATCATGGTGGCGGTCGGCGTCATCGCCAACAACATCGCCGAGGTGCGCCAGCTGCAGGTCGACGTCCGCACCGACTCGAAGACGGGCCTGCTCAACATGCGTGGCTGGCGGGAGGTCGCGGAGCGCGAGATGAACCGCGCCAACCGCGACGACCTGCCGTGCGCGCTGCTGATGGTGGACCTCGACCACTTCAAGAACATCAACGACACGTGGGGTCACCCGGCCGGTGACGACGTGTTGGAGTACGTGGCCCACGCGCTACGCAGCGCCACCAGGCCGAGCGACGTGATCGGCCGCTTCGGCGGCGAGGAGTTCGTCCTGCTCCTCCCGGACGCCGACACGGAGGAGGCCTCCGCGGCGGGCGAGCGCATCCGTCAGAAGATCTCCGAGCTCCACGTCCCGACGACCGACAAACGCGGTGGCCCGGTCGCGATCTCCGAACGCACGACCTCGATCGGGGTGGCGGTGTACCCGGTGCACGCCAGCGCCCTCGACTCGCTGCTGCAGAAGGCCGACGCGGCGGTCTACGAGGCCAAGGAAGGCGGCCGCAACCAGGTCCGCATGGCCACCATCTGACCGACCCCGGTCACCCGTGGGGATGACGCCGCGCCCCTGAGTCACCCTGAGGTACGACACGAAACATCAGGGTTAAGCCGGATGGCCGAAGTGATCTCAGCGAGTAGCCTTCGACCCCATGGGGAAACCAGGACGGTTGCCCCGGTTCAGCGCTCTGGTGGGGATCGTGCTGGCGGCGGCGGGGTTCGCGGTGGTCGCCTCCCGGCCCGGTCCGCCGCAGTACCGACCGCCGACGGGGGACGTCGCCAAGGCGGAACGGGCGATCGAGGACCAGCTCGACCCCACGTCGGGGCGGGATCCGATCGCGGAGCTGCCGGCGGACTTCTCGAAGGTGAGTGGGCGCGAACCGGTGCACATGAAAGCCCCGGACGGCACGACCCGCGCCGTCCATCCCGACGGGGGTTGCTCGTCGCCGTGGGGGGCGACGCAGTGGGA
This sequence comes from Actinophytocola sp., assembly GCF_036378875.1. Taxonomy (GTDB): domain Bacteria; phylum Actinomycetota; class Actinomycetes; order Mycobacteriales; family Pseudonocardiaceae; genus Actinophytocola. The sequence goes on from NZ_DASUVO010000129.1 coordinate 58,271, forward strand.
CTACAGCGTGGGCTGCAAGGCACACGATCTCGGCTACGACCTGCTGCGCTACGCCGAGGCCAAGGGGCAGCCGCTGTCCCCGGAACTGCGGGAGCGGCTCGACGACCGGCTGTCCGAGGACATGTACGCCCAGTGCCACTACAACCCGAAGGACTCGCCGGGGGCGTGCGAGCTCGTCGCCGGCATCTACACCGTGGGACTCGTGGTCAACTCGTGGCACCAGCGGTGGGGGCCGCCACGCAACGAACCCGTCGGGGTGTGGTCGGTCGCCATGGTCGTGATCATGTTGCTGATCGTGGCGCGGGCGCCCGGCCTCGTTCGGCGGCGGCCGGCGCGGGTCCGGCTGGTGGAACGGAAACCGGTGCTCGACGAGACCGAGCAGGCACAGGCGCACAGCATGAGCTACCTGCGGGTGCTCAGCCTCACCGGCATCGTGCTCGGTGAGTCACTCCTAGCCTTCACCATGCGCGACGACAGGGAGCCGGTCTGGGCCTGGCCATTCACCTGGCTGTTGCAGCTGGTCCCGCTCTTCTTCCTGGCCGGCGGCCACTCGAACCTGCTGGCGTGGCGGGCCATGCGAGGCCACTACGTCACGTTTCTCGCCACCCGGGTCGGCTGGCTGATCCGGCCCGTCCTCGCCTTCGTGATCGCCTGGCTGGTCATCCCGCTGTCGCTCGAGCTGCTCAGGGCGCCGGACAGCGCGGTGGCCGCCTTCAGCAGGCTCGTCGTGCAACCGCTGTGGCTGCTCGGCCTGTACCTGCTGGTCGTGGCCGTCACCCCGCTCATGGACCGGCTGCACCGGACGTTACCGAGGGGCACTCTCGTGGTGCTGGCGGCCGCGGTCGCCTGGCTCAGCTTCCTCGGCGGTTCCGTCGCCGCGCATGCCGGCGGGGTGCTCGTCGCGCTGCTGTTCGCCCAGCTCGCCTTCCACTACGCCGACGGCAGGCTCTGGCGGATCCCGAAGGCGGTGCTGGTCGGCACGGCCGTGGCCGCGTTCGTCGGGCTGGTCGCGCTCACGACCGTGGGCGTGCAGCCGAAGCTGCAGCTCGCCGAGCCGACCGGGTACGCGGCGTTCGCGCCGTCGCTCGCCGGCGTGCTGCTCATCGGCATCATGCAGACGGCGCTCGTGGCGCTGCCCCGTGAACGCGGCCTGCACGCGCTCGTGACCAGCGCGCCGGCCCGTGTGCTCGCCGTGGCCAGGGCCGCGCCCATGACCGCCTACCTGGTCTACGTGTGCGCGATGCTCGCGCTCGAAGGTGTCATCGGCGTGGCCCACTCCGCCACCGGGGTCGGCTGGCTCACCGAGCCACGCACGATCTTCGCCGTCGGGCTGATCGCGATGCCGACACTGCTCGGGTTCCTCTGGTTCGAACGCCGTCCGCCAGAACCCATGCCGGACGAGCTGTCCGAGTCGGAGCCGCACCGGCACTGGGCGCACACGCTGGCCGCGGTCCTCGGCGTCGTGTTCGGCGGCCTCGGGGTGATCGGCTTCGCGGTCGCCGGGCTGTCCGGGTGGAGCGAGTCGGCGCACGTGCTGGGGCTGCCCGTCGACCCGATGGCGAACCTCATCCACCTGCTGGTCGGCTGGTACCTCGTGCACTGCGTGCACCTGCACACCAGCTCGCGGCCGGGCCCGTGGATCGTGACGGCCGTCGCGTGCGTGCCGCCGATGCTGACGACCGTCAGCCCCGTGGGCACGGTGGTACACAGCGTGACGATGACTGTGGCGTTGGTCATTGCCGGGGCGTGCATGCCGGCGTTCGCCCGGGCCGCAACCCCACCACCAGTACCTGCTGGCCGTTGACATCGGGTGAAATTTCCGCGCCGCTTCGATCACGGTCAGCGACGTATGCCACCCTACGCTCAACCGAGTGGTGCTCAAGCACGTCTATGTGCTGAGTAGGAGTTTCGGGAGGAGCGGGAGGGAGCCGGGGTGAACTACCGGGCACCGAGGTCAGAAGGGCCTGTGCCAGGACGTGGTCGGCAGCAGCCGTCACGTTCCGGCGGCCGCACGCCACCTCCGGCGAACGCCGGGCGGGTGGTCGGCGGCCGGCAGAGCACCCCAGCCGACCGCAGAGGGACCCGTTCGGACCACTACCAGGACCGGCGCCGGGAAGACCGTCAGGACCGTGACCGAACCGACCGTGACCGCCGGGACCGTCCCGTCCGCTCGGCCGCTCCGGACCGTTCCGCTCGCTCGGCCTCCTCGGACCGTTCCGCTCGCTCCGACCGCGCCGCTCGGCCCGCCGGCCGGCCGCAACGCACGTCCGACGCCCGCTGGCAGCCGCTTCCCGACGACCCGAAGCCGCGGTCGAGCCGTCGGCCGAGCAGGCCCGGCCTGCTCGGCGGCAAGGTCATCGCCGGCCTCCTGTCGCTGCTGGTGCTCGTCGGCACCGGTTACTACTCGAACCGCCTCGACAACTTCAACGACAGCCTGACCACCGCGGACGTCATCGACGCGCCGCCGGTCGAGAAGCCGGCAGACGGCGCGATCGACATCCTCATGGTCGGCATGGACAGCCGCACGGACGCGCAGGGCAACCCGCTGTCCAAGGAGCAACTCGCCATGCTGAGCGCCGGTGTCGCCGACGGCGAGCAGAACACCGACACGTTGATCATGATCCGGATCCCGAACGACGGTGCGCCGGCGGTCGGGGTCTCCATGCCGCGTGACTCGTACGTCGAGATCCCCGGCTACGGCCAACACAAGATCAACTCCGCGTACGCCCGAGCCAAGATCGACGCCAGGGCCCAGCTCGAGGAGGAGGGTGTCTCCAACCCGGCCGAGCTGCAGGTCAAGTCCAACGCCGTGGGCGCGAAGAAGCTCATCGACACCGTCCAGGACCTGACCGGCGCGACCATCGACCACTACGCCGAGGTCAACCTGCTCGGCTTCTACGACATCACGAACGCCATCGGCGGCATCGACGTGTGCCTCAACGCACCGGTGAGGGACAAGTACTCCGGCGCGAACTTCCCGGCCGGTCCGCAGACGCTCGCAGGCACGCAGGCGCTCGCGTTCGTGCGGCAGCGGCACGGGCTCACGAACGGCGACCTGGACCGGATCAAACGGCAGCAGGTGTTCATGTCCGGGATGGCGAAGAAGATCATGTCGGGGAACATGCTGGCGCCGGGCTCGGAGACCCTGGACAAGCTGCAGGCCGCGATCCAGAAGTCCGTCGTGCTGGACAAGGGCTGGAACGTCCTGCAGTTCGCCACCCAGATGACGACCATCACCGGCGGCAACGTCGACTTCCAGACGATCCCGACCGGCTCGATCGACCTGAAGACCGAGAGTGACGGATCCGCGGTCGAGGTCGACCCGGACGACGTCAAGGCCTTCGTCGCCGGCCTGCTCGGCACCAAGACCGGTACCTCGGAGTCGGGCGCCCCGGACGCCGCGGCCGACAACAGCAAGATCACGGTCAACGTGTACAACGCCACGGACCGCAAGGGGCTCGCCACCGGCGTCGCCAAGGTGTTGACCGGTGAGGGCTTCGTCGAGGGCGCGGTCGACAACGCCGACGCGCGTTCGTCCACTGTGGTCCGGCACGCCACCGGCGAGCAGGACTTCGGCACCAGGGTCGGGAGCGCGCTGGGTGGAAACGTGCAGGTCGAAGAGGATGCGAACCTGCCGGCCGGCTCGGTGTCAGTCCTGCTCGGCGAGGACTACGACGGTCCTGGTGGGTCCGCTTCGGACAGTGCGGACGGGAACCGGCTGACCGGCGAGCCCATGCTGAACCTGACCGGTCCCCAGGCGGCTCGAGCCCAGCCGCTGCAGCCGGGCCAGCCCGGTTGCGTCAACTGACCGTGCCCCCGTTCACTCGAACGAGGTAATTGCTTGCGCAAATTCCGAAAATCCGCGTAATCCAACGGCACTTCCTCGCTTCCTCATATGTCGGCGTCCTGGTCGGGGGACCGGGCGTCACGAGGAGAGGGGCGATCGTGCGGCTGGACATAGCGACCTACCAGCGGGTTCTCGGCGACGAGTTGCGCAGGCTGCGCAAGCAGCGTGGGTGGACCCGTCGCGACCTCAACCACCGGTTGCAGAGCGACATCTCCCTCCAGACGCTGGCCACGTACGAGCTCGGCACGAGACAGTGCTCCGTCGTGCGGCTCGTGGAGATCTGCCTGGCCCTCGACGAGGTGCCGCACGAGGTGCTGGCCCGCGTGCACCAGCGGGTCTTCCTCGACGCTCCGGTTGGCCGGATCCGGATCGACCTGCGCAAGGTGGCCCGCGACAGCCAGCCGGAGCTGCTGCCGCTGCGCCGCTGGGCGAAAGGCAAGCTGGCGGAGTTCAACGGCCATCAGGCGGCGGAGGTGAGCCTGGACATCTCGGCACTGGAGCGGATGGCCGAGCTGTGCGGGCTGGAGACGGTCGAGCTGATCGGGCGCCTGCGGACGATCAGCGGCATGGCCGGGGTCGGCGAGTGACGAGCCACGCGCGACCCGACCGAGGGGTGGGTCGCGCGTGGCTGTGTTTCCCGACCAACCCGGTGGGTAATCGAACCGGGTACGGATGTCGCGTCGGGAGGAGGCGAACGATGCCGGACAGAAGTGGCCCGTCCGAGGGCGTCAAGGGCGTCGTCGAAGAGGTCAAGGGCCGGTTCAAGGAAGCGGTCGGCGCGGTTGTGGGGGATGACTCCAAGGTCCGCGAGGGTCAGGCGCAGCAGGACAAGGCCGCGGCGCAACGTGAAGTGGCCGACAAGGAAGCCGCTGCCGAGCGCGCCAGGGCCGAGGCGGACGTGCATGAGGTGCGCGAGAGGTCCCACCAGGACCGCTGAGCACACCATGCCCGCGGCGTCGGTGACAGAGGTCCCGGCGTCGCGGAGTCTCACCCCGTGAGGCCGGCGACCCCTTCCAGCAGACGGTCCACATCGGACTTGTCCGTGTAGGGAGCGATGCCGGCGCGGACCGCGCCCGTGTTCTCGATGCCGAGGACGCGGGCGCATTCGTGTGCGTAGAAGGTGCCGGCCGGCGCGTTCACCCCCCGCTCCGCCAGCTTTTGGTACACCTCCGCCGGTGCCACATCCGTCACCGTGAACAGTGTGGTCGCCGTGCGTGTCCGGTCCGGGTCGCCGTAGCGGACCACGCCGGGGATGCGTGCCAGCCCACCGTCCAGCTGGGACAGCAGCGCCGACTCGTGCTGTTCCAGCGCCTCGAACGACGCCGCCAGCCGGGCCCGGCGCGAACCGCTCCCCGGCACGAGGTCCGCCAGGAAGTCGATCGCGGCCGTCGTGCCCGCCAACGACTCGTACGGCAGCGTGCCGAACTCGAACCGCTCCGGCACCTCGTCCGACGACGGCAGCAGCTTGTCCGGGCGCAGCTCCGCCAGCAGCGCGGGCGAGGCGGCCAGCATCCCGAGATGCGGGCCGAGGAACTTGTACGGCGAACAGGCGTAGAAGTCCGCGCCCAGTGCGGTCATGTCCACGAAAGCGTGCGGCGTGTAGTGCACACCGTCCACATAGACGAGTGCGCCGGCCTCGTGCGCGGTCGCCGCGATCGTCGCCACGTCCGGGCGGCTGCCCAGGAGGTTGGACGCGGCCGTCACGGCCACGAGCCGGGTGCGGGTCGACAGGACACGCGCCACGTCGTCGGCGGTCAGCACTCCGGTCTTCTGGTCGAACGACGCCCACCGCACGGTCGCGCCCGCCGCCGTCGCCGCCTGCACCCACGGGCGCACGTTCGCGTCGTGGTCCAGCCGCGTCACCACGACCTCGTCGCCGGGACCCCATGTCTTGGCGAGCGTGCGGGCGAAGTCGTAGGTCAGCTGGGTCATGCTGCGGCCGAAGACGATGCCGGCCGGGTCGCCGCCCACCAGGTCGGCACCGGCGGCGCGGGCCGCGTCGACGATCTCGGTGGCCCGCCGTTCCGCCGCGGTCACGGTGCCCTTGTTGGCGACCGCGGAACGCAGCACGCCCGCGATGGCATCCGCCACCTGGTTGGGCGACTGCGAACCGCCCGGCCCGTCGAAGTGGGCGGCACCCTCGTCGAGTGCGGGGAAGTGTGCCCGCACCGCGGCGACGTTGTAGGACATGCGCAGACCTCCGGCGTTGAGCTGGCTACCCACCTACATTAGGCACATGTTGATTGCTGCTGGGGATCTGCTCGCACTCGCCACCGAGGTCCTGAAGGCCGAGGGCGCGCCGGACGCCACGGCGAGCACGGTGGCCGGGTCGCTCGTGCAATCCAACCTGCTCGGCCACGACTCGCACGGCGTGCTGCGCCTGCCGAGGTACGTCGACGAGATCCACAAAGGACGGATCGACCCCCGTGCGCTGCCGGAGGCCTCGCACGTCCGGCGCGGGTCCGTGGTGGTGCGCGGGCGGCGGGCCTTCGGGCAGCTCTCCGCGGGGCACGCGGTGCGCGAACTCCTTGCCCTGGACGGGATCGGGGTCGCGGTCGTCCAGGAGTGCAACCACATCGGCCGGGTCGGTGAGTACGTCGCCGAGCTGGCCATGCACGACCTCGTCGGCATCGCGTTCGGCAACACGGGGTCGAACGTCGCGCCCTACGGCGGCCGCGAGCGGCGGCTCGGCACCAACCCGCTCGCCTGGGCCGTGCCACGGGAGCGCGGGAAGCCGCCGATCGTCATGGACTGGGCCACCTCCGTCGTCGCCGAGGGCAAGCTCGCCGTCGCGAGGGACGCGGGAAAACCCGTGGCGGACGGGATCGTGCGGGACGCGGACGGCCGGATCTCCACGGACCCCAACGACTTCTACGCCGGCGGCATGCTGCTCCCGTTCGCCGACCACAAGGGCTACGGACTGTCGGTGCTCATCGAGCTGGTCGCCGGCCTGCTCACGGGCGCGGGCATCGCCGGTATGCCCGGCTACACCGGCGACTTCGGCACCGTGTTCATCGCGTTCCCCATCGACACCTTCCAGCCGGCGGGCGAGTTCCGCGCGAAGACGGAGGAGTTCTGCCGCCGTCTCGCCAAGACCCCGCCAGCACCGGGGTTCGAGGAGGTGCTGGTGCCCGGCGAGCCGGAGGAACGCACACGCGCCCAACGCGAACGGGACGGCATTCCCATCGCCGAGGTCACCTGGCAGGACCTGAACGCCCTGAGGGCCGCGCGATGAACCTGACGGACACGGTCGCGGTGATCACCGGCGGCGGTACGGGCATCGGCCGCGCGACCGCCTTGGCACTCGCGGCGGCAGGCGCCGGCGGTGTGGTCGTCACGTACAGCAAGTCCGCCGCCGAGGCCGAGTCCGTCGCCGCCGAGCTGCCCTGCCGGGCGCTGGCCGTGCGGTCGGACGTGTCGGACGACGCGCAGGTGCGTGCGTTGAGCTCGTTGGTGCACAGCGAGTTCGGCCGCGTGGACGTACTGGTCAACAACGCGGCCACCACCTACCGCGTGCCGCACGAGGACCTCGACGGGCTGACCGACGAGGCGTTCGGTCGGGTACTGGACGTGAACGTGCTCGGTCCGTTCCGGATGGCCCGTGCTTTCGCACCCGCACTACGGGAAAGTCGCGGCGCGGTGGTCAACATCGCGTCGATCGCCGGTTTTCGCGCGGGTGGCTCGTCGATTGCCTACGGTGTCAGCAAAGCCGCGCTGATGCAGCTGACCCGCAACCTGGCCGTGGCGCTGGCGCCGGAGGTGCGCGTCAACGCGGTCGCCCCCGGCACCGTGGCCACCCGCTGGCAAACCGACCTGCACGGCGAGGAAGGCTTCCAGCGCAGGGCAGCGGCCGAACGGGAATCGGTGCCACTGAAGCAAACGGCGGCCCCCGAGCACGTCGCGCAGGCGGTGCTCGGCCTGCTGGCCATGGACCTGGTCACCGGTGAGACGGTCATCCTCGACGGCGGCAAGCACGTCGTCTACTAGCGGCTCAGGCCGAACGTCTCGAACAGGCGGAGGTCGAAGAACGAGATCACGTGTGTGAACACCGGTCCGCGGACGGTGAACGCCTGCAGGCAGAACGGTTCGTCGCGCAGGAACATGCCGACCGCCGGCGCGCCGTTCGCCTCGGTGTGGGCGAACCGGAAGTCACCCGGCCCGCCGGGGCACTGGTGGGTCAGGTGGCGTGCCACCTGCTCAGGTCCACGAAACCAGGTGGTGTACGGGGGCATCTCCCATACGGCGTCCTCGGCGAGCAGCGCCACGATCGCTTCGACGTCCTTGCGCTCGAACGCCGCTACGTACCGTTCGAGCAGGTCACGCGTGTCCGGATCGTTCGGCTCCAGCACGTCGTTCTGGGTGAGGTCGGAGAGCTGGGCGCGGGCCCGTTGCAGTGCCGAGTTGACCGCCGCGGTCGTCGTGTCGAGCAGTTCGGCGACCTCGGCGGCCCGCCATGTCAGCACGTCCCGCAGGATCAGCACCGCACGCTGCCTCGGTGGCAGGTGCTGCAGCGCCGCGACGAACGCGAGCCGCGTGCTCTCCCGTGCCGTGACGATGGCGGCGGGGTCGTCGGCGCCCGTCGGCATCGGCTCCAGCCACGGCACGTCGTCCCGCTTCTCGAGCACCTGCCCGCCCGTGTCGGAGGGACCACCGAGCCCCGCGGGCAACGGCCGCCTGGCCCGACCTTCCAGCGCGGTCAGGCACTGGTTCGTCGCGATCTGGTACAGCCAGGTACGTAGCGTCGAACGTCCTTCGAACCGGTCGTAAGCCCGCCACGCGCGCAGCAGCGTCTCCTGCACGAGGTCTTCGGCGTCGTGCACCGAGCCGACCATGCGGTAGCAGTGCGTCAGCAGTTCGCTGCGATACGGGCTCAGGACATCCATACGGCCTTATCGCACCACACGGAACTGAAGGTGGGTGGCCGCGGGCGTGGCGACACACCGGGTGCGTTCGAGCGTGTACTGGCCGCCGAGGTGTTCGAACATCCGCGTGCCGCCGTTGAGCAGCACGGGGACGATCTGGATGTTGATCTCGTCGAGCAGGCCGAGGGCGAGTGCCTGCTGCGGGATCGTCGCACCGTGCAGTCCGACGACCTTGTCCTCGGCCAGCTTCTTGGCCTGCTCGATCGCGGTGGCCACGTCGGTGACGAAGGTGTACACGGACGGGTACGTCCTGGTGGGCGGGTTGTGGGTGACGACGAAGACGGGGGTGTCGCCGAGCGGGCCCCCGTCGCCCCACCCGCCGTCGCCCTCGTTCTTGTCGAACGACCTGCGGCCCATGATGACCGCGCCGGTCTTTTCGATCATCTCGTTGAGGATGGCGGCGTCCTCGTCGGTGGACTTGTCGAAGATCCAGTCGTGCAGGCCTTCCGCGCCCGTGCCGAAGGGGTGCTCGCGGCTGTCGTCGGGTCCGGTGACGTAACCGTCGAGCGACATCGACATGCTGGTGGAGACGATGGCCATGTGCTTGTTCCTTTCAGGCGGCATTGCGACATGCCGTGAGGCTGGCCTCGCAGGCGGCGACGAGCTGGGCGTCCGCGCGGGTGCGGGCGCCGCGGTCGCACTTCGGACAGTGCAGCGCGATGGTGCCGTTGACCTCGTCGACCGCGACCTCCAGCGCCCGCCGGCAGGACCGGCACCAGCGGTGCCCACTGACCTGACTGACGTGCAGGTCGCTGTGGCAGCACTGGTGGATCCACCGGCGGTGGGCCGGGCACGTGATCCGGTCGAGCGCGTCGAGGAAGCCGATCTCCTCGGCGTGGTCCTCGGCGATGAGCGCGTCCGCCAGTGCCTCGGCGGACCTGGTCCGGATCTGGAGGGTGGCGGTCATGGCCCTGTCCTTACTGCTCGGCATCGTGACACCGAGACGTCGAGCACCGCCGGCCCAAATCGACACCCGAGCCCGAATTTCCTCAAGCAAACGCGCGAGTCTCGCTCCCAGCCCCCGCGAGTCTCGCGTTCAGCACCCCCGAGTTACGTTTTCAGGTACACCGAGGCGGACACGAAAACGCAACTCGCGGGGGCCGAACGCGCGACTCGCGAGTCAGGTGCGGGCTGCCAGGCGGTCTATCGCGGCTGGGGCGAAGACCGCTTCCGCGGCCAGGCCCGCCATGCCGACCAGCGGGGCTCGTTCGCCGAGGACCGCCGGGCCCACGTCGAGTCCCTGAGCCGCGACCTCGTGAGCCTGCTGTGTCAGTGTCTCCGCGAGGCCGGCGCGGAACGGGGCCAGCGCGCCGATCTCCCCGCCGACACGGACAACGTTCGGGTTGAGGATGGTCACCACGGTGGCCAGGACCGTGCCGACCAGACGGCCCGCGTCCGTGGCCAGCGCCACCGCGTGCGGAGCGCCCGACTCGACGCGGCGGATCACGTCCGGCAGGGACCGGGCGCCGTCGCCGCGGAGCTGGCGGATCAGTGCCTTTCCGCTGGCCAGCGCCGCCACGCAGCCGCGCCGCCCGCAGCTGCACCGCTCGTCGTGGTCCTCGATGCGGATGTGGCCGATCTCCCCGGCGCAGCCCGTCGCGCCCCGGTGCGGCTGCCCACCGATCACCACGCCGGCACCGATGCCGGTGCCGACGGCGACGCCGAGCACCGTCGACTGCCGGCTGCCCGCGGCCAGGTACTCGCCGTACGCGAGCGCGTTCGCGTCGTTCTCCAGCAGGACCTCGACCCCGAGACCGTCGGCCAGGGCGTCACGAAGCGGCTGGTCACGCCACGCGGTCATGGTCGACGGCATGATCGAGATGCCCGTGGCCTGGTCGATCTGGCCAGGCACCGCCAGCCCGACCGCCGCCAGGTCCCCACCGCGGCCCGCCTCGGTCAGCAGCTTGCGTGCCGTGTCGACCAGCCATGGCAGCACGTCCGACGGCGTGTGTCCCAGTGGCAACCGTTCTGTGTGCTCGGTGAGCACGGCGCCGGCGAGGTCGGCGACCCCGACCGAGATGTGGCTCGCGCCCAACCACGCCACCACCGCGACCCTGCTCGTGCGGTCAGCCTCCAGTAACTGCGCGCGACGGCCTCCGCTCGACGCGTCGTGCCCGACTGTCCGAACCATCCGCAGCCTTTGGAGCGTGTCCAATCTCTCCACCAGTGTCGCGCGGGACAGTCCGAGTAGGGCTTGCAGCTGTTGACGGGTGAGCGGGCCCGCGTCGTGTAACACGGCGACAACATTTCCGGGTGACGCCGCGCCACTACTCGGGATAGTTCGGTTGACGTCGTGCATGTCACCAGCCTAAATTGGTATGATGTGACTTCTGTCTAAAGTTTAGACAGAAGTGAGCGAATTTGCCACGACGCGACTGCTGCTGGAGGTCAGGTGAGACCGAGCTTGGGCCCCGTGCAGCTGGCGGCGAGCGCGGCCTGGACGCTGTCGGGCAACGACATCGGCACCATGATCACGGCCGCGCCCCGGCTCTACCCACACATGTGGAGCTGGGACACCGCGTTCATCTCGATCGGACTGGCGCACCTCTCGGCCGCGCGGGCCGCTCAGGAGCTCGAGACGCTGCTGTCGGCGCAGTGGCGCAACGGCATGATCCCGCACATCGTCTTCTCCGAAGGCGCGGGCTACTTTCCCGGCCCGGAACGCTGGGGCGCCGCCGAACTGAACCAGGACGCCCCGGACTCGCCGCGTACGTCCGGTATCTGCCAACCACCCGTACACGCGATCGCGTTACGCCGGATCGTGGACATCGCCCGCTCCCAGGGGGAGCGGGCAACGGCGTACGAACTGCTGAAGTTCGCCTGGCCACGGCTGTACCGGTGGCACGAGTGGCTGGTGCGGCACCGCGATCCCCTCGGCACGGGCATGCTGGCCATCGTGCACGGCTGGGAGTCCGGAATGGACAACTCGCCACGCTGGGACATCCCCTACGCGGAGGTGGTTCCCGGCCTGGACCTCCCGCCCTACGTCCGGCTCGACCGCGGCCTGGTCGCCGCCGACGCGGAACGTCCCAGCGACACCGAGTACGACCGCTACCTGTGGTTGATCGAGGAGATGCGCAAGGTCCGCTACGACGCGGACGCGGTGGTGCGCACGTCGAGCTTCCTGGTCGGCGACGTGTTCGTGACGGCCTTGTTCGCGCTGGCGAGCGAGGTGCTCGCGGAGCTCGGCGAGGAGAGCGAACAGCCGCCGTGGCAGATCCGGCAGCTGCGTGGCTGGGCCCGCCGTTCCCGCGCCGCGGTCGCGGCGGCGTACGACCCGTTCACCGGCCTGGCCCGCGACCGCGACCTGCGTGGCGACCAGTGGCTGTCGACGTCGACGATCGCCGGGTTCGCGCCGCTGCTGTGCGGCGGTCTGCCCCCGGACGCCGAGAAGAAGATGATGGAGCTGCTGTGCGGACCGGACTGGGCGGGCCATCCGGCCCTGTTCGCGGCCATCCCGCCTTCGGTGTCCCCGAACGACATCGGTTTCCGGCCACGCGAGTACTGGCGCGGTCCGGTCTGGCCGGTGATCGCGTGGCTGTTCGGCTGGGCCTTCGAGCAGCGCGGCTGGCTCGCGGAGTCGATCCACCTGCGCGGGGAGTGCCTACGCCTCGCCGCGGACGGTTCCTTCGCCGAGTACTACCACCCGTTGACCGGTGAGCCACTCGGCTCGAGACAACAGTCCTGGACGGCCACCGTCGTCCTGGACTGGCTGCACACGTCATGAACCCGTTCGAGGTGCCTGGCCGGTTCTGGCGCGGCAACCTGCACACCCACTCGGCACTGTCCGATGGCGCACTGTCCCTTTCGGACACTGTGGCCGTCTACCGGGACGCCGGCTACGACTTCGTCGCGGTGACCGACCACTTCCGCGCCGAGTACGGGTTTCCGCTGGCCGACACGCGTGCACTGCGGTCGCCCGGTTTCACGACGTTGCTCGGCGCGGAACTACACGGGCCGAGGGCGTCGTTCGCGTCGGACTGGCACATCCTGGCGTTGGGACTGCCGCCGGACTTCCCGGCCGCCGATCGCGGTGAGACCGGTCCACTGCTGGCTCGCCGGGCTCGCCGAGCGGGTGCGTTCATCGGCATGGCTCACCCGTCGGCGTCGTTGCTGACGGTCGCCGACGCGGAGAGCCTGGACGCCGCCCACGCCGTGGAGGTGTACAACGCGGTGTCGGCATGGGAGGACCGGGGCGACAGCTGGCACCTGTGCGACGTGCTCCTGGCGCGCGGTCACCGCCTGTCCGCCTACGCCGCCGACGACGCCCACTTCCAACCGCAGGACCCGCCGGGCCTCGTGGCGTGGGTGCAGGTGCGTGCGCCGTCGCTGCATCCCGACCGGTTGCTCGCGGCGCTGAAGGCCGGGCACTATTACTCGAGCACCGGTCCGGAACTGCACGACATCTCGGTCCACGGCGACAAGGTGACGGTTCGCTGCTCGCCGGCGAGCCGCATTCTGGTCACCGGCGGGGTCCCTGGCAAGCAAGTCATTGCCGGTGAGGAGTTGACCGAGGGCACATTGCCGCTGACCATGTTCAAAGGCGGTTATTTCCGGGTGACCGTGGTGGATTCGACCGGCGGGCGAGCGTGGAGCAACCCGATCCGGCCGGACGACACCGCGAACAGATGACCAGCCGGGGAAAGACCCCGTCGGGGCGTGTGCGGCGCCCCGACGGGGGACCCGTACCCGCGTGTCCAACGCCCACGACCCGCGAGTTCAACAAACGCGACCGGTGAGTTCAACAAAACGCGCTGGCCGGATTGTTGAACTCACCGGTCTGTGCGGTTGGACTCGCGGGTCTGTTGTGTTGGACTCGCGTGGTTAGTGGCGGCGGGCTGCCATTTTTGCTGCTGCCGCGCCCGCGGCCAGGATCACCACCAGCATCGTCAGGCTCCAGCGACGCTTTTCCTCGGTTGCGTCCCTGGTTCCCGGCGGGGGTTCCACGGCCGCTTCCTCCAGGTGTAGGCGCCTGCTTGACGTCGGGGGTGGGGGCGTCGCAGTCGGCGGTGGCGCGGTGAGCGGGGGTGCCGGTGGTGGAGCCGCCTCCGGGGTTCGGGCCGGTGCCGGTGAGGTCGTTGTGGCCACCGGTGGGGCCGGTGCCGGTGGGGGTTGCGGCGCCGGCTGGGGCGGCGGCGCCGGTTCAGGGGGCGGTGTCGTCGTCGGAGGCGGTGGGGCCGTGGTACTCGTCGCCGGTGGTGGTGGAGGCGGGGGATGCGGTGACTCGGGGTGTTGCGGGAAAAGGCATACCGACACCGTGACCAGCAGCGACAGGTTGATGGAGATGAGGCAGTTCATCGCAGGCGGTCCAATGCTGTCTCGAACGCGGTCGGACTCACCTCGGCGCCGCCGCCGTAGGGGTTCTGGAGTTGCTGGGTCGCGAACAGCAGCAGCGCCATGGTCGCCGCGAAGATCGACACGATGAGAATGTGCGTGGCCGGCTTCGGACCACCGAACAGGATCGGCAGCACCACGGCCATGATCCCGCCGGCCACCAGGGCCAGCCACACCACCGGGTTGACGGCGCCGCTCGACGCGGCGTTGAGCCTGCTCTGCCGCGACTGGTACACCTGCCACAGACGGTCGGCCGCCTCCGTCTTGCGGTCGATCATCCACTCGTCGGTCGCCGGGGCCGCCGCGATCGTCGCGCGTAACCGCGCCAGCGTCTCCCACCCGGCGTCGTCCACGGAGGTGCCATCGCGCATGCGTGGCCACTCCCGGGTGGCCACCTCACGCGCGTACTGCCGTGCCTGCGCCGTGACGTCGGACCCCGTGGGCAGCGAGGCCGCCGCCCACGCCGCCGCCACGAGGTTGTCGGCCTCGCGGTAGGACCCGTCCTCCGCCGCGGAGATGCCGTCGAACAACGAGATCAGCACGAACGCGAGCAGCACCGCCTGCAACCCGGCGACCAACGTGAACACCTGGCCCGCGGCCTCGTTGTTCTCGACCACACCATCTCTCGCGCCGAGCCGCCGCACGAGGTAGGCGAGCCCGCCCGCGACCAGTGCCGCACCAACGACCCACAGGACGCCGGTGACATACAAGCTCATGAGTTGTTCCCCTTCCCGTCAACTCGGGGTCATGCCGCCCCCAGTCGCTTGAGGACGGTGGCGGCGATGCCGCTTCCGTCCAGGCCGTGTGCCCGCAGGATCTCGGTGCGGGACGCGTGTGGCAGGAACGCCGCCGGCAGGGCGAACGTCGCGGCACAGGCGGATTCGCCGGCGGCGGCCAGCGCCTGGGCGAGCCGGCTGCCCATGGCCCCGGTTGCCGTGGTGTCCTCGACCGTGAGGACCAGCCGGAAGCCGGCGGCGAGCTTGAGGAGGCCCGGGTGCAGTGGCGTTGTCCACAGTGGATCGACGACCGTGACCGGCACGCCGTGTCGAAGGAGTTCGTCGGCCGCGGCGAGACACGGGCCGGCGAGGGAGCCGACGGCGATCAGGAGCACGGCCGTGTCCGGGGCGTCCCGCAGTACGTCGTAGCCGCCGGTGCGCCAGAGCGCTGGGATGTCCGGTCCCACGGTCGCCTTCGGGTAACGCAGGACCGTCGGCGCGTCGGGCACGTCGACCGCCGCGTGCAGGAGTTCCACCAGGGTCGCCGCATCCCTCGGCGCGGCGAGCCGCAGCCCGGGCACGACCGGCAGCACCGACGCGTCCCACATGCCGTGGTGGCTGGCGCCGTCGGGCCCGGTCACGCCCGCCCGGTCGAGGACGAACGTGACGCCCAGTCGGTGCAGGGCAACGTCCATGAGGACCTGGTCGAACGCACGACTGATGAACGTGGAGTAGATGGCGACGACCGGGTGCAGACCGCCCATCGCCATGCCGGCTGCCGAGGTGACGGCGTGCTGCTCCGCGATGCCGACGTCGAACACCCGCTCAGGAAAGCGCTCCGCGAACGGCCCCAGCCCGGCGGGCAACGCCATCGCCGCGGTGACGCACACGACGTCCGGTCGCGCGGCCCCGATGTCCGCGACACAGTCGGCGAACACGGAGGTCCAGGAGCGATCCACAGTGGACGAGCGAGGCAAGGTTGGCGGCGTGACGGTCTGCGCCGCCACGAGCGGTGGGGCGGGCTGGCCCGGCGCCAACGCGAGGGAGGGCACGATGAGTGCTCGCGGAGCCGAGGGGGACGGGTTGATCGCGTGCATGCGGTCGGCCTCGTCCGCCTCGGCGGGTGGGTATCCTTTCCCCTTCTCGGTCACACAGTGCACGACCACCGGCCGCCCCAGCGCGGCCGCGTGCCGGAAGGCCTCCTCCAGTGCGATGACGTCGTGACCGTCGACCGGGCCCAGGTACGGGAAACCCAGTGCGGTGAACAGGTTCTGTTCCGCATCCTCGTTGCGAAGGCTCTCCAGGTGTGCGGCAAGTCCACCCACGGTGGGGGCGTACGAGCGGCCGTTGTCGTTCAGGACGATGACCACGGGGTGGTTCGTGGTCGCGCCAAGGTTGTTCAGTGCCTCCCAGGCCATGCCGCCCGTCAGTGCGCCGTCGCCGATCACCGCGACCACGTGCCGATCACGATCACCGCGCAGTGCGAACGCCTTGGCCAGACCGTCCGCATAGGACAGTGCGGTCGAGGCGTGGGAGTTCTCGATCACGTCGTGGATGGACTCGGTGCGCGACGGATAGCCCGAGAGACCGCCGCCCTGCCGCAGCCCGCTGAACCGGTGCGCCCTGCCGGTCAGCACCTTGTGTACGTAGGCCTGGTGGCCCGTGTCGAACAGCAGCACGTCCCTGGGCGAGGAGAACGTCCGGTGCAAAGCGATGGTCAGCTCCACCGCACCCAGGTTCGGACCCAGGTGGCCACCCGTCCGCCGCACGTTGTCCACCAGGAACTCGCGGACCTCCGCCGCAAGCGCCACGAGCTCCATTGTGGACAGGTCATGCAGTGTCATGGCCGTCGCACCGCCGACGGCAGGGTGAAACGGATCGACTCCGTCGCGGTCTCACGTTCCAGCACCGTGACCGGTCCCAGTGCGGCCACCACATCGTCCACCAGGCGCGGCGGCGCGGACGCCCCGGCCGTCAGGCCTACGGTTCGAACACCGACCAACCATTCCGGGCGGATGTCGCCCGCGTCGTCGATCAGGTACGCGGGTCTGCCGGCGCGGCGGGCCAACTCGACAAGCCGGACCGAGTTCGACGAGTTCACAGACCCGATCACCAGCACCAGATCCGCCTCGGCGGCCACTGTGGACAGTGCCTGCTGACGGTTCGTCGTGGCGTAGCAGATGTCGGCCGAGGCCGGGCCGCGCAGGGCCGGGAAGCGGGCACGCAGCACGGCCAGTATCTCGGCGGTCTCGTCCACGGCCAAGGTCGTCTGCGTCAGGTACGACACCCGCTCCGGGTCGGGGACCGTCACCGACCGCGCCCCAGCCACGTCCTCCACGAGGATCGTCCGCTCAGGCGCCTCACCCAGCGTGCCCTCCACCTCCTCGTGGCCCACGTGGCCGATCAGCAGCACCGTGTCGCCCCGCGCGGCGAAGCGGCGTGCCTCCGCGTGGACCTTCGTGACGAGAGGACAGGTCGCGTCGATGACCGCAAGGTTCTTCAACGACGCCTCGTCGCGCACCGCCGGGGAGACGCCGTGTGCGGAGAACACCACCGTCGCGCCCGCTGGGACCTGGGCCAGCTCGTCGACGAACACCGCGCCCCGTGACTCCAGGTCCGCCACGACGTGTGCGTTGTGGACGATCTGCTTGCGCACGTACACCGGGTGTCCGCGTTGTGCCAGCGCGTGCTCGACGATCTCGATGGCCCGCTCGACCCCGGCGCAGAACGACCGCGGCGCGGCGAGCAGGACGGTCTCGGGAACCGGAGTCGTCATGGGATCCTCCGCTCCTCAATCCACTCAGTGGTCGCGGTGGACCAGGAGGCGGGCCAGGTCCGCCAGCTCGGCCGCCGCCGTGGACGTGCCCAGCTCGTCGAGGCGGACCACCGCCCGGCCCATCAGCTCGGCCGCCTGCGCCCGGCTCCACGCGCGGCCGCCGGCCCGGTCGACCAGGTCGGCCATGTACGGCAGCTCGTTGTTCGACGGCGGCACGCTTCGCGCGTACAGCTCGGCCAGTTCCTCGCCCGCCGCGCTGCCTGAATTGAGCGCCGCGACGACCGGCAGCGACTTCTTGCGGTTGCGGAGGTCCGAGTACACCGGCTTGCCCGTCACCTTCGGCTTGCCCCAGATGCCGAGCAGGTCGTCCACGTGCTGGAATGCCAGGCCCAGCTGTTCGCCGAACGCGCACAGGTGCCCCACCTGTTCCGGTGTGCCCCGGCCGAACGTCCCGCCCAGGGCGCACGCGGCACCCATCAGCGCCGCCGTCTTGCCGGCGGCCATGCCCTCGCACTCCGCGAGGTCCACAGTGGCGCGATGCTCGAACTCCATGTCCGCGCACTGCCCGTCCACCAGGTCCTGCACGGCCGCGCTCAGCGTGCGCATCCCGGTGGCCGCGGCCGGGTCGCCGCTCGAGGCGAGCACGTCGAGCGCGAGCGTCAGCAACGCGTCGCCCGCGAGGATGGCCGAGCCGATGCCGAACACGCTCCACGCCGTCGGGCGGTGACGTCTGGTCAGGTCGCCGTCCATCACGTCGTCGTGCAGCAGCGAGAAGTTGTGCACCAGCTCCACCCCGACCGCCGCCGGCACGGCCTCGCGCGGTGAGCCGCCGATCACCGCCGACGACAGCAGCACGAGTGCCGGCCGGATCGCCTTGCCGCTGCCGGTGGACACCTGCGCGCCGTGCTGGTCCCACCAGCCGAGGTGGTAGCCGGCGATCCGGCGCATCGACGCCGGTAACGTGTCCACCGCCTTCCGCAGCGCGGGCTCGACCAGCTCTCGGCTCCACGCAAGGGTTTGCTCTGTCGAGACGACTCTCTCCGGGGCCACCATGTCAGCGTCCGATCTCCACGTTCTCCAGGACGCCGAGCGCGTCGGGGACCAGCACCGCGGCCGAGAAGTACACGCTGACCAAATAGGACAGAATGGCCTGGTCGTCGATGCCCATGAACCGCACGTTCATGCTCGGCTGTACCTCGTCGTCGATGTTGATGGTGTGCAGGCCGATCACGCCCTGGTCCTCGACGCCGGTGCGCAGCACGATGATCGAGGACACGTTGTCGCGGGTGATCGGGATCTTGTCGCACGGCAGGATCGGCACGCCGCGCCACGACTGCACGGTGGAGCCTTCGAGCGGCACGTTCGGCGGGTACAGCCCGCGTTTCGTGCACTCCCGCCGGAACGCGGCGATCGTGCGCGGATGTGCGAGGAAGAACCGGGACTTTCTGCGCCGGGACAGCAGCTCGTCCAGGTCGTCGGGGGTCGGTGGCCCGGACCTGGTGAAGATCCGCTGCGACAGGTCCGCGTTGTGCAGCAGACCGAACTCGCGGTTGTTGACCATCTCGTGTTCCTGCCGCTCACGCAGGGCCTCGGTGGTCAGCCGCAGCTGTTCCTCGGTCTGGTTCATCGGGTCGTTGTAGAGGTCCGCGACCCGGGTGTGGACCCGCAGCAGTGTCTGCGCGACGGACAGCTCGTACTCGCGCGGCGCGATCTCGTAGTCCGCGAACGTGCCGGGCAGCTCGACCTCGCCGGCGTGGCCCGAGGACAGCTTGATGGCCGCCTCGCCAGCCTTGTTCGTCGACGGGGTGGGCCGGGACAGGGCTTGCCGCAGGTGTTCCCGCAACGCGTCGGACTGGCCGTTCATCTGCTGGAACGTCTGCGCGGGCAGGACCAGGACCGTGCACGGGGTGACGGCCCGGACGGTGAAGCTCCAGGTGTCCTCGGTGCCCGTCAGCACCTCGCTGCCGAAGTGGGCGCCGTCCGCGAGCACGTCGACCACCTGGTCGTCGCCGTAGGGGCCGGTGGCGATCCGGTGTGCTTTACCGTGTGCCAGCAGGAAAAGCTCGGTGCGTGGCTGTCCGGATCGGACGATCACGTCACCGGATGACAGTTCCCGCTGCTCGAACCGGTTCGCGAGCTCGGTGAGCACCTGCTCGTCCTCGAAGTCGCGCAGCAGTGGCAGTTCTCGCAGTTCGGCGGGCACCACACGGATGCGCGCACCCTCGCTGACGAACGACAGCCTGCCGTCGCCGACGGCGTAGGTGAGCCGGCGGTTCACCCGGTACGTACCACCCGCGACGTCCACCCACGGCAGCATCTCGAGCAGCCACCGGGGCGTGATGCCGCGCATCTGCGGCTTGGACTTGGTGGTGGTGGCCAGGTTGCGGGCCGCCTCGGTGGCGAGGCTCCTGCGGGGCGTCGCATCGGCCTCGGTCTCCACTGTGGACACGGCTCAGCCTTCCCGACCCAGCTCGATGTTCTCCAGGATGCCGAGCGCGTCCGGCACCAACACCGCGCACGAGTAGTACGCACTGACCAGATAGGACATGATGGCCTGGGGGTCGATGTGCATGAACCGCACCGAGAGGCTCGGCTGGTACTCGTCGGGGATGCCGACCTGGTGCAGGCCGACGACGCCCTGCCGCTCCTCGCCGGTACGCATCAGGATCATCGAGCTGGTGCGTTGCTCGGTCACGCCGATCTTGTTGCACGGGAAGATCGGGACGCCGCGCCACGCCGGCACCCGGTGCCCCTCCACGTCGACGGCGTCCGGGTAGAGGCCGCGCCTGCTGCACTCCCGGCCGAACGCGGCGATCGTGCGTGGGTGCGCGAGGAAGAACGCCGGCTGCTTCCACACGAGCGCGAGGAGGTCGTCCAGGTCGTCGGGTGTCGGTGGGCCGGTTCGGGTGTGGATGCGTTGGGACAGCTCGGCGTTGTGCAACAGCCCGAAACCCCGGTTGTTGATCATCTCGTGTTCCTGGCGCTCACGCAGGGCCTCGATGGTCAGCCGCAGCTGTTGCTCCAGCTGGTCCATCGGCTCGTTGTAGAGGTCGGCCACCCTGGTGTGGACGCGCAGCACCGTCTGCGCGACGGACAGCTCGTACTCGCGGGGCGCCAGCTCGTAGTCCACGAACGTGCCGGGCAGCTCGATCTCGCCGGCGTGCCCCGACGACATCTGGATAAGGGCCTCACCGTGCGGGTTCTGCGCCGCCGACTTCCCAGACTGGAACGCCGCGACCTGTGCCCGCAAGGACTCCGACCCGGCCAGCAGTTCGTCGAACACGCGCTGCGGCAGCATCAGGACCGTGCACCCGGTGATCGCCCTGACCGTGTACTCCCACATGCTCCGCGGGTCGACGAGTGTGTCATCGCCGAAGTGGTCGCCGTTGGCGAGCGTGTCGAGGATTTCCTCCTCGCCGTACGGGCCGGGCCCGACCTTCTGGACCTTGCCGTGCGCGATGAGGAACGCCTCGTTGGACGCGTTGCCGAACTCGACGATCGTGTCCCCCGCGGAGTACTCCCGCTGCTCGAAACCGGCGGCGAGCGCGCCGAGCACCTCCTCGTCCGCGAAACCGCGCAGCAGCGGCAGCTCGCCCAGCTCGGCCGGGATGACCCGGATTCCGTTGCCGTCACTGGTGAACGTCACCCGGCCGTCGCCGACCGCGTAGGTCAGGCGCCGGTTGACCCGGTACGTACCGCCGGAAACCTGTACCCACGGCAGGAGTTTGAGCAGCCATCGCGACGTGATGGCCTGCATCTGGGGGACGGACTTCTTCGTCGTGGCGAGGTTCCGCGCGGCGGCGGTCGCCAGGCTCTGCTGCGGCCGCTCGCCGTCCCCCTCGACACCGGGCGCCACCGGTTCCGTCACGGTCACAACGCACACCACCAATCACGCAGTCGGGCTGTGGGAATTGCTCTGTTCGGGTGCCGATTTATTCCTACACCCTGGTAGGAAAAGTCCACAGTCGACCAAGAGGGTGACCACGTGCGTGGCTGGAAATTTGCCAAGAACTCCCGGTTATCACTCGAATATGCGGTAACCGCCGTGAGTTTAATTGCCTGAGTTGTCCTCTGCTGGGCCGAACGGGTGAGGCGCTCAGGCGAACGTGTGGGGGAGGGCCAGCCGTCTACTGGAATAGGTTGTTCCGGCAATCACCGTAACGGCCTAGTCCGTTCGGCCTGATCGTCTACTGTCCGTCAACATACGGTCGGTTGATTACTTCCAGAAATACGCCGGCACGGTCGACGGAAGTTACCGTCAACCGTGCCGGAATTCTGTTATGGACAGTTTGGAGCTGGTAAATTCAGGCGCCGGCCGTGTCCAGGCGGCGCAACTGCTCTTCCGTCAGCTTGATGGCGAGCGCGGGGATCGCGGCGTCGAGCTGTTCGAGGGTGCGCGGGCCGATCAGCGTCACCAGGGACGGATCCGTCTGGTGCAGCAGCCATGCGAGCACCAGCTGGTTCGGCTGGACGCCGAGTTCGCCGGCCATCTCGGTCAGCACGGCGAGTCGCGCCTCGGAGTCCGGGCCCGCGTAGTCGTTCATCATCGGGTGACCGTTGCGCTTGGCCGGGTCGTCGTAGATTCCCTTGAGAATCGGAGAGTAGGCCACCAGCGACACCTGTGGGTTGGCGCGCAGGTGGTCGAGCTGCTCCTGGTCCACAATGGACAACACGTTCGCGCCGCCGTTCGGGCGCAGGTAGGAGTGCTGCTGCTGCAACGCGACCGGCGCCGGCCAGCCGTTGCGCTCGCACAGGCCGAGGATGCGCTCCAGGCGCCAGGTCCGGACGTTCGACCAGCCGAGGTGGCGGACCTTGCCTGCCTGCACGAAACCCGCGAGCGCCTCGAGGGTCTCCTCCAGCGGGGTGTTGGGGTCGTCGACGTGCACGAAGTAGAGGTCGACGTGGTCGGTGCCGAGGCGGCGCAGGCTCCCGTCGAGTGCGTGCCGCAGCGTTGCCGCGCCGGCGCCGACGTACTTCGCCGGCCAGCCCTTGCCTCGCTGCTCGTCCGGGTTGTCGACCCACCCGCTGCCCTTGGTGGACAGGAAAACCCGGTCCCGGTTGCCGCCGCGGGCGAGCCAGCGACCGAGCACGGCCTCGCTGTCCCCGCCGACGTGGCCGGGTCCGTGCCACCAGGCGTAGCAGTCCGCGGTGTCCACAAAGGAGCCGCCGGCGTCGAGGTAGCGGTCGAGCATGGTGTAGGAGGTCGGCTCGTCGGTGGCCGTACCCATCAGCATCGCACCGAGGGCGAGCTGGCTGACCTGCTCGCCGGTGCGGCCAAGTTCTGTCGTCTGCACGTCTCCGACACTAGGTCGACGAGATCTGATACGTCCAATGCAAACTTCGAGCGGATTCAATACGGTAGGCGTATGGAACTACGGCTGGCACGCGCGTTCGTCGTCACCGCCGACGAGGGGCACGTCGGTCGCGCCGCGGCTCGGCTGCACGTCACGCAGCCGACGCTGTCCCGGCAGGTCGCGGCGTTGGAGAAGGCGCTCGGCGTGCCGCTGTTCGACCGGACCCGCAGGCAGCTGGCGCTCACCCCGGCGGGCGAGGTGTTCCTGGCCGGCGCGCGGGACCTGGTGCGCCGGGCCGACGAGCTCGCGGACGCCGCACGGCGCGCGCACCGAGGTGAGCTGGGTGTGCTGCGTGTCGGGTTCGTACAGTCCGCGACGTTCGACGCGCTGCCGCGGCTGCTGAGCCGGTTCCGCGAGGCCTGGCCGTCGGTGCGGGTCGCGGTCATGGCCATGACGACGCTGCGCCAGCTCACCGCCCTGGCCGACGACCGCATCGACGCCGGCCTGCTGCGCCCACCCGTCGACGCGCCGGACCTGCGGTCGCGGACCCTCTCGCACGACGAGCTGTATGCCGCGCTGCCCGGCACGCACCCGCTTGCCAGGCGTCGCCGGGTGTCGCTCGCGGACCTCGCCGGCGAGCGTTTCGTCCTGTACTCCCGACAGTCCGGTCCGTCGGTCCACGACACGATCGTCGGTCACTGCCGGGCGGCCGGCTTCAGCCCCGACATCGTGCAGGAGGCCGAAGACGTCCAGACGATCGCCGCGCTCGTGGCGGCGAACCTTGGCGTGTCACTGCTGATCTCGCCGACGCCACACACCGACGAGAAGGCCGTCGTGTACCGGCCGCTGGTGGAGGATCTCCCCCGCTGGGAGATGGCGCTGGCGTGGTCGGCGCAGAACAAGTCGCCGGTGCTGGCCCGGCTCCTGGAGATCACGCCTCGCTGAGCGCCGCCAGCAGCCGGTGGGTGTCCCTGGCGTAGTCGGCGTACGACACACCGCTGCGCTCCACGACCCGCTCGAACCGCTCCTCCAGCAGGTCCTGGCAGCGGGCGACGAGGTCCTTGCCGGCCGGGGTTAGGCGCAGCCGCCGGCGATGGCCGTCCTGGTGGATGTCGAGCAGCCCCGTCTCGACCAGGGTGTTCGTCATCCGGCTCGCCGACGGTTCGGAGATGCCCAGGTCCTCCGCCATTGCCCGCTGCGTGCTCGTGCCCTGCTCGTCGACGCTCACCCGGCCGACGCTGAGCAGCGCGCGATACCGGCGGTACGACACGCCGAACTCGCCGCGCAGGATGCGGTCCGCCGAGCGGTCGAGGCGAGCGGTCAGGACATGGAGGTCGAAACTCAGCATCACCAAACCTTAGCAAAGTAACTTAGAATGCTAAGTGCCGGAGGTGAGCGTCATGACCCACACGCTCCTGCTCGTCACCCACATCGGAGCCGGCCTCGCCGGACTTCTGCTCGGCCCCGTCGTCATGATCTGGCACCGCGCGATGACGGCCTATGTCGCCGCGGTGCTGGTCGTCTGCCTCACCGCGATCGGGCTGGTGCTCGTGGTCCGGCCCGATCTGTGGTGGCTGATCCCGGTGTCCGCGCTGACCCTCGGGCTCGCCCTGGTCGGCCGTGCGTCGGAGCGGCGGCGGTTCCGCGGCTGGACCCACGGTTACGTGCACGGCCTCGGCGGTTCGTACATCGCGCAGGTCACCGCGCTCGTCGTGGTCTGGCTCGTGGTGAACGGGCCGGTTCAGGGGCCGGCCCAGCTGATCCCGTGGCTGGCGCCAACCGCCGTCGGTACCGTGCTGATCGAAATCTGGCGCAGGGGAACGGTGGTGCGATGGCAGCCGCGATGACGGTCGTCCCGGCCAACGAGGCATCGTGGGCGGACCTGGAAGCAGTGCTCGGCACCGCGAAGTGCCACGGCGGCCAGTGCTACTGCCAGCGGTTCAAGATCCCCGCCGGTCGGTGGCGCGCCGTGGCCGACCACGAGCGGGCCGACCTGCTGCATGCGCAGACCGGTTGCGGCACCCAGGGCCCACCAGCGGGCTCGTCGCGTACCTCGACGAGGAGCCGGTCGGCTGGTGTGCCGTCGAACCACGCACGGCCTACCCGAACCTGCGCGGCAGCCGGGTGTCGTGGGCCGGGCGCGCCGAGGACAAGGACGACCCCGGGATGTGGGCCGTGACCTGCTTCGTCACGCGGCCGGGGTTTCGGCGGCGCGGTGTCATGGGTGTGCTCGCGGCCGCCGCCGTCGACTTCGCGCGGGACCGCGGTGCGAAGGCGCTCGAGGCGTACGCGATGATCGTCCTACCAGGACAGGACGTGGCGTGGGGCGAGCTGCACGTCGGCAGCCAGGGCACCTTCGCCGACGCCGGGTTCACCGAGGTGAGCCGGCCGAGCAAGCGGCGCGTCGTGATGCGGGTGGACTTCTAGTCCTTCGGGTACACCGTGATCGCGAGGTTGAACTGGTCGCCCTCCGCGCCGCCGTACCGGGTGAACATGTCCTGGAGCGTGGTGCGCAGCTCGTCGAAGAACTCCTTGCGGCGCTCCGGCGGCAGCGCGATCCGGCCCGACACGCCGAGCGTGGGCAGCTCCGTGCGGTCGAGTGCGGCGAGGTCGGTCTGCACCTCCTCGACCAGCTCGATCAGGTACCCGAGGCTCAGCTCGTCCCGCACCCGCCGCCCGCCGATCCTGCCGACGAGCTGTGGGGACAGCCAGTACGACCGCGCGGCGGCCTGGTAGATGCCCTCGACGATGCCACGCACCCGCCGCTCGGCCACCTGCGTCACCAGGCCGGCGTCGACCAGGCGTTTCACGTGGTAGTAGACCCGCTGGGGCGTCTGGTCCAGCCGGGCGCCGACCTCCGTGCAGGAACTGGGCTCGGCCAGGTGTCGCAGCACCTCGACACGCTGCGGTTTGAGCAGTGCCTCGGCCTGCTCGAAGCCCTCCAGGTACAACAGGTCTTTCACGACGACAACTTTACATAAAAGAAGTGCTTGTCAATAGTCGAGTACCTATGCTTGAGCCGCGATGAGCCACGTACCGAGCCGGGTCCTGGTAACCGGGGCGGCTGGCCGGCTCGGCAGCGAGGTGCTGCGCGTTCTCGCGGCACAGGGCGCGGCTGTGGTCGGTCTGGACCGCGTCGACCCAGGCGGCGTTGAAACGTTCTTCACCGGCAGTGCGGCCGACACCGCCCTGGTCGCCGAGGCCATGCGCGGCGTCGACGCCGTCATCCACCTCGCCGCCATCCCGCGGCCCACCCTCGGCACGCCGGAAGAGGTGTTCGTCGGCAACACCGCCGCCACGTTCGTCGTCCTCGACCAGGCGGCGCGGGCCGGGGTGCGGCAGGCGGTGATCGCGAGCAGCCTGTCGATCATCGGGCTGCCGTTCTCGCCGACGCCTGCCGTCCCCCACTACGTGCCGGTCGACGAGGCCATGCCGTTCCAGATCGCCGACCCGTACGCACTGTCCAAACAGGCCGACGAGGCGACCGCCGCGATGGTCGCCCGCCGGGACGGGATGGCGGTCGTCGCCCTGCGGTTCCCCATGCTCGGCGAACTCGACTTCCTCGCGGAGAACGCGGAACTGTTCCGTGTGGACCCGGGAGCCGGCGCCCCTTCGCTGTGGGGGTATCTCGACATGCGTGACGCGGCCACCGCGTGTTGGCTCGGTGTCACCGCGGAGGTGTCTGGCGCGCACGCGCTGTACCTGGCCGCGCCGGACACGCTGTCGCCGTACCCGACCGAGGAACTCGTCGACCGCTACCTGCCCGGCACCCCTCGCCACGCGCCGCTTCCCGGTCGGACCGTGCCGATCGACACGTCCGCGGCCCAGGCGTTGCTGGGTTTCACCGCGAGGCATATTTTCGAGGTCACACCGGCCGAGCTTGGAGAATCGTGACTTACTACGACGATTTCGCGCCACACCAAGGTCTTCGCGCTCCCCGCGCGTACCTGCACACCGACGCGCCGAGGCTGTCGCTCGACGGCGAATGGCGGTTCCGGTTGTCCCCGGTCGCCGACCTGCCGACCGAGTTCGCGGACCCGGCGTTCGACGACGGCGGCTGGGACACCCTCGCCGTGCCGTGCCACTGGCCGCTGCGTGGGTACGGGAATCCCTGGTACACCAACGTGGTCTACCCGTTCCCGGTCGACCCGCCGCACCCGCCGGAGCAGAACCCCACCGGCGACTACCGGGTGGCCTTCGACGTGCCGGAGGAGTGGGCCGGCCGCCGGGTCGTGCTGCGCTTCGAGGGAGTCGAGTCCTGTGCGAAGGTCTGGCTCAACGGGGAGGCGCTGGGGTTCTTCACCGGCTCCCGCCTGCCGGCGGAGTTCGACGTCACGCCGGCGCGTGGCCGGAACGTGCTCGCCGTCCGGGTCCACCAGTGGTCGGCCGCGAGCTACCTGGAGGACCAGGACCAGTGGTGGCTGCCCGGCATCTTCCGGTCGGTGACACTGGAAGCCCGGGGTGACCTGGACGACGTGTTCGTCCACGCGTCCTATCAGGACGGTCAGGGCACCCTGCGGATCGACGCTTCCGTGGCGGCCACGGTGTCGGTGCCGGAGCTGGGGATCTCCTCGGCCACCGGTGCGGAGGTCACGGTCCCGGTCGAGCCATGGAGTGCCGAGCGACCCCGGCTGTACGACGCCACGGTGTCCACCGACGCCGAGACCGTCCGGCTGCGCATCGGGTTCCGCACGGTGTCCATCGTGGACGGCGTGCTGCTCGTGAACGGTGAGCCGGTCCGGTTCCGCGGCGTGAACCGGCACGAGTTCCACCCGGACCACGGACGCGCGGTGCCCGACGAGACGATGCTGGAAGACGTGCTGCTGATGAAGCGGCACAACATCAACGCGGTGCGCACCAGCCACTACCCACCGCACCCGGCGTTCCTCGACCTGTGCGACGAGTACGGCCTCTGGGTGATCGACGAGTGTGACCTCGAGACGCACGGGTTCACCTTCTTCGAGTGGGAGAAGAACCCGTCCGACGTGCCGGCGTGGCGCGAGGCCTATGTGGACCGCATGCGCCGCACCGTCGAGCGGGACAAGAACCACCCCAGCATCGTGCTGTGGTCGCTCGGCAACGAGAGCCACACGGGTGCGAACCTCGCGGCGATGGCCGAGTGGGCCCGCACGCGCGACCCGTCCCGCCCGATCCACTACGAGGGCGACGCCGACTGCGCGTACGTCGACGTGTTCAGCCGGATGTACGCCTCGCACGCCGAGGTCGAGAAGATCGGGCAGGAGCCAGGCATCCCGTTCATGCAGTGCGAGTACGCGCACGCCATGGGGAACGGGCCCGGCGGGCTCGCCGAGTACGTCGCGCTGTTCGACCGCTACCCGCGCATTGCCGGCGGGTTCGTGTGGGAGTGGATCGACCACGGGCTGCGGCACCCGGAGTACGAGTACGCGTACGGCGGTGACTACGGCGAGCCGATCCACGACGGGAACTTCGTCGTCGACGGGCTGCTGTTCCCGGACCGCACGCCCTCACCGGGCCTGCTGGACGTGAAGAAGGCCTACGAGCCGGTGCGTCTCTCCTTCGTGGACGGACGGCTGGTGGTGGAGGAGCTGCGGCCGACGCCGCCGTTGCGGTTCGAGTGGACCGCCGGTGACGAGTCGGGCGTGATCGCATCGGGAGACCCGTTGCCGTCGGTTCCGGTGTCGGACGGTGAGGCATGGTTGACCGTGCGTGCCGTGCTGGCCGAGGACCAGCCGTGGGCGCCGGCCGGGCACGAGATCGCGTGGGGCCAGCACCAGCTGACCGCACCCGTCCCCGTGACCGTTCCGGGCACGGAACGTCCACTGAAGACGGACGGCGGGTTCTCCTTCGGCCCGGGGGAGTTCGACCGCACCGGCCGGCTGGTCGCCTTCGGTGGGCTGCCCGTGGGCGCGCCCCACCTCGCGCTGTACCGGGCGCCGACGGACAACGACAAGGGCGAGTACGTCAACCTGCACGTGACGTGGGAGGCGATCGGCCTGCACCGGCTGACGCACCGACTGGACGGTGTCTCCGCCGCCGACACGCTCGTCGTGCGGGAACGGACGGCCGCGCCCGCGTTGGCGCGTGGCGTCCGGGTCACCTACGAGTGGGCGTCGGCCGGCGACGGCCTTGCCCTCACCGTCGGCGTCGAACCGGACGGCGAGTGGCCGGAGCCGATCCCCAAGCTGGGGATCACCCTGCCGCTGCCGGCATCGCTCGACCACGTGACCTGGTTCGGTCGGGGCCCCGGCGAGGCGTACCCGGACACCGGGCTGGCCACCCGCTTCGGCCGGTGGGAGTCCCGTGTGGACGAGATGCAGACGCCGTACATCCGGCCACAGGAGAACGGTCGCCGAGGCGACGTGCGCTGGGCGACGCTGACCGACGCGTCCGGTCGCGGGCTGCGGATCGACGGCGAGTTCGGCCTGACCGTTCGCAAGTGGACGGACGCCGATCTGGCCGCCGCGGCACACCGGAACGAGCTGGTCCCTGGTGACTCTGTGTGGCTGACCATCGACGTCGGGCAGCAGGGCATCGGCACCGGATCGTGTGGCCCCGGCGTGCTTCCGTCCTATGAGCTCACCCTCCGGAAAACGGAGTTCACCATAGTGTTGTCGCCGTTGTCGTGACCCCTCTGATCTGCGAGGATCGTCGGCTATGGCAACGAGGCTAAACCCGTACATCAGCTTTGACGGCAACGCCCGCCAGGCGATGGAGTTCTACGAGCAGGTGTTCGGCGGCGACCTGAAGCTGAATACGTTCAGTGAGTTCGGCGGCGAGTCCGACAAGATCATGCACGGCATGCTCGACACGCGGGCCGGTTACACGATCATGGGTGCCGACAACCCGCCCGACCAGCCGCACCAGCCGGGCAACAACTACTCGGTGTCCCTGAGCGGGGACGACACCAAGGAACTGCGCGGCTACTGGGACAAGCTGAACGACGGCGCGACGGTCACGGTGCCGTTGGAGAAGCAGATGTGGGGCGACGAGTTCGGCATGCTGATCGACAAGTTCGGCGTCGCCTGGATGGTCAACATCACGGCTCCGACCGCCGGCTGACGCGATGAGGGAACCCTCGTCACCCGAGCACGACGAGGGCTTCCGCCGCTGGGCCGGAGCTGTGGACGGTGGCGACGGTGCCGTCATGCCGGTACGGCACCGCCGCCATGTTTTTCAACCGACCGTCCACTTCTGGTTGGTCGCACCCGTGCACGTCCAGATCTGCAACCTGGTTCCGTTCGCGGAGCCACCTCCGG
Organism: Actinophytocola sp.; assembly: GCF_036378875.1. Classification (GTDB taxonomy): domain Bacteria; phylum Actinomycetota; class Actinomycetes; order Mycobacteriales; family Pseudonocardiaceae; genus Actinophytocola. The sequence continues at coordinate 88,398 of NZ_DASUVO010000129.1, forward strand.
ACGCGTCCAGACACCTGTTGGCGCCGACGTTGACGATGTCGCGCGCCGCCTCGACACGCCATCGCTGTGCGGCGGAGCCGTTGCAGTCGTAGAGCTGCACGACCGTGCCGTCCGCCGTGCCGCCGCCGTTCACGTCAAGGCACTTGCCCAGTGCGCGGATCGTGCCGTCCGTTGCGACCGTCCACTGTTGAGCGGCCGTGCCGTTGCAGTCGTACAGCTGCACGGCTGTGCCGTTCGTGGTGCTCGCCCCGGCCACGTCGACGCACTTGCCGCCGACGCCGGTGATGCGGTTGCCGCCGCCGCCCACGTCGTTGGTGACGCGGACGTAGTCGATGGTCAACGTGTTCGGGAACGGCGTGCTGGCGTTCGGGTCACCCGGCCAGTAGCCGCCGACCGCGAGGTTCAGTATCAGGAAGAACGGGTGGTCGAACACCCACCTGCGGCCGCCGAGATCGGCCGGAGTCCTTGTCTGGTAAGTGTTTCCGTCCACCTTCCAGACGAGCAGGTTCGGCGACCACTCCACTCGGAACGTGTGGAACCCGTCCGCGAACGCGTTGCCGATCGAGTAACCGGCGCCGATGCCGCCGCTGCCCGAGTAACCCGGGCCGTGAATCGTGCCGTGCACGGTGTTCGGCTCGAAACCGACGTTCTCCATCACGTCGATCTCGCCGGCGTCCGGCCAGCCGCCGCCCGTGCCGAGCATCCAGAACGCCGGCCACATGCCCTGCCCGCGGGACATCTTGATGCGGGCCTCGAACGTTCCGTAGGTCTGGGTGAACTTGCCGGAGGTGTTGAGCCGTGCCGAGGTGTACTCGCACCGGCCGTACCAGCACTGGTAGTTCCCCGGGTTCTCACGCCGCGCGGTGATCACCAGGTTGCCCTGGCCGTCGTGCACGGCGTTGCTGGTGCTGTTCGTGTAGTACTGCCGCTCGTGGTTGTTCACGTTGTCGCCGGTCTCGAGGTTCCACTTGGAACCGTCGACCGGCGTGCCGGCTGGCGCGTTGAACTCGTCGGCGAACGTGGTCGCCGCGATCGCGACATCGCCGGCTGCCTGCACGGACGGGCTCACCACGGCTGCCAGCGTGGCGATCCCGGTCGCGAGGGCCAGGAGGAGGGGTGATCGTCGAGAGGGGTGCGTGGACATCATTGTCACCGCCGACGGTCGTGTTTAGTTGTCTTCCGCAACAAAGGGTGCCATGGTCCAGACCACGCTGGCAAGCGTTTTCCGGAACCGGTTCCGGCCAGCTCACGGGTGGGTCACCACGGCACCGGTCGGCCGTCGCGGAAGAAGCCGCCGGTGGGCCCGTCGTCGGCCAGCGTCACCGCCCACACGACGCTGGCCGCCCCCTCGGCGACCGGCCGGCCACCGGGACCACCCATGTCGGTGGCGACCCAGCCAGGGCAGATGGCGTTGACCAGGATCCCGTCCGCGCGCAGCTCGGCGGCCAGCATCCTGGTCAGGGCGTTGAGCGCGACCTTGGTGGTGCCGTAGGCGGGTGTGCCGCTGCCCATGCTGGCCAGCGAGCCGGCCTCGCTGGAGACGTTGACCACGCGGGGATGCTCGCCGCGACGCAACAGCGGGAGCAGCACCTGCGTCAGGCGCCACGGCCCGTAGAGATTGGTCTCGGCCGCCGTGCGGACCACGTCCAGATCGGCCGTGCTGGCGCGCTGCCACGTGTCGTAGGTGATGGCGGCGTTGTTGACCAGCGCGTCGAGGTGGCCGTACCGGTCGGCGATCGTCGTGGCCGCCCGCGTGATGTCGTCCTCCGACGTGACGTCCAGCCGCATCGGATGGGCGTTCGGGCCGATCTCCGTGGCCGCCCTGGTCGCTGCCTCCTCGGACCGGGCGGTGACCAGCACGGTGTGGCCCAGTTCGGCCAGCTGGCGGCACACTTCCCGGCCGATGCCCCGGTTTCCTCCGGTGACCAGTGAAATCATGGCGTCCACGATGCCAGACCGGGGTTTAAGTGTTCGGTTAACACAGGTACTCCGTGCCGTCGCCGGCCGCCTAGCCTGGGCACATGACTGGAGCACGGGATCAGGCGCGCTCGGTCCTGCGGGACATCTGGCACGCACGCGAGCAGACCGAGCTGCCGGCCGGCCATGGCAAGGCGTGCAAGGCAATGCGGCATGTCGGGTTCGACGAGGTCGACGATGACCTGCGCGCCGCGTGGCGGGACAAGCTCGAACGTGAGGGCAAACTGGGCGCCCGGTCGGTCGCCGACCTGCTGGCCGAGCGCCGCACGCGGTGACCGGCCCGGTCGCCGAGCTGGCGGAAACGCTGCGGCAGGGCGGTTATCTGGCCGACCGCGGGTTGACGACGGCCGTGCACGTCGCGCTGTCGTTGCGGCGGCCTCTGCTGCTGGAGGGTGAGGTCGGCGTCGGCAAGACCGAGATCGCGAAGGTGCTCGCGGCCGTGCTCGGACGCGAACTGATCAGGTTGCAGTGCTACGAAGGCATCGACACCAACCAGGCGCTGTACGAGTGGGACTACTCGCGGCAGCTGTTGCACATTCGGGCTTCCGCCCAGGCCGCCGACCTGTTCGGCCCGGAGTTCCTGCTGGAGCGGCCGTTGCTGCGCGCGGTCCGCGCCGGCGACCGGGCGGTGCTGCTGATCGACGAGATCGACCGGGCGGACGACGAGTTCGAGGCGTTCCTGCTGGAGGTGTTGTCGGACTTCCAGATCACCATCCCGGAGGTCGGCACCGTCTCATGTGAACGGCCGCCACTGGTGGTGCTCACGTCGAACCGCACCCGCGAGCTGCACGACGCGTTGAAGCGGCGCTGCATGTACCACTGGATCGACTACCCGTCGTTCGAACGTGAGGTCGAGATCGTGCTGCTGCGGTCCCCTTCGGTGCGGGAGGCCCTGGCGCGGTCGGTCGTCGCGGCGGTGACCCGGCTGCGGGAGATCGACCTCGCGAAGCCGCCTGGCGTGGCGGAAACCATCGACTGGGCACAGACTCTGGACTTCCTCGGCGCGGCGGCGCTCACGCGCCCGCTCGCCGAGGACACGCTCGGCGCGGTGGTGAAGGAACGCGACGATCTCGCACTGGTGCGGGACTCGTTGGGCGAGATCCTGACCGATGACTGACGTCGGGCACCTTGTCGGGTTCGCGCGGGCGTTGCGCGCGGCGGGTTTGAGGACCGGCACGGGGGACGCGGAGGCGTTCTGTGCCGCGGTGGCCTGCCTGAACCCCGCCGATCTCGTCGATCTGTACTGGGGTGGACGGTGCACGCTCGTGACGCGGCACGCGGACATCCCGGTGTACGACGAGGTGTTCCGGCGGTACTTCCTCGGGACCGAGGCACCGGCGGCCGCGGTGGCCGAGCTGCGGGCGGTGTCGACGGCCGGCACGTTCGTGGTGCCGTCGGTGGAACCGGGCACGGCCGAGAGCGAACAGGAGGCGCTGGGACTGGCCGCCTCTACTGTGGACATCCAACGCCGCCGCTCGTTCGCCGAGTGCACACCGGAAGAGTTGCTGGCACTGCGTCGAATCCTCGCCCGGATCCGGTTGACCCCACCGAGACGGCGTACCCGCCGGCTCGGGCCGGCGCCGGCGGGTCGAGTGCTGGACCTGCGGCGAATGGTACGTGCCTCGTTGCGTACGCAGGGCGAGCCGGTGACGTTGCGGTGGCGGCAGCGGCGGGTGCGGCCGAGGAGACTCGTGCTGCTGCTGGACGTGTCGGGCTCGATGGCGGAGTACTCGCGGGCGCTGCTGCAGTTCGCGCACGCGACCGGTCGTGCGGCGCCGAGGGTGGAGGTGTTCTGCTTCGGCACCCGGCTGACCTACCTGACGCGGGTGTTGCGTACCCGTTCGGTGGACGATGCCCTGCGGTCAGCGGGAAAGCTTGCCACCGACTGGGACGGTGGCACGAGGATCGGCGACTGCCTCGACGCGTTCGTCCGCGGCTGGGCGCGACGCGGCATGTCCCGTGGCGCGACGGTGGTCATCTGCTCGGACGGCCTGGACCGCGGCGAACCGGCGCTTCTCGCGTCCAGTGTGGACCGTCTGGCGCGCCTGAGCCACCGCGTGGTGTGGTTGAACCCGCACGGCAAGGCCCGCTCGGTTGGCATGATGGCGGCGGCCGACTTCATCGACGTGTTGCTACCGGCCGCGAACCTCGCCGACCTCGAGGCGTTCGCCCGCCTGCTGCCTACGTTGTGAGCCATTCCCGCCGCAGGATGGCGAAGACGAGCTCTTCGCGCCATTCACCGTCGACCCGGCGGCAGTCGACGAAATGGGCCTCCTGCCGCATGCCCAGCCGCGTCATCAGCTTGGCGGACGCGGTGTTCTGCGCCGAGCATCGCCCGGTGATGCGGTGCAGTCCCATCTCCTCGAAGCCGAGCCGCAGCATCTGACGTGTCGCCTCGGTGGCGAACCCCTTGCCGTGGCTGTCCGGATGGAACACGTAGCCGATCTCGCCCTGGAGGTTCTCGAGGCTCACCAGTCCCAACTCGACGTGCCCGATGACCGTGCTGGTCCCGGTGACCGACACGGCGAGGGTGAGGTAGTCCCCGTCATCGGTCAGCCCGTTCTCGGACACCATCTGCTCCAACGAGACGCGGCTTTCCTCCCGGTCGCGGGCAGCCCACAGCATGTACTGCGCGACCTGGGGTAAGCGCTGGTACGCCCACACGTCGTCGAGATCGTCCATGGTGAAGGGCCGCAACAGGAGTCTCTCGGTCGCGATGGGGCGGGCGGTCAGCGACATGGCGCAGACCTTAGCCCTGTGCACCGGTGATCCTTCGCTCGGTTGGGAGGTGGGGCCTGGCGTGCCTCACCTCCCGTTGCACGGTGGGTGGTAGACGGTGATCAGCTCCGCCGTGATGTGGTCGCGGTGGGCGGGAGTGTCGCCGGGGACCACGAACCACGCCACGTGCAGCTTCCACTTGTCGCCGGCGCGTTTCGTCCAGCACGGGGTACGCCGGTGGCGGAACGGGAAGCCCACAGCGGACACGTCGTCCGCGTGGTCGGCGTAGAGCACGGCGTAGCGGGACGGCTCGACGAGCCGGTACATGATCACGTACACCGCCGGCCCGGCCGGTGGGAGCCAGCCGCCGAGCAGGCGTGGGCCGTCGAACAGGTAGCCGGCGGCGCGACCCAGTCTGATCACTTCGGGTGGAAGCCGACGGTCTCATGTAGACGTGAGCGCCGGGTGCCAGACGCCGGGCGCGCGGGTTCCCTGGTGGGTACGGCCGAGGCACGGGCCACGATCCGCTCCGCGAACCCGTACAGCAGCGGCAACGCGCTCGCCACCACCTTGCCCGTCCGGTTGATGTGCGCCACGCCAGGCACGATGTCGGCCGCCTGCCCACGGATCTTCTTCACCAGCGCGGCGCACTCCTCCAGGTTGGTCGCGATCCTCGTGAGGAGCGTGCCGATCCAGAACAGGAAGAACGCGAGTCCCGCGATGAGCACGACGATCTCCACGACCGTCAACACCACCAGCGTGGTCATGACTTGCCTCCCGAGGCGACGCGGCCGAGGAACAGGTGATGCCGCAGGCCTTCCGCGAGCACGGCGTCGACCCGTTCCGCGGTTTGCGGGACCAGCGTGGCGTGTTCGGTGTTCTCCGCGACCGACTCGAGGGTGTACCGGACCTCGGCGACCCGGTTGTCGATCAGCTTGACGAAGTACACCAGCAGGCTCAGCAACGCCACGACGGCCACGATCACGACCAGGCCCAGCACCAGTACGAGGGTCCAGTACTCGGTGTCCGTCATGTCACCCTCCCAGCCTTGCCCGGCCGCGCGCGAGACCGGCGGTGATGGTCTCGGCGTGCTCGATCGTCTTCGCCAACGCGCCCAGTGGCGCCGTGTTCGTCTCGGCCTTGATCAGAGCGGCGTTGATCAGCGGCGCCTGCCGCGAGATCCGCCGCGCCAGCAGGATGATCGGTGTCACGAGCGCGACGACCACGGCCACGACGACGAGCCCGATGACCAGGCCGACAATCCACCCGGTCATTGCACGCCCTCACACCAGTCGCGTACCGGTTTCAGGTTGGCGTTCACGGAGATGAGCCGGGCCGGCACGGTCCTGGTGCGTTCGGCGATCGAGTCCACGCCGGCGACCACGCCGTCCAGCGTGGTGGCCACGTTGCGGAGGTGGACGATGACGCGGACGAGTGCCACGGCGGTCAACCCGATGATCAGTGCCGCGGCCACCAGCGTGACCCACGCTACGGCAGGCATTACCCCTCCAACAGCTTCTGGACGCTGCCGGCGTAGCGCACCGCGCCGACCTGGACTTCCTTGATCGTCTCGTCGGTCTCCGCCAGCATCGCCGGTACCGGTTCGAGGTCGTCGTTCAACCCGCCGCCGTCGGCGAGGACGTCCTCCGCGGCGTCCCGGATCCGTTCGACGGCCGCGAGGATCCGGTTGAGCAACGCGATCACGACCGGCAGCACGACGAGCAGCAGCGCCAGCGCGCCCACCCACCACAGGCCCATGTCATGCCCTCCTCGTCGAACGGCGACGCGCGTTGGACCCGAAGAACCGCCAGAACACGCGTCTCGACGCGGTCATGGCCGCGGCGAACCCGATCGAGAGACCGCTTGCCGGGGTGGTGCCGCCGGTTCGCTCCTCTCCGCGTGCCCATCGCGGGATGTCGGCGGCCACGTTCGTCGCGAAGTGCCCGAACAGGACGTTCGTGACGTCGGTCATCATGCCGCGCCCGTACTGCGCGGCCGCGCCCGTGATCGTCAGGTCCTGGGCCACCGCCACGAGGGTCCCGCCCGCGGACTTCGTGAGCGTCGCCGTCAGCGTCATCGACGCCTGGCCCTTGCCACGTTCCTCGGCCCCGACCGCCTCCATGACGACCTGGCGACTCGCCTCGTCCCGCGACACGATGTTCGCCGTGCCCGTGAACCGCAGGGTCACCGGTCCCATTCGGACGGTCACGCGACCCTTGTAGGTGTCGGAGTCCACGACCTCGGTCAGCTCGGTGCCCGGCAGGTTCGGGGCCATGCGAGGCACGTCGAGCAGGTAGTCCCACACCCGCTCGACCGGCTGCGGCACCTCGAAATCACTGGTGATCAGCATGTGTCAGTCCAATTTCACCGGCGGCGCGCCCGAGACGTCCCGCCTCGTCGTGATGGCCTCCCACACCCGGTCCGGCAGCAACGGCATGTCGATGTTGCGGACGCCGGTGTCGGCCAGCGCGTCCATGACCGCGTTCACGAACGCGGCAGGCCCGCCGACCGCCGCGCACTCGCCGACGCCCTTCGCGCCGAGCGGGTGGTGCGGGCAGGGTGTGACGACCTCGTGCAGTTCGAAACCCGGTGTCTCCCACGCGGTCGGCAGCAGGTAGTCCATGTAGTTCGAGCCGACGCAGTTGCCGTCGGCGTCGAACGTGATGAACTGCATGTTGGACATCGCGTACGCCTCGGTGAGACCGCCCATGATCTGCCCTTCGACGATCATCGGGTTGATCCGGACACCGCAGTCGTCGACCGCGACCGTCCGCAGCACGTCCCACACCCCGGTCTCCGGATCCACCTCGACCGTCACGAGGTAGCAGGCGAACGGCCAGGTCAGGTTCGGTGGGTCGTAGTAGGCGTTGTTCTCAAGGCCGGGCTCCATGCCGTCGGGCATGTTGCCGTACGCGGCCGCCGCACACTCCTGGATGGACACACCGCGGGACGGCGCGCTGCGGACGTAGAACCGGCCAAGCTCCCACTCGATGTCCTCTTCGGACACTTCGAGCAGGTGTGCGGCCAGCTTCCTCGCTTTGGCGCGGATCTTGCGGGCCACCATCGCCACCGCGGCGCCCGCGACCGGCGTCGACCGGGACGCGTACGTGCCCATGCCGAACGGCGCCGTGTCGGTGTCGCCCTCCTCGACGATCACGTCCGCGGCCGGGATGCCCAGCTCGTGGGCGACGATCTGCGCCCACGTCGTCTCGTGGCCCTGACCCTGGGTCTTCGCGCCCGTCCGAAGGATGGCCGTGCCGGTCGGGTGCACCCGCAGCTCGGCCGAGTCGAACATCTTGATGCCGAGGATGTCGTACTCGCGGCTGTTCCCGGCGCCGAGCGGCTCGGTCATCGTCGAGATCCCGATGCCCAGCCGTCGCCCACGCTTCGCGGCCTCCTCCTTGTCGAGGAGGAACTGTTCGTAGCCAATGGCTTCCAGACCGATGTCCAGACACCGTTGGTACTGCCCGGAGTCGGTGAGGAACCCGAACGGCGTGCGGTACGGGAACTGGTCGTCGCGCACCAGGTTGACCCGGCGGAACTCGGCCGCGTCCATACCGAGGTCGGCCGCGGCCGTGGCGACCATCCGTTCCTGGAAGAACATCGCTTCGGTGACACGGAACGAGCACCGGTAAGCCACGCCGCCGGGTGCCTTGTTCGTGTACGTGCCACGGGCCGTGATGTGTCCTGTTGGGACGTCGTAGCAGGCGAACGCCGAGTGCACGAGCCCGATCTTGAACTTGCTCGGCTGCGCGTCGGAGAAGAACGCGCCCTGGTCGGTGTCCGCGTGGAACCGGACACCCAGGATCTTCCCGTCCGCGCGCAACGCCAGCTCGCCGTCGAAGTACATGTCCCGCGCGAACCCGGTGGAGATCAGGTTCCCCGACTTGTCCTCGATCCACTTGACCGGCTTGCCGAGCAGGATCGAGCACAGGATGGCGCAGACGTAGCCGGGATAGACGGGCACCTTGTTGCCGAACCCGCCGCCGAGGTCCGGCGAAACGATCCGGATCATGTGCTCGGGCAGCTCGGCCACCAGCGCCACCGCGGCCCGGATGATGTGCGGCGCCTGCGTTGTCATGTAGACGGTCAGCTTCTCGGTCGCCTGGTCGAAACTCGCCACCGCACCACAGTTCTCGATGGGCGATGGATGCGAGCGCGGGTAGTGCAGCGACAGTTGGGACACCACGTCGGCCTGCTCGAACGCGCGGTCGGTCGCCTCCTTGTCACCGACCTCCCACTGGTAGCAGACGTTGTCGGTCTGGCCTTCCTTGTCGTCGCGAATGATCGGCGCGTCGGATGCCATCGCCTGCTTCGGGTTCACGATGGCCGGGAGTGGCTCGTACTCGACCTCGATGGCCTCGCAGCCGTCCTTGGCGATGTACGGGTCGTCGGCGACGACGCACGCGACTTCCTGCCCCTGGAAGCGAACCTTGTCCGTGGCGAGCACGGCCTGCGTGTCGTAGGACAGCGTCGGCATCCACGCCAGGTTGCGCTGCGCGGCCATCTCACCGGTCAGTACCAACCGGACACCGGGAATCTCCCATGCCTTGCTGGCGTCGATGGACTTGATGCGGGCGTGCGCCACCGGACTGCGCAGGATCTCCATGTGCAGCATGCCCGGCAGCGTGATGTCGTCGACGTAGTTGCCTCGGCCGCGGATGAACCGCGCGTCCTCGACCCGTTTGCGGCTCGCGCCAAGCCCACCGATGCGAACTTCGTCGAGTTGGGTCACGTCAGACCTCCGCGGGACGCATCTTGGCGGCCGCCCACAGCACGGCCTTGACGATGTTCTGGTAACCGGTGCAGCGACAGAGGTTGCCGGACAGGGCCCAGCGGACCTCTTCCTCGGTGGGGTCGGGATTCCGTTGCAGCAGCGCCATCGCACTCATCATCATGCCGGGAGTGCAGTAACCGCACTGGAGTCCGTGCTCCTCGCGGAAGCCTTCCTGAATGGGGTGCAGCTCGCTGGCCTGAGCCATGCCCTCCACCGTGCGGACCTCGTGCCCGTCGGTCTGGACGGCGAGCATGGTGCACGACTTGACCGCGGTGCCGTCGAAGAGGACGGTGCACGCCCCACAGTTCGTCGTGTCGCAACCGATGTGCGTGCCGGTCAGGCCGAGTCCCTGCCGCAGCAGGTGCGCGAGCAGGAGCCGTGGCTCGACCTCGACCACGTGGTCCTCGCCGTTGACGGCGACCGTCACCCGTCGTTTCTCCATGGACAACCCCTTATGCCGCAACGGCGACGGCCGACTCGAGCGTGCGGGTGACGAACGTCGTGATGACGTGTCGCTTGTAGTCCGCGCTGCCACGGTGGTCGGACGTCGGCCGCGCGGCCTCGGCGGCGAGCCGCGCGGCCTCGGTGACGACGTCCGGTTCCAACGCGCTACCGGCGAGCACCTGCTCGGCCGCGATCACCTTGATGTTGTTGGCGCCGACGCCGGTCAGCGCGACCCCCGCCGTGATGACCGTGGCCCCGACGGTCTCGAGCGCGACCGCGACACCGACGGTGGCGAAGTCACCGACCCGGCGCTCCAGCTTCAGGTACCGGCCGTACGGTGTGCCGGTTGGCACCGGCAGGCGGGCCGCGACGGCGATCTCCCCTGGTGCCAAGGCGTTCTGGAAGGGACCGGTGACGAACTCGGTCATCGGGATCACCCGTCGGCCACCACCGGGCGAGGCGGCGACGATCGAACCGTCGAGCGCTAGCAGCACCGACGCCCAGTCGCCCTGGGGATCGGCGTGGCACACCGAACCGACGATCGTGCCCCGGTTGCGCACGATCGGATCCGCGATGAGTGGGGCCGCCGACGCCATGAGCGGCCACGATCCGAGACCGGGTGAGAACTCGACATCGACATGTCGACACAGCGCGCCGACCTCCAGCGCGCCGTCGCGTACCTCGTGGTAGCCGAGATCGGGCACGCCGTTGATGTCGACGAGCAGCTCCGGCGTCGCGAACCGCAGCTTCATCATGGGGATCAGGCTCTGCCCGCCGGCGAGGACCTTGGCGTCGTCGCCGTAGGAGCGCAGCAGGTCGAGCGCCGCGTCGAGGGTTCTCGGCGCCTCGTAACGGAAGTGGGCGGGGTACATCAGGGTTGTTCCGGCTCGCGCACGGCGACGGGCAACGACTCGTCGCCCGGATCCGGTCGTGCCTCCTGATGCGGTGGCCACGGCCCCGGAACCGGTTGCGCGGCAACCTTGAGCCAGTTCACGACGGCGGGGAACGCCCAGATCGTCGGGCTCTTCCCGGTCTTCGGCGCGTTCTCGATCAGCTCGTACATGCGTGGGTTCCCGCCGTCCATTGTGCGATCGTCGTGACCGGACTGACCACCGGGCAAGCGGCGGGTAACCGAATGCTTATTGCGGGAGCGCAGCGGGCGGAGGAGCGGAGCGACCCATCAACACAGGCTCAGCTCCACAGGGTTACGTACACCGGGGGGCGGAACTTCGACGGTGGCACCCCGGACCCCGGCTCACGCATCACCCGCAACGCGGCCGCCGTCGACAGGTAGTGGCGGAACGTCTCGGCCGCGATCGAGCGGCGCTCGGGGCACAGCGTGGTCAGGTACCAGGTCGAGTCGGCGGGGGTGCAGGCCGTGTTGACCACACGTAGCTCGCCGCGGCGGAGGCGGGCCGTCACCAGGTGGGCCGGGGCGATCGCGACGCCGGTGCCGTCCGCCGCGGCCGCCCATGCCGCGGTCTGACTGCCGAACACCCGGATCCGCGACTCAGGCACGTGCAGGCGGGCGAGCAGGCGGCCGCTGTCGCTTGCCGGGTCCGTGCCCGTCTGGTCCACCAGCCATGACCAGCCGCGCGGGTTGCCCGGGAGCCGAGTCGCGCCGGCCACCACGACCAGGTGGGTGCGGAACACGGGTTCGCTCACCATCTCGTCGTCCGGTCGGGGGATCAGGTTCGGGCCCAGTGCGGCGTCGGCGAACCGGTTGGCCAGCAGCACCGGCATCTCGTCGGCCGCCGCCATGCCGACGCTCGTGTCGATGCGCTCGCCCTTGCCCTCCGCGAACGCGTTGACCAGCGGCGTCGCGACGAACTCCATCACCGTGCCCGACGCGACCAGCCGCAGCTGGCCAGGAGCGCCCTTCCCGACCCGGACCGCGGCCTCGGCGTCCGCGCCCAAGGCCACCATCTGCGACGCGATGGGCAGCAGCCGCATGCCCGCCGGGGTGAGCCGCATGCTCGCCCCCGACCGCGTCACCAGCTGGTCGCCGAGCTGCTGGCGCAACGCCGCAAGCGCTTGCGACACCGCCGGTTCGCTGACCCCGAGCGCCGAGGCCGCCGCCTTCACCGAACCCAGCCTGGCGACCAGCACAAACGTGCTCAGCTGCGTGAGCGTCATGCACGAACATTGTGGTCGCGCTCACGCTTAAGGGAATACTTATCCGCCGATTGCCCCCGGATGGCCCACGCCAGAACCTTGCCCACAGGGAGGGCTGATGCAGGTACCCGCCGCGTTCCAGTACCGCAAGGCGACGACCGTCGAGCACGCGTTGACGCTGCTCGCCGAGTACGGCCCCGACTCCATGATCGTCGCCGGCGGGCACAGCCTGCTGCCCATGATGAAGCTGCGGCTCGCGCATCCCGAGGCGCTGGTCGACATCAACGACCTCGACGAGCTGGCCGGGGTACGCGTCGACGGCGACTGGCTCGCGGTCGGCGCGATGACGCGGCACGCCGAACTGCTCGCGTCGGCGGAGGCCGGCCGGCTCTTCCCGATCCTGCACGACGCCGAGCGGGTCATCGCCGACCCCATCGTGCGTAACCGGGGCACGGTCGGCGGGTCGCTGTGCCAGGCCGATCCGTCCGAGGACCTGTCGGCGGTGTTCGCCGCGCTCCGTGCCGTGCTGGTGATCCGTGGGCCCTCCGGCACCAGAAGCGTTGCGGCGCGGGACTTCTTCGTCGGTCCCTATCAGACGGTCGTGGCGCCGGGGGAGCTACTGGCCGAGATCCGCGTGCCGCTGCGGTCGTCGGTGAGCGCCTACGTGAAGGTCGACCGGCGTGCGGGGGACTGGGCCGTCGGTGCGGCCGGGGCGGTGCTGGTCGTCGAGGGTGACGTGATCACCGAGGCCGGGATCGGTCTCACCGCACTGGGGGCGCCGGGGTTCGTCGCGGCGGAGGCGGAGGCGTTCCTGGCCGGTGGGTCGCCGTCCGAGGAACGACTGGTCGAGGCCGGGCGCATCGCCTCCCGGCTTTGCCGGCCTGCCGCGGACCAGCGCGGACCCGTTGAGTACAAACGCCATCTCGCCGGTGAGCTGGTCACCAGGGCGCTCCGCCGTGCCATGGAGCGGATCTGATGCGGATCATGGTGTTGGTCAACGGGAAGGAGTACGTGCGCGACGTCGAGCCGCGTCTGCTGCTGGTGCATTTCCTCCGTGACGAGTTGGCGTTGACCGGCACGCACTGGGGTTGCGACACCTCCAACTGCGGGGTGTGCGTCGTGCATCTGGACGGTGTGCCGGTCAAGTCCTGCACCGTGCTCGCGGTCATGGCGGACGGCCGTGAGGTCCGGACGGTCGAAGGGCTCGCGCACGGCCCCGACCTGGATCCCGTGCAGGAGGGGTTCATCGCGTGCCACGGCCTGCAGTGCGGGTTCTGCACGCCCGGGATGATGATGACCGCCCGCTGGTTGCTTGACGAGCAACCCGATCCCTCCGAAGAGGACATTCGGGAGGCGTTGTCTGGGCAGCTGTGCCGGTGCACCGGCTACGAGAACATCGTGCGCTCGATCCGGTGGGCCGCCGAGAGGGAGTCCTTGTGATCGGGTTCGGGCGTTTGCCGAGGAAGGAGGACGTCCGGTTCGTGCGGGGCCGGGGGACCTTTGTGGACGATGTGCGGCTGCCCGGCATGCTGCACTCGGCCGTGTTGCGCAGTCCGTACGCGCACGCGCGCATCGTGTCCATCGACACGTCAGCCGCCGAGGCGCACCCGAAGGTCCGCGCCGTGCTGACCGGCGCCGATCTCGTGGCCCGTGGGCTCGAATGGATGCCGACGCTGTCCCACGACCGGCAGGCCGTGCTCGCCACCGACAAGGTGCGGTTCCAGGGCCAGGAGGTCGCGTTCGTCGTCGCCGAGGACCGGTACTCGGCACGGGACGCCCTCGCGTTGATCGACGTGGAGTACGAGCCGCTCGCCCCGGTTGTTGACGCGCGAACCGCGCTCGACGATGGCGCGCCGGTCATCCGGGACGACCTGGAAGGCAAGCGGGACAACCACATCTTCGACTGGGAGGCCGGCGACGCGGCCGAGACCGACCGGGTCTTCGCGGCAGCGGACGTCGTGGTGGCGCAGGACATGCTGTACCCGAGGGTGCACCCGGCCCCGCTGGAGACGTGCGGGATCGTGGCCGACCACGATCCCGTCACCGGCAAGCTCACCGTGTGGGCCACGAGCCAGGCGCCGCACGCGCACCGGACGTTGCTCGCGCTCGTGACCGGCATCGCAGAACACCGGATCCGCGTCATCTCGCCGGATGTCGGCGGAGGGTTCGGCAACAAGGTGCCGATCTACCCGGCGTACGTGTGCGCGGTGGTCGGCGCGATGGTGACCGGCGCGCCGGTGAAGTGGGTCGAGGACCGGTCGGAGAACCTGATGGCGACCGCGTTCGCGCGGGACTACCACATGCACGGCGAGATCGCGTCCACATCGGACGGGCGGATCCTGGGGCTGCGGGTGCGGGTGCTCGCCGACCACGGCGCGTTCAACTGCACCGCGCAGCCGTCGAAGTACCCGGCCGGCTTCTTCCACGTGGTCACCGGGTCATACGACCTGCGGGCCGCGCACTGCGCGGTGACCGGCGTCTACACCAACAAAGCCCCGGGCGGGGTGGCGTACGCGTGCTCGTTCCGCATCGCGGAGGCGTCCTATCTGGTCGAGCGCCTCGTCGACCTGTTGGCGCTCGAGCTGGCGCTCGACCCCGCCGAACTGCGGTTCCGGAACCTGTTGCGGCCGGAGCAGTTCCCGTACGTGTGCGCGACCGGGTGGGAGTACGACTCCGGAGACTACCCGAAGGCACTCCAGTTGGCGCTGGACACCGTCGGGTACGAGAAGCTGCGGGCCGAGCAGGAACGGGGTCGTGCTCGCGGTGAGTACCTCGGCATCGGGATCAGCTTCTTCACCGAGGCCGTCGGCGCGGGGCCGCGCAAGCACATGGACATCGTCGGGTTCGGCATGGCCGACGGCGCCGACCTGCGGGTGCACCCGACGGGCAAGGCGAGCCTGCGGATCTCCGTGCAGACGCAGGGGCAGGGACACGAGACGACGTTCGCGCAGATCGTCGCGCACGAGTTGGGCATCGACCCGGACGACGTCGATGTCGTCCACGGCGACACCGACCTGACCCCGTTCGGCCTCGGCACGTACGGGTCACGCTCGACACCCGTGTCCGGCGCGGCCACGTCCGTTGCCGCGCAACGGGTCCGCGCGAAGGCCCGGTTGATCGCCTCGGCGCTGCTGGAGGTCGACCCCGACGATCTCGAGTGGACGCCCGGCCGCTGGGCGGTGCGGGGCGATCCGGTGTCGGGCGCGTCGCTGCGGGAGATCGCACTGGCCGCGCACGGCGCCGTGGACCTGCCGGACGGCCTCGACGGGCATCTCGACGGGTCCTGTGTGTACAACCCGCCGAACCTGACCTTTCCGTACGGCGCCTACGTGTGCGTGGTCGAGGTGGATCCCGGCACCGGGCAGGTGGCGGTCCGCCGGTTCGTCGCCGTGGACGACTGCGGTGTCCGCATCAACCCGACCATTGTGGAGGGTCAGATCCACGGTGGGCTCGCCGACGGGATCGGGGTCGCGCTGATGGAGCTGATGCCGTTCGACACCAGCGGAAACTGCCTCGGCGGGTCCTTCATGGACTACCTGGTGCCGACGGCGGTGGACTGCCCGTCATGGGAGCTGGCGTCGCTCGTGACGCCGTCACCGCATCATCCGTTGGGGGCCAAGGGAGTCGGCGAGTGCGCGACGGTGGGCTCCCCGGCGGCGGTGGTGAACGCGGTGATGGACGCGTTGCGGCCGTTCGGTGTCCGGCACGCCGACATGCCACTCACCCCGGCTGCGGTGTGGTGCGCCGTCCAGGGCCGGCCACTGCGGCCCGACCTGGCCATAGAGTAGGGAGACTGTCATGTCCGTGCTGACGAAGGTGGACTCGTTGCGGTCCGGCCGGACACCGTTCGTGCTGGCCACGGTCGTCCGTGCGGAACGACCGACGAGCGCCAAGCCGGGCGACCGTGCCGTGGTGATGCCGGACGGCACGATGGAGGGCTTCGTCGGCGGCTCGTGCGCGGAGTCCACGGTCCGGTCACAGGGCATGCGTCTGCTGGCGACCGGCGAGTCCACTTTGTTGCGTATCACGCCGACCGAGACGTCGGAAACCGTGACGGAAGGCCTGGTGACGGTGGGCAACCCGTGCCTGTCTGGCGGCACCCTGGAGATCTTCCTGGAGGCGATGTTCCCGCCGAAGCTGGTGTGCGTGCACGGTGACGGCCCGGTCGCCCGCGCGCTGCTGGACGTGGGCCGGGCACTCGGCCACGACCTGTGCGCCCCGGCCGACCCGCTGCCCGACGACCTGGCCGCACTGGTGGTCGCGTCCCACGGCCACGGCGAGGAACCGTTGCTGGAGAACGCGCTGCGTGCCGGTGTCCCGTACATCGGCCTGGTGGCGAGCCGCCGCCGAGGCGCCGCGGTAGTGGCGTCACTGAACGTCGACGACGAACAACGGACCCGCGTACACACCCCCGCGGGCCTGGACATCGGGGCCAGAACCCCCGCGGAGATAGCACTGTCGATCTACGCGCAGCTGGTGGCCGAACGCGCCGGTGCGGGGACCTCACGGTCCGCCGCACCGGCCGAGACAACCGGCCACTGCTGCGCCTAGAGAGCCGGAGCCAGGTTGGTCAGTAGTGTGCGGCCCAGTTCGGCGTTACGCGGCTTGCAGAGCACGTCGTAGCGGCGGGCGACCAGCTGGCTGTGCGAGACGAAGTCCCGCTGTCCCCTGGTGGCTCCATACTGGACGGCCGACCAGGCGAGCCCGAACACCACACCGGACACCACGCCGATCAGGATCGGTGCGAAGCCGGCCGTGCTCGAGAACAGGCTGAGCAGAAGGCCGACGAACAGGCCGAACCAGGCACCGGACGCGGCGCCGGTCGTCAGGACTCGGCCCCATGTCAGCCGTGCCGCGACGCGCTCGACGACCATCGGCTCCACGCCGACGATCGTGACGTCCTGGACCGGGAACTCGTTGTCCGCCAAGTGGTCGACGGCTCGCTGGGCCTCTTTGTACGTGACATATGAACCGATCGGCCAGCCTTCCGGCATAGTCGGCAGGCCGTTGGTCGGTGCGAACGCTGCCGTCATCGAGGGTCACCTCCGTTAGTAGGTCTACCCGTACCAACGCGGCGGAAATCCGCCATGTGCCCGGTCGGCAGAGTTCACAGAAGGTTCTCAGGGTCGCGGACCTATTTCCTTACCGTCCGCCAACACCGTGATCGCCTGCATGGGGCACTGGTCCGCCGCGTCGAGCGCGATCTCGTCCGGTTCGATCTCCGGCTTGACCGGCTCAGCCCAGTCGTCCAGCACGAACAGCTCGGGCGCCAGCGCGGCGCACATCCCCGTCGCACCGCAGACGCTCTTGTCCACCCTCAGCTGCCACGTCATGGGCTCACCATCCGATCGGCATCGTCACCGGTCCGCGTACCAGCATCTCGGTCTTCCAGACGATATCGCCGGCCAGGTGGAGGTTCGGCATTTCGGACAGCAGCACCTGCAGCGCCTCCTGCAGCTCCATCCTGGCCAGGGCGGCGCCGAGGCAGTGGTGCACGCCGTGCCCGAAGCCCAGGTGCTGCTCCGGTGGCTGGTCGATCTGGAGCTTGTCCGGGGCGGTGAAGCGCACCGCGTCCCGGTTGGCCGCGCCGATCGCCACGATCACGGGCTCACCAGCGTGCACCAGCACGTCCCCGACCCGCACGTCCTCGGTCGCGTACCGGGCGAAACCGGCGCCGGCGCCCAGCGGGACGAACCGCAGCAGCTCCTCGACCGCGCCGGGGATGAGCGACGGGTCCGACTTCAGCTTGTCCATGGCCTCGGGGTGGTCCAGCAGGGTGAGGATGAAGTTCGGGATCTGGCTGGCCGTGGTCTCGTGCCCGGCGACGAGGATGCCGGCGCACAGGTCGACCAGCTCCAGCTCCGACAGCCGGTCCCCCTCGTCGTGCGCCTCGATCAGCGCCGTCATGAGGTCGTCCTGCTTGTTGACCCGGTGGTCCGTGATCAGCCCACGGATGTAGTCACGCAGCTCGGTGCGGTTGTCCATGTACTCCTCGGCGGTCAGCCGGCTCGTGGACAGCACGTTGTCGCTCCACACGCGGAACTTCGGGCGGTCCTCGACCGGCACGCCCAGCAGCTCGCAGATCACCGCGACCGGCAACGGCAGCGCGAACCGGTCCACCAGGTCGACCGGCGCCCCCGCCGCGATCATGTCCTTGACCAGGCCGACCGCGATGTCCCGGGCCCTCGGCCGCAGCTCCTCCACCCGCCGCACGGTGAACGCCTTGGCCACGAGCGTGCGGAGACGGGTGTGGTCCGGCGGGTCCATCGAGAGAATGCCACCCTCGAGCCGGCCGGCCTGCAGCCTCGGTTCGTCGTTCGCGGCGGCCATGGCCCGGCTGAACCGCCGGTCGCCGAGCACCAGGCGGGCGTCGGCGTACCGGGTGGCCAGCCACGCCGGCTCGCCGTGTGGCATCTGGATCCGCAGCATCCCGGGCGTGCGCAGTGCGTCGTAGTACGACTCGTGCAGCGCCAGACTTCCGGTTTCGTTGAATGGGTACGCGACAGTCATGAGGCCTCCCCAAGCTTGTAAGCGCCTGCTTACAAGCTACGCTCGGTGTCAAGATGATTACTTCCGGAGCGCGGTTACCCTGTCCGCTCTGGAGGTTCAGTGACCGAAGAGATCCGCCGCCGCGACGCGGCGGCCACGAGGCAGACGCTCCTCACCGCCGCGACCGAACTGTTCGCCGAACGCGGCTACGACAGAACGACCGTGCGTGACATCGCCACCAGAGCGGGCGTCAACCAGGCGCTGCTGTTCCGGTATTTCGGCTCCAAAGAGGCACTGTTCGTGGAGGCCACGTCCGACACCAGCCTCCGCGAAACCGAACCCAGCCTCCTGCTCGCCGAGATGCTCGAACACCTGCTGACCCCGGTCTCCTCCGGACACCGCGACCAGGTGCTGACCACGCTCCTGCGCACCCTCGGCACCGACGAGGAGGCAGCCGCCGTCCGCCGCCGCCTGACCACCAGGTACATGGCCGCACTGGCCACCCTCACCGACGAGCCAGACGCCGACCTACGCGCCGAACTGGTGCTCGCCTGGGTGTTCGGCATCAGCTTCATGCGCGGCGTGAGCGCGACCCCACCATTCGCGAACGCCGACCCGGACACAGTGCGCGAACTGGTCCTCCCCGCCGCCCGCCAACTACTGGAGAAGATCGCGGACGCCACCTGAGTGGTGAACCATGGGAAGTCGCTGGTGGTTGTTCTATTATCGCACACATGGTGGTGGACGCAGGGGGGATAGGTCAGCGAATCGCTGACGCTCGCGGCCGGGCGGGTTATACGCAGGCCCAACTCGCATCCGCGATCTCCCTCGATCGGTCGGCACTGGCGAAGATCGAGGCTGGGCAGCGCCGCGTGTCGGCTCTCGAGCTCGCGCGGTTGGCTGATGCGCTGGACGTGCGCGTTGAGTGGTTCCTGCAGGACGCGCCACCTGCGATCATCTCGCGCAGGAGCGCCCAGGAGCCGGGGACGCCCAGTCCGCGTATCGATTCGCTCGTCGAGCGGATCACGCGCTCGGTCGAGTTCGTGGCCGAACACGATGATCGATTTGCGATACCGACCGTGGAAACGCAGCCCGTGCCCACAACCAACGTTGAAGCCGACGCTCTGGCGGAAACAGCTCGTGCGTTGCTTGGCATGGATCGTGATGAGCCATGCGTTCATCTGGATCAGAAGGTCGCTGGCATCGGGCTGTATGCCTTCTCCTTCGGTCTGGGGTTCGAGTCTGCCGACGCTGCCACGATCGCTCTCGATCGTGGCGGGGTAGCGGTGATCAACGGAGAGCAGCGAGTCGGGCGTCGCCGCCTTGCCCTTGCGCATGAGCTCTGCCACTATCTGGTCGCTGATGACTACACAGTGGATTGGCGAGTGGCCGAGCATCAGGCGTCGGAACGTCGTGAGGGCTTGTTCGACAGGTTTGCCCGTGCGTTGTTGCTTCCGGAGTCGGGTGTTCGGGATACGTGGGAGTCTTACGCAAGCGATGGCGATCGGCGTGGCGCTGCGGTTCGTATCGCCAGTGAATACCGAGTGGACATGGCAACCCTGGCGTACCGTTTGCACGAAATAGGCGTCCTCGGTCAGGCTGACTCCGTGAAGGTTCGATCAATCAGAACCACGCGCGCTGACATTGTCGAGATGAACCTTGTCGTGGGCGAGGAGTTGAACCCGCCGACGTTGCCCCGCGAGTACGTCCTTGCTGTGCTACGGCTGTACCGAACGGAGACAGTTTCGTTGGAACGAGCGCTGGATCTCCTGCTCGACGCCTGGGACAGGGATGCGATGCCAACGCTTCCCAAGCGTGGTGAAAACGAGATCTGGCAGTTCGTCTAACCATGGCCGAGCAATCGTCGACTCTCGTGTTCGACACGGGGCCGCTGAGTCATTTCACCCAGGCAGGCTGGTTGGGAGCGCTGCGTGTCATTCTTGGTGACCGTCGTGCGGTCATACCTGACACTGTGGTCGCGGAACTTCGTTCGGGGGCACCGAGTAGGCCGAATCTCGGTCTGGTGCTCGAAGCTTCGTGGATCGAGCAACACGAACTCGTGAGTGATGAGGAGTTGCGCGAGTTCGCTCGGTTCTCTTCACTGCTGGTCGCGAAGGATCGCAACATTGGCGAAGCGGGCGTGCTCGCATACCAACACGCGCGTTAGTTAGTCGACTTTGATCTCGATGTTTGCGAGAATCAGGTATGCGCGAAGACGATGGCCGCAAGCTTGATCATCAGACGCTGGAAGCGATGCGGTTGCGGGCTGTCGCGGCGGTGGAAGCCGGGC
>NZ_DASUVO010000130.1:0-259843 GCF_036378875.1 Actinophytocola sp.
GGCGCTTCGCGCCCGAAACCGCCCGTAGCCAGGGGCGGTCGCGACTTGGGCCGGCGGCCATGCGAGGAAGGACGCGTCCTTCATCGCCGCCAGCGTGAGAAACGCGTCCTTCACCACACCGCTCAAGCGTGCCGGCAGCGCACGAATGGCGTGTTCATGCCACGGGCGATGTCCCGAAAGACGCGCTCGTGTCGTTGAACGTCCCGATCGTCGCGTTCACCCGCACTCTCGCCGGCACCGGGGTCCGGGCCCAGGTGGTGTGTCCCGGGGTCGTCGCCACCGAGTTCAACGGGGGGCAGCGGACAGGACGTGCCGTTCGCGATGTCGGCGGAGGGTGTCGTCCGGGCCAGTCTCGCCCGGCCTGCGGCTGGGCGAGTCGGTCTGCGTCCCCGGCCTGGAGGCCCAGGCCGGGGCCCTTGACGCACTGGTCGCCGCCGAGATGGCCCTGATGATCGGCGCAACCGTCCGGTGCCGGCGAGCCGCTACGAGTCCGTGCCCGTCACGTGGTGATGGCCGGCTTGTTCGGCTTGATGTTGTGCCAGCGGTTGAAGATGTTGTCCGGGTCGAACTCGGCCTTGATGGCCGCCAGCCGGTCGTAGTTCTCCCGGCCGAACCCGGCGACCACCCGGTCGGCGCCCTCGTCGCCGATGAAGTTCAGGTAGGTGGCGCCGGTGCTCCACGGCTGTAGCGCGTCGCGCAGGTTGTGTGCCCAGCGCCGGGCTCGCTGGTCGTCTTCGGGGTTGTCCCACAGTCCCAGCGGGTGTGCGACCCACGGGGCGTCGCGGTTGGTCATCGGCCAGCCGGCGCCGTTGTGTTCGACCGCCCCGCGCCACGGGATCAGGATGTGCTGGGAGGGTGACGGCGTGACCATGTCGTCGGCGCACGCGCAGAACCGGCGCACGGCTTCGTCGGGGAGTTCGCTGAGGTACTCGGCGGACCAGTAGTTCCGGTAGCCGGGCGGGTCATCGAGCATGCACTGCAGGTCGGCGTAGGGGATGTCGGTCAGCACCTGGCCGGCGGGCGACAGTTCGAGCAGCGGCGCGACGAGGTCACGCAGCTCGGCCTCGGGACCGGTGTACGTGACGAGCGCGGCACAGCACAGGGTGCCGACCAGCTGTTCTGGGAGGAACTCCTCCGGCGGGCCGGTCAGGTACAGCACGGCGCCACCCGCCTCGTCCGGGGCCCGCGCCATGAGATCCCGATAGCGTGTGGTGACGGCTTCTCCTTCCGCCGCCGGCCAGACCAGTAGTGCGATCGAGAAGTCGGGCAGTGGGTGCAGCCGGAAGGTGAACGACGTGGCCACGCCGAAGTTGCCGCCACCGCCGTGCAGCGCCCAGAACAGGTCGGGGTTTTCGGTCTCACTCGCGGTGACGAGCCGTCCGTCGGCGAGCACCAGCTCCACCGACAGCAGGTTGTCGCACGCCAACCCGAACTTCCGTTCCACCCACCCGGATCCGCCGCCCAGCGTCAGGCCGCCCACACCGGTGGTGGAGACGCGGCCGCCGGTGGTGACCACCCCATGTGTCTGGGTCGTGCGGTCGAACACGCCCCACGTGGTGCCGCCGCCCACCACGGCCATCCGGTTGTCCGGGGACACCGTCACCGAGTTGATTCTTCGCAGGTCGAGCACCAGCCCGTCCTGGACCAGGCTCGCGCCGGCCACGCTGTGGCCGCCGCTGCGAACGGTCACCGGCATCCCGGCCTGCCGCGCGTAGGCGAGCGCTTCCCGTACGTCGCCGACGCTCTCACACCGCGCGATCAACGACGGTCTGGTCTCGACCGCCCCGTTGAAGATCGAACGCGCTTCCTCGTACTCGTCGTCGTCCCGGTTGAGCAACCTGCCACCGAAACGGCCGCGCAGATCGTTGATGTCCACCATGGCCCGGCCTCCTCCCGACCGTCCCTTTCAGACAGTCGTGGCACGCCGGGGACGCTACGCCGCACGGCGACACCGCGCGACACGGCTTGACCGCTCAGCAGACGGCGGCCATCCTCTCGGCCAGCGCGTCACGCGCGGTCGTGGGCCGTACCGGCCGGATCCGCTTCGCGTACTGGCCGTCCGGGGTGTCGGTGAGGAACTGAGCGACAGCGGCGGGTGGAGGCACGGTGTCCCCCTCGAGGTAGGCGAGAACGACGGGAGTCTCGGTGGGGGTGGTCTCCACCGCGAGGTACCAGCCGAGGCGTTCGTCCCACACCAGCATCAGGTCGTGGTCGGGGTGGGTCGCCCACCGCTGGTCGAGGCCCAGGTAGGCGGTGGCCGTGTCGGTCACCTCGTACCCGGTCGCCTCGGCCGACACGCCGATCGCGGCCGCCACCTGGCTGACATAGACGGCGAGTCGCGTACTGAGCGGCACCGGCTGCTGTGAGGGGTCGGCCAGGCCGAGCATGGACAGCAGCGCGGTGAAGTCCGTGCGGTCACGTGCGTTGCTGGCCACGGTCCGCACGGCCAGTCGCTGTTGGTCCGTCCGTTCCTGCTCCGCCCGCGCGCGGGCCGCGACGAAGTGGGACCTCGGTGTGGATGTCATGTGCTCCTGCCGGTCAGTCGTGGGTCGGCGGCCGGTGGGCGGTCGGCGCGCTCCGGTCGAGGTCTGCCTGCCGCAGGCGGAACACCTGCAGGTCGAGCCCGAAGTACTTGGTGGTCTCGCCGACCCAGTGCATGCCGTTCTCCCGGACCGTGGCGGCCGTGTGCGTGTTCTCCGGGCGGACGACCGCGAACACCTCGTCGACCTCGTGGCGGAACGCCCAGGACGCGAGGGTGAACACGGCCTCGTTGGCGTACCCGTTGCCCCACATCGCCGGGTCGAGGTGCCAGGCGATCTCGAGGTCCTCGTCGCCCGGTGGCAGGGGGAGCAGGGCCGCGCCGCCGATCACGCGCCCGTCCTGGGTGCGTTCGATCGCCCATCGGCCCGCCGGCGGGGCGAGCCGGGCGTCCTCGGCGATCCACTGCTGGAGCACCACCCGCATGGTCGCCAGGTCACGGACCTGGTCCATGGTCGGGTTCAGCCAGCGGGCCACCTCGGGGTGGCCGTAGATCTCCAACGCCGCGGGCGCGTCGTCGACCCGCCACGTGCGTAGCGTGAGCCGCTCGGAGGTGAGCTTCGCGGTCTTCATCCCGGTCGTCGCCGTCATCGCGGGTTACCGACCGGCCATCGCCGTGCGGCCGGGTTTCGTGAGCCGGGCCAGCCGTTGCGGCGTGGGCCAGCGGACCTGCCACACCCAGCCCAGCTTCTCGAACAGCCAGATGAGCCGGGCGGAGATGTCGATCTGGCCGCGAAGGACGCCGTGTCGCGCACAGGTGGGGTCGGCGTGGTGGGAGTTGTGCCACGACTCGCCCATGGACAGGATCGCCAGCGGCCAGAAGTTGGCCGACTTGTCCCGGCTCGTGAAGGGCCGCTCTCCGATCATGTGGCAGATCGAGTTCACCGACCAGGTCACGTGGTGCTGGAAGGAGACCCGGGCCAACCCGGCCCAGAGGAACCCCGTGAGCGCTCCCCACCAGGAAAGCGTGATCACGCCACCGAGCACGGCCGGGAGCAGCACGGTCAGCGTCACCCACAGGGGGAACAGCCGGTCGACGAGGCGGATGTCCCGGTCGGCGGCGAGGTCCGGGGCGAACCGGTCGATGTTGGTCTTGTCCCGGCCGAACAGCCAGCCCATGTGCGCGTGCCAGAAGCCACGGGCCAGCGCGAGCGGTGAGGTGCCGAACAACCAGGGAGAGTGCGGGTCGCCTTCCCGGTCGGAGAACGCGTGGTGGCGGCGGTGGTCGGCGACCCAGCCGATCACCGGTCCCTGCGCGGCGAGCCCACCGGCCACGGCGAGCATCGCCCGCACCCACCGCCTCGCCTTGAACGCGCCGTGGGTGAAGTAGCGGTGGTAACCGACGGTCACTCCGAGGGTGGAGACCGTGTAGAAGACGCCGGCGAGCATCAGGTCGACCCAGGTCATGCCCCAGCCCCAGGTGAGCGGGACGGCCGCGGCCAGAGCCGCGAAGGGGATGATCAGGAAGACGCGGATCGTCACCAGCTCGGCGAGGGAACGCTGCCCGGACAGCACCGGCTTCGGGGCGCCCCGAGGACTCTCGGGACGGGTGAGGAAAGTGGTCATGACGTGCTCATTCCGATGGGCGAAGGTATAGCTGCCCGACGGTCCGAGCAGTGCGAGGAGCGAATGATCAGGCGCACGCGGCCAGCTGCGCCGAACCCTCGGCCAGAACGGCCGCGAGGGTGAGGTCTTGTGATCCCGACGACATACGGGAACTCCCGTCCTCCGGTCGCGAGCGTGACCGGGCTGGGTACGTCGAGGACGAAGCCGACTCTGATGCCGGTATACGAGAGGCCATCGACACCGCAAGTCTACACCAACCGGCGCGGCGACCTCGTTTTCGCGGACGGCGGTGTAAGCTGGCTGGCACGGGGGCCTCTTCGAAGCGACGACGGATTCCGCGTAGCCCAAAACGGGAGAGCGCGACGCACGCGTCACTCGCGATGCCCGTCTGTCTTCCACTGTCTCGAAAGGACATTCATCATCAGCAACACACCGCCGTTCGGCGTTCAGTTCAGCCATCCGCTCGACGAGCAGGCACACAGCGGCACGCCAAGCAACCACATGGCGCACGAGAACCTGTTCCGCGAGCCGGAGTTCGCGCCAGGGACGACGAGTCCCGACGTCGACGAGCCGGCTCCCGCCCGCCGTGAGTACGACGTCAAGGCACGGCCCCGGCGGACGACGAGGCGCCGAACGGCCGCATGAGATCCGTTTCGGCGAGCCGCCACTGTTCGCATGTTGTGCGAACGCGCTCGCCGGCGAACGACCAACCTCGGTAACCGGACGGGGTATGGTCAGACCGTGTCCGAGGAACAGGGCGGTCCGGTGCTCGATTCGACGCTGGCCGAGTGGTTCACCGCCCGCGAGGAGACCACGCGTCATCTCCAGTCGGCGACGCCGCCTGTGGACACCGCCTGGGTGCAGCGTTTGGCGGATCTCCTGGCCACCGAGCGTTCATGGCAGGACCAGTACACGGAGTTGATCGCAGTCGGCAGGCGCGACGGCCGGTTTCCTCCTTCGAACCGCTGACGGCGTCGCGGTTCGGTCACTCCTCGCCCTGATGGGACGCCCGGTGTACGCGGTTGTTGCGGGGTTCCGTGCGGGTCTTGGCGTCGTCGACCTGACGGATCAGATCATCGCGAACCTCGTTGAGCGCCGCTGCCAACTCCCGTGCCGTTGACGTGGACACCAGGTGCAGGCGGGGAGTTCGGCTGACCCAGCATTCCAGCGTGACCCGCTGACCCGCGCCGTGCCGTTCCTTGAGACTGATCTGTAGCTCGACCTGCGTGTTCTCGAAGGACCGTAACCTCGACCCCAGTGAGGCCAGACGCCGGACGATCCAGTCGCGTTCGGACGACAGGAAGCCGGTGGCGAGGTGGAGTCGCTGGGCGATCACGGCCGGGTCGTCCTGGCTCTCGTTCATGCGAAGTCTCCGCTCATGCTGGGTGGCAATGCTGACGCCCTGGCCGATCCGCTGTCGATACCGTTGTTCGCGAGGATTTCTTCGACAGTGCTCATGTTTCCCGGTCCGGTCGCCGACCTCAGTACGGTGCGCGCGATGCCGCCCGGTGTGCTCGGTGGCACCACCAGCAGGCTCATCCGACGCTGGCCGGGGCCGACCACCGCGACGGTGTTCGCCTGGAGCGTCGACGAGCCGACCAGGCTGACCAACCAACCCTCCACGGTCAGCTCGTGTGCGGCCGCCTGCCAGTCGTCGGGGTGGTAGGTCACCCGACGGACCGGTCCGACCCACGAACTCATCGCCAGGACGAGTTCCGGGAACTCCGTCGCCGGATCGCGGGATCGTGGCCACCAGGCCCCGTCCACACCACCGCCGGCCCCGGTCCTCGGTTTCGCCCGCAACCGCACCTC
This sequence comes from Actinophytocola sp., assembly GCF_036378875.1. GTDB lineage: Bacteria > Actinomycetota > Actinomycetes > Mycobacteriales > Pseudonocardiaceae > Actinophytocola. The sequence goes on from NZ_DASUVO010000130.1 coordinate 5,917, forward strand.
GCTGCGTACGGGCACGCCTGGTGCGGGAGTCCTGAACTCCGGTATGTGTTTGGCGATCGGGGTGACGCGCTGGGGATGTGAGATGGACATGAATGGCCCGTTTCCTGGTTTGCCGGCGTGGTTGGCACCTCGAAACAGGAATGTCATCGTGTCCGGATCTTTGACAGTGTACTCGCGGTATTCCGTCGTGGGCTGGTACAGAGAAGTGGGCCCATCGAAAGGCGTGGCGTTGAGTCCCAGGTGGACAGTGCGTACGCCGTCCCGCGGCACCGGACCGGCCGCGGTGGCGAGAGCCCGGATCCACGGTGAGTCGGCAGCGGGTGACCGGTCGTGTGCGCTGAAGGCGTAGGGTGGGGGTGCGAATCCTTCGCGAGTCTCCCGGTGAGTCCGACACCGCTAGATCCGAGTACACATAGGACACACGGGAGCGGTGTGCAATGACTGACACATATCCGAACACGTCCGGACCGGGGCCTGCCGGCCAGGCTGTCGCCACCTGCTCGGCATGTGCTCATCCCTGGGGCGCACACGACCAGATCGCTGCCCGCTTCTGCGCCGCGACCACCGTGGGACACCACGAACGAGGCTGCGTCTGCGACGTGCCTCCTGTTGTCGAAACGGGTGTCAAAGCCGGTAGTGGAACCGGCTGAGGACACACGTGTCGACAGGCTCTGGCGAAGCGGTTCGCCAGAGCCTGTCAACTCGCTACTCCGTTGCCCTGCTCGTGTAGCTGAGCGTGGCCGACCACGTCCCGGCCACCCAGTTCGCCACTCTCCGTGTTCAAATGTGACGGACTGGTGGCGAGGGTCAGCTGGTCGGCTCGTCCGGGCCGACCAGCCAGGTCATCGTCACCGTCGTGCCGTGGTCCGACGGGGTTATGTCCGCCGTGGTGCTGAGGCCGCGGACAAGGGTCAGACCGTGGCTGCGGAAGCCGCGGTCCGCCGGCGGGATCCGCCAGTGGCCGTGATCCACGACGGTGACCGTGACCTCGTCGCCCGTGTGGCCCGCGTACACCTCGATGAGGCCCCCGTCGTCCTCGCTGTAGCCGTGTTCGACGCTGTTGGCCAGCACCTCGTAGCCGCTCAACACGATCGCGTGAACGGTGTCGGAGTCGAGCCCCTCCTCGGTCGCCCACTCGGCGAGCATCCGGCGCATCGGCCCCAGGTCGTCTCTGGAAAGAACTCCGCTGGACAGCAGTCCTCCCCTGATTGCCTCACTCCCGTTGCGGGTCACATCGACTCCTCACGCCGTCCAGACCTAGGTGTACCCGTCGCGATGGGCCACACACGTTTCTGGGTGGGTCGGCAGCCGGGACCGCTGATGCCGTGTATGCTGAACTTGGTCGTTAGTTTTGTGTTCGTGTTTCTTGCGCGCTCGCGAAACGTTGTTGCGAGCGTTCGCGTTTCTCCAGGTTGGTGAAGCCGGCCGGTCGCACACAACCCGGTCCGCCGCACCAGCGGTGTTCCGCGCTCCAACCTGTCGAGGAGAAATTATGGCTCAGGGTGTCGTGAAGTGGTTCAACTCCGAGAAGGGGTTCGGCTTCATCGCCCCTGACGACGGCTCCGCCGACGTGTTCGTGCACTACTCGGAGATCCAGGGCGGCGGTTTCAAGTCCCTGGAAGAGAACCAGCGCGTGCAGTTCAACGTGGGCCAGGGCCAGAAGGGCCCGCAGGCAACCGCCGTCACCCCCATCTGATCTGATCCGGGCAACGCCCGGATGTTCTACCGCCAACGGCAGGTCCCGGCACAGTTCGGGGCCTGCCGTTCGGCATTTTCAGACCGTTACCGCGTGCTGCTCGCGGTACTCGATCGGGGTGCACCCGAAATGACGGCGGAACAGCCTGCTCAGATGCGCTCCGTCACAGAAGCCCCAGCGGTAGGCGATCTCCGCGATCGAGCGGCCGCTCAGCGCCAGTTCCCTGGCGCACTCACGTAACCGCTGGTCACGCACGCCGGCAGCGAAGGTGGTCCCGGTCGACGTGTACAGCTGATGCAGCGAACGCACCGAGATGCCGAGGTGTGCCGCGACCTCCTGCGCGGTGATCCGGCCGCACGTCAACCGGTCCGCGACGAACCGGCTCGCCGCCACGCGCAACGCCTGCCGACGCCCGGGGGCCAGTCCGTCCGCGGGGATGTCGAAGGCACCCAGCGCGGTGGCCAGGACATCGCCGTAGGCCCGGTCCATCGCCGCCCGTGCCCCCGTGTCGAGCTGATCCTGGACTGACCAGAGTGAGGTCATCATCGACGCGGCGACCAGCCCCGGCCCCGAGCGCGCGTCGACGGTCACCCCGGTGACGGGTGCGTCGACGGGCAGCGACGCGAAGAGTTGCTCGCGCGGCACCCGGAACGAGAGCACCTGCCAGTCACCCGCGCCGGGGGACTCGGTGAACTCCAACGTGTAGGGACGCGTCGTGTCGAACACGGCGAACGTGCCGGGCTCGACCACACAGCGACGACCGTCCTGCTCACCATGACAGGTTCCGGCCAGTTGGAGGTTCACGAACACGACCTCCTCCGGTGCGCGCCGCACCTCCGACCTGCCGTGGACGAGCCGCTGCGTGCACGACGCGATCTCGGCGCAGTTGGTCGTGGCGAGACGGGCCGAGCGAACCCAGCCCGGCATCCCCGATGCGTGCTCGCTGCGTTGGAGGTGCGCACGTGTGCGGACCGGCGCGAGCGGGGTGAAGGCCTCGCAGACGACGTCCGCCCAGTAGCTGAACTGCTCGTCACGGGGAAGTTCTTGAGTGTCCCAGTACATCCTCGACCCACCTCATCGTGCACTCTCGTCCAAGCCTGACCGCACGAACGTCCATGCCCGCCCCTCGTGACGGGTCGACACTCGTGCCATGTCGATTGACTTCACTCTCAGCGAGGAACAGCTCGGGCTGCAAGAGGCAGCGCGCACCTTCGCGGCGAAGACACTGTCGGTCGTGGCCGAGGTGATCGCGCCCATTCCGACGCCGGACCAGCGTTTCTACGCGATCAAGCCGTTCTACCAGGAGATGGTCGACGCCGGGTTCCTCAAGGCGCTGCTGCCCACCGCCGTGGGTGGCACGAGCATGGCGCAGCTGGACTTCGCGCTCGCCGCGGAGGAACTGTCCAAGGTGGACATCAACACGCCGACCGCCCTGCTGGCCACCGGGCTCGGTCTGCAACCGATCATCAGGTTCGGCTCGGCCGAACAGCAGGTGACGTTCCTGCGGCCCTTCACCGGAACCGAGCCGCTCACCGCCGCCTTCGCGTTCACCGAGGTGACCGGTGGCGCGAACTTCGACTCCGCCGACCCGGCCGCCACCGGCGTCCAGACAGTGGCCACTTTGGACGGTGGCGAGTGGGTTATCAACGGCGCCAAGCACTACACCACCAACGGCACCGGTTGGGACGGGCTCGGTCCCGACGTCATGACCGTGGTCTGCCGCACCGATCCGAGCAAACCACCGCAGGAGTCCCTCGCCGTGATCATCGTGCCGCGCGGCACCCCGGGATTCGAGGTCACCGGCGTCATCGACACGATCGGACATCGCGCCACCATCTCGCCGCGGATCACGTTCACGGATGTCCGCGTGCCGGCCGGAAACATCATCGGCAGACCGGGCGACGGCATGGAGATCGTCCGCAAGGCCTTCAACTGGACAGCGTCGGCGATCGGCGCCGCGTGCGTCGGCCGGATGCGGGCCGCGTTCGACTACGCCTACGAGTTCGCCAGGACCGACAAGCGATCCGGCCCGGTGCCCGTCATCAACTACCAGAACGTCGGCTACATGCTCGTCGACATCAAGACCAGGATCGAAGCCGCCCGGTACTTCACCTGGAAGGCATGCCACCACTTCGATGTCACCGGCGGCGACGACGAGGAGCTCGGCCACATGGTCAAGATCTTCTGCTCCGAACTGTCCGTACAGGTCGTCTACGACGCCATGCGTCTCGTCGGCGTCGACTCGTACACCGACATGACTCCGGTCGCCGGCATCATGCAGGACGTGCTGTGCTTCCCGGTGTACGACGGCGGCAACATGGGTGTGCGCCGGCGCCAGCTCCACGCGCTGCTCAGCAGGCCGGACTACGACCCGGTGGCGTCGGCACAGGGCAGGCTCGCCGCCCCTCACCCGCCGATGTAGGACATCTCGACGGGTTCGCTCCGGGGTAGTGTCCCGCGCAGGTCCGAGTAGCGATCGTCCCGGGCACGCCACAGCCCGGCGACCGCGGACCGCAGGTCCACATCGGACGCCCCGGAGCGCAGCAACGCCCGCAGGTCCGTGCCCCCGGACGAGAACAGGCATGTGTGGACCTTCCCTTCGGCCGAGAGCCGGGCCCTGGTGCAGGTTCCGCAGAACGGCCGCGTCACCGAGCCGATGACACCGATCTCACCGCTTCCGTCGCGGAAGCGGTACCGGGTGGCCACCTCCCCGGGGTGCGTCGCGCCGAGGGGCTCGAGCGGGTAGCGGTCGTCGATCACGCGGACGATCTCGCCCGCGGGCAACACCTCGCCGAGCCGCCACTCGTTCGTCGCCCCGACGTCCATGAACTCGATGAACCGGACAATGTGGCCGGTGCCTCGGAACCGTTCGACCATCCCCAGCACGGAATCGTCGTTGACGCCCCGTTTCACCACCATGTTCACCTTGACCGGGGTGAGTCCGGCGCGGGCGGCTGCGTCGATCCCGTCGAGGACCCGGCGCACCGGCACCGCGGTGTCGGCCAGTGCCCGGAACACCGCGTCGTCGAGCGAGTCCAGGCTCACCGTCACCCGCCGCAACCCGGCCGCCGCGAGACGTTCCGCCATGGACGGGAGAAGCACCCCGTTGGTCGTCATCGCGAGGTCGACTCCGGGAAGGCGGGCGAGCATCCGGACCAGGTCCTCCACCCCGCGCCGCAGCAGTGGCTCGCCGCCGGTGAGCCGGATCTTGCGCACGCCGAGTGAGACGAACTGCGTAGCGAGGCGGGTGATCTCCTCGAAGGTCAGCAGGTCGGCCCGGTCGATGTAGGAGTGCGCGGCGCCGAAGTGCTCGCGGGGCATGCAGTACCGGCAGCGCAGGTTGCAACGGTCGGTGATGGAGATCCGCAGGTCACGAAGCGGGCGGCCACGGCGGTCGGTCATCGCGCCACCCTGCCAGATCGCCGGCGACCACATCGGACACCGAGCGACAGGTCCTTGACCCGCGGCGACATTTTTCCCGGCTGTCACACCGCGCGGGCTAGAATTCTCGCTGAGCTGGGGCCCGCCGGAGGTCGAGCGAGGTTTGGTCATGGCTGTGGTGTCGAGCGAAACCGCGACGAACCGGCAGGACGTCTGGCGTGACCTTCTCCGTGACCACTTCGTCACTCTGGATGTCGTCGACGCTCAACGGGACGCCTTCGACGGCGCGGTGCGCAGCGAGAACCTCGCCCACCTCCAGATCTCGGACGTCCGCTCGATCAACCAGGACATCATCCGGTCCACGGAACTGCTGAGACGGGACCGCGAGCGGTACCTGCAGGTCGGCCTGATCCTGACGGGCGGGGCCCGCGTCGAGCAGGACGGCCGCTCGGCGGTGCTGGGCCGGGGCGACTTCGTCGTCTACGAGACGGAACGACCGTTCGAGTGGCGGCTTCGTTCGGGCACACAGTGGGATCTGGCCGTCTTCACCTGGCCACGAGACACGATCCAGCTCAGCGAAAGCGAGTCGGCGGCGCTCACCTGCCACACGCTGTCGGGCGCCACCGGCATCACCGGTGTGCTGAGCAGAATGCTGACCGACCTGCTCACCGCCAAGCCGACCCTCAGCGGCGCGGCCGCCGCCCGAATCGCCGACGAGGTGGGGGAGCTGGTGACGACCGTGGCCGAGGAGGCATGCGGGCGCGCCGCCGAAACCGACCGCCACGCGGGCCTGCTACGGCAGGTCGACGCCTACATCGACGAGCACCTTGGCGACCCGGACCTGTCCCCGACACTCGTCGCGCAGGCGCATTTCCTTTCGACACGCCAACTCCAGCGAATGTTCGCGAGCCGGGGACAGACCGTCACCCAGGTGATCCGACGCCGACGGCTCGAACGGTGCCGCCGCGACCTGCTCACCTGCCGTGGCGGCGAGCCAACCCTCACCGCGGTCTGTTTCCGTTGGGGGTTCACCGATCTCGCCGTGTTCAGCCGCGCGTTCCGCGAGGCCTACGGCATGTCACCGACGGCGTACCGATCCCAGGCCCGATAACCTGAAACGGGCAACAGGTCGGAGGTGACCGTATCGGTCTCGCATGGCGGCGGTCGCGGCGGTTGACTGACCGGCGACACCTGGACCGGATGGTGCGGGAGCCACGGCGCCAACAGTCCGAGACTGGCCACGACCCTCAACAACCCGGCCTTGGCGCTTCGGGATCTCGGCCGGGCGGAGTCGTTGCCGCTGTTGGCGCGGGCTTTGGCGATCACCGAGGCGGCCCAGGTATGGCGCATCCCGCCGTGTCGATCCGACTGAACAATCTCGCGCTGTCGCTGCGGGACCTGGACCGTCCCGGTGAAGCGGAGCCGTTGCTGCGACGAGCGCTCACCATTGACGAGGCGGCCGGCGACCGTGCGGCGATAGTCCGGGACCTCAATCATCTCGGTGGCACTCTTGGTGAAAGGGCGACCTGGAGCCGGCGGTGGGGCCGGACCATCCGACGCGGCGTTGCTCCGCGACAACCTCGCCAACCTGGACTGACAGACCGCTGGCGTCAGTGGGTCAGCCGAGCGCGGTGAAGGTCGCGCCGAGCCCTTTCAGTGCCGCGGCGACCTCCGCGTCGTCCGTGTCGTCGGATGCCCACCAGACGTGCCCGTCGGGCCGTACGAGCACGACCGCGGCGGTGGTCCACGCCTGTTCGCCGACGACGACGTCGATGCCCGACGCCGCCGCGAGAGCGGTGACCTCCCCGGCCAGGGTGCCCGTTGTGTCCAGTAGGACCGGTCGGCCCGAGCGCAGAAGCGTGAAGAGACCAGGAACCCGCGTGCCGGTGAGTGGGTGCCCGGCCGACGGGTAGGCAACGTCCAGTGCGGACAGCATGCGGGCCAGGGTGAGCGAGAACTCGGGCACCGTCGCGATCAGTGTGCTCAGTAGCGACCGCAGCGCCATGCCGTCCGGGGTGGTCGCGGTGATCAGCGCGGACTGGGCGAGAGTGTGCTCGGCGAGCTTCTCGCCGACCGGGTGGCGCTCGTCGTGGTAGTCGTCCAGCAGGGCGGGGTCCGCGTCGCCGCGTGCCACGGCGGCGAGGCGCCAGCCGAGGTTCATCGCGTCCTGGACACCGACGTTGAGGCCGACACCGCCCGCCGGGAGGTGCATGTGCGCCGCGTCGCCCGCCAGCAGGACCCGTCCACTGCGGTAGGTCCGCGCGACCCGTGTGGCGTTGCCGAACCGGGACAGCCAACTCGGATCGTGCATCCCGAAGTCGCTGCCCGCCACGCGGATCGCGGTGGCCCGCAGGGCCTCCAACGTGAACGGGCCGGGCGCTCCGTCGTCGTGCGCGTCGACGCCCGCGATGCGGTGCCGGCCTCCGCGCACCGGGACGGAGATGAGGGCGCCGTGTTCGTTGTGGGCGCTGCGCACCGCTGGGGAGGTGAGGTGCACCTCGCCGACGTAGCCGTAGGACGTGGTGTCGGTGCCGGGGAACGCGATGCCCGCGGCCTTGCGGACGGTGCTGCCGGCGCCGTCCGCGCCCACGACGTAGCTCGCGGTACGGGTGTGCTCGCCGTCCGGTCCGGACACCCGCAGCGTCACGCCGTCGCCGTCCTGCTCGAGCCCGGTCACCGTGTGGCCGCGCAGGATCCGCGCGCCCAGCGCGATCGCGTGCTCCTCCAGCAGTTCCTCCGTGCGGACCTGGGGGATGGCGAGCATGAACGGGTAGGGCGTGTCCAGCACGCTGAAGTCCAGGCGGCTTTCCAGCATCCCGAAGTGCCAGTTCGGCACCGGAACGCCCTCGTCGAGGAACCGCTGGTCCAGGCCGCGCATCGCCAGCACCTCCAGCGTGCGCGGGTGCACGCCCAACGCCTTGGAGTGCGGACTGCGTTCGGTCGCGCTCTCCAGGACCACGACCGGAACACCGGCCAGGGCCAGCTCGGCCGCCGTCCACAGGCCGACCGGGCCCGCGCCGACCACGACTACATTTGACTGGGTAGTGCCTACATTCATAAGAACGACCATACTACCAAATTCGGAGGTAGTATCCGGCGCATGGTTGTACGCGGCTACCAGTCACAGGTGCGGGCCAAACAGGCCGAGGACACCAGGCGATCGATCGTCGAGGCAGCCGCGGCGCTGTTCGCGGAGCGGGGCTACGCCAGGACCAGCGTCGCCGCCGTCGCGGCCGCCGCCGGGGTCGCCGTGAACACCGTCTACACCAGCGTCGGCGGCAAGTCCGCGCTGATCATGGCGATGTCCGAGGACGGCGCCACCGATCCCGTGGCGGTGGAGACCGAACGCAGGGTCGCCGAGTCCGAGGATCCACGCGAGATCCTGCGGCTCGTCGCCGAGGGCACCGGCCAGGTACGCAGGCGACGGCAGCAGACGATCGCGATCCTGTTGGACAACCGGACCGCGGGCCCGGACGTGGCGGCGGCCGCCGACCTCGCTACCCGTGCCGTGCGCGACCGGTTCAAGGTCGTGGCCGCACGCCTGCTCACCGTCGGCGGCCTGCGCGAAGGGCTCACCCGCAAACAGGTCGAGCAGACGTTGTGGTTCTACTTCGGATTCGAGGCGTGGCGCACCGTCCGCGACTTCGGCTGGAGCTGGCACGACTCGGCCGCCTGGCTGGCCGAGCAGTCCGCGAACGCGCTGTTGCCACCGGAACTCTAGGCTGCGTCGCTGGAGTGGCCCGGTTCTCTGTGCAGTGACGGGTCGACCAGGGGAGCGAGGTTGTTCACCGCGAGTGCGGCCTCGCCGAAGCCGACCGAGATGAGGGCGACCTTGCCGGCGTAGCCGGCGATGTCACCGGCCGCGTACACGCGTGGCCGGCTGGTGCGCATGGTCCGGTCGACCGCGATGTGCCGGTTGCGCATCTCCAGTCCCCACGTGGTGAGCGGGCCGAGGTTCGCGACGAAACCGAGTGCCGCCACCACGGCGTCCACCCGCAGGCACTCGATCGTGCCGGTTTCCACGTTGCGGATCTCCACCTGCTCGACCCGGTTCGCTCCGCTCATTCGGTGCACCTCGTGCGGTGTGTACAGCCGTGTCGACGACGCGCGCAGCAACCGCACGCTGTGCTCGTGCGCCCGGAACCGGGCCCGGCGGTGGACCAGCGCGACGCTCCGCGCGAGCGGTTCGAGGGCGAGTGCCCAGTCCACAGCGGAGTCACCGCCACCGACGATCACCACGTCCGCGTCCGTCAGTTCGGCCGGCCTCGGCACGAAGTAACGCAGACCTCGGTTTTCGTACTCGCCGCCGGTCGGCAACGGACGTGGCTGGAAGCTACCGATCCCGCCGGTGATCAGGACGGCCTTCGCCGTCACCGTCGTCCCGCGACTGGTGGTGACGGTGACGGCGTCGGCCGAGTCGTTGATTGTCTGAGCGGTCTCGCCGAGCAGGTAACGCGGCTTGACCTGCGCTGCCTGCTCGGCCAGGGCGTCGACGAGATCCTGCGCCCGTACGGCGGGAAAGCCGGCGATGTCGTAGACCTTCTTCTCCGGATACAGCGCGGACATCTGACCACCCGGCTGTTCCAGGGCGTCGACCACGGTGACCGACAGGCCGCGGAACCCCGCGTAGTAGACGGCATAAAGGCCAACCGGGCCCGCGCCGACGATCAGCAGGTCCGTCTCAGCCACTGGAGTCCTCACGCTGTTCGAAGAACTCGGTCGCGGCCGCCGTGAAGTGTGCCAGCTCCGCCGGGAGCTTGTGTTCCCAGAAGATGGCGTCGCTCGGGCACACCGGCACGCATTTTCCACAGTCGACGCATTCGTCCGGGTGGATGTACATCATCCGGTCGCCCTCGTAGATGCAGTCCACGGGGCATTCCTCGACGCACGACTGGTCCATGATGTCCACGCAGGCATCGGTGACGACGTAGGCCATGGGCGTTCAGGCCTTCTCGATCTGGACGAGGGTGTCCGAAAAGGTCGGTGCGTTGCCAAGGTCGGCGAACGCGACCGGGTTCACCGACGCCACTGTGGACAGTGACGTCGCGTGCATGCGCCACGCGCCGTAGGCCGACACCGTCACCCCGGTCAGCACCGACGGGTCGACCTTGGCCTTCATCACGAACGAACCGCGGTCGTTGAACACACGCACGTCGTCGTCGGTGACGATCCCGCGGGCCGACGCGTCCGACGGGTGGATGAGGATCGCGGCGTCCCCCTGCACGCGGCGGTGGAAGGGTAGGTTGCCGTCGCTGGAGTTCAGGTAGGCGTGTGGCTTCGGGGTGAGCAGGTTGAGCGGGTACTTCGCGGCCAGCTCGGGATTCGTGTGTGCCGCCTCGCGGGGCGGGATGTAGTGCGGCAGCGGGTCGACCGGCGTGCCCGGCTGGTGGTCGTTGGATCCCTGCCGGAACAGCGGCACCACGAAGTTCCCGCCCGCCGCCGCTGAGGAGACGAACTCCACCTTCCCCGACGCGGTCGGGAAACCACCCTCGGCGTGCGGGGCGTACTCGTCCGGCGGCGGCACCGACAAGCGCTGCCAGCCCCGCTCCTTCAGCGACTCGACGGTGATACCCCGCATGGCGGGTGCCGACCAGTCGAACGCCTCGGCGATCATGTCGGCGTCCGTGCGTTGGAAGACCGGATCGGTGAACCCCATCCGGGCGGCGAGGCGTCGGAACAGCTCGGTGTTCGGCACCGCCTCGCCGAGCGGCTCGATCGAGCGGTGGTTGTAGGTGACGTAGAGGTGCCCCCAGGAGAACATGATGTCGTCCTGCTCCAGCTGTGTGGTGGCGGGCAGCACGATGTCGGCCAGCTCGGCGGTGTCGGTCATGAACTGTTCACTGACCACAGTGAACAGATCCTCCCGCCGCAGCCCCTCGACCAGCTTGTCCTGGTCCGGGCACACCACGACCGGGTTGGTGTTGTACACCATCAGCGCCTTGATGGGCGGATCCAGTTTCATGCCGCCGGTGAGCGCCGCACCGAGCAGGTACTGGTTGACGATCCGCTTGCCGGGTTCGAGCATCTCCGGGTGCATCATGGCACCCCAGTTCACCGGGAACGCCCACAGCGGCAGCTGCAGAATGCCACCGCCCGGCTTGCGCCACGCGCCAACCAGCGCGGGCAGGCAGGACAGGGCGCGCACTGCCTGCCCGCCGCCGGCGTGCCGTTCCACCGCCACCCCGATGCGGATCACCGACGGCTGACCGCCCGCGTACTCCCGCGCGAGGCGGCGAATGTCCTCGGCGGGCACCCCGGTCTCCTCGGCCGCCCATTCCGGCGTGTACTGCCGTACCCGCTCGACGAGCTGGTCGTATCCGACGGTGTGGTTGGCGACGTAGTCGTCGTCGGTCAGGCCCTCGTTGATGATCACGTGCATCATCGCCATGGCCAGCGCGCCGTCGGTGCCCGGCCGGATCGGGATGTGCCAGTCAGCCGCCTTCGCGGTGCGGGTCCGTACCGGGTCGACCACCACGACCTTCGCCCCACGCTTGCGGGCCTCCGCGATGACGGGCCACAGGTGCAGGTTCGTGCTCATGATGTTGCAGGCCCAGACGAGGATGAACCTCGAGTGCACGATGTTCTCGGGGTCCACCCCCGCGCTGTCGCCGATCGTCATCATGTACGCGGTGCAGGAACCCGAGTCGCAGTAGGTCCGCTCCGCGATCGTGGCGCCGAGCTTGGCGAAGAACGGGTCGCCGACGTTCAGCCCGTTCAGGATCCCCTGCGTCCCGAGGTAGCTGACCGGCATGATCGCTTCCGGCCCGTACTCCGCCGAGATCGACCGGAACCGCTTCGAGATCTCGTCCAGTGCCGCGTCCCAGCTGATCCGCTCGAACCGGCCGCTCCCTTTCGGACCCGTGCGCCGCATCGGGAACAGCACCCGGTCCGGGCTGTACACGCGGTCGAGATAGTTGTCGACCTTCACGCACAGCCCGCCACGGGTGAACGGATGCTCGTGATCACCCGTCACCGACACGGCCCTGCCGTCCTGAACGGTGATCGTCAATGCGCAGGTGTCGGGGCAGTCGTGCGGGCACGCGCCACGCACCACCTCCGTACCGGTCGGCACTGTTGCGGTCATGAGGGTCTCCTCGGATCCGGGTCTGACCCGATGGTCGTGGAACGGGTGCGACACGAGTTGGCAGGAAGCGACAGGTTCTTGTCGGGGCGCGACAGGACGCGACTGTCAGAGTTGGACGTTCACGGCCTTGGTCTGCGTGTACAGCTCCAGCGCGGCCTCGCCGAGCTCGCGGCCCCACCCCGACTGCTTGTACCCGCCGAACGGGATCGCGGAGTCGAACCCGTTGTAGCAGTTGACCCACACGCTGCCGGCCTTGATCTGGCGGGCCAGCCGGTGTGCCTTGGAGATGTCCCTGGTCCAGATCCCGGCCGCGAGCCCGTACGTGGAGTTGTTGGCCGCGCCGACCGGGCCGTCGTCGACACTGAACGGCATCGCGGCCACGACAGGACCGAAGATCTCCTCGCGGACGACGCTCATGTCGTCGCGCACGTCGACCAGCACGGTGGGCTCGACGTAGTACCCGGTGTCGCCGACGCGCTGGCCGCCGGTGAGCGCCCGGGCGCCGTCGGCCCGGCCCTGGTCGAGGTAGCCGGTGATGCGGTCGAGCTGTTCCTGGGACACCACCGGGCCCAGCTGTGAGGTCGGGTCGAGGCCGGGACCGATCTTGACCTGACTGGCGAACTCGGCGACGCCCTGTGTGAACTCCTCGAAGATCGAGTCCTCGACGAACAGCCGCGTTCCGGCCACACAGGACTGTCCGTGGTTGAACAGCCAGGCGTTGGCCGAACCCGCGATCGCGGCCTCGAGATCGGCGTCGGCGAAGACGATGTTGGGGCTCTTGCCGCCGAGTTCGAGGGACACCTTCTTCAGGTTGCCCTGCGCGGCCTCCACGATCTTCTTGCCGACCTCGGTCGAGCCGGTGAACGCGACCTTGTCGACGTCGTCGTGCGCGGCGAGTGCGGCGCCCGCGTCCCCGAACCCGGTCACGATGTTGACCACGCCGTCGGGGAGACCGAGCTCGCACAGGATCTCGCCGAGCAGCAGGGCGGTCAGCGGGGTCTGCTCGGCCGGCTTGAGCACGACGGTGTTGCCGGTGGTCAACGCGGGCGCGATCTTCCACGACGCCATCAGCAGCGGGAAGTTCCACGGAATGATCTGCCCGCAGACGCCGACCGGCTCGCGCAGCGTATAGGCGTGCCACTCCGAGCCCGGCATCCACGGCACCGACGGCGTGATCGTCCGGCCCTCGATCTTGGTGGCCCAGCCCGCGTAGTAGTGGAACACGTTGGCCGCCCACACCACGTCGACCGCCGCGGCGATCACCGCGGACTTGCCGTTGTCGATGGACTCCAGCTGACCGAACTCCTCGGCCCGCGCCAGCAGGGCGTCGCCCACCTTCCACAGCAGACTCTGGCGTTGGGTCGGGGTGAATCGGCTCCACGGTCCTTCGAAGGCCCGCCGCGCCGCCGCCACCGCGCGGTCGATGTCCGTCGCGTCCCCGTGCGCGACGTCGGTGATCCGCTCACCGGTCGCGGGGTCGTAGGTCGGGAACACGCGGCCGGACGCCGCGTCGACCCACTCGCCACCGATCAGGAGCTTCTTGTTGGTGGAGACGAAATCGCGCACCGACGCCAGCACCGGAGCATCCGCTATCGCTGTCACCCGTACCTCCTCGTACCCGGGATGTGACAAGGGTGATTCTGGGTCGGATGATCGCTTGCTAACTGTCCGAATCCCGGACAGTGATCCCGAGGCCGCGGATGCGACTGTAGAGAGTGGACCTGCTGATACCCAGGTATGCCGCCGCGTGCACCTTGTTCCCGCCGAACGCACGCAAGGCGTTGGTGATCGCGTCGTGTTCGGCCTGCTCCCAGGCACTCAACCGATGAGCACGCTCCCGGTACGCGGCTGGCAGGTCGGCGGGCACGATGTCGCCCACCGACCGGGACTCGGCGGCGTGTCGCACCACGGCCGCCAGTTCGCGCAGGTTCCCGGCCCACGGCTGACTTTCCAGCACCCGCAGGGTTTGAGGGGTGAAACGTGACGAGACATCGGTCAGCATCGCCCGGGCCAGCCCCGGGATCTCGTCACGGCGGCTGCGTAACGGGGGCAGCTCCACTCTGGCCACGAACCGGGCCATCAGCGCCGGGTCCGCTTGCGGTGTGGTGGTGATCGCCACCCAACTGTCCGAGGTGTCCAGAGCGCGGACCAGCCAGGCGGCGACGACGGGGGAGAGCAGGTGCGCCGACTCCACCGCGACCAGCCCGGAATGCTTGTCCAGCAACCGTTCCAGCCGCGCGCACCAGCCGCTCTCGCCCGCCACCGGTACATCGGCGGCGTCCATCACGGCGACCGGCTCCTCGCCGGCCAGGTAGCGGATGCCAGTGGTCCGGCCGGTGCCGGGTTCGCCGCGGAGCGCCACACGGCTCCGGGACGAACGGAACTCGCGCAGCTCCCGCTCCACGGCCGCCGGCAGCACTCCCGCGGCGACGCGTTTCTTCCGGGGAATGGCCGTACGCGCGGACGCCCGGGGGAGGATCTCGAACAACGCGCCCGATGACCCGGCGACCGGCTCGACACGGACGTCGACCTCGGTGCCCGCGGCGAGCCTGACTGTCTGGTTAGGACCGTCCCGCGACATGAGTTCGCGCAGCAGCACGTGGTCGGCCGCGTCGAGGATCTCCGCGGCCGCGGCGTTGGCCAGCACCACGCCGTCGCCGAGCGCGACGACGGGGCGCCCGCGGCGCTGCGCGGCCTGGAACGCGACGAACAGCCGCCGCTCGGCCTCGCGTGAACCATCCAGCAGCCGCTGCTCGATGCCGTCGACCGCGCGGCGCAGAAACGGCCCCAGCAGGGGAGTCGACTCCGTGGCCAGACAGGTTATGTCCAGCACACCCTCCAGGCGCCGGGTCGCCGGGTGCAGGATCGGCTGGCCGTAGCAGGTGAACTTCTTGAACGCCTCGAGGTAGTGCTCGGCACCGTGCACCACGATTCCCTTGCGCAGCTCGAAAGGCGTGGCGATGGCGTTGGTCCCGGTGATCTCCTCGGCGAAGCGGCAGCCGACCCCGATCCCGATGTCGTCGAGCACTCGTTCGACCGATCGCGTGCCGAACCGGCGGTCGACGATCCGCGAGTCGCGGTCGGCGAGCACGACGGCGAAGCCGGCGTCGGCCAGCTGCAGGGCGATCTCGTCGAGAACCGGCGTGGCCGCCCGCATCAGGCGGCTGCGCCGGTCGATGTCGGCGACGGCGAACTCGAACGGCCGTGCCGGGTCGAGGCCGTACAGCTCGGCTCGCCGCCAGGACTGCGCGATCTCCGGGCGCAGCGTGTCACTCGATCGCACTCGGCGCCCTGAGGTCGGGGAACTGGTCGTCGCGCCATTCGGTGTCGATGGGCCCGCCCGCCGCCTTCTCGCGAGCGCGGAGCTCGACGCGGCGGATCTTGCCGGAGATGGTCTTGGGCAGCTCGAAGAACTCGATGCGCCGCACTCGCTGGTACGGGGCCAAATTCGCGCGGGCGTGGCGCAGGATCGACAGCGCCGTCTCCTTCGTGGGCTCGTGTCCGGGCGCCAGCGCGATGTACGCCTTGGGGATCGCGAGCCGGATCGGGTCGGGCGCCGGCACCACCGCGGCCTCCGCCACCGCGGGATGCTCGATGAGCACGGACTCCAGCTCGAACGGGCTGATCTTGTAGTCGCTGGCCTTGAAGACGTCGTCGGTGCGGCCGATGTAGGTGATGTAGCCGTCCGCGTCGATGCTCGCGACGTCGCCGGTGTGGTAGAAGCCGTCCGCCATGGCCTCGGCGTTGCGTTCGGCGTCACCCTGGTATCCGGTCATCAGCGGCAGTGGACGCTGGGCGAGATCCAGACAGATCTCGCCCTCGCCAGGGCCGGACAGTGCCTGGCCGGTGATCGGGTCGACCAGCACCACGGGAACACCCGGCAGGGGACGGCCCATCGAACCCGGTCGCACCTCCGAACCCGGCGTGTTGCCGACCTGGGCCGTTGTCTCGGTCTGGCCGAACCCGTCCCGGATGGTCAGGCCCCACGCACGGCGAACCTGCTCGATCACCTCCGGGTTGAGCGGTTCGCCCGCGCCGACGGCCTCCCGCAACGCGGCCGGGCGGTCACCCAGGTCGGCGTTGATCAGCATCCGCCACACCGTCGGCGGGGCGCAGAACGAGCTGACCCCGCGCTCCCGGAGTTGGCCGAGGAGGGCTGGCGCGTCGAACCGGCGGTAGTTGTAGACGAAGACGGTCGCCTCGGCGATCCATGGCGCGAAGAAACACGACCACGCGTGCTTGGCCCAACCCGGAGAGGAGATGTTCAGGTGCACGTCGCCCGGCCGCAGCCCGAGCCAGTACATCGTGGACAGATGACCGACCGGATAGGACACCTGCGTGTGCTCGACCAGCTTGGGCCGTGACGTGGTACCGGACGTGAAGTACGACAGCAACGGATCCCCGGGTGCCGTGCCGGGATGCTCGACCGGCGTGTGCGCGAGGGTCGCGGCGTCGCGCAGGTCGGCCCACCCGTCGGCCGGGCCGACGCTGACGCGTGTGTAGTCCCCGGGCACCTGGTCGAACTTGGCCGTGTCGGCGGCGTTGCAGATGACGTGCCGGGCGCGGCCACGGGCGATGCGGTCGGCGAGGTCGGCGGGCCCCGCCGCGGTGGCGGTCGGCATGATGACCGCGCCGAGCTTCATGATCGCGAGCATGGCCTCCCACAGCTCGACCTGGTTGCCGAGCATGAGCACCACCGGATCGCCCCGGCGGACACCGCGCTCGGCCAGCCACGCCGCCAGCCGGTCGGAGGCACGGGACATGTCCGCGAACCCGCGCTCGGTGGCGGACCCGTCCTCCTCGACGATCACCAGCGCCGGCCGGTCGTTGTCGCGGGCGATGGCGTCGAACCAGTCCACCGCCCAGTTGAACCGCTCGCCCAACTCCGGCCAGCGGAACTCCGCCACGGCGCGGGCATGTTCGCCGCGCAACGCCAGCAACTGGTCCCGGCTCGCCCGATAGCTGTCGATCACGTTCATGTGGATGATTGTGCGACCGCACCCGATGCTCGACTACTCACCGATGGGGGTAGCTACCCCCGAACGGGGGTGGTCCGAAGTCGACGGATCGACGCCCCACCGCCGGCCGGGTACCGTGTTGCGATCGGCATGCGCGTGTGCTGCGAGAGGACGGACTCCATGGCGGACACTCGTCCCGATGACCGTTCGGCTCTGCGGGCCGAGCTGCGTGCCGTCGTCCACACGGCGGGCGTGCCCGTGGCGTTCCTCGGCGAGGCGGCGGGCAACCGGTTGCGGCTGACCGAGTTCGTCGGCACACGAACCACGGGACTGCACAACCTGGAGGTGCTCGCCGGCACCGGCCTGGGTGGCCGGGTACTCACGCTGGGCCGCCCGATCGCGGTCAGTGACTACGGCAGCGCGCGGAGCATCACCCACGACTACGACCGGCCCGTCCTCGGCGAAGGGCTCGCCTCGATCCTCGCCGTGCCCGTGGGGACAGGCAGTCGCTGCCGTGCCGTGCTCTACGGGGCCGTCCGGCAGCGAGTGGGTTTCGGCGATCGTGTCCGGGACGCGCTGATGGCGTCGGGCCGAAGGTTGGCCCACGAACTCGCCGCCCGCGATGAGATCGCGCGCCGACTGGTGACCGCCGACCGGCTGGCGGATCCGAGCCACGCGGCCACGCTCGAGGAACTGCGGTCCGTCCATTCGGAACTGCGAGCGATCGCCGGCGCCACCCCCGATGCCGAGCTGCGGAACCGAATCTACGGTGCCGCCCAACGCCTGGCCGACCTCGGTGAGCCCAGAACCCAGGCAGGGATCCGTCTGTCCACACGGGAAACCGACGTGCTGGCACAGGTCGCGCTCGGCCGCACCAACGCCGAGGCGGCGGAACGTCTGTCCCTCACCCGCGAAACCGTCAAGGCCTACCTGCGGTCCGCCATGCGCAAGCTGGACGCCCGCACCCGCCACGAAGCCGTGGTACACGCCCGCAGGGCGATGCTGCTTCCCTAGCTCGACACGATCGCGTAACCGCTGTACCAGCCGCCGGCGACGGCGCTGGCCCTGGTCAGCCCGATGACCCGCACGGGCACATTCGAGTAGCCGAACACGGTGTCGTTGCCGAGGGAGTAGTTGGTGTTGGGGCCCCACGCCCACACGGTGCCGTCGGCACGAAGTGCGTAGGCGCCGAATTCGAAGCCGGCGAGCTGGGTGACGTCGGTGAGGTTGGACCCCGGCACCGGGACACGGGACTCACACTTCGTCGTGACCGGATCGCAGTCGACGCCGTTCCCGAGCTGGCCGCTGGGATTCATACCCCACGCCCGCACGGTGCCGTCGGCGAGCAGTGCGTACCCGTTGTCGGAGCCGGCGGCGATATCGGTCACTCCGGTCAGGCCCGCGACCTGGACCGGCGTCCGGGTGATGCATGACCCGGACGGGTCGCACGGCTCGCCGTTGCCGAGTTGGCCGTTGTGGTTGCTTCCCCAGGCCCAGACGGTGCCGTCGGCACGTACGGCGTAGGCGGTGTTGCCGGTGCTCGCGATCGCGGTGACCTCGGTCAGGCTCACCCGGACGGGCACCGGCAGTTGGGCGACCTCCGAGCCGTTGCCGAAGAGTCCCGAGCCGTTGTACCCCCACGCGAAGACGGCGCCGTCGGAGCGAAGTGCGAAACCCGTGCCCCAGCTGCTGGCGATCGCGACCACATCGGTCAACCCGGTCACCCGCACCGGCACGGTCGAGTCCTCCGTCTGCCCGTTGCCGAGCCGGCTCGTCGTACCCGAGCCCCAGGCCCAGACGGTGCCGTCGGAGCGGAGCGCGTAGCCGCCCCAGTTGTTGCCCGCGATCGCCGTGACATCGGTCAGCCCCAGCACGAGGACCGGAACCACCGAACCGCCGCCCCAGCCGCCGGAAAAGCCGGTCCTCCAGCCGTTGCCCAGCTGTCCATGCTCGTTGTTACCCCAGGCCCAGACGGTGCCGTCGGTGCGCAGCGCGTACCCCCCGTGCCAGCCGGCACCGGAGACGGACTGCACACCGGACAGCGTTGCCACCGCCTTCGGCGTCGGTGACCCGGACTCGAGCTCGGCCGTGCCCAGCTGCCGGTCCACGCCGTTGTCGCCCCACGCACGGACGCAGTCGGCCGCGTAGGACGCGCCGTAGTCGGGCGTGTAGAAGCCGGCGAGGTCGACGATGAGGTTGGCGTTGCCGGCGAGGTTGTACAGGCTGACCGTGCGGTCGGCACCGAGCGCCACGGTGACGAGGTTCGGTCGCGTCTCCCCGGCGGTGAGGTTCACATTCGACACGTTCGGCCGGGGTGTGCCGGTCGGCCAGGCGGTCACGAAGGTGGCGGCGGTGACGTCGGTGACCGTGAGGTTGAACGTCACCGCGGTCGCCGACGCGGGCACCCACCCGGACAGGTCGACCACCCGGATCCCGCCGGCGCCGATCGGGCCGCTGTCCCAGCGGGAGTCCACGATCCGGTTCGCCGGCAACGCGGTGAACTTCGCGCCTGCGCCCGTGCCGTAGTAGCCGGCGAGGTCGGCGACCAGATGCGTGCTGCCGGCGTTGTTGTAGAAGTTCACCGTGCGGCCCGTCCCGAGTGAGACGGTCACCTGGTTGGCCCTGATCTCGCCCGTGACGAGGTTGAGGTTGGAGGTGTTCGGCGTCGCGACACCACCCGGGAAGACCGTGACGTGCGTGGGCTCGGTGGGCGTCACGCCGGTCACGTTGAGCACGACGGCGGTTGCCGTGGCCGGTACGCGGCCGGAGAGGTTCAGGCTGATCGTGCCGCGGGGCCCGACCGGGCCGTCAACGCCGGTGCCGATCCTGGTGTCCAGCACTCGGACCGGCGCCAGGGAGGTGAAGGTCGACGCCTCGCTCGCCGCGAGCCGGGCCGGGGGCTCGGCGTTGGCCGACGAGCCGGCCAGAAGTCCGACGATCAGGAACACGGGCAGGCCGGCAGGAAGCAGTCGACGCATGGAGTCCCCCAGTGCGAACGATCCACGACCCGATTGCTGATGCTAGGTAGCCGTCGTCAGTGGAACCACCGCCGTTCGGCCCCCGTCGCGCACCTGTGACAATGTAGACGCACATGAAACAGGAGGGGTGACGTGGGGGTCTCGGGTAGGACGATCGTGTTGGTCGCGACGGTGGGACTGATCTTGGGCGGCTGCGACCCGACGCCATCGCCGCCGACGTCGTCGACCGTGCCGACCGGCACGAGCGTCGCGCCGGACAAACCCGTGCCGTTCGCGTACGCCCGCGAGGGTGAGTTGACGGTTCGGCGGTCCGGAAAGTCCGTGGCCGAGGTCGACCTGGGCGACGAGGAGTCCGTCGTGGACACCGGTTGGTCGGCGGACGCGACCCGGTTCGTGGCGGTGACCACGAACCGGCTCCTGTCGATCGACACCGCCTCCGGTGCCGTGGCGACCGCCGACTGTTCCTGTTGGAGTGTCGCCGTCGCCGGCGGTCGCGTGTACACGTTGGGCGACTACGGCGCCCAGGAGTTGGCCGGGTACGACCTCGGCGAGCTGAAACCCGCGGGCACGGTGCGCCCCAAGGGGGTCGGCGAGCGCGGCATGCTGCGCATCGCCGGCGCGGGCGACCAGCTCGTCGTGTTCGCCATCACCGAGGACGGTGCCCGTGCGCTGACCGACGTCCTCGTGGTCGATCCCGCGTCCGGGAGCAGCCGCACCGTCGGCAAGACCGACGAGGTGGGCTCGCCGGGCGCCGTCGCCTACACGCCGCGAGGCTGGCTCGGGCAGCCGATGGTCGCCTACGTCGCCAACGCGTCGGCGGGCGCGGACTCGAGCACGGCGTCGCTCGTCTGGTTCGACCCGGCCAAGGGCGGTCAACACGTGGTCGACGACGCCGCCCTGCGCACGATGACCGACGCGAACACCACTTTCGAGCAGCTGTGGTGGGGCCGGGACGGTACGCCGCACGTCACCGCCCAGGTGTGGCAGTCCGACGGCACCGAGATCGCTCCGCTGGCGGCATGGCGGCACGACGGGACAACGTGGCTGCGGACCTCGGAACGGATCTCCGACACCCACTCCACCCACCTGAAGAGCGCCGACGTCGCGGACACGCGGGACCTCGACGGCGGCTGGGGACTCGTGCTGTCCCGGGACGGCGAGCTGCGCGCGGTCCGCGGCGACAAGGACCTGGACGTGGCCGACGACG
Source organism: Actinophytocola sp. (assembly GCF_036378875.1). Taxonomy (GTDB): domain Bacteria; phylum Actinomycetota; class Actinomycetes; order Mycobacteriales; family Pseudonocardiaceae; genus Actinophytocola. Next base: position 27,221 of record NZ_DASUVO010000130.1, read on the forward strand.
TCAAGAAGCTGTGGACCCCGCCGATCACCGTCGCACCGGCCGCGACCGCCGTGACCGTCGTGAACCTGAACGCCGCCATGGGTTACCACCTCCGTCCGGGCGACCCCGCCGGCACGGACGCCACCGCGGCGGACTTCGCGGACCTGGCCGACGACCTCCTGCGCCAGAACGCAGACATCGCCAACCTGCAGGAGATGGCGGAACCGGCGGCCAAACACCTGCAACGGATCCTGGCCGAACGCACCGGGCAGGAGTGGGCCATGAACTGGGCGACGTCCGGCACCGCCGACTACTACGAGGGCACGACGCCCGGTGAGGGGCCGGCGGAAGGCTATGCGCAGGCGCGGGCCGGCAACGCCCAGTTGATCCGCCTCGGCCACGGCATCCAGAAACAGGTCTCGACGACCGGGAACGCCGGGCGGATGCTGCCGTCCGGAGGCCGTTCGTACGGCGGCGTCGAGCTGAGCACCGCCGACGGCCGGACGGTCGGGGTGTACGTCACGCACCTCGCCAGGGACAAGGACGCCCCCAGCACCCAACGCGTGGCGGACATCCGGGCGGTCCAGGACTTCCTGGCCAAGCGGGAGGGCCCGGTCGTCCTCACCGGTGACTTCAACGAGAGCATGGACATCCCGAGCGGCGGACCCACCGAGTCGGTCGTCCGCGCCCTCAACGAGTTCACGACCCGGCAGGGCTTCACCGACGTCGGCCACGACCTGGGGACGACCAGCAACGAGAAGGGACCCGCCGCGGAACTGGAGGGCACACTGCGGATCGACTACATCCTCACCCGCGACCAGCCGACCCTCGACACGGTGAAGTTCGTGAGCCACCAGTCCGACCACTGGGGCCTCGCGACGACACTCGTCCCGCGCTGATGCTCTGACCGCGAGGTCCGGTCACGCCGCGCTTCGTGCCCGCCGGGCCACGGGCGAAGCCCGCTTCGCGGGCGTGTCCGCATCGCGAGGGAAGCCCGGTGCTGCGAACGGCGTGTTTGTGCACCGGCGGTGTCTCGAAAGGCGCTTTTGGGTCATTGAACGTCATCGGCGCGTCTTTGGAGACATCGGCGGTGCCCCGAACGCGTCTTTCGGGACCCAGCGGGTGCGCGTCGGGCGGGTGCGCGCCCGGCGCCCGCGAAGCGGGTCTGACCGTGCCTGCGCCGCTCGCGCTAGTCCGGTGCGGCTTGGCCTAGCCTGATGGCCTCGTCCAGGTCGGTCCGCTGTCCGGTGCGTTCGAAGCGGCGCAACAGAGCCTTGCCCAGGTTGCGCTCGGCGTTGGCCTGGCCTGTCTGATGCTCCAGCACTTCCTGCCGGAACAACGAAATCGCCCGCTCCAGCTGGGCGAGCCGGCCTGTCCGCTCGTACTCGCGCATCAGCGCGACACCGCTGTCGCGCGGCGACGCGAGCCCGAAGAGCTCCCGCACCTCCGGGGACACCAGACGCGGGTCGACCGTGTGCAGTCTCGTGTACAGCGTCCGCGCCAGCTTCAGGTCGGCCTCGCCGTGCTCGGGTGGCAGCGCCTCGTACCGGCACAGGTGCAGGGCCGCGACGCGCGAGAGGCTGCCGGCGTCCGGGCCGCCCAACGCCGTCAGCTCGGTGACCAGGTCAAGGGCCTGTTCGTCGAGCACACCCGACGAGTCTCCGTTGGCATGCCGAGCGACGCGGGCGTCAAGCTCCGCGAGGAGCCGCTCCTTCATGGCGAACTATCGTATGGAGGACGGCAAGAGGCCCGCTCACTTTCGGTGCCGCGGCGTGAAGGTCTGACCAGGAACGCCGCTATTGCCACGCTGCGCGCACGGCCGTAACCTCTCGGTATTGGTCTAGACAACTCGGGGGGTCTGGATGCGCAGGAGGACGTTTCTCGCCGGTGGTGCCGCGACGAGCATGGGGCTGATGTCCCAGTGGCCGACTCAGGCGGCCGCCGATCCCATCGGCACCGGTTGGACCGAGGTGGCGGCGAACTACAGCCTCCACCAGCCGCCCGACCGGACGCGGCACACACTGACCGGCGGTGAGCATCACTTCTGGCTCTACGCCACCGATCCCAGCACGTTCCCGGGTCAGGACTCCGGGCCGCGCAGTGAGCTGCGGTTCCACAACGACTACACGAGCGGGCAGGCACAGTTCGAGGCGGACATCCGCGTCAGGTCCGGCACCGTGCGGCCGTGTGTGATGCAGGTCTTCGGCGGCTCGAGCTGGGCGACCGCGTTCATGACGCTCGCCATGTCGAACAGCCTCAACTACTACGACAGCAACCAGGTCATCCACTCGCCCATCTACGACACCTACCTGCGGCTCAACGTCGTGCACGACACGACCGCCCGCAAGGTCCACGTCTTCGTCAACCGCCAGTTCCGGGCCACCTTCGCCGACCACGGCCCGGCGACGCACTACTTCAAGTGCGGCCTCTACGGCCGCGAAGGCATGTCCGCCCGCTGCGACGCCTACGTGAAGAACATTCGGCTCTACCGTAAGTGAGCAGCGGTGGCTGCGCCTGTGTGGTCTCGCGGTCGTGTCACCATGGACAGTGATGACATCACTGCAGCCTTCTCCCAGCCCCGCCGTCGTGCCGTCGGTCGGTATCGAGGACATCCGGTTCCTCAGAGGACAGTTGGCCGACTTCATGCTGGGCTACAAGTTCGCGATCGACGAGATCGTCACCAAGATCAATATCCTGCGTGAGGACTTCAACAACGCGAACGAGTACAACCCGATCGAGCACATCACCTCGCGGTTGAAGTCGCCGGAGAGCGTGCTCGAGAAGATCCAGCGCAAGAACTACACGATGAACCTCGCCAGCATCCGTGAGAACGTGCTCGACATCGCCGGGGTGCGGGTGGTCTGCAGCTTCATCTCCGACATCGCCAAGATCCGGGACATGCTGGTCGGCCAGGAGGACATCACCCTGCTCGACGAGCGCGACTACATCAGCAACCGCAAGCCGAACGGCTACCAGAGCCTGCACCTCATCGTCTCGATCCCGGTGTTCCGTGCCGGCCGCACCGACCGCATGCCGGTCGAGATCCAGATCCGCACCATCGCGATGGACTTCTGGGCCAGCCTCGAGCACAAGATCTACTACAAGTTCCGGGGCGAGGTGCCCGCCAACCTGCGGAGCGAGCTGACACAGGCCGCAGACGCGGCGGCCCAGTTGGACGAGAAGATGGAGGCCCTCCACCGTCTCGTCGACCGCGATGGTCAGTCCCGGCCGAGTCCGACCGACTCGCTGGACCTCTCGGCGCTGTACGCGAACCTGCTGTCGGGCCGGTGACCGCCGGACTCAGCTGTGCTTGCGGCGTTCGATCTGCCCGGAGGCGCCATGGTCGAGGCCACGCCAGTCAGGTGTCCGGGTTGGTTGGAGCGGACTCCTGCATGCGTCGTGACGCCTCGCCGAGGCCGTCGGCGAGGGCGGTGACCTGGTCGGGGGTGAGGACGTCGATGAACAGCTCGCGGACCAGGGCGACGTGGCCGGGCGCGGCCTGTTCGAGCTTGGTCATGCCGTCCTCGGTGAGGCAGGCGTAGATGGCGCGGACGTCGCTCATGCAGGTGCGCCGGCGCACGAGCCCGGCCTGTTCGAGCTGTCCGATCTGGTAGGTCAGTCCGCTCTTGGAGTTCTGCACCGCGCACGCGAGCTCGGTCATCCGCAGCTCCCGGTCCGGGGAGCCGCTGAGGATGGCAAGGATCTGGTACTGCAGGTGGGACAGGCCGGCGTCCCGCTTGAGCTGCTGGTCCATCCGCTGGTTGAGCAGCGTGTGCGCGCTGCGGAACGCGTTCCAGGCCCGCTTCTCTTCCGTGTTCAGCCACCGTGGGCGACCCATGTCACAACCCTACTTGTTGTTCAAATTCGAACCTCAAGTGTAGCGTCGCCGCTGAGTTTAAATTTGAACGACCAGGAGCCGCCATGACCAGCATCCCCGCCGCCACCGTGCGCACCCGGGTTCACGTCCCGCTGCGCTTCGCCGACGGCTTCTCCGTCACCGCCGAGGTGGTCACCTTCCACGGGCTGGTGGATGGGGCCGAGCACATCGCGCTCGTCCTCGGCGAGGCCGGCGGCCGGCCGTTGGTGCGGCTGCACTCGGAGTGCCTGACCGGGGACGTGTTCGGCTCGGCACGCTGCGACTGCGGCCCCCAGCTGCGCGAGGCCGTGGAGCGGATCGACGCGGTCGGTGGGGTGCTGCTCTACCTGCGGCAGGAGGGCCGGGGCATCGGCCTGTACAACAAGCTCGACGCCTACGCCCTGCAGGACGCCGGTCTGGACACCTACCAGGCCAACACCGCCCTCGGTCTGCCCGAGGACGGTCGCGACTACACCTCGGCCGCCCAGATGCTGGCCGCGCTCGGCGTCACCGACCTGGACCTGCTCACCAACAACCCCGACAAGGCCGGCCAGTTACGTGCGCTGGGCATCACCGTCGCCGAGACGGTGCCCACGGGCGTGCACGCGACCCCGGACAACCTTCACTACCTGCACGCCAAGGCCACGCACACCCAGCACACCATCGCCCTGCCCGGCCTCGCGAGCCTGGCCGGCTGAGAGAGGCCGTCATGAAAGCCGTCGTCATCACCGACTTCCGCACCCAGCCCACGATCGCCGACCTGCCGGTGCCCGAACCAGGTCCCGGCCAGGTGCTGGTCCGCCTGTACGCCGCCGGCCTGAACCCGTTCGACTGGAAGGTCGCCGACGGCGCCCTCGCCGACGCCGTACCGCACGCCTTCCCGCTGGTGATGGGGTCGGACGGGGCCGGTGTGGTCGAGAAGACCGGCCCCGGCGTGACCCGCTTCCACGCAGGGGACCGCGTCTACGGCCAGTTCATGCGTCTCGAACAGGGGCTGGGCTCCTACGCCGAGTACACCCTCGCCGAGGAGAACGGGGCCATCGCCGCGATCCCCGGCTCCCTGCCCTTCACGGTGGCCGCCGCGCTGCCGACCGCGAGTGTGACCGCGTACCAGGCCGTCGAGGCCGCCAAGCTGAGCTCCGGGCAGACCCTGCTGATCAACGGCGCCGGCGGTGGGGTCGGCCAGTCGGCCATCCAGTTCGCCGCCCAGACCGGTGCCGTAGTCCTGGCCACCGCCACGGCCAACCAGGTGGATCACCTGCGTGAGCTCGGCGCCCACACCGTCATCGACTTCACCGCCGCCCCCACCCACGAGCAGGTGGCGGCCGCGCACCCCGGCGGCGTCGACGCCGTCCTGGACCTGATCACCCCGGCCGGCGGTGACCCGACCACGCTCGCCGGGCTCGTCCGTCCAGGCGGGATTCTGATCAACACCAACTACGCCCTCGACCCGGCCACGCTCGCCGCCCGCGGCATCGTCGGCATCAACTTCGGCAACAGCCCCACTCCCGAGGTGCTGGCCGCCATCGCCGAACTCGCCGACACCGGCAAGCTCCGCGTCCACATCGACGCCGAGGTCCCGCTGCACGAGGCCCCGACCACCCTCACCCACGCCCGAACCGGCCACGCCCGAGGCAAAACGGTCATCGTCCCCTGAACCGGGCAGTGCTCGGTTCGGGGCGCGGCATGAACCTGCGCGCGTGTTGATCTGCGCGAGCGAGGTGGCATCCTTGCCCCGTGGGTCCTGACGAGATGCGTGCCGGCGACAGTGATCGCCAGGCGGTCGCGGACAAGTTGAAGCAGGCGCTGGACGAGGGTCGTCTGGACGTCGGCGAGTACGACGAGCGTCTACAGAAGACATACGCGGCCAAGACCTACGGTGAGCTGAGGGGGTTGCTCGACGACCTCCCCGGCGTCATTCCGTCCAAAGCGGACATCGCGCCGGCGTCACAACCCGCGGCGCCGGCGCCGACCCGCTCCGCGCGCGGCGGCCAGCTCGTCCGGGGATGGCTGGGTGGCTTCGGCGGGATCTTCGTCGTCTGCACGGTGATCTGGCTGGTGAGCAGCATCGGCTCCGGCAATTTCCAGAACTTCTGGCCGGTCTGGCTTCTCATCCCGATGGCGTTCGGCCTACTGGGCGGCCGCGACGTACGCAGGCGCGACCGCCGATAGCGCATGCCTGCTGGTCGCTGTGGATCGAGGAGGGCAGGCCACCTATCACGGACCGGGACAGCTCATCGGCTACCTGGTTGGTGGTCGATCTTCGGGAACGTGGCCCGGTCGACGTGGTCCGGTGGGTCACGGGTTCGCACTGAACGTCGCGCCGGACATGGCGGCGTTCTCGGCGTTCACCGCGTGTGGGTTGCCCGAGGTGGCGATGGCCTCGTTGGCCGAGATGGCGGCCGCTCTCGGCGGGCCCGCTCCCGCCGAGGAGGCCGTGCGCGCGGCTGTCGCGGACGCGTTCGGCGCCTCTTCCCGACCGTGACCCTTGATCGATCCAGGGACAGTGCTCCGGCGGAATGATCGGCCAGATGCGCGGTAACGGCGCACGGATTGGGTATCAGGAGACCCAAGCGCTGGACCGATCATGGAGGGAGCCGTGATGTCGCGGTTGAACGTGGTGGTGCTCGGGCTCGACGAGACGAACCTGGAGCTGTTGCGCCGGGTGCCCGACGCGGACCGCTACGAGTTCCACGGGTTGATGTCGATCACCGACATGCAGTCCGGTGAGGACATTCCGGTCGCGGAGCTGTTGGAGACCGCGGAGAAACGGATCGAGGCGTTCGACGGTCATGTGCACGCCATCGTTGGCTTCTGGGACTTTCCGGTGAGCACGATCGTGCCCGTGCTGTGTGCGCGGTTCGGGCTGCGTGGTGCGAGCCTGGAGTCGGTGCTGCGGTGTGAGCACAAGTACTGGAGCAGACTTGTCCAGCGTGAGGTGATCGACGAGTACCCGCCGTTCGCGCTCGTCGACCTGGACGAGCCGCGGTTGCCCGCCGAGGTCGGCTATCCGTGCTGGCTCAAGCCGGTGAAGTCGTTCTCCTCCAAGCTCGCCTTCGAGGTCACCGACGAGCGGGAGTTCGAGACCGCCGTCGCCGAGCTGCGGGACGGGATCGCCAGGGTGGGGGAGCCGTTCGAGTACCTGCTCGCGCAGGCCGACGTGCCGCCGGAGATCGCCGAGGCGGGCGGCCAGGCCGCGCTGGCGGAACGTGCGTTGTCCGGGAACCGGGCAGCCACCGAAGGCTACGTCCTGAACGGCGAAGTCGTGGTGTACGGCGTGTTGGACTCGATCGTCTACCCGGGAGTGTCGAGCTTCCTCCGCCACCAGTACCCGTCCCAGCTGCCGAAGAGGATGCGGGAACGGCTGGCGGAGGTGTCCCGCCGCGTCATCGAGCGGGTCGGGCTCGACAACGCCACGTTCAGCATCGAGTTCTTCTGCGACCCGGACACCGGTGAGATCAACGTGCTGGAGATCAACCCCCGGCACTCCCAGGCCCATGCCGAGCTGTTCGAGCACGTCGACGGCTACCCGAACCACCACTACATGGTCAAGGTCGCGCTCGGGGAGAAGCCGGGGCCGGCAGGCGCGGGCCGATACCGGATCTCGGCGCGGTGGTATCTCCGTCGCTTCGACGACGGCGTGCTGACGCGCGGCCCCAGCGAGGACGAGATCGCGGCGGTGGAAGAGGCCATCGACGGCGTGCGGGTCTATCGCAAGGCGCCGGACGGCGATCGACTGTCCGAACAGGTCTTCGCGGACAGCTACAGCTACGAGCTCGCCGAGATCGTGGTCGGCGCGGACGATCCCGCACAGCTGGCGGACAAGTACGATCGGTGCGTCGCGGCACTGCGGTTCGAGTTCGAGGAAGGAGAGGCCTGAACCCATGCGAGTGGTCACCTCGCTGCCCTACAAGGTCAAGGAAACCGAGGACATCCACATCCCGGTGGCGGACGGCTCCCGGCTCGCCGCACGCGTCTGGCGCCCGTTGGACTCCGACGACGAACCGGTGCCCGCCATCCTCGAGTACATCCCTTACCGCAAGCGGGATCTCACGTCCGTGCGGGACTCCATCGCGCATCCCTACTTGGCCGGGCACGGCTTCGCCTGTGTGCGCGTCGACATCCGGGGGAGCGGGGAGTCCGACGGCGTGCTCGTGGACGAGTACCTCGAACAGGAGCAACGCGATGCCGAGGACGTGCTCGCGTGGCTGTCCGAGCAGCCGTGGTGCGACGGGCGCACCGGCATGATGGGCATCTCGTGGGGCGGCTTCGCGGCGCTGCAGGTCGCCGCCCGGCGCCCGCCCAGCCTCGGCGCGATCTGCGTCGCGTCGTTCACCGACGACCGGTTCGCCGACGACATGCACTACATGCGCGGCTGCCTGCTGTCGGACAACCTCGCCGAGTCCGGCACGATGTTCGCCTACAGCACCTGCCCACCGGACCCCGAGGCGGCAGGCGACCGCTGGCGGCAGATGTGGTTGGAGCGGCTGGACGCGGCCCGTCCGTGGGTGGCGGAGTGGCTGAGCCACCAGCGCCGGGACGACTACTGGCGACACGCGTCGGTCTGCGAGGACTACTCGGCGATCGACGTGCCGGTGTTCGCCTCGTGCGGGTGGGCCGACGGCTACTCGAACGCGGTGCTGCGGTTGATGGCCGGTCTCGACGTGCCACGCAAGGGGCTGATCGGCCCGTGGTCGCACAAGTACCCGCACCTGGGCGTGCCGGGACCGGCGATCGGCTACCTCCAGGAGGTGGTCCGCTGGTTCGACCGCTGGCTGCGTGCCGCACCGGACACTGTGGACGACGCGCTCGACGAGCCGGTGCTGCGCACGTGGATGCAGGACAGCGTGCCGCCCTCCACCTCCTACGAGGAACGGCCCGGGCGCTGGGTCGGGGAACGCGAGTGGCCGTCGCCGAACATCCGGCATGACGTGCATCCCCTGACGCCGCACCGGATCGCGCCGCTCGGCACCGAGGTGGCCGACGCGGTGCTGTCCGTCGAGTCGCCGCTGTCGGTCGGCCAGTTCGCCGGCAAGTGGTGCTCCTACAACGCGCCCCCCGACCTGCCCTACGACCAGAGGGAGGAGGACGGCGGCTCACTGGTGTTCGAGTCCGACGTGCTGGCCGAACAGTGCGAGGTCCTGGGCGCGCCCGTGGTGCGGCTCGACGTGTCGGCCAACCGTCCCATCGCGATGGTGGCCGCGCGACTGTCCGATGTCGCCGAGGACGGTCGCGCGACGCGGGTGACCTACGGCCTGCTCAACCTCGCCCACCGCGACTCCCACGAGCGGCCCGAGCCGCTGGAGCCCGGTCGCCGCTACCAGGTCGAGATCCCGCTCAACGGTGTGGCACAGGCGTTCCCGGCCGGCCACAGCATCCGGCTTTCGCTGTCCACGTCGTACTGGCCGCTGGCCTGGCCGCCGCCGGAACCGGTCCGGCTCTCGGTGTACACGGCCGGCAGCTCACTGACGTTGCCGATCCGCCCGGTCGCGGTGCCAGACGAGGTCACGCTCCACCCTTTCGACGATCCGGAGGGCGCAGAACCGCTGGCCACCACCGTGCGCAGCCCGGGGAACTACCGCTGGGACGTCACCCGCGACATGATCACCTACGAGTCGGCTCTCGACGTGCTCAAGGACACCGGCACGATGCGGTACGAGGACACCGGCATCGAGATCGGCAAACGCGTCCACGAGCGGTACAGCTGGACAGCGGAGGACTTCGACTCGCCCCGCGGCGAGACGGAATGGATCATGACCTTCGCCCGGGGCGACTGGCAGGTGCGTGTCGAGACCAGCCAGGTGATGACCTGCACCCCGACCGAGTTCCGGGTGCACGCGCGCCTCGACGCCTACGAGGGCGCCATCCGGGTCCGCTCACGCAACTGGGACGTCACCGTCCCGAGAGACCTCGTCTGACCCGGTGCCGAGCACGTCCACCCAGCCGCCGGAACGCCAGTAGAGCCCGTCCGCGCGGCTGAGCAGGCCCTCGTCCACCAGGTGGCGGCGCACGGCGGCGTGATCGGTGTCGCCGCCGGCGCACCACGCCCGCAGCACGACGTCCACCTCCCGCTCGGAGAAGCGCCGCCCGGGTTCGAACGACCGCACGAGGTGCTCCAGCACGAGTCGCCTGCGCATCCGCCGCGCCGGCAGCCGCACCAGCCGGCCGTCGGACACGAACGCCCGCACCGCCCGGTCCGTGTCATCCACGCTGTCATCCACGGCCGCTACGGTAGGCCGCGCCCCACCCGCCGCGCACCAGGATTAGCCTACGCGCGACGGGGCGTGGACACTGGGCGCGGAAACAGAGGTGACCATGATCAACGCAGCTGGACACGTCGGCGGCGACGATGAGTGACGCCGGGTACTCGGGCACGCCGCTGACGAAGAAGGTGGGCGTCAAGCCAGAGCACACTGTCGTGCTACTGCACGCCCCGACAGGCTGGACGCTGCCCGACCTGCCGCCCGGCGTGTCCATTGAGGACAAACTGGTCGACGCGCCGGACATCGTCATCGCGTTCTACCGCGCCCGCGACGAGCTGGCGGTCGACCTCCCGACGGTGGTGGAGCGGCTCACGCCGACCAGCGCGTACTGGATCGCCTGGCCGCGCAAGGCGGGCGGGCACACCTCCGACATCACCGAGAACCTGCTCCGCGAGCTCGTCCTGCCCACCGGACTGGTCGACGTCAAGGTCGCCGCGCTCGACCAGGACTGGTCCGGCTTGAAGTTCCTGTGGCGCAAGAACCAACGCCCAAAGTCCTGATGCGACCAGGGCAGGTACCGGAGTGTCGCGGCAACGTGGTCGCCGGGATGGCAAGGCCCGGCGACCACGTCTGTCTGGCTACCTGAGTCCGAACGCTCGCGTGACCGTCTGGTCGAGCTGGTTGCCCGACGCGTCGGCGGCGACAGTCCGCAGGGTCACGTAACCCGCGGTCCGCCTGGTGTGCGGCAGCCGGGCGGTGAACTCACCTGGGGTCTCCGTCGACGTGAGGCGGACAGGGGTCCACGTGGCGCCGTCGTCGTAGGAAGCCCAGGTTCGCACGGCCGTGACCGCCGGGTCGCCGTTCCGCTGCGGGGTTGCCCTGACCGTGAACCTCTGCTGCCTGCCGCCCTCGACCCTGTTCCGCAGGTCGACGCCGACGTCGTAGGACAACCTCGGTGCGGAGATGGTGCGGCTGACACCGGTCTCGGTGATCGTGAAGGTCCACTCGGTCGTCGACGACCGGGAGAACTCCCAACCCGGTGCGGTGCGGTCGATCCGCATGACCGCGCGGTACGTGCCCGGCTCCACGTCGAAGTAGAACGTCCGGTAGTAGTAGTCGGTGCGGCCGACCTCGGTGTCGCCGCGGTAGAGGATCAGCGAGATGTCATCGTTCCAGTTCGCGACCGGCTGGTGGGACGGCTCGCTGTCGGGGAACGGGATCGCGCCGACCGACACGTAGTCGCCGACCGCCGTGGAGTAGCCCTGGCTCAACCACGTGTCGCCCCTGGTCGGGTTGGCCACCTGCCTGAACCAGTCGACCTCTCGCCGCTCACCCGGGGTGAATGTGTGCCAGCCGCGGTCGAAGACGGCGACACCGCCCGAACCCTCGATGTCCGCGCCGGTCCAGTACCGGGTCTTGGGGTCCGCGGAGACGTACTCCTCGCGCGACGCCCCGAGACGGATCGGGACCTCGGTCGACACGTAGTAGTAGGCGTTCGCGCGGCGCCACGCCTGCAGCAGGTTGCCGACCGGCTGCGCGTGGGCGTAGTAGTCGGCGTCGACCCTCGCCGTGTTGGTCGCGTCGGCGGTGAACCGCAGGCCCGTGGCGGGAATCGAGTCGACCGTGTGGACGAGGTCGTACTGGAAGGGGCTGAACGGCGTGCCCGTCAGCTCGATCCGGACCGGGCCGCGCGATCGCCTTCGACAGTTGCTCACCCTGCTCGCCGTACACCGCGAACGCCGGCACGGCCGTTGAGCCCGCCGCGGCGGCCAGACGACCTGCCTGACTGTTCCTGACCGCGACGGCCGCCGCGCCATGCCGTGCCGCCGTGTCGATCTGCGTCGCGATCGGCACGTCCGGCGACTGCCTGACCAGGACGACCTTGCCGCGGGCATTGAGACGACGGAACTCCGCCGGCGTGCCGGTGCCCGCGTCGACGACACCAAGGGCACGGCGGCCGCTGAACTGCTTCGCGCCCTCCAGTTGCGTTGGCGTGAGGGTGATCCCACGAACCTTCGCGGTCAGGACCGGCGCCGTGAGCGAGGAGAAGACGGCGAACTCACCGGGCCCTTCGGACGCGAGCGTCGAGATCCGTTTGACGTCCGCCGAGATCAGGGTGGTCAGGTCGTAGCCGCGCGGGTAGTAAGCGAACGCGCCGCCGCGCCACTCGGTGGTACGACCCGTGTCCACCGCGACATTCGTTGCCTTGCGGACATCGAGCGTGACGTGCACATCGCGGTCGACGGTCAGCGACGAGTCGTACGCCGCGGTCGCCTCCTCGATCCAGGTCCGGGAGGCGTCCGGGGAGAAGATGTTGGCGTACATGACGTACTCGCCCGGCGCCACCCGGATCGTGGCGACACCGTTCCTGTCGAACGACGCCGTGTTGAGCGTGAGCGTGCCGCTCGCGTTGAGCAGCGCCACCTGGCTGGGCCCGCCTGCGGCGACCCCGTCACGGCCGATACCGGTGATGGCGACGTCGAAGAGCAGTTTCTCCATCTGGAAGGAGAACGGGAAACGCAGGGCCCCGCCGTCCTCCGTCGTCGCCGTGACCCGGCCGCTGTAGTAGGTGTCCCGGGCCAGCAGGTTGGGGTCTAGCGTGACCGTGACGTTCGCCGTCGCGCCCGCGGGGACGGTGACCTGCGTGCTCGACAGCGTCAACGCGTCCGCCGGCACCGCGGCGCCCGCGGCGTTGACACCGCTGTCCGCGAGCGAGAACGTGCGCGGGGCGTCGGCGAGGTTGTGCAGCGTCACCTGACGCTCCACGGGCTGGTAGTGGCCGTACTCGGCGTACCGGACGGCGCCGAGGTTCACCGACGCGGGCGACCCGTACATCTGCTGCGACACCGCGCGGGCGACGTCGACGCGTCCCGCTCCACCCTGGGCCACCTGGTAGTCGCCCGGGACCGAGGTCGTGACGAGCGCGGACTTGAGGTCGCGGGCGGACCAGTCCGGGTGCCGCTGTTTGAGCAGCGCCGCGGCCCCGGCGACGTGCGGTGTGGCCATCGAGGTGCCGTTCGCGCTGGTGTATCGGTCGTCGACCGGGGTGCCAATGGTGGTGCCCGCCGCGCGCGCCGCGACGATGTTCACGCCGGGTGCCGAGACCTCGGGTTTCACGGCGTGGTCGCCGATACGTGGGCCACGGGTCGAGAAGGACGCGAGCGCGTCGGACTTCGACACCGCGCCCACCGTGAGCGCCTCGTCCGCGGAGGCGGGGCTGCCGATCAACCGCCGGCCCGCGTTGCCGGCCGCGACGACGAACAGGGCGCCGGTCTCCTCGGTGAGCGTGTTGATCGCGACGCTCAGCGGCCCGGTCCCGTCGTCAGGGACGTCCGAGCCGAGGCTCATGTTGATCACGTCGGCGTCGCCGCGGGCGGCCCATTCCATGCCGGCGATGATGCCGCTGAACGTGCCGGACCCCGAGTCGTCGAGAACCTTGCCCACCAACAGGTCCGCGCCCGGCGCGACGCCGGGGTGGCCGTTCCCGGCACCCGTGCCGGCGATGGTCGAGGCGACGTGTGTGCCATGGCCGTGATGGTCGACGGCGTCCGCGGTCGTCGTGAAGTTCCGCGCCTCGGTGACCTGGCCCTCGACGTCGGGGTGGGTGGCGTCGACGCCGGTGTCGAGCACCGCGACCGTGATGCCCTTGCCGTCGTAGCCTGATTCCCAGGCCGAGAGGGCGCCGATCTGGGGCACGGACTCGGCCAGGTCGACGGAGACCTTGCCGTCGAGCCAGAGCTTGTCGACCCCGCGTGCGCTGAGGTCGGCGGGGGAGTCGTAGTTGCCCCAGAAGGACTTCGCCTCGGCCGGGTCGACGGTCACGGCCAGGGCGTTGATGCTCGCGAGCGCGTGGCTCGCCCGTGCCTGCGCGGGCGAGGCCGGCGCGTTCGCGCCGTCGGCGTTGTCGACGATGACCGGAATCGGCGCGGCCGTCCCATAACCGTTCCCGCGCAACGTGTTCACATTGAACAGCTCACGGTCGACCTGACCTGTGTTGACGCCTTCCTGTGCTGTGGCAGGGATCGCGTACCGCTCGCCGTCCCACGCGTACAGCGACACGATGCCGCGCGATGGCCCGGTCGGGTCCGCGGTGATCGACTCGTGGCCGTCGGCGAAGCCACGCACGGTGAGTTCGTCACCGGTGATCAGCGTGATCCGCGTGGTGGTCGGGTGGCTGGCGGCGCTCGGGTCGGCTGGCTCGGCGGCGGCCGGAGCCGTCGCCATCAGTCCGGCGGCGAGCGCGACGGTCGCGATCAGGCCACCGGCCCGACGCGGGTGCAGGGGTCTCATGTAGAGAATGCTGAGGCAACGTCCTATTGAGGACCAGAATGTGCGGTTGTCACGTAGCGGACCTTGTCCGCAATAGGAAAGGAGCCGGATGTCCTTACCGGACCTGGCCACGCTCGGCATGCCCGAGGGCGCGGCGGCGATCTACCTCGCCCTGCTGGACCACCACACCGCGACGACGGCGGAGCTGGCGGACCGGACGGGCCGCACGGTCGAGGCGGCCGCGCGGCTGCTGGACTGGTTGCGAGCACACGGCCTGATCCTGCGGGCGAACGTCCTGGCACAGGCCGGCGACCAGGACGCGGGATGGACCGCCGCCGACCCGGACCGCGCCCTGCACGGGTTGGTGCTCAAGCACGAGGAAGCACTGCTGCACATCCGGACCGCCTTGCCAGGCCTGCAGGATCGCTTCCGCCGCTCCCGCAACACCGACGACGTGGGTGGCGTGATCGAGCGACTCGACAGCTGGGAGGACGTGGGAAACCGCTATCACCAGCTACTGCGTGACGCCAGAGGGGAGGTGCTGATGTGGGACACCGCGCCGTACGTCGTCGGCGAGACCGGTCCCGCGGAGCAGGCCGCGCTCGACCGCGGCGTCCGCTTCCGGCAGCTCTGCGACCCCCGCGACCTCTCCGCCGAGGTGAAGGCCGAACGCGGCGCGATCCGTGGCCTGCGCGCGAGAATCCATCCCGACCTTCCTTTCCGCGGCGCGATCGCCGACCACACGGCTGCCGTCATCACCATGGACCACGAGTCGCAGAACACCAGAGCGCTGCTCGTGCGGCCCTCACCACTCCTCGACGGCCTGTTGATGCTGTTCGAGACCTGCTGGAGCCGCGCGGTGCCGGTGGCCGGCGACACCGACGGTCTCACCGAGGACGAAGGCGAAGTGTTGACCCTGCTCGCCGCCGGGCTGAAGGACGACGTGATCGCGAGACAGCTCGCGATCACCACCCGTACCGTTCGCCGGCGCGTGCAAACACTGTTGACCGCACTGCAGGCCAAGAGCCGCTTCCACGCGGGCGTCGAGGCCACCCGGCGGGGCTGGGTATGACATCGCCCGGTTCCGCGGCCGATCAACCCGCGTTGACCGTGAAGCCCTGCTTGGTGCCGTACTCGACCAGGGCGTCCTGCCAGGCGCGGAGCCCGGTGTCGAGATCGCTGTTGTTCACGTACGACTGACCCGCGGTGTCACTGAAGATGGTTTCGGCGTAGAGCTGGTAGGGCAGGTACTCCCAGCCGGCCGACACCTGGGTCGCGGCGGTGGTCAGCACCTCGTTGATCTTCTGGCCGCCGAAGTACGGCGAGGAGAACTCACGGAACTCGGTCGACTCGAGGTCTGCCTTGGTGGCGGGGAAGCCGCCGCTCTCCAGGAAGATGTCGATGCTGTCCTGCTCGTGGTTGAGCCAGCGGACGAACGCCGCGGCCAGGTCCGGGTTGCCGCTCTGCTTGAGCACCGACTGGGTGCTGCCGCCGTGCTCGGCGGTCGTCGGTTTGCCGTCATAGGTCGGAATCGGGGCCACGGCCCACTTGCCTGACGCCGCCTGCACCGACTCCATCAGGATGCCCGGCATCCACGCGCCGGCCACGACCGTGGCGATGGTCCCGTCGCCAAGCGCCCGGTACCACTCGTCGGTCCAGCCCGTGATGTTCGTGACCAGCCTGCCCTCGATGAGCTGGTTCCACAGCGCGGTCCACCGCTTCGTGCCTTCGTCCTGGAAGTTCACGCTGACCTCGCGGTCACCTTCCGTCTTGAACGGCCGTCCACCGGCCTGCCAGATCAGGCTCGTGGTGAAACCGGCGTCCCCGGCGTCCGAGGCGATGTACTTGGTCGGGTCCGCGGCATGCAGCTTCTGTGCCGCGGCAACGTACTCGTCCCAGGTCGTGGGGACCGCGATGTCGAACTGGGTGAAGACCTCCTTGTTGTAGAACATCGCCATGGGGCCGGAGTCCTGGGGCAGGCCGTAGATGCCCTCGCCGACGTGCACCGACTCCCACGTGGAAGCCGTGTAGTCGTCCGCGAACTCCTCGAAGCCGTACCCGGAGAGGTCGACGAGCGACCCCTGCAGGGCGAACTGGGGGAGCGCACGGTATTCGACCTGCGCCACGTCCGGGCCGCCGCGGCCGGCCTTGATCGCGTTCTGCAGGGCCGTGTAATGGTCCTCGCCGGTACCGACGTTCACGAAGTCGACCTTGACCTTCGGATACGCCTTCTCGAACGCGGCCGCCTGGTCCTTGCCCGACGGTGTCCAGCTCCAGTAGGTGAGCGTGCCGCCCTTCTCCAGTGCCGCGTCCAGCGCCTCGGGGGACGCGTTGCCGCCGGCCGCGGAGTCGTCGTCCGAGGCACAGCCCGCGAGCAGTAGGGCCAGCGAGGTCGCCGCGGCCGCGATCACCTTGCCGCGGCGTCGGTTTCGGGTCATGGGACGTCCTTCCGGTGGGCTGGGTACTTACTGCTTGACGCTGCCCGCGCTCAGGCCGGACTGCCAGAACCGTTGCAGGAGCAGGAAGGCGGCGATGAGCGGAATGATCGTGAGCAGTGACCCGGTGATCACGAGGTGGTACACCGGCTCCGCGCCGGCGCCTCGACCCTGTGCGCTCCAGTGGTTCAGGCCCACGGTCAGCGGATACCACTCCGGCTCGTTGATCATGATCAGCGGCAGGAAGTAGTTGTTCCATGTGGAGACCACGGCGAACAGCGCGACGGTCACGATGCCGGGCACGAGAAGCCGCAGCCCCACGGAGAAGAAGATCCGGATCTCGCCCGCGCCGTCGATCCGGGCCGCCTCGATCAGGTCGTCTGGCACCGCGTCGGTTGCGTAGATCCAGATGAGATAGAGGCCGAACGGGCTCACCAGCGACGGGATGATCACCGCCCACGGGGTGTTGGTCATGCCCATCGCACTGAACATCAGGAAGGTCGGCACGGCGAGCGCGGTACCGGGAATGGCGATCGCGCCGAGGATCACGGCGAACACCGCGCGCCGTCCACCGAACCGGTACTTGGCGAGGCCGTACCCGGCGGTGGTGGCCAGCAGGGTCGCCCCACCCGCGCCGGCCCCCACGTAGAGGAGCGTGTTGCCCAGCCACCGCAGGAAGACGCCGTTGTCGTAGGTGAACGTCTCGGCGATGTTGGCGAACAACGCGAACGACCCGCCGAACCACAGGCCGGGTGAGTCGAACAGCGCCGCCTGGGACTTGGTCGCGTTGATCACCAACCAGACCAGCGGCAACAGCGTGTAGACGAGGTACAGGGAGGCGACGCCGGTCAGCACCCTCGACTTGCCGGGCATCAGTGTCTTGTGTCGACTCACATGCTCCTCCGCGCGCCGCGCAGTTGCACCACGTAGGCGATGATCGCGGTGATGACTCCCATGACGATCGCGACGGTGGCCGCGTAGTTGTACTGCTGGCCGCCGAAGGAGAGGTAGAAGGCGTACATGTTGGGCGTGTAGTCCGTGGTCAGGACGTTGGGTATCAGCCCGCGCATGATGTTCGGCTCGATGAAGAGCTGGAAACTGCCGATGATCGAGAAGATCGTCGCGATCACGATGGCGCCGCGCAGGGCGGGTAGCTTGATGCTGAAGATCGTCCGGAACGGCCCGGCCCCGTCGATCGCGGCGGCCTCGTACAGCTCGCCGGACACGACCCGCAGCGCCGAATAAAAAATGATCATGTTGTAGCCGACGAACTCCCAGGTGACGATGTTGCCTATCGAGGGGAGTGCCCAGTCGAGCGACAGGGGTCGGACCTCGGTGCCGAACAGGTCGTTGAAGTCGGCGGCGAGACCGAAGTTGGTGCCGTACATGTAGCCCCACATCAGGGTGGCCACGACCGCGGGGACCGCGTACGGCAGGAAGATCACGATCCGGAAGAAGCCGGCCGCGTGCAGCCGGGCGCTGTCGATGGCCAGCGCGGCGACCAGGGCGAGCGCCAGCATGATCGGCACCTGGACGGCGAGGAAGATCATTACCCGGAGGAAGCCGTTCCAGAACCGGGTGTCGGCGAAGAGCTGTACGTAGTTGTCGAGACCGACGAAGGTCGTGCCCCCGAAGAAAGCCTGGTCCTGGAACAGGCTCAGCTGGACGGCGTAACCGATCGGCGCGAGGAAGGTTAGCGCGAACACGATCAGGAAGGGCACGACGAAGATCCAGCCGCGCCGGTCGAGTCGCCGACGGGAACCGCGTCGGTGGCCGGTGCTCGGATTCGACGTCACTGTCGTCCTTCGCGTCAATTGTTCACGTTAACAATTTGCGGCGAAGTTACCGCGTCGCCGTCCACATGTCCAGATCAAGGAGGTGTCGGTAGGCCCTGCAAACGATTGACAGTCAGGGATGACTGTGAAAAGTCCTGGCATGTCGCGGGCCGCACAGCGTGAGGCGACGCGGCGTCGGATTCGGCGGGTCGCGGTGGACATGTTGGTCGAGCGCGGGCTCGCGGCGACGACGACCGTCGAGGTGCAGCGCGCCGGTGGGTTCAGCCGGGGCGCGTTGCTGCATCACTTTCCGACCCGCGAGGCGATGCTCGGGGCCACGATCCGCACCCTGATGGAGCGCAACGAAACGGCGGTGCGCCAGGCCGAGGCCGAGGTGTCGCCGGACCTGGACCGTGTCGAGCGGGCGATCCGGGTGCTCTGCGCGTCCGTGGTGCGTCCGGCGTTCGTCGCGGAGTTGGAGTTGTGGGCGGCGGCACGGACGGACACCGCGTTGCGGGACGTGTTGCGGCGTGAGGAGAAGCGTGCGCGGGTGGACCTGTACCGGGTCGTCGGCGACGTGTTCGGCGACGATCTCGCCGCCGCCGAGCGATACCCGCTCGTGGCGTCGCTGACCGTGCAGTTCCTGCGTGGCCTGGCGATTTCCGATGTGCTGCGCGGTGAGCGAGGTGCCGAGCGGCTGGTCACGGCCTGGGTCGAGGTCGTCAGGGCCATGCTGGAAGGGAGCGACCGGTGAGCGAGGTCATCACCTACGAGGTGCGGGACCGCAAGGCCTACCTGACGTTGAACCGGCCCGACCGGTTGAACGCGATCACCACGGAGATGGCGGGCCGGTTGCGGGAGCTGGTCGACCGGGCCAACGAGGATCCCGAGGTACACGTGGTGGTGCTGCAGGGCGCCGGGCGCGCGTTCAGCGCTGGGTACGACCTCAAGCAGTACGCGGAGCAGGGCGACCTGACCCAGTCACCGGTCTGGGATCCGATCCAGGACTACCAACGGATGAAACGCAACACCGACGACTTCTTCACCCTGTGGCGGTCGCTGAAGCCGACCGTCGCGAAGGTGCGCGGGTACGCCGTGGCCGGCGGCAGTGATATCGCGCTGTCCTGCGACCTCGTGGTGATGGCCGAGGACGCGCGGATCGGGTACATGCCGGCCCGGGTGTGGGGTTGTCCGACGACCGCGATGTGGGTGTACCGGTTGGGTGCCGAGCGGGCGAAACGGATGCTGCTGACCGGGGACACGATCGACGGCGCGACCGCCGCCGCGTGGGGCCTTGTCGTGCAGGCGGTTCCGGAAGCCGAGCTGGACGACGCGGTGGAGGCGCTGGCCGACCGGATCGCCGGCGTCCCGGTCAACCAGCTGGTCATGCAGAAGCTGATGATCAACCAGGCGTACGACAACATGGGCCTGCAGGGCACACAGCTCATCGCCACGCTGTTCGACGGGATCACCCGGCACTCCCCGGAGGGCCGCTGGTTCCAGGAGTTCGCCGCGCGGCACGGGTTTCCCGCCGCGGTGCGGTGGCGCGACTCCGGCCGTCCGATTCCCGACGGTGGCGGCCCGATCCCCACCGCCGCCGAACTCGAGGAGGAGTGAACGGTGGCAGACCTCGCGTACTGGCCCGCCGACACCAGCCAACCCGTGCTCGAGCTGACCACAGGGGACCTGCTGCGTCAGGCCGCCGCCGACGCCGGCGAGCAGACCGCGCTCGTCGAGGTCGCGCCGCGCGACAGCCCGTCCCTGTCCGGCGCCGACCGCACCGACCGACAGTGGACCTACCGCGAGTTGCTGGCACAGGCGGAGCAGTGTGCGCACTGGCTGCTGACCCGGTTCGCGCCGGGGGAGCGGATCACCGTGTGGGCGCCGAACATTCCGGAGTGGATCACCTGGGGCCGCCCACGTGCGGGTGGGCTCCCTCGACGTGGCCGAGCGCCATCTGTGGACCGCGCTCTCCTTCGCGCGGCAGGCGGAACGTGCCAGCCTGGTCGCCGACGCCGAACGGGCGCTTGGATGGGTGCTCGGCCAGCGTGGTGCTCTGGTGAGCGCGCTTGCGGCACACCCGTGAGGCGCTGAAGTACTACCGCGCCACCGGCAACGGCATGCGTCAGGCCGACGCGCTCAACTCGCTCGGCTGGTACTCCGCCCGGCTGGGCCGTCCCGCCGATGGCCGGGAGTACTGCGAGCAGGCGTTGCTGCTGTGCCGGCGACACGACCACAGCAGAGGGGAGACGGTGACACACACGCGGCGCTCGGGGACAGCCGGGGCGGCCCGGCGCGCGTGGGAGCAGGCCCGTGACCTGTACCGCGCGCACCGACAACCGCGGGACGCCGAGCGGCTGGACGAGAAACTGGCGCCGTTGCCGGCGAGCAGCTAATGCGGTTTTTCAACGTTGATATTGTTTCGCTTCGTCAACGTCGGAGTTGTCAACGCGAAATCATCGAAGAAAACGGGGAAGCGCCAACCGTGGACATGGAGTTGCCCAGGGGTCTGGGGGGTCATACGCTGGCGGCGAACTCCGGAGTTCGAGAACTGGTCCGGGAACTGGGGGGACAGCGTGAGGCAGTCGTGTGCGCCCGCGGTGCTCACGCGCATCGTCCCTGATCTGTGAGGGCCCGTACGGGGAGTAGTCAGACGATGCCTGTTGACTCCAAAGTAGGCACGGCCCCTCTGGTCGGCCGGAGTGCGACGGTGCGGTCGTTCATGCGGATGGTCGAGGCGACCTCCGAGGGTGAGTTCCAGTTCCTCGCGCTGGTGGGGGAACCCGGTGTGGGAAAGACGCGGTTGCTGGGTGAGCTGGCCAGTCGGGCCGGTGCGCAGGGGCTGACCACGTTGTGGGGCAGAGCGGCGGAGTTCGAGCAGGTCATGCCGTTCAGCGCGTTGGTGGACGCGTTGGACGATCATCTTGAGTCGAGCCGGGGGCGGATCGCCGGCCGGTTCGGCGCCGCGCAGCGTCGGCTGTTGGCCACGGTGTTTCCCGCGTTGACGGCCAATTCGAGCGAGGTCGACCTGGACGAGCACGCCGACCGGGACGGGATCGCCCGGTTGCGGCTGTACCGGGCGTTGCGGCAGCTGGTCGACGAGCTGGCGGCACCCGACGGGCTGGCGCTGCTGCTGGACGACGTGCACTGGGCCGACCCGGGCTCCGCGGAGTTCCTCGACCACCTGGTGCGCCACCCGCCGCGCGGTCGGGTGCTGGTGGCCGTGGCGTATCGGCCCGCCCAGGCGCCGCCGCGGGTCGCCGCGTTGGTCGCCGCGGCCGGCGGGCACCAGATCACGGTCGCTCCGCTCACCCCGGACGAGGTGGCGGAGTTCCTCGGTGAGGGTGTCAGCCGGGCGCGTGGTCGGGCGTTGTACGAGGCCAGCGGCGGCAATCCCTTCTATCTCGAGGCGCTGGCGCGCATGCAGCGGCTGGAGGGTGCTGAGCTGCCCGCGTCGGTGCGTGCGGTCCTGCAGGTGGAGCTGGGCGATCTGTCGTCGGACTCGCTGCGGTTGGCGCACGCGGCGGCGGTGGCCGGGGACGAGTTCGAGCCCGCGCTGATGGCCGTCGCCGCGGAGATGCCGGAGGCGGCGCTGCTGACCGCCCTGAACGACCTGGTGGCGCGGGACATCCTGCGGCAGGCGACGTCCGGCCGGTTCCGGTTCCGGCATCCGCTGGTGCGGCAGGCCGCCTACGAGTACGCCGAGGCGGGCTGGCGGCTCGGTGCGCACGCGCGGTTGGCCGCGCACCTGGCACGGGTCGGCGCGCCGGCCACCGTCCAGGCCCACCACGTCGAACGTTCCTGCACGTTCGGTGATCAGCAGGCCATCACCACGTTGGTGACCGCCGCGCGTGCTGTTGCCGCGCACGCGCCGGAGACCTGCGCGCACTGGCTGCGGATCGCGCTCGGGCTGCTGCCGGTGGAGCCGGGCACGCTGGAGCAGCGGTTGGAGCTGCTCATGGAGCTGTGCCGGGCATTGAGCGTCAGCGGCCGGTTGGCCGAGGGCCGCGACACCGCCCGAGAGCTGCTCGCGCTGCTGCCGGCCGACCAGTACGCCCGCCGGGCGCGGGCGGCCCGGATCTGCGCGGTGATGGAACGCCAGCTCGACCGGCCGCACGAGGCCCGTGCCCTGCTGCTGGACGAGCTTTCCAGGATGCCGAACCCGCGCGCGGACGCCGCGATCCCGCTGAGGATGCGGCTCGTCGTGGAAAGCCTGATGCGGGTGGACTTCCGGGCCGCTCAGGCGGTGCTGGACCTGATGCCCGACTCCGGCGAGGGCTGGGAGCCCGGGCTCGACGTGGCCGTCGCCGCGTTGCGCCCGATGTCCGCGTACGCCGCCGGGCGGATCGCGGACGCGCAGGGTCTGGCGGACACCGCGGAACGTCTGGTCGGCGCGGCCGCGGACAGTCATCTGGCCGAGTGGCTGGACACGATGGCCTGGTTGTGTTGGGCGGACACCTGCCTGGGCCGATACCCGGTGGCGCTCAAGCATTTCGACCGTTCCGCCGGCCTGGCCCGCTCGACCGGGCAGGCGTACGTGGAGACCAACCTGCTCGCAGGCAAGGCCAGGACGCTGATCGCGCTGGGCCGCCTGCCGGACGCGTTGGCGACGGTGGAGGAGTCGATCGACGGCGCCCGGCTGATCGGGTCGGGCCAGCAGCTGGTGTTCGCGCTCACCCAGCGGTGTCTGGCGTTGGCGTGGTCCGGTGACCACGACGCGGCGCTGGCGGTGGGGGAGGACGCGGTCACCACGGTCGTGGGCAGCCATGAGGTCTGGGGCTACATGGCGCAGAACGCCCGCGGCGTGGCCATGATCGCAGCGGGACGGCTGGACGAGGGCGTCGAGGCGCTCATCGCGTCCTGCGCCGACTTCAAGAACCCCAAGATCGACAGGGCCACGCTGGTGGCCACCTGTGAGCTGCTGGCCCAGGTCGAGACCGCGCAGGGCCGCGACGGCGCCCGGTGGGCCGAGATGGCCGCCGATCTCGACGACCCCGGGTTGCCCGTGTTCACCGGTCTGGTGACCCTGGCCCGAGCGCATGTCACCCGTCCGGGTGACCCCGCCGCCGCGGCCGCGCTGGCGGAGGAGGCCGCGAGCCGGCTCACCGCGGGGCAACGGCGTCTGGACATCGGACGCGCTCTGCTCACGGCGGGCCTCGCCCATGAGGAGGCCGGCCGCGCCGACCTGGCGCGAGCACGTCTGCGCGAGGCGACCGACATCTTCCTCGCGTGCGGCGCCGCCGCGCTGGCGGCGCAGACCGTCCGCGAGCAACGGCGCCTCGGCGTCCGCGTGCCCGCCCCGGCCGCCGCCGGGCGGACCGGCTCACACGGACTGTCACCGCGTGAGCTGGAAATCGCGAGGCTGGTCACCCAGGGGCTCACCAACCAGAAGATCGCGGCCGAACTGTATCTGTCTGTCCGCACCGTCGAGACCCACCTGTCCCGGGTGTTCGCCAAACTCGGCGTCACCTCGCGCGCCGGGGTCGCTGCCATGCTGGCCCGCGAGTCCTGACCGCGTCCCGGTCGCGGAGGATGTACGGGGTTTCCACGATGCCGCGTGCTGTCGCGGTTCGCCATGCTGATAGCGGGGTTTTAGGGGGTTCGGATGAAACGTCGAATTGCGAGGTACACGCTGGAGGGAGTCTCGGGGGCCGAGATCTCAGTGCATCCGTTCACGACCGACGACGGGCTCGGTCTGCAGCTGACGAGGTTCCTCGCGGCCGAGTCCGACAACGTCGTCCTGCTCGTGCACGGGCTGAGCCAGTCAAGTGACATGTTCATCATGCCGGAGCACCGCAACCTGGTGAGCTTCCTGCACGCCCATGGCTTCGGGGACGTGTGGACGCTGGATCTGCGCATGAGCAACCGGTATCCGTACAACACGGAGACCGGCAGGCACACGCTGGACGACATCGCCGCGTTCGACCACCCGGCGGCCATCCGTGAACTCCGTCGTCACCTGGGGGGACGACGGCTTCACGTGGTGGCGCACTGCGTCGGGTCGTTGACGTTCCACATGAGTCTGTTCGGCGGGGTGATCGACGGGGTGGCCAGCCTGGTGGCCAACAGCGTCGGCCTGACCCCGCGTGTTCCGTCATGGTCCCAGGCCAAGCTCGCCGTCGCGGCCGCTCTCGACTACGGCGTCGGCCTGTCCTACCTGGACCCGCGGTTCAAGGAGGCGCCGCCGCTCACCCGGCGCTGGCTGCTGGCCCGCGCGGTCTCGCTGTCCCACCGGACGTGCGACGTGCCGGCCTGCCACATGCTGAGTTTCATGTGGGGCACCGGGAGTCCGGCGCTGTACGAGCACGCCAACCTCGCGCCCGAGACGCACACACACGAGCGTCTCGCCGACCTGCACGCCGCCGTGGACGTCGCCTACTACCAGCACATCGGCAAGATGGTGCGGGTGGGGAAGGCGGTCAAGTACGATCCGGCCGACCCGGCACACCGGGCGCTTCCCGACGACTACCTCGTGGATGTCGAGAGCGTCGAGACACCCGTGCTGTACCTGGCCGGGGACCGCAACAACGTCTTCGCCGACTCGAACGTCGTGTGTCACCGGCTCCTCAACGAGCGGGTGCCCGGGCGTCACGAGCTCGAGGTCCTGGACGGCTACGGGCACGTGGACCCGATCATCGGCAAGAACGCCCACATGGACGTGTTCCCCCGCATCGTGGACTTCCTCAAGCGGAACGGGGGGTAGGTCACGGTGGGCAACGAACACAACGAACACGTCGACGTTCTGGTCGTCGGGTCCGGCTTCGGCGGCTCGGTCGCCGCATACCGGATGGCGTCCGCCGGGTTGTCCGTCGTGGTGCTGGAACGTGGCCGCGCCTTCCCGCCTGGCACGTTCCCCAGGAGCCCCGCCGACATGGGTGCGGCTTTCTGGGATCCCCACGAGGGTCTGCACGGCATGTACGACGTGTGGAGCTTCAGCGGCTGCGACTCGGTCGTCGCGAGCGGGCTCGGCGGCGGCTCGCTCATCTACGCCAACGTGTTGCTGCGCAAGGACGAGCACTGGTTCGTGCACGAGGAGCCGGTCGGCGACGGCGGGTACGAGTCGTGGCCGGTGACCAGAGCGGACCTCGACCCGCACTACGACGCGGTCGAGGAGATGCTCGGGGCGACGCCGTACCCGTTCGAGAACGCCACCTACGCCCACACCCCGAAGACCATCGCGCTGCGGGACGCGGCCTCGGAACTGGGCCTCGACTGGCAGCTGCCGCCGCTCGCGATCAGCTTCGCTGGCAGGCCCGGCGACGAGCCCGGGCTCGCGTTGCCCATCGTCGAGCCGTCGTACGGCAACCTGCACGGGGCGCCCCGGCGAACCTGCCGGCTGTGCGGCGAGTGCGATCTGGGCTGCAACGACGGCGCCAAGAACAGCCTGGACCACACCTATCTCTCGGCGGCCAAGCACCACGGCGCGGACCTGCGCACACTCCACGAGGTACGGCAGGTCCGGCAGCGCTCCGGCGGCGGCTTCGCGGTGGACTACGTCCGGCACGACGGGACGGCCGGTGCCCGGACCATCGAGTGCGACCGACTGGTCCTGGCCGCCGGCACGCTCGGCACCACGCTTCTGCTGCTGCGCAGCCGAAGCGGACTGCCCGGGCTGTCCGGCGTACTCGGCAGCCGGTTCTCCGGCAACGGCGACGTGCTCGCGTTCCTGTTACGCGCCAGGGACCGCAGCAGGACCCGGGAGCTCGACGCGAGCCTCGGACCCGTGATCACCAGCGCGATCCGCCTGCCCGACAGCCTCGACGGCGACACCGGCAGGGGCGCCTACATCCAGGACGGTGGGCATCCCGCGTTCGTCGACTGGATGGTCGAAAGCGCCGACGTGCGGAACAACGTCATGCGGGTCTCGCGGTTCGTGATGAACCGGATCTGGGCGTCGCTCACCGGCGACAAGAACATGTCCGCGGAGATCTCCGACCTGTTCCGGAACGCGGACCTGTCGGCGAACTCGTTGCCGCTGCTGGGGATGGGCCGGGACCTGCCGAACGGCCAGTTGAAGTTGAAGGGCGGAAAGCTCGACGTCGAGTGGGACCCGGCGGCGAGCACCGAGTACTTCGACCGGCTGGAGACGACCATGCGGCGGATCGCGGACGTGCTCGGCGCCGAGTACTCCGGACTGCCCGCCTGGCTGGGAAAACGGTTCATCACGGTGCACCCGCTCGGCGGCGCGACCATGGGGCGCCACCGAGGAGAAGGCGTCTGCGACGAGTACGGCGAGGTCTTCGACCACCCTGGGCTGTACATCGCGGACGGGGCGGTCATGCCGGGACCGGTGGGGGCGAACCCGTCGCTGACCATCGCCGCGATGGCCGACCGGATGTCCACCCGCCTGCTGGAAACCCGCCCGATGCGGACGACAAGCCTGGCCCAACCAGTGAAGATGAGGGAACCGACGTCACTGTCGTTCGAGGAGGAGATGGCGGGGTTCGTCGTCCTCGGCGCCTCCGACCCGCGGTCGGCGAAGCGGTCGGCGAAGCGGTCGGAGGGGGAGCGGCTGTCGTTCCGCCTCACCATTCGCGTCGACGACATGGACGCCTTCCTCGAGCATCCCGACCACCTCGCCCGAGCCGAGGGCTGGGTGGAGGCCGCGTGCTGCGGCGGGCGGCGCCCGGTCGAACGCGGCTGGTTCAACCTGTTCATGCCGAGCGACTCGGCTGGCAGCCGGGTCATGCGCTACCAGCTGTGGTTCACCGACAGCGAAGGTCGGCCCCGCACGCTCAGCGGCAGGAAGGACGTCCGCGACGGCCCCGTCACCCGGTTATGGCACGACACGTCCACTCTGTACACCCGACTGATGCGGGGCCACGTCCCGCCGGACGGTGACAGCGCGGAGGTCGACGGCGCGGGAACACTGCACATCAACCCGTTGCACCTGGCCGCGACCCTGACAAGCTTCCGAGCCGACGGCCCACACCCGGTCGCCGCACTGGCCCGCTTCGGCAGGTTCTTCGTCGGCCAGCTGTGGGACGTCTACGGACCGGGGTAACTGGGGGTGCCCCATTAGTGGCCGATCGGAGCAGCGAGGGGGGCAGCTCCGATCGGCCACGCCGCATGGACGGGCTAGTTCCTGAACGACGCGCTCGTGTCGGTGAACCCAGATCCACCCATGGTCTTGGTGGCCCTTAGCGCGGCCTGGTGGACTCGCTGCGGGGTTCGGCCGGCGGCCGTGCGAGGAAGGCGTCCTTGATCACCGCCAGCGTGAGAGGCGTCCTTCACCACACCGCTCAAGTCGCGCTGGCCGTTCACGAATGGCGCGTTCACGCTGCGGGCGATGTCTCGAAAGACGCGCTCATGTCGTTGAACGTCCCGATCGCGTCTTTCATGACACCGGCCATGTCCCGATGCGTCTTTCGGGACAGCCGTCAAGCTCGGTTCCGCTTCGTGCGTTGGGGTTTGAGTTGGCGCAGGGTGTAGCCGTGGCCCGTCGGGTCGACGGCCTGGGTGGTTTTCTTGAAGAGGTACTCGGCCCGCTCGTAGGAAAGGCGCCTGCGGCCGGTTTCCGGGCACAGGTCCGCCGATGCCGCGGGACGGGCCGGTGCGGGGCGTCGGTCGGCGAGGAACAGGGGTCCGTGGCTGCGGCCGGCCACGAGTTCGGGGAGCAGACGAGCGGTCCCGGATCGCCAGTTGACCCACACCTCGCCGACGCGTGCGCGCCGGTCGTCCAGGTCGAGGTGCTCCACGTTCAGTGACAGCGCCACCTGGACCCCGGTACCGGACTCGTGCAGCAGCCGCCACAGGGTGTGTTCCCGGAGCGGCAGGTTCGGCAGCCGCCACAATGCCTCGATCTCCTCGGGGCCGATCGTCCTTGTGGGGGCCGGAGACTCGGTTCGGCGTGCCACGCCCGCGGTGAGGTCGTCGAGGTCGGCCCATGCGCCGAAGGTCCGTGCGGCCGACCGGTGCCGGTTCCACGTTCTCGGTGCCGCCTGTCCCCACGCCGTCGCGAACACCTGGGTCACCTGGTCGGTGGTCAGTGACGACAGGGGAACCTGGCCGCCGAGTGCCCGGCACAGGCGACGCAACGTCTGCCCGTAGGAGCGAGCTGTCTGGGAGTCGAGACCGCCCAGGAACTCCTCGGTGGCGCGTTCGAGGGTCATGCCAGGGCTGTCGTCGGTCGCCAGCTGGTCCGCGCGGCGGAGTAGGAAAGCCCGTTCCGCGGCGTTGCGGGTGAGGTCGGCGGCTCGCTCGAACTCGCGCCTCGCTTCTGCGGCACGGCCGAGCCGGAGCAGGAGATCGCCCCGGACGGCCGGCAGGAGGTGGTAGTCGCGCAGCGACGGATCCGCGGTTAGGGCATCGACGAACGCCAGCCCCGCCTCGGGTCCGTGAGCCATGCCGATCGCCACCGCCCGGTTGAGGTGGACGACGGGGGTCGGCCGGAGCTGGGCCAGCGCGTTGTACAGCGTCGCGATCTGCGGCCAGTCGGTGTCCTCGGCGGTCCGCGCCTGCGCGTGGCAGACCGCGATGGCCGCCTGCAGCACATACGGCCCGGGTCGCCCACCGAGGTCCCGCGCCCGCAGCATCGCCGTGAACCCGCGGCGGATGAGGAGTAGGTCCCAGCGGCCCCGGTTCTGCTCGTGCAGCTGGATGGGCTCGCCGTTCGGACCGGTCCGAGCCGCCGAGCGGGACGCCTGGATCTCCATCAACGCGACGAGGCCGTGCACCTCGGCCTGGTCCGGCGCCAGCTCGGCCAGCAGCCGACCGAGACGCAGTGCCTCGAGGCACAGACCAGGGCGCACCAGGTCGTCGCCGGCCGTCGCCGAGTAGCCCTCGTTGAAGATCAGGTAGATGACCTCGAGCACCGAGGCGAGTCGTGCCACCAGCTCCGCGGGTGCCGGCAGTTCGAACGGCACCCGCTCGCGGGCCAGCGTCCGCTTCGCCTCGGCGATGCGCCGGGTGACCCTCGGCTCGTTGTCGAGGAAGGCACGCGCGATCTCCTCGGCCGTCAGACCACCCACGAGCCGCAAGGTGAGCGCGACGCGTGCCTCGGTCGGCAACACCGGGTGGCAGGACATGAACATCAGCCGCAGGACGTCGTCGGAGGACTCGGGGAGCTCCTCCCGCAGGCCCGCCTCGCGCGCCAGCTCGGCCTGCTTGGTCTCAAGCCGCTGGGCACGCCGGATGTGATCGACGGCGCGACGCTTGGCCGCGGTCGTCAGCCACGCGCCGGGATTGTCCGGGACACCCGCCGTCGGCCACTGCTCCAGCGCCGCGACCAGCGCGTCCTGTGCCAACTCCTCCGCGAGGCCGACGTCGTGGACCATGCGGGTGAGGGCAGCGATGATCGTGGCCGACTCGAGCTTCCAGATCGCGTCGACCGCGCCGTGCGCGTCGCTCACGGGGTGCCGGCCCAAGGCGAGCCGGGCCGGCACCGAAACCGAGTCACGGGCCGAAGACCTCCTGGATCACGCTCTCCCCGTCGCCCACGATCCGGCGGAAGCGGCGAGCCAGCTCGATCGCCTCCTCTTTGGACCGGACCTCGACCAGCGCGAACCCGGCCACCGCCTCCTTGGCCTCGGTGAACGGCCCGTCCGTCACCGTGATCTCGCCGTCGGCGGACGTGAGGCGGACACCGCTCGGTGCGAGTCCGCCGGTGGCCAACAGGACACCGTTGGCGGTCATCTCCTCGATGAAGGCCGCCATCTCGGTGAACAGCTTCTCGTCGGGAGCGTCGCCGCCCTTGGACGTCATCAGGTAGCGCATGGCGTTTCTCCTCAATCGTTCCGCTCTGCGTGCACCGCTCCGTCGAACAAGGACATGTGACAGGGAATGTACTCGTTCCCTGTCACATGTCCGGATCGACGTGGAGGTGACCGCAACCTCAGAGAGGAACCAGTCATGAACATCACCGCTTCGACCACCAGGACACTGACCACCAGGACCCTGCTCACGTGCGTGGCCGTCGCGGGTCCGCTGTGGACCGTCGGGTCCGTCGCGCAGGCCGCGGCACGCGAGGGCTTCGACATCACCCGCCACCCGCTCAGCGCGTTGAGCAACGGCACCCTCGGGTGGCTGCAGATCGTGAACTTCCTCGTGGCCGGGGTGCTGACGGTCATCGGGGCGACTGGCCTGCGCCGGGTGATGCACGACCGGCCGGGCGGCACATGGGCGCCCAGGCTGGTCCGGGTCAGCGGGTTCGGGCTGATCGCCGCCGGAGTGTTCACAATGGACCCTGCCGACGGCTTCCCGATCGGCACACCGGCGGGGATGCCCGCCGCGCTCAGCTGGCACAGCTACGGGCACATGCTGGCCGGCGCTGTCTCGTTCGCCGCACTGATCGCCGCCTGCTATGTGCTGGGCCGCCACTTCAGTCGTGCCGGCGACCACCGTTCCGCCGTTCTGTCCCGGATCGCCGGCAGCGCACTGGTGATCGGCGACGGCTGGGCCATGACCGGCGGCCGGGCCGGTTCGCTCACCCTCGCCGTCGGCGCGATCATCGCGATGCTCTGGATCGCGGCCGTGGCCGCTCGCTACCGGCGCACCTCCTGGCGCGTCGCAAAAAGGACGAACACGGTCAGATCGACGCTTTCGGGTGCTTGAACTCCGGACAACTCTCCGATATGGACTGAATACGCGCCGGCCGTGTGGCACAGTCCTGTACTCCATCAGGGGACAGGAGGGGATTGCCGTGTCGCGTCCGGGTTTACGCGAGAGGCTGCGATACAGGTTCGACAACACGATGTCCAAGGGCGCGCCGGCGATGATCGGGTTGCTGGGGATCCTCTCCGCCGTGCTCGTCATCGTGTTCGGCGTCATGGGCTACCTGGCCAGACCAATGCCGGAGGGCGCGGACTGGAGCATCGGCAAGACACTGTGGATGGCTCTGCTGCACGCCATGGACCCGGGCACGGTCACCGCGGACGAGGGGTCCGCGTTCTGGATCTTTCCGATGTTCGCGGTCACGATCGGCGGCATCTTCGTCGTCGCCGCGCTCGTCGGTGTCATCACCACCGGGCTCGATGCCAAGCTGGACGACCTGCGCAAGGGCCGCTCGCGGGTGGTGGAGGAAGGCCACACCGTCCTTCTGGGATGGTCGGAGCAGCTGTTCACGGTGATCTCCGAGCTCGCCGTGGCCAAGGAGAGCGAGCGCCGTCCCTGCGTGGCGATCCTCGCGGACCGCGACAAGGTGGAGATGGAGGACGAGATCCGCGCGCGGCTCGGCTCCCTCGGGAAGCTGCGGGTCGTGTGCCGGACGGGCAGCCCGACCGAACCGGCCGATCTCGACCTGGTCAGCCCGCATGGCGCGGCGGCCGTCCTCGTGCTCACCCCGGAGGTGGACGACCCGGACGCCAGTGTGATCAAGACCCTGCTCGCGTTGAGCAGCCGGGAATGGGACGAGAACCCGCCGCACGTCGTCGCCGCGATCCGGCAGGCGCAGAACCTGCCACCCGCGCGGTTGGCCGGTGGTGACCACGCGAGCGTGGTCGACGTCGACGACCTGGGTGCCAGGCTGGTCGTCCAGTCCTCCCGGCAGTCCGGGCTGTCGGTGGTGTGCACCGACCTGCTGGACTTCGGCGGCGACGAGATCTACCTGCGGCCCGAGCCCGGCCTGGCTGGCACGCCGTTCGGTGTCGCGCTGTTCGCCTACGAGACCGCCACGCTGATCGGGCTGCGCCGGCGTGGCCGCGTCTGGCTCAACCCTCGCCCGGACACCCGCGTCGAGGCCGACGACGAGCTGATCCTGGTCGCCGAGGACGACTCGACGATCAGGCTGGCGCCGACGCCGCTGCGTCCTGGCGCGCCGCGCGCGATCGTCCGGCCGGTGCGCCGGGCGAGCAAACCCGAGCGGGTGCTCGTGATCGGCTGGAACGCGCGCGGTGTCAAGATCGTCAAGGAGCTGGACAACTACGTCGCGCCAGGCTCGCGGCTCCAGGTGGCGGCGGCGCAGCCGGACGTCGAGCCGCGGGTCAAGGCGCTGGCCGCGGAGCTCCGCAACCTCCACACCGCCTGCCAGATCTGCGAGCCGACCGACCGAGGCTCGCTGGAGACGCTCGGCATCGGGGAGTTCGACCACGTGATCGTGCTCGCCGACGACACCGTCGAGCCGGAGAAGGCGGACTCGCAGACCCTCGTGACGCTGCTTCACCTGCGCGACATGGAGTTCCGCCGCAACGAGCGCTACTCGATCGTCAGCGAGATGAACGACGAACGCAACCAGCGGCTCGCGCAGGTCACGAAGGCGGACGACTTCGTGGTGGGCAGCAAGCTGATCAGCCTGCTGCTGACACAGCTCTCGGAGAACCGGCACCTGTCGGCGGTGTTCAAGCAGCTGTTCGAGGCGGAAGGGTCGGAGATCTACCTGCGCCCGGCCGAGGAGTACGTCGCACTCGGCCAGCGGATCGACTTCGCGACCGTGATCGAGGCGGCCCGTCTGCGTGGCGAGACGGCGATCGGGTACCGCGTCCTGGCGGACGCACAGGAAGTACCGTCCTACGGCGTGCGGCTGAACCCGGCGAAGACCGCGCAGCTGTCCATGGCACGTGGCGACCGCGTGATCGTGCTCGCCGAGGACTAGCTTGCCGGCACGCGGAGCATTGCCAGAGCATCCCTCAGCTGCGCGACGTGCTGCGCCGGCGCCTCGAGCAGCGGCAGGCGCACCGTCGCGTGTGGAATGATCCCGAGCTCGGCCAGGGCCGCCTTGGCCATCGTGGCTCCCGGGGACGTGCGCATGACGGCGTCCACCAACGGAATCAACGACCGCTGGATCGCCTGAGCCGTGTCGAGGTCGCCGACGCGGACGGCTCGGATGAGCTCGGCGTTGCGGTCGGCGACGATGTTGCCCACCACGCTGAGCACGCCGGTGGCGCCGCACGCGAGGTAGGGCAGGTTCAGCTCGTCGATGCCGCAGTAGTAGGCCAGCGACGTCTGGGACATCACCGACATCGCCTCGAACAGGTCGCCCTTCGCGTCCTTCACCGCGCGGATCCGAGGATGGCCGGCCAGCTCGATCAGCGTGGACGCGGTCATGGCGATGCCCGCGCGGGCGGGGATGTCGTAGAGCATCACGGGTAGCTCGGTGGCGTCGGCGACCGCCACGCAGTGCGCCACCACACCGGCCTGGGTCGGTCTGGAGTAGTACGGACAGACGAGCAGTAGCGCGTCCGCTCCCGCGGCCTCGGCTTCACGGGCCCGACGGACGCTGGCGGCGGTGTCGTAGGTGCCGACACCGGCGATCACCCGAGCCTGGTTCTCCGACTGTGCCGCCACGGCGCTGACGAGCCGGGCGGTCTCGGCGTCGGTCAGCGTGGGTGACTCGCCGGTGGTCCCTCCGACGACGATCCCGTCGCACCCGGTGGCGAGCAGATGGTCGACGAGGGCGGCGAGCCCTGGTTCGCTGATCGTGCCGTCGGGACGCATCGGGGTCACCATGGCGACGAGGTTGGCGCCGAAGAGGGCGTCGGAGTCGGTCATGGTTCGACCCTGCCCTGATCCGATACCTGTGGTCCAGCGATGCTTTCTTGTCGATATTGCGTAGCCTGGCTTCATGATTGAGGTCGGCGCCCTGCGGGCGCTGCGGTCGGTGGCCGCTCTCGGGACGCTCGCGCGCGCGGCCGACGAGCTCGGGTTCACGGCATCGGCGGTGTCGCAGCAGATCAAGAGGCTGGAGCGCCAACTCGGTGTGACCGTGCTCGCACCCGCGGGACGTGGGGTCGTGCTCACCCCGGCAGGACAGGCCATCGTCGACTCCGCCACCGACGTGTTCCAGGCGCTGGAGCGCTGCGCCGAAGCCGCCCAGTCCGTGGGGGAGGGCGCACCACGCGGCACACTGCGCGTGGTCGCGTTCTCGACCGCTGTCCGAGGGCTGCTCGCGCCCGTCCTGCCGCGACTGTCGACGCGCTGCCCGGACCTGACCGTGCACATCACCGAGCAGGACCCCGACCGGGCCCTCCACAGCGTCGACGCCGGCACCGCCGATCTCGCCATCGGTCACGACGCCGACGGGCTGCCGGTCCCGCTGCCCTCGTCCCTGCTCCAGCGTCACCTGCACACCGACGTCGGCGACGTGGTCATGCACGGAACGCATCCGCTCGCGCGACTGGACCGGCCACTGACGAGCGCCGACCTGGCCGGCCACGCGTGGGTGACCAGCCCGCCGGGCACGGTGTGCCACCAGTGGTTCCGACGCCTGTTCGCCGACGTGCCCGAACACCCCGACGTGCGCCACCTGATCGACGACTTCACCACCCAGCTGTCGCTGGTCGCCTCTGCCGAGGTCATCGCACTGATCCCGCGCCTGGCCCGCCCGCCGCTGCGCGACGACCTCGTCGCCCGTCCACTGCGGCGGCCACCCACGCGCGAGGTGCACGCCGCGTGGCGGCGCAGCGCCAACGCCAGCCCGGCGGTCCAGGCGTTACTCGCCGAGCTCGCCGCCGCGACCAACGCCGAGGAGTAGTGGATCACGGGGAGCAAACCGGCCTTAAGTACCCTGGGCCGCATGCGCATAAGGGGGAGTCTTCTCAAGATCGTTGGTCTGTGTCTGCTCGCCGGGGCGCTCGTCGCGGGCATGCTGCTCCCGATCGTCGCGGCGGCGGGGGTCGTCACGAACCAGGCCAGTGACACGGTGACCGCGCTGTCAGCCGAGCTCGCCCAGGAGCCGCCGCCGCTGGTCACGACGATCACCGACCGGAACGGCACCCAGATCGCGACGCTGTACGACCAGTACCGGATCCCGACCAAACCGGAGGAGATCTCCGACGAGATGAAGTGGGCTCTGGTCGCGGTCGAGGACCGACGCTTCTACGAGCACCACGGGGTCGACTGGAAGGGCACGATCCGCGCGGCGATCAACAACTCGTCCGGGGGTGACACCCAGGGCGCCTCGACGCTGACCCAGCAGTACGTCAAGAACTACCTGATCAACGTCACCTACCGGAACGACGAGCTCGGTCAGGAACGCGCGCAGGAGTCGACGATCGGCCGCAAGCTGGAGGAAGCGCGGATCGCGATCCAGCTCGAGACGAAGATGAGCAAGGACGAGATCCTCGGCGGCTACCTCAACATCGTCGAGTTCTCCCGCGAGATCTACGGCGTCGGCGCGGCGGCCAGCGCCTACTTCGGCACCACGCCCGACAAGCTGACGGTCGCGCAGGGCGCCCTGCTGGCCGGCATGGCCAACAACCCGCCCACCTACGATCCGTGGAACCACCCGGATCGGGCCACCAAACGACGCAACTTCGTACTCGACAAGATGGTGGAGATCCGCAAGCTCTCCGCCGACGACGCGAAGGAGATCAAGAAGCAGCCGCTCGGCGTGCTGCCGGACGGGCCGAACAAGCCGGCGGCCAACTGCGTCGGCGCCGGCCCGGAGAACGGCTTCTTCTGCCAGTACGTCGAGGACTACCTGCTCGACCTCGGTATGTCTAAGGACGACATCTACACCGGCGGCTACACGATTCGCACCACGCTGGACCCCGAGGCCAACCACGCCGCCAAGGAGTCAGCCGAGCAGCAGGTGAGCAAGACCCAGGAGAACGTCGCCAACACGCTTTCCCTGGTGAAGCCCGGCAAGGACCGGCACGAGGTGGTGGCGCTGGCCGCGAACCGGGACTACGGGCCGGACGCCGCGGCGGGGCAGACCGAGTTCGCCCTGCCATCGGCCGTCACCAACGTCACCGGTTCCGGCTCGAGCTACAAGATCTTCACCGCGGCGGCGGCGATGGAACGAGAGGTCGTCGGGATCCACGACACCGTGGAGTCGCCGGCCTCCTACACCTCGAAGGTGTTCGTCGGCGGCGGCGACAAGTGCCCACGCGTCGCGCGGGGCACGCGTGCCTACTGTCTCTCCAACGCCAGCGAGGGCGGGAGCGGCAGCATGTCGTTGCAGACCGCGTTGCAGACCTCGCCCAACACGGCGTTCGTCATCCTCGAGGAGAAGGCGGGGATGCAGGCCGTCGTCGACATGGCCACCAGGCTGGGCATGCGCAAGACGATGGCGGGCAACGCCGCGACGGGTGCCGCGCCCAACGCCGACGCCGAGTCCGCGGAGGAGAAGCAGAGCCAGACCCAGTTCTTCGGCCCCAGTGAGAACAACGCCGGCAAGGGGTCGTTCACCCTGGGTGTGAGTCCCACCAGTGGGCTGGAGCTGGCCAACGTGGCCGCGACGATCCTCAGTGGCGGCGTGTGGTGCCCGCCGACGCCGATCGGCTCGGTCACCGACCGCAACGGCAAGCCGTACACCTTCAAGGAAGAGCCGTGTGAGCAGGCGGTGTCCGAAGGCCTCGCCAACACCCTCGCCGTCGGCATGAGCAAGGACCACGAGGCCGGTGGCACCGCCCACGACGCCGCGCGCGGTGTCGGCTGGACCCGGCCGATGATCGGCAAGACCGGAACCACCCAGCACAACGGCTCCGCGGCGTTCGTCGGCGGGACGCCGCAGCTCGCGGGCGCGGCCATGGTCTTCCGGCCCGATCGGCCCAACGGCGGTCTCATCGACGGCGGTCCCGGCAGGGTCACCGCGAACAGGAGCTCCTCCGGGACCATGTTCGGTGGCAGGACGCCGGCGCGGACGTGGTTCGGCGCGATGAGCAAGATCCTGGAAGGTGAGGAGACGCTGCCGCTGCCCTCGGCGGACCCCAAGTACGAGCGCGTGAACTGAGGCGGGCACCGACTGTCGACAGGTGAGAAGTGGACGCCCGTCTCACGCGCAGAACGGTGATCATGTCCGGCGCGCTCGCGGCCGTGACGGCGGGCGGACTCCTGGCGCTCTCGCGTGCCCGCGAGTCGCGGACCGCACTGCCGGGTGCGCCCGACCTGGACAACCTGCCGGTGGCGGACGTGCCAGCGCCGACGGGGCAACCGGTGGAGATCGTGTACTGCGCGGGGTGGGACGCCACCACGCGCGCCCCGGTGTCGCCGATGGCCGAGTCGGTCGCGCGGGCCCAGGACGCGGCAGGCGCTCAGTACGCGGCGGTCCTGCGTGTCGACGGGGCGGTGCGTGCCGTCGTCGAGGTGTGCTGGTCGGCCCACCACGCCGAGGTGTGGAACATCGACGCGGCGGGCCGCCGGTACCGGGGTGTCGCCTACCGGCGTTGGCCGGACGGGCGGTTGCGGCTGTTCGGGGTCCGCAGCTGGAACTACCCCGAGCCGGACACCCCGGAGCTCGACGGCGAAGAGCCGACCTTCCAGGCACGGGTCACCCGGGACGGGATCGGGGCGACCGAGACGATCGAGATCGTGGCCGTGCAGGCTGACGGCAGCACGCTCCAGATACACCGCGCCTGGTCGGAATGGCCGGAACAGCAGCGGCCGCCGGAGAACGTCGCCGTGCCCTCGGTCGAGAGCTGGCCGAGCCTTGCCGGGATGGCCGGCCCGGTGACCGTACGCACCGGGCCGGCCGTGGTGCCGACCGAGTTCCCGTGGCGCCCGCCCCAACCGCTGCGCCCACGCAACCTCACCGAGCTGCTCGCCGGCGCGCGGTTCCGCACGTCGGACGGTCGTGTCCTGACCGTCGAGCGGATCCCCGCCGACCCGGTTCGCCTGCCGAGCGGTCGGCTGCTCGTGGCGGACCCCGGCTTGCTCGGCACCACCGACCCTGGAGCGCTGGTCGCGACGGTGCCGCCCGGCGAGTACCCGGTGGAGGTGTTCCAGGCGAAGGAGAACGGCACGTCAGTGGCCTGGAACGTCGCCTGCCGGGTGACCGTCACCGGCGCACCGGTCGCGTCCTGGCACCTCGCGCTGCGCGAAGGGGACGACGAGCTGGCACTGGGTGACGGCGAGTTCTTCGGCAACCCGGTGGACGGCGCCACGCTCGCGCTCTTCGACCCCACGGGAGTGAAGGCCTACGCGCAGGCCGAGATCGAGGACGCGTTCGCCACCGACCGCGTCACGCTCTCCGACCCGGCGACCGGCACCAACATGATCATGGTGTCGACCGGCGGCGACGGCGCGTTCCCCGTGTGGCTCGGCCGCGCAGAGGACGGGGCCATCAGCTGTTTCGTCCTCGACTTCCTCGACAACGACCTGGTCACCGCCACACCCGACTGACCAGACCGGCGCCGAGTGGGGGTCAGGCGGCCGACGACGCGGTCTGGCCGCGCAGCGCCTCGATGACGTTGGTCAGACCGGCGGCGACCTCTTCGTCGTCGGCGGGGTGTGCGTCGGCGAAGCGGGTCAGTGAACCGGGGATGGAGAGCTTGACGTCGTCGAGCACCTTGGCCCCGGCCACGCCGACGGACTTGCGGGCGTCGTCGTGGGCCCACACCCCGCCGTACTGGCCGAAGGCGGTGCCGACCACGGCGACGGGCTTGCCGGAGATCGCGCCGGCGCCGTACGGGCGGGACAGCCAGTCGATGGCGTTCTTCAGCACGGCCGGGATCGTCCCGTTGTACTCGGGCGAGAACAGCAGGAAGGCGTCGGCTTGCTCCGCGGCCGCGCGCAGGCGTGCGGCGGCCTGCGGCACGGTGCCGTCGGCGTCGATGTCCTCGTTGTAGAAGGGCACGTCGCCCAGGCCCTCGTGGATCTCGAGCTGGACACCGTCTGGGGCGAGCGTGACCGCCGCCTCGGCGAACTGTCGGTTGGTCGAGCCGGCGCGAAGGCTGCCGACGAGGGCGAGGATGCGTACGGACATGTGCTACTCCGTTGACTCTGGCGTGCGGACCGGCTCGAGGCCGGCTCGGACACCGCTTCCTGATGACACGTCATGGAATGTAGAGGACGCGTCATCTATTTCGCTAGACTGGCGGATGTGACGGACGCGACGGAGTGGCTGAGCGACGAGGAGCAGCAGGCCTGGCGGGGGTTGATCCACATGACCGCCCAGCTCAACGCCAGGCTCAACCGGGAACTGCAGGAGGAGCACGGCATCTCGCTCGCCGACTACGCGGTCCTCGGCCGCCTCAGCGAGGCGCCGGACGGGGGGATCCGCGCCCGCGATCTGGAGTCGACCCTCGCCTGGGAGCAGAGCCGCCTGTCCCACCATCTGGCCAGGATGCAGCGGCGCGGCCTGGTCGAGCGCCGCGACTGCCCGTCCGACCGCCGCGGCGCCACGTTCACCCTCACCGAAACCGGGCGCAACGCGATCGAGAAGGCCGCCCCCGGGCACGTCACCGCCGTCCGGCGGCTGCTGTTCGACCACCTCACGTCGGAGGACGTGGTCACCCTGCGCGCGTTCACCGCCCGGGTCATCGACGACATGCGGTGAGTGCCGGGGCGCACACGGTAGTTGAGGAATCAATTAGCTTGGTGGCTCGTTGGTCAAGGCGTGAAGAGCATCGGATTTCTCTCCTTCGGGCACTGGTCGGACAGTCCACACAGCCAAACGAGGACGGCGTCGGACGCGCTGCTACAGGCTGTCGACCTGGCCGTGGCCGCGGAGGAACTGGGCGCGGACGGTGCCTACTTCCGGGTGCACCACTTCGCCAGACAGCTCGCGTCGCCGTTCCCGCTGCTGGCCGCGATCGGCGCCAAGACAGAACGCATCGAGATCGGCACCGGTGTGATCGACATGCGGTACGAGAACCCGATGTACATGGTCGAGGACGCGGGTGCCGCGGACCTGATCGCCGGCGGCAGGCTCCAGCTCGGCATCTCCCGAGGCTCACCGGAGCAGGTGATCGACGGCTGGCGGTACTTCGGCTACCAGCCGAGCGAGGACGACACGGACACCGACATGGCCCGCAAGCATGCCGAGGTGCTGCTGAAGGTGTTGGAGGGCAAGGGGTTCGCCGAGCCCAACCCGTTCCCGATGTTCGCCAACCCGCCCGGGCTGCTGCGGGTCGAGCCGCACTCGGCGGGACTGCGCGACCGGATCTGGTGGGGTGCCGGCTCCAACGGCACGGCGGTGTGGGCCGCCGAGCACGGCATGAACCTGATGAGCTCGACGCTGAAGAACGACGAGGGCGGCGCGCCCTTCCACGTGCAGCAGGCCGAGCAGATCCGCGCGTTCCGCAAGGCGTGGGCGGAGGCCGGGTGGCAGCGTGAGCCGCGCGTGTCGGTCTCGCGCAGCGTCTTCGCGCTCACCTCCGACCTGGACCACGCGTTCTTCGGCGCCGACGCCGAGAGCGCCGACCAGATCGGCCACATCGACGCCGACACCCGGGCGATCTTCGGCCGCACCTACGCCGCCGAGCCCGACGTGCTGGTGGAGCAACTGGCCGGCGACGAGGCGATCGCCGAGGCCGACACGTTGCTGCTGACGGTGCCCAACCAACTCGGCGTCGACTACAACGCGCACCTGCTCGAGAACATCCTCACGCACGTCGCCCCCGCACTGGGCTGGCGCTGACGGGCGAGGGAGTAGCACGGGCTCAGGTCACTCGAGGGTGAGCTGGCGGCGGTGGAACTCGAAGTGCCGCGTGGGGAAGCGGTAGACGTCCGCGAGGGTCATGTGGTCGGCGAAGAACGGGTCCCACAGCGTCGGATAGTGCATCCCCCGAGCCAGGTCGGCGTCGGACTCCGCGTCCAGGCGGCGGTGCAGCTTCTCGATCACGTGGTCGAACATCACCTCCATCCGCCGGGTGGACAGCGTGTTGCCGGCGAACCGGGACCCGAGGTAGTTGACCGTGTCGAACGGTCGGGTCGCCTTGTCGAGCAGGCGCGCGTAGCCACGGCTCACGGCGTCGGGCAGCCGGTCGAACAGCAGTAGCAGCCGGCGTAGCGCGCGGATGATCAGATAGCCAAGGAGCATGTGGAACAACAGCTGCCTGTTGGTCCACCTCGTACCGTTCGACGGCCGGCGCAGCCCAACCTCGTCCGCGTCGGCAACCAGCCGGTGGAAGCTCGCGCGGGCCTGTTCGAACTCCTGGTGGATGGCCTCGCGGTCCATCCCCACAGTGTGCGCCGGTCGTGCGAGGTCAGTGTCACTGTCGCTGGCGTTGCAGCTCCACGGCGGTGATCAGCAGGTCGAGTCCGAACTCGAACTCTTCCTCGTGGTCGCAGACGGCCAGGTAGGGCGCGGACTCCGCGACGTGCGGCAGCGTGGAGTCCGTGAGCTCGGTGCGGCGCCGCTCGACGCCGCCCAGGTTCTGGCCGCTGAAGGTCGGGCTTGCCGAGACCTCGCGCAGCAGGGTGCCGATCAGGTACGCCAGCACCGATCGCATGACGTGCACGGCGCGGTCGGGTGGGAAGCCCGCGGCGCGAATGATGGACAGGACCGCCTCGACCGGGGCCAGGGCCGTGAACGACCCGAGCTGACGGGTGAGGACCAGCGGCGCGCAGTGCGGGTACCGAAGCACGACCCGGCGGAACGCGATGGCCATGGCGTGCACGTCGTCGCGGAACACCCCGGTGGCCGGTGGTAGCTCGATGTTGGCGAGTACGACCTCGGTGACCTGGTTGAGCAGCGTTTCCCTGTTGTCGACGTGGTGGTAGAGGCTCATCGTGTCGACGTTCAGCCGTCTGGCGAGGCCTCGCATGGTGACCGCGTCCAGGCCGAGCTCCTCGACCATCGCCACCGCCGCGGTGACGATGCGCTCGCGTGTGAGGACCGCGCGGCCACCCGCCGGGCGACCGCGCCTCGGCTTGCTGTCCGCCACAGGATCTCCCTTGCCATGTGTCGCGAATAGCGGCACAAAACAAAATCCTACACCGTAGGCTTACCGGAAAGGACCCCGCACCCGATCTGGAGAGCCCATGACCACCTTCACCTTTCCGCCCGAGGACGTGCTGCGTGCGCGCCAGAAGCTGGTCCTCGACCACTTCCACGACGAGGTCCGGCAGGACTGGGACGACGTCCTGTCCACGTTCCCGCACCCGCACTACGAGCTGATCGCGACGATGACCGTCCACGACGGTGACGGCGAGGTGCGCGACTACTACCACGACACCCGCGTCGCCTTCCCCGACCAGGACCACGAGATCATCGCCATCCGGCACAGTCCCGACGCGGTGATCGTGGAGTTCTGGCTGCTGGGCACCCATCTGGGTCCCCTCGGCAAGATCCCGCCGACCGGAGCCAGACATCGCACCAGAATGACGGCGTACTTCATCTTCGACGAGAACGAGAACCTCGTCACCGAGCGCATCTACTTCGACCAGCTCACCGTGCTCAAGCAGCTCATCGGCGGTCTGAACAAGAAGAACCCGCGCGACCTGGTCACCCTCGGCCGGGCCGTGTTCGGGCTGCTGGCCATGTCCGGCGAGGCACCCGACCCACGCCTGCTCCACACCACCCAACCGGACCTGTCCGTCTGAGCGCGCCGGCTACGCCGGCGTCGTCTCCACGGCGGGCGTGACCAGGGGGACCACCTCCGTCCGGAACGCCTCCAGGCTGGTCGTCTCCGGGTAGTCGCGGAAGGACACGACCATCTCGGTGATGCCGGCGTCCACGTAACGCTGAACCTGGCGGACCACCGACCCGACCGTGCCGACGAGGTTGCGCTCGCAGTAGTTGTCGGGGTGGGCGCTCCAGAACGCGATCACGAACGGGCTGCCCAGCCAGCGGTCGCGCTCGACGTTGTCGGCGAAGATCCGGCACTCGATCCGCACGGCCTCGGTGATGTCCGACGGGTCGCGGCCCACCTGCGCGCACGCCTCCCGCAGCCGTGCCCGGGCCGCGGTCACCTCCGCCGGGCTGCCCTGCCACACGACCTGGTCTGCCCAGCGCGCGGCGAGTTCGACGTCGCCTTCCAGCCGGGCGGCCGGCAGACGCACCGGCAGTGCCGACCGCAGCGGCGTGGGTGCGCAGTGGGCGTCTCGCAGGCGCCAGTGCTCACCCGTGTGGGTCACGCTCGGCTCGCGCCACAGCTGGTCGAGCACCTCGATCTGCTCGCCGAGGATGGCGAGTCGTTCGGACGGTGACGGCACCTGCCAGCCGTACGACTCGTAGCCGCAGGGGTGGCTGCCCGTGCCCAACTCCAGCACGGCCCGACCACCGCTCGCCACGTCCAGGGTCGCGGCCCGCTTGGCCAGCGTCCCGGGATGGTGGTAGGGCGCGCACGGGACCGCGGCGCCGATCCGGGCGCGCGTGGTGGCCCCGGCCAGGGCCGTCGCGGCGATCCAGCTGTCGAACACCAGCTCCGGTGACCGGCGCGGCTGGGTGTCCACGCAGTCCTGCACCCACAGCTGGTCGTACCCGAGGCTCTCGGCGAGCCTGCCGACCTCCACCATCCGCTGCCAGGCCGCAGCCGGCTCCCAGCCGGCGAACTCCTGGTTGACCCCGTGCGGTACGAGGACGCCCCACCTGAAAACGCCCGGCCCCATAGTCCAGTCACCTACTTCGTAAAGTCGCTCCTGTGCTGGCCGGTGCCCTCACCTAGTCTAACGGCAGGTGCCCGGTAATCAGAAGTGCGTTTCGGTCAGGAAAGGGATGTGGACGTGGCGGACGCGGCTGTTCTCGATCGCGCCGAGGAGTTCTTGTTGCGGAACGCCCGGCTGATCGACCGGCTGCGTTTTTCCTATCTTTTTCGCGATGGTGGCCGGGAGCTGCCGATCGCCGCGGTGCGCGCCTACCAGAATTCCGACGGCGGTTTCGGCAACGCGCTCGAACCCGACCTGCGCGGGCCCGACAGTCAGCCGGAGCCGACCAACCTCGCGCTGCAGATACTCGACGAACTCGGCGCGCTGGACGAGCCGATGGTGCCGAAGGCGCTGGACTATCTCGTGTCGATCACCCGGCCGGACGGCGGGGTGCCGTTCGTCCTGCCGTCCTCGCGGCGTTATCCGCACGCGCCGTGGTGGCAGACCGGGGACGACCCGTCCGGCACGCTGGTGGCGACCGCGAATATCGCCGGAATTCTGCACTCGAACGGTGTCGAGCATTCCTGGCTCGACACCGCGACCGAGTTCTGCTGGCGGGAAATCGACGACCTCACGAGCACGTGGGCCTACGAGGCCCGCTCCTTTGTTCCGTTCCTGGACCACGTGCCGGACCGGGCGCGTGCGGAGGCCGTCTTCGACCGCGTGGGAAAACTCGTCCTGGAGGTCGTCGAATTCGACACCGACGCCGACGGCGAGGTGCACCGGCCACTGGATTTCGCGCCGCGACCGGACACGATCGCGCGCCGGCTGTTCAGCGACGAGGTCATCGACGAGCACCTGGACGCGCTGCTCGCGGCCCAGCGGGACGACGGCGGCTGGAGTTTCGACTGGCAGGTCTGGACGCCCAACACCGAGCCGGAATGGCGTGGCTGGGTCACCGTCCGCGCACTGAAGACCCTGCGCGCGTACGGCC
Source organism: Actinophytocola sp. (assembly GCF_036378875.1). GTDB lineage: Bacteria > Actinomycetota > Actinomycetes > Mycobacteriales > Pseudonocardiaceae > Actinophytocola. Next base: position 71,857 of record NZ_DASUVO010000130.1, read on the forward strand.
GGCTCTGAGGCGACGGCATGGCTGACCTGGCGCGGTTATCGATGTGGCTCGACGGCCGGCCCGTGGCGGCGGCCGACGGCGAGACGTTCGCCTCGTACAACCCGGCCACCGGCGAGCGCATCGCGGAGGTGCCCCGCGCGTCGGCGCTCGATGCCCAGGCCGCCGTTCGCGCGGCCAGGACCGCGTTCGACCAGGGACCGTGGCCCAGGATGTCGCCGGCCGAGCGCGCCGCCGTGCTGCGCCGGATCGCCGAGCTGCTCACCGCCGAGTCCGGCCGGCTGGCCGAGCTCGAGGTCCGCGACACCGGCAGCACCATCCGCACCGCCACACACGTCGCCGTCGCCGGGGCGGCCGCCGCGTTCGAGTGGTGCGCCTGGTGGGCGGAGACACTCGGCACCCATGAGCCGCCGGACCCGGCCGGCGACGGCGAGTACCTGCACTGGCGGCCGGTCGGCGTGGTCGCCGCGATCACGCCGTGGAACCTGCCGCTGCTGCTGGCCTCCTGGAAGATCGCGCCGGCGCTTGCCGCCGGCAACACCTGCGTGCTCAAGCCCGCCTCGTTCACCTCACTGACCGCGCTGGAGCTGGGCCGGATCGCGCACGACGCCGGCCTGCCGCCGGGAGTGCTCAACGTCGTCACCGGCCCCGGCCCGGTCGTCGGCGACGAGCTGGCCCGCAGCCCCGGGATCGACCTCGTGACGTTGACCGGTTCGGACGGTGTCGGCGAGCGGGTGCGATCCGCGGCGGCGAGCGCGGTCCGGCTGGACCTCGGTGGCAAGTCGGCCAACGTGGTGCTCGACGACGCGGACCTGGAGCTGGCCGCGTCCGGCGCGTTGTGGGGGATCTTCTTTCACAACGGGCAGATCTGCATGGCCGGCGCCCGGCTCGTCGCGGCCGAGAAGGTGTACGACGAGCTGCTGGCCCTGATCACCAAGCGGGCCAGGCTGTTACGGCTGGGCGACCCGCTCGACTCGGCCACCGACCTCGGCCCGCTGATCACCCGGCAGCACGTGCGGACCGTGCGTCGTCATGTCCTGGCCGCGGTGGCGGACGGGGCGGTCCTGCGTTGTGGTGGCGAGCCGCCGGACGCGGGCGGACTGCCGGGCCTCGACGCCGCCGCCTACTTCCGCCCGACCGTGCTCGCCGACGTCGCGCCGGACAGTGCGGCCGCGCAGGAGGAGATCTTCGGCCCGGTGCTGTCGGTGATCCCCGTGCGGTCCGACGACGAGGCGGTGGCGGTCGCCAACGGCACCCGGTACGGGCTCAGCGCCGCGGTGTGGTCGCGGGACCGCGCGCGGGCGCGCGGGGTCGCCGAGCGGCTGCGTGCCGACACCGTGTGGCTCAACGACTACCGGATGGTCGACATCACCCGGCCCGGCGGCCCGGGGCGCGGCACCGACCGGCTCTGGCACCGGTTGACCGGCGGGCTCGACGTCTACCGGCGGCGCCAGCACGTCGACGGCCGCGTGGACGCCGCACGCACCCGAGGCAACCACGAGCTGTTGAGCAGCGAGATCTGACGGACGAGACCAGGGAGGAACGCCATGCCCAAGGCATTGCTCGGGAACGACCTGGTGATCAACGAGGACTCGTGCAACCTGAGCTGCGAGTACTGCCTGACCGGCCAGAGCAACCTGAAGGAAGGCCACCAGCTCAAGCTCATCTTCCAGCCACCCACCCGCGACTCCTACGCGCCGGGCGGCCCGCTGGCGGAGCGGATCGACACGGTCTCCGACCGGCTGCGGGACCACTTCCGCCTCCCGCTGCTGAAGGTCACCGGCGGGGAGATCTTCCTGGTGAAGGACATCATGGACTTCCTGGAACGCGAGGCGCCGAAGTACGAGGTGCTCGTGGTCCAGACCAATGCGGTGCTGGTGAAGGACGAGCACCTGGCGCGGCTGACGGCGATCCCGAACGTCGTGCTGCAGATCTCGCTCGACAGCCACCTGGCGACCGGCAACAGCTACCGGGTGGCCAAGGGGTCCTTGCACGACCGGATCGTCGCCGGGATCGGGAACATCATCGACTCGGGCATCCCCGTCGAGATCTATTCGGTGCTGAACGACCGCAGCGTCCCGGAGATGGCGGAGTTCGCCGGCTGGCTGACGGGTTTCGCCAACCGGCCGACGTACTTCCCGTTCCCGGTGCGAGGACCGGATGCCGAGCGCTTCATGGTGCGGCCGGACCAGGTCCACCACATCGAGGAGTTCGCCGCCCGGTACGCGGAGTTCGCGCCCGTCCTGCCACCACGCGCCTACTTCGACCGGCTGCTGCGCTTCTTCCACGAGGGCCGGCGCACCTTCCGCTGCCACCTGCCCCGGCTGGTCGTGTCGACCTTCAGCGACGGCGTCGTGACGCCGTGCCCGAACATCTGGTTCAGCGACATGGGCAACACCCTCGGCGAGGGGTGGGAGAAGGCACTGGACAAGGTCGGCGAGACCGGCCTGTACAAGGCGCTGCTCGCCCCGCGCCCTCGGCTCGAGGCGTGCCACGGCTGCTTCACGCCGTGGGACACGCTGTCGATGTACTTCGAGGACGAGATCACCCTGGACGAGCTGTGCGCCGCGCCGACGTACTCCCCGCCGCGGATCAGAACGCTGCTATCCGAGATGAAGCGCGAGTACGTGGAGTCCCGCGATGGGTAGCCTCGCCGACCTGGTGCGCACCGGTGACCCGGACCGGCTCGTCGTCAACGGCCGCACCGCGGCGGAGATCGACAAGGAGGTCCAGCGCCGCGCGGACGAGCTGCGCGCGGCGCGGGTGACCGGACCCGTTCCGCTGCGGGCGCCCAACGGCGCCGACTGGCTGGTGGAGTTCCTCGCGCTGCTGGACGCGGGGGCGAGTCCGCTGCTGGTGTCGGAGGACGCGCCGGACCGCGAGCTGTGCCGGCTGCTTGACCTGGTTCGCACCGCGGACCCGGTGGGGCCCGCGATCCTCGTGCCGACCTCGGGCTCGACCGGGCTCCCGGCGGTCATCACACGGACCGAGGCGTCCGTGCTGCGGGAGGGCGAGCGATACCGCACATCGCTCGCCCTGAGCGGAAGCGACCGGATCCTGGTCCCGCTGCCGCTGTGCCACGCGTACGCGCTCGCGTGGGCCGTGGCCGCGCTGGTCAGCCGGGCCGAGCTGCGGGCCGTCGCACCCACCGCGCTGACCGCGATCGAGCACGAGCTGGCCGAGGGAGCGACGATCGTCGCGCTCGTGCCCACCCTGGCCCGGCTGCTCGCCACGCGGCGGCTGCGGCGGGGCGGGGAGCAACCGGTGCCGCCTCGGATGGCGATGGTCGGCGCCGGGCCGGTCGACCACCGGCTGGAGGAGACCTTCCGCGCCGCGTTCGGCTTCGGCACCGCACGCAACTACGGCTCCACCGAGACCGGGACCTTGTTCGCCGGCGAGGCGGACCTGCCGTCGCTGTGTGTCGGACGCCCACTCGACGGGGTCGCGTACCGGATCCTCGACGAGCGCGGGCGTCCCTGCCTCAGCGGCCGGCCAGGACTGCTGGAGGTGCGCCTGGACGACACCGGTCCATGGCACTCCACCCGTGACCTCGCCGTCCGGGACGAGCGGGGACGGGTGTTCGTGCTCGGCCGGCAGTCGAACGCGATCCGCCGCGGTGCGCGGTGGGTGGCGCCGCTGGAGGTCGAGGACGTGCTGCGGGACCACCCTGCGGTCCACGACGTGCACGTGCTGGCGCGGGCCGGGCGGTTCGAGGGCGAGGACGCGATCGTCGCCGAGGTCGACGCCGACGCGGACCTGGCCAACGGCGAGCTGCTCGCGTTCGCCCGCGAGCGGCTCGCACCGCACAAGGTGCCCACCGAGATCGTCCGCACCGCCCGCCTGGACCGGTCGATGACCGGCAAGGTCAGGGCCAGACCGCGGTACAAGCTCGCCGGACCGGACGTCGTGGCGGCGGCGGTGCGCGGGTACAAGGCGGCCGAGCTGCTCTTCGCGCTGCACGACCTCGCGGTGCTCGACCGCCTCGACGGCCGCACCGGCACCGACGAGATCGCCGCCCGGCTCGGCCTGTCCGTGACCGAGCTGGACTGGGCACTGGACGTCGCGGCCCGCCTCGGCCTGGTGGTGACCGGCGACGAGGGCGCCCCCGAGACCGGCCCGTACCTGGCCCTGGAGGCCGCGCTGTCCCGCGACTGGACGGCCCGCGAGACGATCACGGACACGCTGCGGCACGGCCGGCACCACGTCGACACCCGCACCCCCGACGACGAGGTCGTCGGCGCCTACCAGGCGGCGATGAACGGCCCGTGGACCGCGGGCCGTACCCGGCTGGGGCGCCGGCTCGCCGCGGTCCAGCCCGGCGCGCGCGTGCTGGAGGTCTCCGCCGGACCCGGCCGGTACCTGGTCGACCTGTTCGCCGAGGACCCGACCGCGACCGGCGAGCTGGTGCCGCTCGGCCGGTTCGCTGGCCAGCCCGCGCCCGGTGTCGCCACCACCGACGACCCACCGGCCGAGGCGTACGACCTGTGCGTCGTCACCAACGGCATCCACGGCCCCGTGCCCGGCGACGACCTCGGCTGGCTGCTGTCGCGGCTACGGCCCGGCGGGCGGCTGCTCGTCGACGACGTGTTCCTGCCCCGGCAGGGCGCCGGGGCCGAGCTGGGCATCGACTGGCTCACCCACGGCGGTTGGTCGTGGCCGACCGTGACCGACCTGACCGCCGGCATCGCCTCGGCGGGCGGGACGGTCGAGCGCGAGATCCGGATCGGCACGTCGCCCAGCCACCTCGTCCTCGCCACGGAAGGATCGTGATGGCCGACACCGCTCATCTGACCGCCCGGTACGGCCTGGACGACCGGGTCGCCGTCGTCTCCGGCGCCTCCGGCAACATCGGCGCGACCTGCTGCCGGGAACTGGCGTTGGCCGGGGCCACGGTCGTCGCCGGCTACCACACGGGCGAGCAGGCGGCGAAGCTGCTCGCCGAACAGATCGAGGCCGATGGCGGCACCTGCGTCCCCGTGGCCGCGGACCTGTCCCGGCCGGACGGCGCGCAGACACTCGTCGACGCGGCACTGCAACGGTTCAAGCGGGTGGACATCGCGGTCGCGGCGGCCGGGGTCCGGACCCGCCGCCTCGCGCTGTCCACCGACCCGGCCACGGTCGCCGAGCTGCTGGCCGTCAACTTCGCCAGCGCGATCGGCCTGGCCAAGGCGTGCCTGCGGCCGATGCTGCGTGCCAGGTACGGCCGGATCATCCTGTTCGGCTCGCGTGCCGGGGTCAGCGGGCTGCCGGGCCACTCGGTGTACGCGGCGACCAAGGGCGCGTTGCAGCCGTGGGCCGCGTCGGTCGCTGGGGAGCTGGGCACGCACGGCATCACCGTCAACGTCATCGCGCCCGGCGCCATCCGCGCCGAGCAGACCGATTTCCACTCCGAGGAGGAACAGAAACTCGTGTTGAACTTCATCGGCGCCGGGCGGTTCGGCGAGCCGGAGGAGGTGGCCGCGGCGGTGGGGTTCCTCGCCTCCTCGTCGGCCAGCTACCTCAACGGGAGCACGGTGGTCGTCGACGGCGGGGCCCGGTTCTGATGAGGGCGATTCGAGTAGCCGTGGTCGGGCTCGGCTGGGTGGGCCGCGAGGTGTGGCTGCGCTGGCTGTCCGCCGACCCCGCGTACGAGGTCACCGCCCTGGTCGACCGGGACCCCGACGCGCTCGCCGTCGGGGCCGTGCTCGCGCCAACCGCCAGACTTTGCCGACGGGTCAAGGAGATCGGACCGGAGCTGGCGGACCTGGCGATCGTCGCGGTGCCCAACGACCTGCACACGGCCACCGCGGAGGCGTTGCTGGGCAACGGGGTGTCGGTGTTCGTCGAGAAGCCGGTGTGCCTGTCCCGGACGGAGCTGGCGCGGCTGCGGGCTGCCGAGGCGACGAGTCCCGGCCGGCTGCTCGCCGGCAGCGCCGCCCGCTGGCGCGGCGACGTCGGGACCCTCCGCTCGGTCGTGCCGGCGCTCGGCCGCATCCGGCTGGTCGAGCTTTCCTGGGTCCGGGCGCGGGGGATACCCGCGCAGGGCGGCTGGTTCACCGAGCGGCAGCGAGCCGGCGGCGGCGCGCTGATCGACCTCGGCTGGCACCTGCTCGATGTCGGGCTGGACCTCATCGGGCGGCCGGAGATCGTGCAGACGTGTGCGGTGACCTCGGCGGACCTGCTGGACGACGGCCGGTGGGCGGCGTCATGGCGCGGGGACGAGGTGGCGAGCGGGCAGAAGGACGTGGAGGACGGCGCCGCCGGGTTCCTCGTCACCGACGACGGTGTTGGGATGTTCCTGCGGACCGCATGGGCCTCGCACCAGGCACACGACGTCACGAAGATCAGGCTGCACGGTTCGGCCGCCACCGCGTCGCTGTCGTGCACGTTCGGGTTCAGCCCGGCCCGTGAGCCGATGCCGCGACTGGTCGTGCACCGGGCCGGGCTCGCCGAGCCGGTGCCGTTGCCCGACGAGCCGGTCGGCGCGGAGTACCGCCGGCAGCTGGTGAAGCTGCCGCTCCTGCTCTTCGGTCCGTCGGCCCGTGGCCAGGCGCTCGCCGAGACGGCGACGATCATCGGCGCGATCGAGGCGCTGTACGCGTCCGCCGGGCAGCCGCGTGCCAGGGCGGCGCAGGAGCGGGTCAGTTGAGTTACCTCGGCATCGACATCGGCGGGACCAAGGTGGCCGCGCGGCTGGAGACCGCGCACCTCGCGTACGAGGAGGAGATCCGCTGGCCGCCCGATCCCGATCCGAGGCGGGACCTCGCCCTCCTCGGCGGTCTGGTCAGACGCCTTGGGCCGCGAGGGCGGCACACCGCGGTCGGTGTCGCGTCACCGGCGACCCTCGACGGCGCCGGCCGGGTCGTCGCCTGGCCGAACCGGCCCAGCTGGATCGGCGTCGACCTCGTCGCCGCGCTGCGCACCCACCTGGACGGCGCGCCGGTCATCGTCGCCGACGACGGCAGCCTGGCCGCGCTCGCCGAGGCCGACGCGGCGGGCTGCCCCGACCTGGTCTACCTCGGCGTCGGCACCGGGGTCGGCGGCGGACTGGTGTGTGACGGCGAGCTGTTCGCCGGCGCGGCCGAGCTCGGTCACCTGGTCGTTCACCCCAGCGGCCCGACGTGTTCCTGCGGTCGCGACGGCTGCCTGCAGGCCATCGCGTCCGGCCCGGCGACCCTGCGCCGCGCGACGCACCGCCGGGGCGTCCCGACGACCGGCGACGACCTGATCGCGGCGGCGCACCGCGGCGAGGGCTGGGCGGTCGGCGCGGTCGTCGAGACCGCCGTGGCACTCGCGCTCGCCGTCGTGTCGCTCACCGAGATCGTCCAGCCGCGCCGGGTCCACATCGGCGGCGGGTTCGGCCGCGCCGTCCCCGGCCTGGTGCCGGCCGTGGCACACCAGGTCGCCGCGCTTGCCAGGACCGGCATGCCACTGCCGGTCGTCGCACCGGCAGTCCTGGGCGCCCGGTCCTCCCTGCACGGCGCCCTGCTGTACGCCCGCAACGCACAACCACAGGAGGCAGCAGGATGACAACCCTCGAGTTCCCGGAGTGGCCGCAGTTCGGTGTCGAGGAGCGGACCGGGCTGTTACGTGCCCTCGAACAGGGCCAGTGGTGGCGGGTGGGCGGGTCGGAGGTGTCGAGCTTCGAACGGGAGTTCGCTGACTACCACGGGGCCGCGCACGCTCTCGCGGTCACCAACGGCACACACGCGCTGGAGCTCGCCGCGGAGCTACTCGGGGTCAGACCGGGCGACGAGGTGATCGTGCCGGCGTTCACGTTCATCTCCTCCGCCATGGCCATGCAGCGGCTCGGTGTGGTGCCGGTGCCGGTCGACGTGCTGCCAGACACCTACTGCGTTGACCCGGCCGCGGTCGCCGCCGCCGTGACCGACCGGACCAGGGCGATCATGCCGGTGCACATGGCCGGTGTCGTCGCCGACATGGACGCGCTGGACAAGGTCGCCGCCGACGCCGGCGCCGCGATCCTGCAGGACGCGGCACACGCACAGGGCGCGCGGTGGCGTGGTCAGCGGGTGGGTGAGCTTGGCTCGGTCGCGGCGTTCAGCTTCCAGAACGGCAAGCTGATGACCGCGGGCGAGGGCGGCGCGGTGCTGTTTTCCGACCAGGAGATGTACGACGAGGCCTTCATGCGGCACAGCTGCGGCCGCCCCCCGACCGATCGTCGGTACCTGCACCAGACGATGGGCTCGAACTACCGGATGAACGAGTTCTCCGGCGCGGTGCTGCGTGCCCAGCTGGCCCGGCTGCCGGAGCAGATCGCGCACCGGGAGCGCAACTGGCCGATCCTGTCCGACCTGCTCGCCGCGATCCCCGGTGTCGAACCGCAGGGCCGCGACGAGCGCTGCGACGTGGTGCCGCACTACATGGCGATGTTCCGGCTCCCCGGCTGGCGCGAGGAGCAGCGCAACGCGGTCGTGGACATGCTGACCGAGCGGGGGATCCCGGCCTGCGTGGCGTTCCGGCCGGTCTACCGGACCGACGCCTTCTGGGCCGGTCCGACGGAGGCGACCTCGGTCGCAGACCTGGCCCGCCGCTGCCCGGTGACCGAGGCGATCGGCCGGGACGGCATCTGGCTGCACCACCGGGTCCTGCTCGGCGACGAGACCGGCCTGATCGCGATCGCCGCCACACTGGCCAGCGTCCTGTACGAACTGCGCCGGTCGTGAGACGGCCTGCGTCAACGAGTGGCTGGAGCACTCGCCTGCCCGCTGGCCCGGCTCGCAACCGGACCTCAGGGGAACGTGACGTGAACCAGCCACAAGTACGTGACCAAGCAGAACCATCCGCCCCGAACGCAACCAACACATTGAATGGCGGGGAGGCGGAACTGCTCAGCGTCGTCATCCCGACGCGTGACAAGGCACCGAGGCTGCGGCTGACGCTCGCGTGCCTCGCCGGCGAGGCGGACGACCGGACCGAGGTCCTGGTCGTCGACGACGGGTCCACCGACACCACGGCCGACGTGCTCCTGGAGGCGGCCGAGCACCTGACACTGCGAGTCCTCGCCGGTGGCGGGCTCGGGCGGGCCGGCGCACGCAACCTGGGCGCGGCGTACGCCCGGGGCACCCAGCTCGTGTTCCTCGACGACGACGTGCTGGTCGGGCCCGGGTTCGTGGCCGCGCACCGCCACCGGTGCGAGCCGGACCGGTTCGTCCACGGTCAGCTGCGTGAGCTGCCCGCGGCCGACCACCTCGTCCGCACGCTCGACGGCGCGCCGTACCCGGCGGTGCGTGCGGCCCGCGACCTCATCCACAGTGGACAGTCCGCGCACCCGAGGCATCGCCTGCGGGCCAACGCGCTGGAACGCGCGGTCGAGGCCATGCACGGCGGTGAGCTGCCCGACGCCGTGCCGTGGCTCGGCTGCGTCGGGGCGAACGTGTCGATGCCGCGTGACCTGTGGGCGCGGGTCGGCGGGTTCGACGCCGGCTTCGGCGAGGTCTGGGGATGCGAGGACCTGGAGCTGGGCCTTCGGCTGCACCAGGCCGGCGCGCGCCGGGACGTGGTGCCCGCCGCGTTGGGCGTGCACCTGACCCACCGGCGCGCCCGGCGGTGGGACGAACACGCCGTCAACATGGACCGGTTCGCCACGCTGCACCCGCTGCCGGCGGTGCGCGAGCTGCCGTTCCTGCTGTCCGCCGCCGGCGATCCCGCCGTGTACGTGGGCCGGGTGCTCGCCGGGGGAGCGGCGCCGTCGTGACCGCGCGGCTGGTCGTGTCGCCGCATCCGGACGACGCGGTCTGGTCGCTCGGCGGGTGCCTCGCGCGGTGGCGCCACGCCGGCGACCCGGTCACCGTGCTGACCGTCTTCGACGGCCCGCCGTCCGGCCCCGTGGCGGGCTGGCGGCAGGTCGCCGAACCCGCCGTCCGGCACGAGGAGAACCGCCGCGCGCTCACCACGGTGGACGTCCTCGGCGCGTCCGTGGGCCTGCCCGACGCGGCACTGCGCACCGGCGACCGCGGCCCGCGCTATCCACGCCTGCTGAGCCTGTTCACCCGGCCGAACCCGGACGACGCCGCGCTACCCGGCGCCATCGCCGCCACGATCCGCGCCCATCTGGCTCCCGGCGCCGCGCTGTACGCGCCCCTCGCCGCCGGCAACCACGTCGACCACCAGCTCGTGCGCGCGGCGGTCGAGACCGACCCGGTCCTGCGTGCCCGCGCGACCTGGTACGAGGACATTCCCTACCGCCTCGGCCCTCGGGACACGACCGGTCTCCACCCTCGGCACGAACCCGTCGACCTGTCCGCCTGGCTCACCGCCGCCGCCTGCTACGAAAGCCAGGCCGACGCGCTCCTCGGCGGTGTTCCGCAGCTACGGGCCACCCTCACCGAGCGGGCCGCGGACCACGGCGGCGCGGTCCGGCTGTGGACTTGACTGTGTGCCGGCGACCTGACGTGCACGCGCGCAGATTTCCGCGCAAAGCCGAAAGAATCGACATATGACGCTACCCGACGCCGCGCGCCGCGTGGACGCGGCCGAGCGGTTCATGTGGCTGAACGCGCGGCTGATCGACCGGTTCCGGTTCGACTGCCTGTTCCGCGACGGCGACTCCGACCGGGTGATCGCGGCGCTGCGGCCGTACCAGAACCCGGACGGCGGCTTCGGCAACGCGCTCGAGGGTGACTTCCGCGGGCCCGTCAGCCAGGCCACCACCGCCGACTTCGCGTTGCGGATGATGGACGACGTCGGCCGTGCCGACGCCGATGTCGTCATCCCGTTCTACGACTGGCTGATGACGGTGACCAGCGAGGACGGCGGCGTGCCGATGGTGCTGCCGACCGTCGAGGGCTACCCGCGCGCGTCATGGTGGGAGAACCCCACCCCGCCGGGCTTGAATCCCACCGCGACCCTGGCCGCCTTCCTCTGGCGCTACGAGATCGACCATCCGTGGCGCGACCCGGCGACCGAGTTCGCGTGGCGGGCGTTCGACGACATCCCCGCCCGCATCGAACGCGGTGAGTGGCCGGTGCAGATCGCCTACGACGTCCGCACCGCCGTCCAGTTCCTCGACGTCGTCCCCGACCGGGACCGTGCGGAGAAGACCTGCGCCGAGGTCGGCAGGATCCTCATGGACCACGACGTCATCGCGTTCGACCCGAACGCGTCCGGCGACATCTCGCTGCCGCTGGACTTCGCGCCGGCGGCCGACTCCATCACGCGGAGCTGGTTCTCGGACGACGTGATCGAGGCGAACCTCGACGTGTTCACCGAAGCACAGGACAGCGACGGCGGTTGGCAGGTCCCCTGGGACGTGTGGAACCCGCCGGGGCTCGCGGAGTGGCGCGGCTGGTTCACGATCGAGCGCATGAAGACCCTCCGTTCCTACGGCCGCATCTGACTGTGAGGAAGCAGCGACGCCATGGCCGCCCCCGCCGTCCAGGAGAACCCCCAGCTCGCGCTGACCCCGGTCGACAGGCTCACGTTGCGCCGCACCCGGCGTCCCACCGACCTGTTGGAACGGCTGGCCGAGGGCGCGCCGCGGCTCGTCCGGTTCCGGCTGCGTGGCGCGGACACCTACCTGCTGATCGCCCCGGAGCTGGTCCGTGAGCTGCTGGTCAACCAGGCCCGCGCGACCGGCAAGGCACGCGGCCACGACCACGCCAGGATGATCCTCGGCCATGGCCTGCTCACCAGCGACGGCGACCTGCACCAGCGGCAGCGACGGATGATCCAGCCCGCGTTCCACAAGAGCCGGATCGAGCAGTACGCCGACCAGGCCGTGGTCACCGCCACCGTGCTGGCCGGGCACCCGGACTGGCACGACGGCGCGGTCCGCGACGTCGCCGACGACATGATCGACCTGATGCTGCTCAACATCGGCCGGATGCTGTTCGGCGCCGACCTGACCGAGGACGCCGCCGCCGTGGCCGGCGCGCTGACCACGCTGCTGCGGCCGTTCGAACGACGGCTGCTGCCGACCAGCAAGCTGGTGCGCCTGCTGCGTACACCCGGCGACCGGCGGATCACCGCCGCCGGTGCGGAGCTGAGCCGCGTGGTCGAGCGCCACATCGCCGCGCACCGCGCGTCCGGCGACCGCGGCGACATCCTGTCGATGCTGCTGTCGGCGCGTGACCCGGACGGCGAGCCGATGCCGGACAGGCAGGTGCGCGACGAGGCCGTCACGATGATGCTGGCCGGCCACGAGACCTCCGCGGCGGCGCTGTCGTGGACGTGGCTGTTCCTCGACCGGAACCGGGACGTCGCCCGACGCCTGCACGAGGAGGTCGACCGGCTCGACACGACCCCGACCCACGGCGACCTGGACCGGCTGCCGTGGACACGTGCGGTGATCGCGGAGTCGCTGCGGATCATGCCGCCGACGTGGATGATGAGCCGGCGTCTGCACCAGGACGTCGTGTTCGACGGGTGGACGGTCCCGGCCGGCTCGGCGTGCGTCGTGGCCCAGTGGCTGACCCACCGCGACGAACGCTGGTGGCCGGCGCCGCTGGCGTTCCGGCCAGAGCGCTGGCTCACCGCCGACGGCGTGTTCGACGAGGCCGCACCTGGCCAGCCGGCTGGCGCGTACTTCCCGTTCGGGATGGGCCGCCGGGTGTGCCTCGGCCAGCCGTTCGCCCGTGCCGAGCTGGCGCTGGTGCTCGCGACGCTGGCCCGCCGCTGGGCGCCGTCACTCCTGCCCGGCCACCCGATCGGCTACCGGCCGGGCACCGCGCTGCGTCCCGCACACGGCCTGCGGATGACGATGCACCGCCGGGCGTGAAGGAGCTGGGCTGATGGCGGGAACGCACAAGCTGCCGCAGGACCTGACCGCCGAGCTCACGGGTGGCATCCGGTCCGGCGGTGAGGAGTGGGGCGAGCTCACCGTCCGGTACGTCGAGGTGCCGGCGGGCACGGACGTGACGCCACTGCTCAAGGGACTGCCCGGGGACCTGTGCCAGTGCCCGCACTGGGGTCTGATGCTCGAGGGCGAGATGTGGCAGCGGTACGCGGACGGGTCGGAAATGGTGACCAGAGCGGGGGAGCTGTTCTACTGGCCGCCGGGCCACACCGGGATCAACCACGTCGACGCGGTGTTCGTCGAGTACAGCCCCACCGAGCGGCTCCGGCCGGTCATCGAGCACATGGCGCGGCAACTGGAGTAGGGCGCGGTGTCGTCACCGCCGGGCGGGCGAGGCGCACGGCCACCGCGACGAGCACGCCGAGCGCGATGGTGAGGACGGCGGAGGCCAGCAGCGTCGACCGGCCGCCGATGGCGCTCACCACCGGCCCCCCGAGCAGCATGCCGAGCGCGGTGGCCGGTGTGGTCAGCGCGGCGCGGGTGGCGAGTACCCGGCTGAGCATGTGCGGTGGACAGGCCCGCTGGAACAGGGCTGTGCAGATCGCGGTGAACGGGCCGTAGATCAACCCGCCGACGGCGAAACCGATCAGGCCGGGCAGTACCGCGTCGGTGAGCCCGAGCGGCAGGAGCGCGGCGCCCCAGCCGACGATGATGAGCACCACGACCGCCCACAGTGGACGGTCACGCAGCAGTCCCGCGCCGAGGCCACCGGCCACCGCGCCGACGCCGAACACCGTCCAGAACAGGCCGAGCAGGCCGGGCGAGCCGTACAGCTCCGCGACGTGGATCGGCAGGGCGACCTCGACCGGGCCGTAGAGGAAGAAGAACACGCAGGTGACCGCGGTGAGCCCGAGCAGGCGCGGCTGCCGGAGGATCGTGCGCCAGCCCTGCGTCGTCGGCTCGTCGACCTGTTCCGCCACGGGCGTGTCCGCCCGGCGCGCCCGGACCAGCCAGCAGCTCACCGCGAGTGCCGCGAAACTGGCCGCGTCGGCCCCGATCACCCAGCCGGGACCGGCGAGTGCCGTCACGCCGCCGGCCAGTGCCGGGCCGACCACGACCGCGGCCTGGGTGAACGTCGACACCAGCGCGTTGCCGGCGACCCGGTCCTCGTCCGGCAGCAGCTCGGCGATCAGCGTGTAGGTGCCGGCGTTGCCCCAGGCGTGCAACAGCGAGGACACCGCGAGCAGGGCGACGTAGGCGGCCGGGGCGAGCGCGCCCGCGACGGCCAGTACCGCGATTGTGCCCAGCGCCACGGCGCGCAGCGTCGCGTCGACCGCGACCAGGCGGGTGCCGGTGAACCCGCGCACCAGCCGGCCGAACACGGCCGCGCCGACCGTGGCGGGCAGCGAGTAGGCCGCCACGGCGAGCCCGGTCCACACCCCTTCACGGCCCGGCGGCGCGATCTGCACGGCCAGCCAGGCCACCGCGACCAGGCTCATCCCGTCACCGAGTGCCGACACCAGCATTCCCGGCAGCAGCCGGCGCAGCACCGGCTGCCGCACCACCCGCCCGTACGCCCCACTGATCATGACGGCGACATTAGGCGCGAGCCGGGCCGGGATGCTTCTCGAATACTGATCGATCTTTACGGCGCCGGTGGGATGTTGAAGTTGATCCGGAACATGTTCGCCGGGTCGTAGGTCGCCTTGGCCTTGGCGAGCCGGGCGTAGTCGGCGGGGGTGAACGCCAGCCTGACGCGTTCGGGATCGGCGTCGCCGACGCCGGAGAAGTTGTAGACCGTCCCGCCCGTGGCCCACGGGCGCATCTTGTCGTGCAGCTGTTCGTGGGCGCGACGCGTCATGTCCTCGAGCCCCGGCTCGAGGACACACGCGGCGAACAGCGTGAAGGCGGTGTCGCGGCCGCCGACCGCGCTGGGGACCGCCGCCGGGCGGGTGTAGGCGCCGCCCAGCTGGCGCATCTCGATGATCAGCGGTGAGCCCGCGTCCGGTCCGGCCAACGACAGGATCGTGTCGACCGCGCCGGCGTCCAGCGTGTGCAGCGAGAGGTTCGAGTCGTACGCCGGCGTCGGTTCAGTGGGGTCGTTGTAGATCGTGCCGACCTGGTCGTAGGGCATCTCACCCAGCGTGTCCAGAAACTGCGACCCGAGGTCGCGCAGGGGCTTGACCAGCCGCTCGCCCTCCTCGGCGGTGCCGGTGTAGGCGAGCCGCACATGGGTGACGTACCTGCCGCGGAACAGCTCGGGGATCTCGGGGATCGGCGGGAACCTCATCATCAGCACCGAGGACGACATCTCCTCGGGCACGGTCGGCGCCCATCGGCTGAAGGCGTGCAGCACGTCGGCGGTCGTCTCGGCCGGGAAGAACAGCCCGCCGCCGTACAGCCGTGCCACGGGCACCAGCCCGAACTCCAGCCCGACGACCACCCCGAAGTTGCCCTTGCCGCCACGCACCGCCCAGAACAGCTCCGGTTCGCGTTCGGCCGTCACCTGCCGCAGCCGCCCGTCGGCCGTGACGAGGTCGACCCGGCGTACGCGGTCGGCGGCGAAGCCGTAGGAGCGGCCGAGCGGTCCGACACCGCCGCCGAGGGTGTAGCCGACGACGCCGACATGCGGGCTGGATCCGTTGAGCGGGGCGAGACCGTGCGGCACGGTGTGTGGCAGCACCCGCTGCCAGCACGTCCCTCCGCCGACCCTGGCCGTGCGCGTGGCCGGGTCGACCTGGACGTCGTTCATCCTTCTGGTGTTGATGAGCACCTGACCGTCGGCTGGCACGGCCGGGCCGTGCCCGGTCGTCAGCACCGCCACCGCGAGTCCACGCGCCGACGCGTAGTTGACCGCACCGATCACGTCCTCGGGCCCGGTCGCCCCGACGATCAGCTCAGGGCGGTGATCGACGGTGAGGTTGTACCCCGCCCGTTCGGCGTCGTAGCCGTCGTCACCAGGCCGGAACACCGGCCCCGAGAATGAGCCCATGCCGGCAGCCTAGGTCGAAGGAAACGGAATGCAGTCGCACCGAGCCGTATTTCGTGAGGTTGTCCATTGAACCAAATCCGGGCGGACGCGTACTTCCCCGTACAACAGATCCACCTATCGGGGAGGCGGACCTTGATGATGAAGTTGAACAGGCGAGTCAGGTTGTCGGCGATTTTCGCCGCGCTGGTGCTCGTGGGGATATCCGGCTGTGGCGACGACACGGCCAGCGCGGGCAGCGGTGGTTCGGGTGGTAGCGGGCAGTCGGTGACGATCAACGAGCCGGCCGACGGCTCGACCGTGGAGATTCCGTTCACGTTGAGCCTGGACTCGACCGCGGAACTCGGCACGACGGATTCCGGCAAGAACCACGTGCACCTCTACTTCGACGGCAACGACAGCCAGTACGAGGTGATCGAGTCCGACACCATGGAGATCACCGAGGATTCACCCGCGGTCGCGGGTTTGAGGTCGGGCGAGCACGAGCTGAACATCTCGCTGCGCAATGCCGATCATTCCGCGGCCGGGTTCGAGACCAGCATCAATGTGCAGGTCGGCAATGACGGTGGCGAGGCGCCGGCGGATCCCGGGACGGGTGGTGGTTACTGAGCGAGGCCGTCAGGGCACGCCGGAGTTCGTGAGCCGCAACAACGCCAAGACGCGTTGGTTCCACGCCGGCGTGTATCTGACGGTGCTGGTGCTGCTGTTCACCGGCTGGTGGCTCACCCTGGGTGCCGAAGGGGATCCGAGTGTGCTTTCCCAGTTGTCCGGCGTGTCGGATGCCGAGCTGCACACGTGGACCGGGTATGCCTTCGCCGGCCTGATCGTGCTTGGCGTGGTGCTGGGCTGGCGGGCCGCACGGACGCTCGTCGGCGACTCGGTGCGTTTCCGACGATCGGACCTGCGGTGGTTCCGCCGCTGGCCCGGCGCCGTGTTCACCGGTCGGTTCGACCGCCACGAGGGACACTACGACCCGGGTCAGCGGATCATGAACCTGGTGCTGATCGTGTTGCTGCTGGCCCTGATCGTCAGCGGCGTCGGCCTCGTCACGGTGTCCGGCGGCCCGGAGTTCGTTTGGTACAACCGGATCCACCGGTGGTCCACCTATCTGCTCACCCCGGCGATCATCGGCCACATCGTCGTGGCGGCCGGCATCCTGCCCGGCTACCGCGGCGCCTGGCGCGCCATGCACCTCGGTGGCCGGTTGCGCTACAAGGTGGCCGAGCGATTGTGGCCGGCCTGGTTGGAACGGGAACGATCGAAAGGTTTCGACGAGGAAAGGCAGCACACCGATGAAAAGACATAGACGTCTGCTTGTCGTCGCGGTGACGGTCGGCGCCGCGGCGGCGATCACCGCGTCCGCCAGCGCGTCGACACCGGACGAGGCGACCCGCGGCCAGAATTCCGTGCGCGAGCAACTCTCGGGTTTCGCGGAGACACCTCTCGCGATTTCCACCCCTGCCAACGGTGAGTTCCGCCTGCGGATCAACAACCAGACCCAGGAGATCACCTGGCGCCTCACCTATTCGGACGTCGGGACCGGGGTCACGCAGGCACACGTTCATTTCGGCAGCCCGGCCCAGACGGGCGGCATCAGCTTCTTCCTCTGCACCAACCTGGGCAACGGACCGGCCGGCACACAACCCTGCCCCGCCGCGCCGGCCACGGTCTCGGGCACCATCGCGCCCGCTGACATCATCGGCCCAGTCGCACAGGGCATCGCCGCCGGCGAGTTCACCGAGATCGTCGACGCGATCCACGCCGGCCTGACGTACGTGAACGTGCACAGCACCGCATTCCCGGTCGGCGAGATCCGAGCCCAACTCGGACACCACCACTGACCAGCCTGAGGCGCAACCGCATCAGGGAGGGGCATGGATCGTCGGGTCCGGCGATTTCGGGGGCACCGGACCCGACGAACCACGCGAGTCGCGCGTTCGGTCCCGGCGAGTCGCGCGTTCAGCACCCCCGAGTTACGTTTTCGTGAACGCCCCACGGTGTCGTCCGAGTACGGCACGACGACGACTTCTGAACCGTTCGGACGGAGAAGGAGATCGTCGGGACATATTTTTCGTGAGCGTCACCTTGCCGGACGTCGCCATGCGCCCTCGGATCGGCTTAGCATGGCCGCACCTACGGGAGTGCGAGGTGGGACGTGGCTATGAAGGAGGCGGGCTTACCTCCGGGTGAGCGAATTAGACTGTATCGCCGACGAGTGGGACGGACCCAGGAGCAATGCGCGCAGCTGAAGGGCTGCACGGTATCCGCGTGGCGAAAGTGGGAGTCTGGCGAACGGCAGGTGGCGTCGTTTTCGGACTGGATCGAGATCGCCAGGATTCTGCGAGTGCGGGACCTGTACAAGCTGACGGGTCTGCCGGTCGGCGAGATGCCCGAGGAGCCTGGCGAGCACGGCACGGTGCCGGCGATCCGTGCGGCGATGGTGTCGTTCGACCCCCAGCTGACGGGCGAACCGAACGTCGCCGGCCTGACCACCGCGGTGGAGACCGCATGGGACATCTGGCAGGAGCGCAGGCCGTTCCGACAGATCGGTTCGATGCTGCCCGGTCTGATCACCGAGGCGCGGGCGACCATCCCGCTGGTCGAGGGGCCGGAACGGGACCGGTTGCTGAAGACCCTGTCCATGCTGTATTTCCTGACGCGGGCCTTCACCAAGCGGGTCGGCGCGCAGGACGTGTCGATGCTGTCCGCGGACCGCGCGATGGCCGCGGCGATCAAGGCCGACGACCTGGACTACCGTGCCGCCGCGGCGTGGAACGTCGGCATGATCCTGGCCGGACAGGGCCACACGGAGGTGGCGGGCGAACTCGCCGCCGACGCCGCGGCCATGCTGGAGCCATCGCTGGTCGACGGCCCTCCGCAGCGGATGAGCGTTTACGGCGCGCTACATCTTTTGCGGGCGACACAGTTCGCCTTGTTGGGCGACGAGCACGGGACCGCGAAAGCGCTGGAGATCGCGGATGGGGTGGCCGCGAAAGTCGGCGAGCGCAACGACTTCCGCACCGTGTTCGGCCCGACGAACGTCGGCGTCCACCGGGTGTGGCTGGCCGTCGAGCTGTCCAAGCCGAGAGAGGCCATCCGCGCGGCCCAGAGCTGCGACGTCAGCGTGCTGCCCAGTGTGGAGCGGCGGTTCGCCTACTTCGTCGAACTGGCCAGGGCCTACAGCGTGCGCGGCGAGGACGTGGCCGCCGTGCACATGTTGCTCCGTGCCGAACGCGAGTCAGGAGAGGAACTGCGGGTCAACGTGGGCGCCAAGGCGATCGTGTGTGAACAGCTTCGTCGGGAGAACTCCCTGACCCGTTCGGAGCTTCGTCCATTGGCCGACCGTATTGGAGTGGCCTGACGAGCAGAGACACCCAGAGGGTCGCCGCCACGTCCGGTGGCGCTTACGTATACCACCGCTTGTGTCGGTTACTCCTAAGTAGGTCACTTACGTTCGAACGATGACCGGTTATTCGCGACGGCGCTTTCTGCGTGATGTGGTTCTGGTAAGCGGTGGCACGCTGTTGCTCGACGCGTGTTCCTCGACCCCGGTGGTCCGAACGGCGGACACGCCTGGTGGCCGAGGCGGCACGGCGGCGGCCGGCCTTCCGGACATCGAGGGCGCCGAGCTGATCACCGACGCGGCGTCCATCCCCACCAGGTTCCGGGAGGCGCCGGAGCTGGCCAAGCTCGTGTCGTCGGGACAGCTGCCACCGGTCGCCGAACGGGTCGGCTCGGATCCGTTGGTGCTCAAGCCGATCCACTCGACCGGCCGGTACGGCGGGCAGATCCGCCGCGGTTTCGTCGGGCAGGGCGACTTCCAGAACGCGGTGCGGTTCTGCTCCGGTCCCGACAGCTTGCTGTACTGGGACTTCCGGTTCGAGAAGGTCGTGCCCAACATCGCCCGCGCGTACGAGCTGAGCGACAACGACCGGGTACTCACCCTGCACCTGCGCAAGGGCATGAAGTGGTCGGACGGTCAACCGTTCACCGCCGACGACATCGTGTTCTGGCGCGAGGACGTCAGCCTGTCGCCCGAGCTGAGCAGCGGCTCGTCGTCGATGCGGATCGCCGGCGAGGAGGTGACCGTCGAGAAGGTCGACGAGGTCACCGTGCGGTTCGTGTCGGAGGCGCCCAACCCCACGCTGCCCGAACGGCTCGCCGGGTGGACCGACCTGTCGGGCATGGCGGGCAACGCCCACCTCGGCGGGGGCGGGTTCCTGCCCAAGCACTACCTGTCGCAGTTCCATCCCAAGTACACCTCGGTGGACGCGGCGAACAAGCTCGCCACCGACGCGGGGTTCAAGGGCTGGGCGGCGCTCTTCCGCAACCGGACGGCCTGGCACCAGAACCCGGAGCTGCCAGTGGTCACGCCGTGGGTGGTGACCCGGCCGATCAGCGACCCGCCGTGGGAGTTCGGCCCGAACCCGTACAGCATCTGGGTCGACCACGAAGGCAACCAGCTCCCGTACGTCGGCAAGATCACGATGGGCAACGTGGAGAACACCGAGGTGCTCGTGCTGCGGGCGGCCGCCGGCGAGTACGACGTGCAGGACCGCCATCTCGGCGTGACCAACCTGCCCGTGCTGATCGAGAACGAGAAGAGCGGCTCGTACAAGCTGCACCGTGCGCCGGGCACCGAAGTGGACTGTGGTGTCCGGCTGAACCTCGCCTACGAGCAGGACCCTGAGCTGGGCGAGCTGATCCGCACCGTCGAGTTCCGTCGGGCGCTGTCGCTGGGTATCGACCGGGAACAGGTCAACGAGGCGTTCTTCCTCGGCACCGGCACGGTGACGGCGACGACCGCGGCGGAGGGCAGCCTCTACGACCCCGGCGCGGAGTGGCGGACCAAGTGGGCGAAGCACGATCCGAAACAGGCGAACAAGCTGCTCGACGGCATCGGACTGACCACGAAGGACAGTGAGGGCTACCGTCTGCGCAAGGACGGCACCGACCGGATTCGCCTTGACTACCAGGCGTTCTCGAGCTTCGCCGACTTCACCGGCATCGGCGAGATGATCAAGCGGCAGTGGCAGACGATCGGCATCGACCTCAACGTCGCCTCCGTCGAGCCCAACCTGCTCATCCAGCGCTCCACGGCGAACCAGCTGATGCTGTCCGGGCAGGCGGTCGGCACCGACGACCCGTTCCTCAAGGCCGACACGTTCCTGCCGACGGTAACGAACAACTATCCCGGCATGATCGGCATCCCGTACGCCAAGTGGTTCGCCTCCGACGGTCAGCAGGGCACGGAGCCGCCGGCTTCGCTGAAGCTGCTCAAGGACGCCATGGCGCTCTACGAGAAGGGACTGTCCGAACCGGACGACGAGGAGCGGGTGCGGATCGGCAAGGAGCTGTACCGGATGCACGCCGACCAGGTGTGGTCGATCGGCATCGCCGGGTTCGGGCTCGCGGTCAACGGTGTCTACCTGACCAACAACCGGCTGCGCAACGTGCCGGCCAGAGTGGTGAACTCGTTGCAGATGAAGAGCATGAACAACACCTATCCGCTCACCTTCTTCTACGAGTGAGATCATGAGCGGAGCTTGCGTAGCGAATCATCAATACTCAGGCCGTCGCCTCGCCGGCGGAGGGCGCCGGAGTAGCGGAGCCTGCGGAGCGTTCCGGCGCCACGGAGCGGGCGAGGAGGCGGCATGCTGAATTATATTGGGCGGCGGCTCGCGCTCGGGCTCTTCACCATCTGGGCGGTCTCGGTGTTGAGCTTCCTCATCATCCAGCTGCCGCAAGGGGACTTCGCCACCACGCGGCTGGCCGAGCTCGCCGCAGCCGGCAACTCGTCGGCCTCCTTCGAGGCGGAACGGCTGCGTGCCGAGTACGGTTTGGACCAACCGATCCTCGTCCAGTACTTCGCCTGGATCGGTCAGGTCGTCCAGGGCGACTTCGGCATGTCCTTCGACTGGAACCGGCCGGTCGGGGACGTGATCGGCGACCGGCTCGCGCTCAGCATGGTGGTCTCCGTCGCGGCGATCATCTTCACCTGGGCCGTGGCGCTGCCGATCGGGGTCTACTCGGCCGTGCGGCGGTACTCCGTCGGCGACTACACGCTCACGTTCCTCGGCTTCCTCGGCCTCGCGATCCCGAACTTCCTCCTCGCGCTCGTCCTCATGTACCTCGGGTTCGCCGTGTTCGACGCGAACGTCGGCGGTCTGTTCTCCGCCGAGTACGAGAACGCGCCGTGGAGCTTCGCGAAGGCGTGGGACCTGTTGAAACATCTGGTGATCCCGGCGATCGTGCTCGGTGTCGCCGGCACGGCACAGCTGATCCGCATCATGCGCGCCAACCTGCTCGACGAGCTGAAGAAGCCCTATGTGGTCACGGCACGCGCCAAGGGTCTCTCCGAGCGCAGGCTGGTCGCCAAGTACCCGGTGCGCGTGGCGCTCAACCCGTTCGCCAGCTCCATCGGATTCCTGTTCCCGCACGTGGTCTCCGGCGCGGTCGTGGTTTCGATCGTGCTCAGCCTCCCGACCGTGGGACCACTGCTCCTCCGCGCGCTGCAAGCTCAGGACATGTACCTGGCGGGCGCGATCGTGCTGCTGCTTGGGGTGATGACCGTGATCGGCACGCTGATCTCGGACCTTGTGCTCATGTGGTTGGACCCGAGGATCCGCCATGCCCGCTGACTCGCTCGACAAGGCCGTCACCGACGAGGAACGGATCTCCGTCGCGACCCAGCGCCAGCTGATCTGGTGGCGCTTCCGCAAGCACAAGCTGGCGATGTGCGGCGGTATCGTCGTGCTGCTGTTCTACCTCGTCGCGTTGTTCGGGGACTTCCTGTCCACTTCGGACCCACAGGCGTCCGACGGGCAGCGGTCACTGATGCCTCCGCAGTCGGTGCGCCTGTTCCAGGACGGGTCCTTGTCGCCACACGTCTACGCGGTGCGAGGCGAGCGTGACCCGGTCACACTGCAACGGACCTACGCCGTCGATCCCTCGCAACGGATCCCGGTCCGGCTCTTCGGGCACGGCTACGAGTACAAGTTCCTCGGTCTGTTCACGACGGACATCCACCTGATCGGCACGGAGGGCACGCCGGCCGAGGAGTCGCTCTTCCTGCTGGGCACCGACCAGCAGGGCCGCGACATCTACTCCAGGCTCATCCACGCCACCCGTACCTCGATGCTGATCGGCCTGACCGGTGTGGTGCTGAGCATCCTGTTGGGCGTGGCACTCGGCGGGATCTCCGGCTACTACGGCGGCGCGGTGGACACGGTCATCCAGCGCCTCATCGAGATACTGCGGTCCATCCCGGTCATTCCACTGTGGATGGGTCTGGCGGCGGCCATGCCGAAGGACTGGAGCGTCACCCAGGTCTACTTCGCGCTCACGGTCATCCTGTCGGTGATCGGCTGGACCGAGCTGGGCCGGGTGGTTCGCGGCAGGGTGATGCAGATCCGGAGCGAGGACTTCGTGACCGCGGCCGAACTGGTGGGCAGCCGGCCCCGCCGGGTGATCTTCGTCCACATGGTGCCCCTGTTCGCCAGCCACATCATCGCGGCCACCACGCTGGCGCTGCCGCTGATGATCGTCGCGGAGACCTCACTGAGCTTCCTGGGGCTCGGCCTGCGCCCGCCGGCGATCTCCTGGGGAGTGATGCTCCAACAAGCCCAGAACGTTCAGGCGGTGGCGCTCTCACCATGGATGCTGGTGCCGGTGGTCCCGGTGGTCGTGGTGATCCTCGCCTTCAACTTCCTTGGTGATGGACTACGAGATGCGGCTGATCCCTATGACATCTAGTAGGTACTTATCGGAGCCCGACACCCTCGGGCCGCCGCAGGACGCCTCCACATTGCTCTCGGTGCGTGGTCTCAAGACCCACTTCTTCGCCGACGAGGGCACCACCCGCGCCGTTGACGGCGTGAGCTTCGACGTCACGGCGGGAAGAACCCTTGGCGTGGTGGGGGAGAGCGGCTGCGGCAAGAGCATCACGGCACGCTCGTTGCTGGGCATCATCTCCCCGCCGGGCCGGATCGTCGAGGGTGAGATCCTGCTGCGGCGCGAGGACGAATGGGTGGACCTCGCGCAACTGCCCACCGACGGGCCGGAGATGCGCCAGGTCCGCGGCGGGGACATCGGGTTGGTCTTCCAGGAGCCGATGAGCTCGTTCAGCCCGGTCCACACGATCGGCAACCAGATCGTCGAGGCCGTCCGGTTGCACTGCGAGCTGACCAAGCAGGAGGCCGAGCAGCGCGCTCTCGAACTGCTCAAAATGGTCGGCATTCCTCGGCCGGAAGGTGTGCTCGACGAGTACTCCTGGCAGCTGTCCGGCGGTCTGCGCCAGCGCGCGATGATCGCCATGGCCCTGGCCGGCCAGCCCCGTCTGCTGATCGCCGACGAACCGACGACCGCCCTCGACGTCACCACGCAGGCACAGATCCTCGAGCTGATCCGCCAGCTGAAGCGCGACACCAACA
This sequence comes from Actinophytocola sp., assembly GCF_036378875.1. Lineage (GTDB taxonomy): Bacteria > Actinomycetota > Actinomycetes > Mycobacteriales > Pseudonocardiaceae > Actinophytocola. Next base: position 96,011 of record NZ_DASUVO010000130.1, read on the forward strand.
TGGCGGTCATGCTGATCACCCACGACCTCGGTGTCATCGCGGAGATGGCGGACGAGGTGCTGGTGGTCTACATGGGCCGGGTGGTCGAGCGCGGCCCGGTCGAGGAGATCTTCACCGCGCCACGCCATCCCTACACCAGGGCGCTGCTCGACTCGATCCCGAGCATGCAGGCCGTGGCACGCAAGAAGTTGCCGAGCATCAGCGGCTCGGTGCCGCACCCGTTCAACCGGCCAACGGGCTGCGCGTTCCACCCGAGGTGCCGCAACGCGGTGGAGGGGGTGTGCGACCGCACCGAGCCGGACACGCGGCTGCTCGGTCCCGACCACGGGGTGACCTGTCACCTCTACGGTGACGAGATCGGCAAGGGCGACCGGATCGACCTGCCCCTGCTGAACCCGATACTCGTCCAACTGCCCGAGGTGACCGGCGGCCAGACGGATTCGCGTGATGAGAACCCGACCCTGCTCGAGGTGCGGAAGCTGACCAAGTTCTTCCCGATCCGGTCGGGACTGCTCGGCCGGGTACGCGCCAAGGTCCGCGCGGTGGACGAGGTCACGTTCGACCTGCGGCAGGGCGAGACCCTGGCCCTGGTGGGGGAGAGCGGATCGGGCAAGACGACGACCGCACAGTCCATCCTGCGGGCGACCGATCCCGACTCCGGGGAGATCCTGTTCCGCCGCCCGGACGGTCACCTGGTCGACCTGGCGACGCTGTCCCGCCGGCAGATGCGCCCGCTGCGCAGTGAACTGCAGATGATCTTCCAGGATCCCCACTCGTCGCTGAACCCGAGGATGACTGTGCTGGACATCGTCGCCGAGCCGTTGAGGGTCAACGGGATCGGCACCCGGGAGGAGCGCGTCGACCGGGTCGCGGAACTGCTGAAGCTCGTCGGGCTGCGTCCCGAGTACCTGCGCCGGTTCCCGCACGCGTTCAGCGGCGGGCAGCGGCAACGCATCGGCATCGCCAGGGCGCTGGCGCTCAACCCGCGCCTCGTCGTCGCCGACGAGCCGGTCTCCGCGCTGGACGTCTCCGTGCAGGCGCAGATCCTCAACCTGCTGCTGGAACTGCAGGACGAGCTCGGCCTGACCTACCTGTTCGTCTCGCACGACCTGAGCGTCGTCAAGCACATCAGTGACCGGATCGCCGTCATGTACGTCGGCCAGGTCGTCGAACTCGGCACCCGCGACGAGGTCCTGTTCACCCCGAAGCATCCGTACACCTCGACGCTGCTGGCCGCGGTGCCCCGACCGGATCCCACGGCCCGGCAGACGTTCACCCCACCACGCGGCGAGGTCGCGGATCCCACCAACCCACCGAGTGGCTGTTACTTCCACCCACGCTGCCCGTTCGCCGTCGACCGGTGTCGCACGGAGCGTCCGGTGTGGCAGGAGCTCACGCCCACCCGCCGGGTCCGCTGTCACCGCGCCGAGGAACTGGAGCTCCGCGGTATCGCCACGTGAGACTCAGGCCCGCTTCGCGAGCCCCGGGCGCGCAGGGACCCGGAATGGAGTGGCGAGGCGGGCATTCGGAGGTGTCCTGAAGGTGCCCTTGGGGACGGTGAGCATCCGCAAGGTGCCCTTCGGGACACCGCCGCACCTCTCGGCGAGTCGTCCCGGTCTACAGGGCGGAATCGAAGCGCTGGTGGGCTGCGGCCAGCACTTCGTCGGCCAGTTCGGCCGGGGTGAGCCGGTCCGAGCGCAGCACGACTGTCCCGTCCGGCTGGCGGGCGCCGGCGGCCGGGTCCAGACGGCTCAGGGCCCATTCGCGGGCCGACCGGCCCGACGCCGGATCGCCGGGGACCGGTGTGCGGGCGCTGAGCCGCTCCCTCAGCACGTCGGCGTCCGCCTCCAGGAAGACGTGCAGGACTTCCTCGCCCGCGTCGGCCAGGCCGCCGAGGATCTCCGCCCGGTAGGCGTCGCGGACCAGCGACATCGGCACGATGAGCGTGTGCGCGTGGTGCCTGCGCAGCGACAGCGCCGTCGCGACGACCAGCTCCCGCCAGCTCGGCAGGTCCTGGAAGTCGTCGTTGGGCCGCACCCACTTCCACAGCATGAGTCCGACGTCCTCGGGGTCGTACACGAGCGCGTCCGGGAGCCGCCGGTGCAGCTCCTGTGCCAGCGTCGTCTTTCCCGCGGCGAACCCGCCGTTGAGCCAGATGATCACCGACGCAAAGTACCCTGGCCGCTCAACGATCCCGGCGCCGGTTTCTCGGGTAACGGCGCCACAGGTAGGGCGCCAGCGCGCCGCAGACCATCCCACCTACGAGAATGATGCTGACCACGTAACCCAGGGCTTCCATCGCGGGCCTCCTATTCCGGAGTGCGCATCGACACGGTGGCCCGCGGGTCGAGCGCCTCCTTGTGGCCGGTTGCTTCGGCGGTTGCATCGCGCCGTTCCGGCCCGGAGTAACGGGCCACGCGGAAACCGGCCATTTCGTGGACAGACCAGGTGTCGTCCTTTCCGGAAACCCCCCGAAGGAAAGAAGACAAACTCTGGACAACATCGACCGTATTCCTCAGATCGTCGAAACGACCGCGCCGGTTTCCTGCGACGGTAGGTGGGACCATATCGTTGACCGAACAGGACAAGGAAACCGAAGACATGGAGCGAGCGCTGGGGAGCCGTTACCGGCTGGGTGAGCCGCTGGGCAGCGGGGCGATGGGGCAGGTCTTCGCCGGCACCGACCCGGAGGGTCAGGAGTTCGCGTTCAAGATCCTGCGCAGTGACCTGACGGGCAACCCGGACGTCGTCGCCCGTTTCCTGAAGGAGCGCTCCATCCTCGTCGGACTGCGCCACGGGAACCTCGTCGGCGTGCACGACCTCGTGGTGGAGGGTGACACGGTCGCGATCGTCATGGACCTGGTTCGTGGCGGGGACCTGCGTGCCCGCCTGGCCGACGGGCCACTGCTGCCCTCGGAGGTGGCACGGATCGGCGCGAGTGTCGCGTCCGCGCTCGCCGCCGTGCACGCGGCCGGCGTGGTGCACCGGGACGTCAAGCCGGAGAACATCCTCATGGACGGCATGACCCCGAAGCTCACCGACTTCGGCATCTCCCGGCTCGCCCGTGACTCGGAGATCGGGCGCAGCTCGCTGCTCGCGGGCACGCCGCAGTACGTGGCGCCGGAGCTGGCCGAAGGCCTCGACGCGACCCCGGCCGCGGACCTGTACTCGCTGGGCATCGTGCTGTACGAGCTGTGCTGCGGCGTGACGCCGTTCGCGGGCGGGTCCATGCTGACCGTGATCCGCCAGCACGCCGAGCAGGAGCCCGGCCGTCCCGGCGGTATCCCGGACCAGCTGTGGGAGGTGATCAGCTGGCTGCTGCGCAAGAGCCCGCGTGGGCGGCCCCAGACCGCCCAGCAGGTCGCGACCCTCCTCGACGCGCTCGCGCCGGAGCTGCTCGCGTTCCCGGTGGCGCAGCGGCTCACCGCCCCGCCGGCCCCGGCACCCGCGCCGGGCCAGTTCACCACCCAGATGGGCATGGCACCGACGGGACACGGCCCGGTCATGCCGGCGGGGATGGTCGCACCGCCGCCGGCGAAGCGGCGACGTAAGGGCTGGCTCGTGGCCGTGCCACTGGTTCTGGTGCTGGTCGGTGGCGCCGGCGCGTACGTGGCGCTGCGGCCAACCGGCAACGAGGGTTCCGGCGGTGCCTCAGCGGCGGGGGAGGGTGGCGGGGGGACGGCGAACGAGGACCCCGGCACGTCCTCGGCGCGGGTCACGACCACCACAGAGGAGCAGGAGCTGACGGTCGCTCCGGACCTCGTCGGCATGGAACTCGCCGAGGCGCAGGACCGGCTGCCGTCCACGCTGGAGGTCGAGATCGTGGACTCGATCCAGCAGGGCGCCGAGCCCGGCACCGTGGTCGAGCAGGACCCGAAGGCGGGCGAGCCACTGGACGGCACACTGAAGCTCGTCGTCGCCCAGGACGCGGTCCAGATGTACCTGGACGAGTTCCCGGTGCTGAACGGCGACTGGTCCGACAACTCGGGCCCCGCCTCCATCGCTGGCAAGACCTACCTGCACAGCCTGTCCTCGTACATCAGCTGCTACGACGACGGCGGCCAGGCCGAGTACAACATCGCCAAGGGGTTCCGCCGACTCGTCGCCACGGCCGCGCTCGACGACAACTCCCAGATCGCCGATGCCACCATGCAGCTGGAGATCTTCGCCGACGGCCGGTCGGTGTTCAGCGGCACGATCGCCTACGGCACGCCGACCCCGATCGACCTGGACCTGAGTGGCGTGCTCCGGCTCAAGTTCCAGTGGCGCGTGCTGCAGGAGGCCTGTGGCGACCGGACGCTGGTCATCGGAGAGGCGAAGCTCTTCGGGCTGCCCGGCGAGGTGCCCACGACCGCGCCGACCAGTTGAGCCCGATGGGGAACACGAGGCCGGCGCTGGTGATCCGGCTGGGCGGGCGGTCGTGGCGGTTCGGCCCAGAAGCCACGGTGCTGGTCGGTCGCGGCGGGGACTGCGACGTGCAGGTCGACGACCCGCGGGTGTCCCGCCAGCACCTGCGGATCGGCTACCGAGACGGCTGGGTCGTCCACGACACGGGCAGTGCGCGGGGCACCTGGGTCGACCAGGAACGCCTGACCCGCCAACCGGTGCTGGACCGGCTGACCGTCCGGCTCGCGGACGCCACCGACGGCCAGCGGGTCGAGCTGGAGCTGGATCCGTTGCCGCGCAAGCACAGCGGTGCGGCGGACGTGCTGACCGTGGGGCGGGCGCCGGACAACGACGTCGTGCTGAACGACGTGCGGGTGTCCCGGCACCATGCCAGGCTGGCTCGTCAGGCGGGCGGCTGGCTGCTCACCGACCTCGGGAGCCGCAACGGGGTCGTCGTCAACGGCGAGCCGGCCGGTGCCGCGGTGGCGGTCGCCGACGGGGACCGGTTGACGTTCGGCGGCACGGACCTGGTCGTCGCGGGCGACAGCCTCATGCCCGGCGGCACGGCCGCCGAGGCCGCGCTGGTCGCCGAGAACGTCGGGCTCACGCTGCCCGACGGCCGCACCCTGCTGTCCACAGTGGATCTCGTGGTGCGGCCCGGTCAGCTGGTCGCGATCGTCGGTCCGTCCGGCGCGGGCAAGTCCACGCTGCTGAAGGTGCTGACCGGCGCGCTGCGCCCGGACACCGGCTCGGTGCACTACGACGGCTTCGACCTGCACGACGAGTTCGCCGCCGTGCGTGACCGGATCGGTCTGGTACCGCAGGACGACGTCGTGCACCGGCTGCTGACCGCACGGCAGGCCCTGAACTACTCGGCCATGCTGCGGCTGCCGGGCGACACCGGTCGCGGCGAGCGGCGCGGCATCGTCGAGGCCACCCTGGGCGAGCTGGACCTGACCGGGCACGCCGGCACACGGATCGCGCGACTGTCCGGCGGGCAGCGGAAACGGGTCTCGGTCGCGCTGGAACTGCTGACGTCGCCGTCGCTGCTGATGCTCGACGAGCCGACGTCCGGGCTGGACCCGGCGCTGGACCGGCAGCTGATGTCCGGGCTGCGGGACATCGCGGACGCCGGGCGGGCCGTGGTCGTGGTGACGCACAACGTCGCGAGCCTCGAGCTGTGCGACACGATCCTCGTGCTCGCGCCGGGTGGTGTCCCTGTCTACTGTGGACCGCCGAGCCGGCGCACGGCCCACTTCGGCACGAACGACTGGGCCGACGTGTTCGCGAAGGTAGCCGAGGAACCGCCGAGTCCCGTGCGGACCGAGGTGCCGAGGCCCACCAGATCCACCCAGGTGACGCGGAAAGCGGGCGTGACGGTCGGGCGGCAGGTCGGAGTGCTGTGCCGCCGGCACGCCATGCTCATCCTCGCCGACCGTGGCTACGCGGTGTTCCTCGGCGTACTGCCGGTGTTGCTCGGCGTGCTCGCCCTGGCCGTGCCCGGCTCGGCGGGACTGCGTAACGCGAACGCCCTCGACGCCGTCGAGGCGGGCCAGATCCTGGTGCTGGTGTTCGTCGGCGCCGCGTTCATGGGTGGCGCGGCGGGAGCACGCGAGGTGATCGGCGAGCGCGACATCGTGTTGCGAGAGCGGACCGCCGGAGTGTCACCCGCCGCGTACTCGACCGCGAAGGCCGTGGTGTTCGCCGTGGTCTGCGCGCTGCAGGCGGTGCTGCTCGTCGCCGTCCTCGTGACCGTCAAACCCGGCCCGGCGGCCGGCGCCGCGCTGCCCGGCCCGGTGACCGAACTGACGGTCGCCGTCTGGGCCACGGCGTTCGCGTCGTGCCTGCTCGGGTTGCTCGGTTCGGCGCTCGTGCGGTCGGCGGAGCAGGCCATGCCGGTGCTCGTGGTCACCGTGATGGCACAGCTCGTGCTGTGCGGCGGGATGGTGCCGGTGACCGGACGGGTGGTGCTCAGCCAGCTGTCGTGGCTGTTCCCCGGCAGGTGGGGCTATGCGGCCGGCGCCGCCACGGTCGACCTGACGGGCACTGGCGGCGACCTTCCCGACGACCGGCTGTGGGCGCACGAGCCGTGGACGTGGTTGCTCGCCACCGGCGTGCTGCTCGGCATCGCGGTCGTGCTTACCCTGTTACTGACGGTCCGCATTCGTGTGATCCGTTCCGGCTAGTCACGCCGGGCCGGTCGCGCCCCGTTCGTCTACTGTGGACATCTCGCCGCCCGTGAGGGGAGGTGACCGATGAGCGTCCCGATCATCGCCGGCGTCGACGGGTCGGCGGCCGCGTTGCGTGCTGTCCGCTGGGCCGCCGACGAGGCCAGGCTCCGGCACCTTCCCCTGCGTCTCGTGCACGCCCACGAGACCCCGGTGGGCTTCCCGCCCGGTTTCGTCGACTGGCACGCGTTGCGTCAGGCGCTCGTGGCGCAGGGGAAGGCGTGGCTCGAGCAGGCACGGCAGGCGGTCGTGGACACGGCACCGAGCCTGGCCGTCGAGGTCGTCGAGGAAGGCGGCAGGGCGGTGCCGGCGCTCCTGACGGAGTCGGCGCACGCGGCCATGCTGGCGGTCGGCACCCGCGGTCTCGGTGGGTTCACCGGGCTGCTCACCGGCTCGACGGCCGTCGAGCTTGCCGCGCACGCGCGGTGCCCGGTCGTGGTCGTCCGCGGCACGGGTCACGCGGGCGGCCCGGTGGTGGTCGGCGTCGACGGCACCCCCGTGAGTGAGCAGGCGATCGCGTTCGCGTTCGCCGAGGCCTCGGCACGCGGCACCGGCCTGGTCGCCGTCCACACGTGGACCGACCTGCTGCTGGAGGCGGCGCTGGGCAGCGCGGCCGCTCTGGACTTCTCGCCGATGGCCCAGCAGGCGGAGGAGGTGCTCGGGGAGCGGCTCGCCGGCTGGCAGGAGCGGTACCCGGACGTGCGGGTGAGCAGGCACGTGAGCAGGGAACGGGCGAGCCGTGCGCTGTTGCGGCACGCCGAGGGCGCCCAGGTCGTGGTGGTCGGCAGCCGGGGGCGGGGTGGCTTCCGCGGTCTGCTGCTCGGCTCGACCAGCCAGCACATGCTCCACCACACGCCGTGCCCGGTGGTGGTGATCCGGTCGACCCCCGAGGCCGGGTGAGCGCCGCTACGTAACCGGTTGCGGGGCTCGCAGTCCGCGCCCGGTCACCTTTTCGGTCCGGATCCGCACGAAGTGCTGGCGCCGCCCCGTCGCCCACGGCTGCAGCCAGATCCCGGAAACCGCCACCAGGTCGTCCACGTCGGTGATCAGCTCGGCGTGCCCGACCACGGTGACGCTCCACCCGGACAGCTGGTCGGCGTCGAGCTGGTCGGCCTGGAAGGCGACCACCGCGTGGCCGGCGGCGGCGTCCAGCTTCGCGCCACCGGCGACCCGGATCACCACGTGCCCCCGGTACAGCCGGAAGTTGACCGGTTGCACCGCGGGTAGCGCGCCCTCGGTGAACACCAGCCGCCCGACCCGAACGGTGTCCAGCAGACTCAGACACCGTTCCCGGCCGAGTACCTCGAGTTCTTGTCCTGTGCCCATGCCGCCACTGTCCATGCCGGACCTGCCGTGTGCCGGAGGCATTGGACCTTCGTCGCGTGGGACCAAAGACCCTGGTAGCGCTGAGTGGCCTTATGAGTGGGCCCGGTCGCGGAACAGGACCGCGGCGCAGACGGCGCCGAGCAGCGCGCCGGCGGCGGCGACCAGCAACGCGATCCGCATGCCGTCGGTGAAGACCGGCGCGCCGGCGTCGAGAACCGCCTGACGCAGTCGCTCGGGCAGCTCACCCGTGCGGCTGCGGTCGCCCGTGGCGAAGGCGTCGACGATCGCGTTCCGCTGCTCGGGCCGCAGCGGCAGGGCCGCCATCGCGCCGGGAAGCGCGTCACGCATGTGCTGGATGAGCAGCAGGCCTCCGAGCGCCACGCCGAAGACCGCGCCGATCTGGCGGAACGTGTTGAAGACACCCGAGACCAGGCCCCCGAGGTGGGCCGGGACGGAGGCCAGCAGCACGACCGTGGCCGGGGCACCCGCGAACGCCACCCCGGCGCCGAGCAGGACCAGCGCCGGCCAGTACGCGCCGAACCCGCTGCCGACCTCCAGTTGGGACAGCAACAGCAGACCGGCCGACGTGGACAGTGAGCCGGCGAACACCAGCCAGCGCGCACCCATCCGCGCGGCCAGCAGGCTGGCCGCGAAGCTGGCCACCAGGATCGCCGCGGTCAGCGCGATCAGGCGCACGCCGGTCTGCGTCGCGGTCAGCCCGTTGATCTCCTGCAGGTAGATGGTCAGCAGGAACAGCGCCCCGTACAGGCCGAAGAGACTGAGGAAGTTCACCGAGCAGGCGGCGACGACCAACCGGTTACGCAGCAACGACAGCGGCAGCACCGGATCGCTGACCCTCCTCTCCCAGATCAGGAACGCCGGCAGCGCGAGCGCGGCGACGACGAACCCGGCCAGCACCTGGGCGGCGGTCCAGCCGGCGGTGTTGCCCTCGATGAGCGCGTATGTGAGCCCGACGAGCGCGACCACGAGCAGGGTCTGGCCGACCGGGTCGAGCCTGCGCCGGTGCCGCGTGCCCGCCGGCAGCAGGACCAGCAGCGCGACGACCACGGCGACGCCGACCGGGACGTTGATCCAGAACACGCTCTGCCAGCCGAGGGACTCGACCAGCGGCCCGCCAAGCACCGGGCCGGCGACCAGCGCGATGCCGCCGATGCCAGACCACACACCCACCGCCGTGGCCCGGGCCTTCGGGTCGGCGAACAGGTCGTGCACCAGGGCCAGCGACACCGGGATCAGCGCCGCGGCGAACACACCCTGTGTGGCCCGCGCGGCGAACAGCAGGCCGACGTTCGGGGCGAGCGCACACAGCGCCGACGCCACGGTGAAGCCGACCAGCCCGCCGATGAACACACGGCGCCGGCCGAGCACGTCGCCCAGCGCGCCCGCGGTGAGGAGCAGGCAGGCGAACACCAGGATGTAGGCGTTGAGCACCCACTGCAGGTCGGTGAGGTTGCCGCCCAGATCGGTCGAGATCGCCGGCAGTGCGACGGTCACGATCGTGCCGTCCAGGTAGACCATGAAGATCCCGACGCACACCAGCGCGAGCAGCGGCCCGCGCGGCCGGGTCCGCGTGTCGACGGCGGCCGTGACGACGTCGACGGCCGGGTCCGGTGTGGTTGTCTGCTTGCTCATGCTGCCCTCCTGAGGCGTCACGATGAGGGATCGGCTGACGACTGTCGATTACCTGGCAGGTAATGGCTCGGTTGACCAACGCGACCTACAGTTGGTCGGACAAGCCCCGACATGACGGCGATGGGGGAGATGGACCGCGAGATCGGTACTCTGCTGCGGCACTGGCGGCAACGGCAGCGGCGAAGCCAACTCGACGTCGCGCTGGCCGTCGGTGTGTCCGCGAGGCACCTGAGTTTTGTCGAGACAGGACGGTCGCGACCGAGCCGCGCGCTGCTGCTGCGGCTGGCCGCCCACCTGGACGTGCCGTTGCGTGAACGCAACGACCTGCTGCTCGCCGCCGGCCTGGCACCGGCATATCCGGCACACAAGCTCGACGACGACGAGTTGGCCGGCGTGCGCACCGCGCTGGAGTCGTTCCTGGCCAGCCAGGAGCCCAACCCCACACTGGTGTTCAACCGGCGCGGCGACCTGCTGCTCACCAACCAGGCGGTGTGGCTGTTCCTGGACGACATCGACGAGGCCGTGCTGCTGCCCCGGCCGAACGTGTACCGGATCGTGTTGCACCCGAAGGGGATGGCGCCGCGGCTGCGTAACCGGTCGGCGTGGGCGACACACCTCGAGCACCGGCTCGCCTGGCAGGCCTCGGCCGGCGGCGACCCCTACGTCGTCAACCTGCTGGAGGAGCTGCGTGGCTACCCGGCGCTGCGCCAGGACCATTCGGCGGGCGACCAGCTCGACCACAAGCAGCTGATGCTGCCGATCGTGCTGGACACGCCGGTCGGGGACCTGACGCTCTACAGCATCGTGACCAAGTTCGGCAGCCCGTTCGACGTCACGCTCGCCGAGATCGCCATCGAGAGCTTCTTCCCCGCCGACGCGGAGAACGCGGCCCGGCTGGCCGAGCTGAGTGCCCGCCGGTCCGGTAGGGACGCTCAACGCTCCTCTTAGGATCGGTCGCATCAGGACAGTGCCAGCTCGAGCGTGTCCCGCAGCTCGTCGGGGGTGAGCAGCTCCAGCTCCGCCAGCGCGTCCGCGGCGGCCACCGGCCCGCCTGCGGTCAGGAACTTCTCCCTGACGAACTCACCGTGCCGCGCCCGCTGGGGCGAGCCGGCCGCGCCGACGGGGATGGCGAGCTCGCGCCGCACGACACGGCCGTCGCTCAGCCGGACCTCAACGCGGGCTGGGGTGACCTTGCTGGCGTGCTCGTAGGTCGTACTGGGCGGTCCCGGGTCGCCGACGAGGTCGACCAGCCACTGCCCGCCGGTCTCGCCGAGCCAGGCACCGGCCCGATCGCCGGCCTGCCGGAGCGCCTCGCCGACCGGTGCGACCGAGTGCATCAGGTCGCGGGTCATGCCGTCGTCGTGTGCCAGGCGGACCTTCGCGGCCAGCTCCCAGCGCCGGGGATCGTCCACATGGGGCGATGCGAGGTCGGCCGCCGTCACGGCGCCGGTGAGCAGTGCGGTGGCCACCAGGTAGCCCGTGCTCATGCCCAACGCGCTCACCGGCGAGCGCGGCCCGTCCAGGTACGCCTGGACCCGGTGGTCGGCGGCCAGTGTGTACAGCGACGAGGTCACCACCACCTCGGCCACGTCGGCCACCTCCAGCGGGCCGAGGTCGCCATGGAGTGCGAGGGCGCAGTCGACCGCGGCGTCCACCCCGGGCCCGCCCGGCTGCGCCTTGAACGACAGGGTGTCGGTGTGCCAACGGGTGCCCAGCTCGTCGACGAGGTTCTCGCCGAGCGGCACGGTGGCGAACCTGGCCAGGAACCCGTCCGGGTGCTCCATGATGTCCGGGGCGCCCGCCAGACCCGCCTCCGCGGCGTCGCAGGCGTCCAAGGCGGCACGCACCGGGGCGATCGCGGAGACCACCTTGGCGTCGCTGCCGAGAAAGGCACGCATGAGCGACCACGGCGGCGCGCCGAACGCGAGCCCGAACGCGTTCACCCACACCGTCGCGGGCGCGCCCGCGCAGCGCAGCCGTCCGGCCACGGCTCCCGCGAGCTGTGAGTGTGCTGCGCTCTGCCCGCGGAACGGTCCGAGGGTGGCGGCGGCGGTGACCCGCGCGGCGCACTCGGTGGCGGTGACGACCGCGGTCAGCAACTCGCTTCCGGCCAGACCGAGGGCGTGTGCGTAGGCGACCGGCACGGCGACCGTCGAGATGGACAGGTGGCCCGCGTAGGCCGTGTCGTCGAGGTGCAGCCACGAACCGAGGCTCGCGAGCACCGCGGCCGACCGGGCCGGGTCGGTCTGCCACGGCGGCCCGAACGCCCGTGTCAGCTTGAGGCCGAGCGGGTGCGCGGAACCGGCGCGAATGGCGGCGAGTTGGGAGATGACCTGACTTTTGGTCAGCGCCATCACCCGATCGGGCAAGTCGGCCGGTTTGGTCGTGCTGGCCCACTCGCTGAGACGTTCGGTGAGGGTCGCCGCGTTTTCCTCTGGCACGCCAAGACAAGAGGACGCCGAATCCGTGCGGATACTACCCGTTCGGGCCGTTATGAATGTGCGCCGAAATTCGAAGAACGTGCGGAAACCCATATCTTTCGTGGAGATCTGGAGCAGGTAATGGCATTGACTACCACCCGCGACGAAACTCCGCCGGAGGCCGACTGGGACCGCGCGCCCGGTCTGCTCGACGGTGCGATGAACCTCGAGCTGACGCCGGCCCAGTGCAACCTCGAGTACTGGCTCACCGCCGTCGCGCAGGGCACGCTCGCGGGTCTGGTCGGCGGGCACACCCCCGGCGCGGCCATCCCGGCGCACATGCTCGCCGACGGACCACTGCGTACCGCGTTGATCAGCGAGCTGGCGTTCCGGTCGGTGGCGGAGGAGAAGGCCACCCGCGCGATCAGCTCGCTGGTCGACACCGCCCCCGACCTCGACACGATGGAGTTCTATGCCACGCAGCTGATCGACGAGGCCCGGCACGCGCGGGTGTTCCGCGGCCACATCGTCGAGCTCGGGGTGCCGGAGGCCGACCTTTTGGCCACCATCGACCGCGTCGCCGGGCTCGACATCGAACGGGTCCTCGTGCCCCTCGAGGAGTTCTCCGCACCGGTCCGCGAGGAGGGCGACTTCATCGGCGGCGTGATCATCCTGACCGTCCTGGTGGAAGGCGTCCTCGCGCCAGCCGCGGAGCTGTCCGAACGCAAGTGGAAGGTGCTCGACCCGGCCGCTTCGGAGATCGAGAAGGGCGCCGGGATCGACGAGATCCGCCACCTGACGGTCGGCAGCAGCATCGTCCGCCAGCACCTGCTCGACCATCCCGAGGACAAGCCGCGGCTGGCCGAGCTGATCGGCCTCGGCCAGCAGATGTGGGGTTCGGTGCCGGTGCTGGACATGCTCGCCCGCCGCGAGGCGCTGTTCCAGCAGGGCCTGGAGGCGCACGCCGACGTGGTCGGCGACTACGAGATCTGGCCGGGTCGCCGGCTGGTCGACACCACCGCGCAGGAACGCATGGAACAGGGCCTGTCCTGGTCCATGCAGATGCAGCAGACCCGCATGGCGTACATGGGCCTGACCTGACCGGTTCGCGTGTCCAACGCTCGGGTCTGGAGCGTTGGACACGCGCGGGTTGGGCTCAGCCGGCGACCGGCACCGTCGGGGCGACGAACGGCAGTGCGCCGGGGAGCACGTCCAGTGTCAGCGTGCTCACCGGCGCCTCCGCGACCTCGCCGTCGTACTCGATCACGAGCGGTTCGCCGTCCGTGCGTTCGACGACCACCCGGCGACCGCGGGCGTGGGTGACCCTCGGGTCGCCCAGGTGCGTGCCCGCCGCGACCGCGGGCGCGAGCTCCGCCAGTTCGGCGCCGGACATGTCGGCCAGCACGCACACGTCGGCCAGGCCGTCGTCGAGCACCGAGTGCGGCAGCAGCTGCAACGCGAACGCGCGGTAGCGGCCGCCGCCCACGTTGACCACGCTGGCCCGCCCGTCGAAGACCACCACGTCGTCGACGGTGACCCGGCACGGATGGCCGGACATGGCGGCCATCGCCCTCGGCGCCGCCGCGTAGTACCGCTCCCGGCCCACCAGGTCGGGACTCTCGTCGCGGGCCGCGACGAGGATCTCGGCGAGCAGACCCGAGGACACGCCGAGCAGTGCCGTGCGGTCCAGCTCGGCGGCGTGCAGCAGGTCGAGCCGCCGGATCCGGGCACGTCGCGGGTCGAACGCCGCGTCCAGGATGCCGGCGCCGTCCTCGCTGCCCCAGACGCCGCGGCACACCGAGTTGCCGCCGCCGGCCGGCACCGGCAGCAGCGCCGGCCGTGCCGCGCCACTCCGGGAGATGCCCTCGGCCACCTCCCGGATCGTGCCGTCCCCGCCGACGCTGATCACGAGGTCGACGCCGGCGGCCGCGCACTCCCGCGTGGCCCGCTGGGCGTCGCCGGCGTACCGGGTCCAGTACACCGACAGCTCGTCGGCGTGTGGCCGGCAGGCGGCCGTGATCTCGTCGACGAGGTCACGGCCGGCCCGGCTCGCCGCCGGGTTCGCGATCACCAGCGCCCGCCGCCACCGGTCGACGCCGGTGGTCAGCGGTGCTCCCGTCGGCGCGGTCACGACTCGAGGCTGGCCTGGTAGGCCGACGTCGTGCGGTACAGGTGCTGGAAGATCTCCACGTAGGAGCGCCACGCACCCGTCTCGTAGTACGGGATCCCGTGCTTGTCGCAGTAGTCCCGCACGATCGGACGGACGTGGCGGAGGTTGCGCCGTGGCATCGTCGGGTACAGGTGGTGCTCGATCTGGTAGTTCAGCCCGCCGTAGAGGAAGTCGGTGAGGTAGTTCGACCTGATGTTCCGCGAGGTGCGGATCTGCCTGGTCATCCAGTCCCACTCCTCGTCCTCGCGCTGGATCGGCATGCCCTTGTGGTTCGGGGCGAACACGAGCCCGAGGTAGAGGCCGAACAACGCCTGGTGGCACAGGATGAACAGGACCGCGATGCCGGGCGACATGACCAGGAAGATCGTGGCGAAGTAGGCCACCAGGTGCAGCCCGATCAGCGTGCCCTCCAGCCGGTACCCGCGGAACGCCTTGTCCCGCACGGCCTTCAGGCTCGCGACACGCAGGCCGAGCGACTCGGTGCTGAGCAGCCCGTAGAACAGCACGTGCTGGTGGCGCACGATGAACTGCTTGACCCGGCCCTCGCGGGTGTGCCCCTGCTCCGGGACGAAGATCACCCTGCGACGGGTGATGTCGGAGTCCTTCTCCAGGTGGTTGGGGTGGCTGTGGTGTTTGTTGTGGTGGTTGACCCACCAGCCGAAGGAGAAGCCCATCAGCAGGTTCCCGTGCAGGCGGCCGAGGATGTCCATCGCCCGGCGGCTGTTGGTGACCTGCCGGTGCCCGATGTCGTGCCCGACGAACCCGGTCTGCGTGTAGACGAACGCCAGCAGGCCGGCGACCGCGAGCTGCCACCATGAGTCGCCCACCCACAGCACGACCGCCCACGCGCCGGCCAGGAACAGCAGGTTCAGCGGGATCTTGAACGCGTAGTAGCGCGGCCGGGGACCCATCAGGCCGGCGGCACGCACCAGCCGGGTCAGGTCGGCGAAGTCGCTGCCCTGCTCGGCTGCCGCGTTGGTGGACAGTGCCGTGGGGTCCGGGCCCGTGGTCTGGGTCATCGCAGTGCTCCTTGAGGTAGGTCGGGTCGTGGGCTTTCCGGCGTGCCGTAGTCGCGTTCGAACGCGGCGAACCGGGGGTGGGTGACCGGTTCGAAGGACACGCCGAACGGCTTGAGGGTGTTGCCGAACAGGCCGCGGTCACCCAGCAGGTGGATGGGCACCGCGAGCAGGGCCCACTCAGGACGTACGAACAGTGCCCACGCGCCGACGATCGCCCCGCCGGTGAGCAGGCTGTGCATCGTGTTGTAGGCGACGTGGAAGCCGCGGTGGATGCGGCCGTTCCGGCTGCGCCGGAAGGCCACCGCGCCCGGCAGATAACCCACCACGTCTATCACGGCGAACATGCCGGCGAACACGAGCCAACGAATCTCACCCAAATGGGTGGCCGCCAGCCAAACGCAAATGCCCAAAAGGGCAAGCCACTCGAGTCGTGCCAGCGTGAACGTCGCCTTCGTCTCGAAGCGGTTATGTGAGTCCATTGCCTACCTCGTGGGTAATGATTCCGATGAACCGGTCACGATGCCGATTCGCTGCGTTACCGAGGAACCAATTCCAATCCCTCCATGTATCTAGGAGAGTGGCGACCCACTCTTGAGATACCAACGGCATCGATGCCAATTCCCCGTGCAATGACCAAGCACATGCGTATTTCCGCGTGCCCAGGAGGAACCGTGGAGCCGGTGACGACCGACCCGCTGTCGGCGATCGAGTCATACAGTGACAATCCGAGCGCGTTTCTCGCGCTCAATTCACGGACCCGGCACTTCGCCGTGCCCGGGGTCGACGGCGTGATCGCCTACCGGGAACGCGGGCGCACCATCGTCCAGTTCGGCGGGCCGTTCGCCCCGCCGGACCAGGCCGAGACGTTGCTGGGTCACTTCCTCGACGCCGTGGCACTGCGGCGCGCGCGAGTGGTGGCCGTGCAGCTCCAGCGCGCGGACGCCGAGCTCTACGCCCGGCGCGGGTTCACCGTCAACCAGCTGGGCGCCTCCTACGCGGTCGACCTCAGCCGGTTCACCCTGCGTGGCGGCGCGTTCGTCAAGCTCCGCAACAAGATCTCCCGGGCACTGCGGGGTGGCCTGGTCGTCGAGGAGGCCGACGCCGTCGATCGCGCCGACGCGATCGCCGCGATCGACCGCGAGTGGTTGCGTGACAAGGGAAAGCACGTCAAGGAGCTGCAGTTCCTGATCGGCGAGGCCTCCGGTGAGTACCAGCCGCGCCGGCGACTGTTCCTGGGCAGCATCGACGGCGCACCGGTCGGTTACATCAGCTACGCGCCGGTGTACGGCAGCCGGCCGGGCTGGCTGCACGACCTGAGCCGTCGCCGCGGCCACGAGCTGCCCGGCGTCATGGAGGCGATCAACAAGACGGCCATCGACACCTTCACCGCCGAGGGCGCCGGCTGGCTCCACTTCGGTTTCACCCCCTTCACCGGCCTGTCCGACGAGCACGAGCTGCCCGGCGCGAGCCCGACGGTGGGCCGGATCATCCGCGGGCTCGCCAGCCACGGCCGGGTCGTGTACCCGGCGGCCACCCAGCTGGCCTACAAGGAGAAGTGGGCGCCGCACGCCGTGCTCGGCGAGTACGTGGCCTTCCACGGGCGCCCGCGACCGGGGCCCATCTGGCAGCTGCTGCGCATCAGTAACGCCATCTAGATTCCCGAACTGAACGAGGACCCATCGCATGCGATTTCTCGAACGTGAACGACACAGCGTGGCCAAGCTGTTGCCCGGCCTGGACGATTTCCTCGCCGGCACGCCGCTCGCCGAACTGGAGCGACCGGGCAGCCCTGGCATCGCCGAGTTCCGCCGCTGCGGTGGGGCCGGCCTGTTGGTTCCTCCGCAGCACGGCGGCGCCGGGGCCAGCGCGCTCGAGGCGCTGCGTGTGCAGCGCGCGATCGGCGCGCGGTCGCCGTCGCTGGCCGTCGCCACCACGATGCACCACTTCTCGATGGCGAGCCTGGTCGTGCTCGCCGAGACCGGCGGCACCGGTCTGGAGTGGATGCTGATGGAGGGCCTCGCCAAGGCGAAGAAGCTGCTGGCGTCCGGCTTCGCCGAGGGCCGGCCGGGGAGCAGCATCCTCGAACCCACCATGTCGGCCGTCCCGGCCGAGGGCGGGGTGCGGGTCACCGGGGTCAAGCGACCGTGCAGCCTCGCCCGGTCCATGGACCTGCTCACCGCCAGCGTGCGAGTGCCCACACTGGACGGTACGGGTGAGCAGCTGGCCGTCGCGCTGATCCCGGCCGACGCGCCGGGTCTGGCCGTGAGCCCGTTCTGGGGCACCTTCGCGCTGGCCGGCGCCGAGAGCGACCAGGTGACCGTGGCCGACGTGTTCGTGCCGGAGGAGCTGATCGTCCGCACCGAGCCGATGGCCGGCGGGCAGCTGGACGAGCTGCAGGTGGCCGGGTTCCTGTGGTTCGAGCTGCTGATGAGCGGGAGCTACCTCGGCGCGGCGAGCGCGGTGGTGGAGCGGGTGCTCGGCGACGAGCGCGTGCCGGCCGCCGAGCGGGTCCGCCTGGTCACCGACCTCGAGGCGGCCATGGCCGCGCTGGAGAACATCGCCAGGCGAATGCCCGCCGAGCAGCGGGACCAACAGCTGCTCGGCGACGCGCTGATCGTCCGCTACGCCGTGCAGGACGCGATCGCCCGCGTGGTGCCCCGAGCGCTCGAACTGCTCGGCGGCATGGCGTTCATCGGCTCCGACGACCTCGGCTACCTGGCCGCCACGGTCAACGCCCTCGGCTTCCACCCGCCGTCGCGAACCCGCATGGCCGAGCCGCTGGCCGCGTTCCTGACCGGCGCGTCGCTGGCCATCGCATGAAAGGGAAGACATTGACTGCCAGACCAACTCTGCTCCTGACCGGCGGTTCGGGCGTCCTCGGGCAGGCGCTGATCGACGAGCTGTCCGGCGACTTCGACCTCGTCTGCCTGAGCCACCGCACCCCGGTCGAGGACCCGAGGGTCCGGACGATCACCGGTGCCCTGACCGAACCGGGTCGGTTACGCGACCTCGTCGGCAAGGTCGACGTGGTGCTGCACTCCGCCGCCGTCACGAGCTGGCGGGCCAGCCGCGAGAGGATCCTCGAGACCAACGTCACCGGCACCCGGCACATGCTGGACCTGGCCCGGCGCGCCGGCGCCCGGTTCTACTACGTGAGCACGGCGTTCGTGGCGCGTCCGCCGGCCGCCGACCCGGACGACCCCGACGTCGCCGGGCTGGTCGCCTACGTCCATTCCAAGATCGCCGCCGAGGAGCTGGTGCGTGCCGCCGGCCCGGGGCACGTCATCCTGCGGCCGCCGGTCGTCATCGGGGACACCGACACCGGCCGGATCGCGAAGTTCCAGGGCATCCACCAGATGTTCGGCGCGCTCGTCCAGAACGCCGTGCCGCTGATCCCCGCCGACCCGACCTCGCTGATCGACGTGCTGCCGCAGGACGTGGTGGCGCGCGCGATCGGTCGTCTCGTCCGCGCCGAGATCACCGAGGGCGAGTACTGGCTGACCGCGGGCGGCGCCGCGCCCACCGTCGCCGACCTGGTCGACATCACCGTCTCGGTCGGCGAGCGCCTCGGCCACGCGGTGCACCGTCCGAGGATGCTCCCCGCGGAGGCGGTGGACCGGCTGCTGATCCCATTGATGGAGGACGTGCTGCCGCCAGAGCTGCGCCGCCGGTTCGGCTCGTTCGTCCAGCTGATGACGCTGTTCCAGAGCGAGCGGGCGCTGCCGACGTCGCTGCCGGCCATCGGCCTCGACGTGACGATGAGCCATCGCGGCCTGCTGGCCGCGTTCCGCCGTTCCGTCGAGTACTGGGCGGTGCGTACCGGCCTGGCCACCGACGAACACTTCGAGAGCGAGGCCGTCGCATGAGCACCTCCACCGTCACGCGGAGCGAGGCGCTGGTCGCGACCTACCGCGAGCACGTCGGCACCGGGCGGGCCGCGCTGGCCAGCATGCTCGGCGCCATCGTCGAGGTGGGGTCCGAGGGGCCGTGGGTGTCCACCGAGGACGGTCGACGGTTCCTGGACTTCGGCGGGTACGGTGTGTTCATCCACGGCCACCGGCACCCGAGGGTGGTCGAGGCGGTGCGGGCACAGCTGGACACCCACCCACTGGCCACCAGGGTGTTCCTCGAACCGGTGATGGGCGCGGCCGCCGCCGCGCTCGCCGCGGTCACCCCGCCGGGACTGGACTACGTGCATTTCGTGAACTCCGGTGCCGAGGCCACCGAGGCGGCGCTCAAGCTGGCCCGCGCGCACGGGAGGACCAAGCTCGTCTCGGCGCGCTCCGGCTTCCACGGCAAGACCATCGGCGCGCTGAGCATCACCGCGAACCCGTTGTACCAGAAGGCTTTCCGGCCACTCCTGCCGGACACCACGCACGTCACGTACGGCTGCCTCGACGAGCTGTACGAGGCGGTGGCAGCCGCGCCGGGCCAGGCGTGCGTCGTGCTCGAACCCGTGCAGGGAGAGGGCGGGGTCGTCGTGCCGCCGGACGGGTACCTGCGCGGCGTGGCCTGCATCTGCCGCGAGCACGGGGCACTCCTGGTCGTGGACGAGATCCAGACCGGACTCGGCCGGCTGGGCACGTGGTGGGGAGTCGACGCCGAGGACGTGCGCCCTGACGTGCTGCTGGTCGGCAAGGGCCTGTCCGGTGGCGTGGTCCCGGTGGCGGCCATGGTGGCCACCGCCGAGGCCTACGCGCCGTTCGGCAAGGACCCGTACCTGCACACCTCGACGTTCGGCGGGAGCCCGCTGGCCTGCGCGGCGGCGCTCGCGGCGGTCCGGACGATCGAGGCGGAGGACCTCGTGGGCCGGGCGGCGCGGCTGGGGGAGCGGCTCCTCGGCGAACTGCGGGCGCGGCTGGACCGGTGGTCCGGTCTGGTCGCCGACGTGCGGGGACGGGGGCTGCTGATCGGCCTGGAGTTCCACCGGCAGGAGGACGTCGGGCAGGCGGTGCTCGAGCTGCTGGATCGCGACGTGCTGATCAACCACTCGCTCAACGCTTCGACCGTGCTCCGGCTGACCCCACCCGCGGTGCTCACCGACACCGAGGTCGACCTGTTCCTGACCCTCCTCGACGACGCGCTGTTATCGGTCCACAGCAGACAAACCGGACCGGGGATTGGATCACCACAGACATGCCAACCGTGAACCTGGTACTGACCGCGACCGAGGTCGACGCGGCCGAGTGCTACCAGCGCCTGTCCGACTTCGCCCGTTATCCCGAGCTGACCGACGCCGTCCGCTCGGTCGAGGTCGACCCACCCGGCCCGGACGGTGCCGTGCACAGCCGGTGGACCGTGCTGTTCCGCAACGGGCTGCTCCGCTGGACCGAGTCGGACACCCTCGACCCGGTCGCGCGGACCATCACGTTCCGCCAGCTCACCGGCGACTTCGAGACCTTCGAAGGGCAGTGGTCGGTGCACGAACGCGAAACCGGCTGCGACATCGCGTTCGACGCCCACTTCGACCTCGGCATCCCGTCACTGGCCGCGATCCTGGACCCGGTGGCCGAGTCCACGCTGCGGGCGAACATCCTGACCATCGTCCGCGGCCTGCTCGGCGCGGTCGAGCCGGTACCGCCGAGTCATGTCTGAGCCCACGGCGATCCTGCCGTTCGCCAGGCGGTCCGACCTGTCCACGTCGGACTGCCTGGCGTTCTACCGAAAGCTCGCCGCTGGCGTCACGGTCGTGACCGCCGCCGGCGAGACGGGCCCGGATGGCGCCACGGCGAGCGCGGTGACCTCGGTGTCACTGCGCCCGCCGCTGCTGCTGGCCTGCCTGTCGACCGACTCCCGCACGCTGGCCGCGATCCGTGCGCGCCGCGTGTTCGCCGTCCACCTGCTCGCCGAGGACCAACGGCACATCTCGACGGCCTTCGCCGAGAAACGCGAGAACCGGTTCGCCGACCAGGAATGGGAACCCGTCCACGGCGCACCGGTACTCACCGCGACCCCGGCCTGGGCGGTCTGCCGCGTCGCGGACACCCGCCACTACGGCGACCACGCCCTCGTCGTCGGTCGCCTGATCGCCGCCCACAGCGGCCCCGGCCGCCCCCTGCTCTGGCACGACCGCGACTACTGGCGAATCAGCGAGGGAAGTTGACTTTCAGCGCACCTCGGCGAGGGTGACCGGGCGGTGTTCGCGGCGGGAGAGTTCGCATGCCTCGGCGACGTAGAACGCCTCGAGCGCGTCGGCGGGCGTGCACGGGCTGGGGCGCCGGCCTGCCACGACGTCGGTGAACGTGGTCAGCTCCCGGACGTACGCGGCGTGGAAGCGGTCCATGAAGTTCGGGTACGCCGGGCCCTGTGGTGCGGCCACGCCCGGCTCGGCCGACGACAGCGGGGTGCGGTCGGACAAGCCGACCGCGATGCTGTCGTTCGCCCCGAGGAGTTCCATGCGCACGTCATAGCCCGCGCCGTTGTAGCGGGTCGCGGAGACCAGGGCGATCGTGTCGTCGTCGAGGGTGAGGACGGCGGCGGCGGTGTCCACGTCGCCCGCCTCGGCGAAGAACGCCGCGCCGCGGTTCGTGCCCAGCGCGTACACCTCCGCCACCTCGCGTCCGGTCACCCAGCGGATGATGTCGAAGTCGTGCACGCTGCAGTCCCGGAACAGCCCGCCCGAGCGCGGGATGTACTCCGCCGGCGGGGGAGCGGGGTCCAGCGTCGTCGCGCGGATCGTGTGCAGGCGGCCGAGCGCGCCCGCCGACACGGCCGTGCGCGCGGCGGCGTAGCCGTCGTCGAACCGGCGCTGGAAGCCGATCTGGACCTCGACACCCGACCCCGCCGTCCGCTCGATCACGGCGAGCGTGCCGGCGACGTCCGCGGCGACGGGCTTCTCGCAGAACACCGGGATCCCGGTCTCGACCGACCGGATGATCAGCTCGGGGTGCGCGTCCGTCGCGGTGGTCACCACGAGCCCGTCCGGCGCGGCGGCGAACAGGTCGTCGATGCCCGGGGCGAACTCCACCCCCAGCTCCGCCGCGGCCGCCTTGGCGCGGTCCGGGTCGATGTCCGCGACGACGACCGACGTCACGTCCGGGAGGTCGCGGAGGATCTCCGCGTGGGCCGTGCCGATACGGCCGGTGCCGGCGAGTGCCAAACGCATTTCTGTTGCCTCTCTGATCAGGCCGTTGGCGGGCACGTGGTGCCGCGGACGACGAGCGACGGGTGGAGCAGGTGGCGCGCCGGCGTCGTGCGTCCGTCACGCACCCGCTCGAGCAGCGCCTGGACGGCCAGCCGGCCCATCTCCATGCGCGGCTGGTCGATCGTGGTCAGCCACACGCGCTTCAGCGCGGCGAGCGAGGTGTTGTCGTAGCCGACGACCGAGATGTCCTCCGGGACGCGCAAACCCTCCTCCTCACACGCGGAGATGGCGCCGAACGCGTTGAAGTCGTTGCCGGCGAACAGGGCGGTCGGCCACTCGCGACGCTCGACCGTCGCGAGCAGATGGTGGACCGCCTTCTCGCCGGCGACGTCGGTGTGTTCGCTCCGCACCACCAGCGGGTCCAGCCCGTGGCGAGCCATGGCCACGCGGTAGCCCTTGCGCCTGGCCGCCGCGGTGGTCGCGCTGCCGCCGTCGAGGTGCGCGATGCGCCGGTGTCCCAGGGAGATGAGGTGCTCGACGGCCAGTGTGGACCCGGCGACCCCGTCGTCGTTCACGGTGTCCACTGTAGACAGACGGGAACCGCGGGACACCAGCACCACCGGACATGTCGCGGCGGCCGCCTCGATCGCCGACGCCGGCAGCACGGGGGAGAGCAGCACGACACCGGCCGGGTGGAACGACAACAGGTTGGCGAGGGCGGCGTTCTCCCTGGCGGGATTGCGGGAGCCGGTGTTGAGCACCAGCTCGAACCCGGCGTCGCGGGCCGCGCTCTCCAGGCCCTCGATGACGTCGGCGAAGAACGCGTTGCGCAGGTCGGAAACCATCACACCGAGCACGGTGGACGTGCGGCTCGCCAACGCCCGCGCCATCACGTGCGGCTGGTAACCGAGTTCCTCGGCGGCGGCGAGCACGGCGGCGCGGCGGTGCTCGCTCACCTTCGGTGAGTTGTTGAAGACGAGCGAGACCAGCGCACGGGACACGCCCGCACGAGCGGCAACGTCCTCCATGGTCGGTCGCGCCAACGTGCCCTCCGAAAATACCTGTCACGACTCATGAGTACGTGGACGAGTCACCGATCGTCCTTTGCTCGCAACATGTTGGTCGCGGTCGCCGCCTGGGCCCTTGACAGTGTCCTCGGTCACGCTACACGATTGTCGCGCTCCAACCAATAGAGCGCTCCAACGCCGGAGCGCTCGGAAACACGTGGAGATCACGGATGACAGAGCAGTTCCGGGTCGCGGGGGCACCCATCTCGTGGGGCGTGTGCGAGGTCCCCGGCTGGGGCCGGGTGCTGGACGCGGAGACCGTCCTGACCGAGATGGCCGACCTCGGTCTCACCGCGACCGAGATGGGCCCACCCGGTTACCTGCGCCGGGAGCCCGCCGAGCTGCGCACGCAGCTGTCCGGGCACGGACTGTCCCTCGTGGGTGGTTTCCTCGCCGTCCCGCTGCACCAGGACCCCGACGAGGCGATCGGTGCCGCGGCGGAGTCGGCGGCCCTGTTCGCCGAGTGCGGCGCGGACGTGCTCGTGCTCGCGGCCGCCACCGGCCTCGACGGGTACGACGAACGGCCACGGCTCGACGACGCGCAGTGGCGCACCCTCGTCGAGACGGCCGGCGCCATCCGCGACGCCGCCGCCGGGCACGGCCTGTCGACCGCACTGCACCCGCACGTCGGCACGCACGTCGAGCGGCAGGACGAGGTCGAGCGCTTCCTGACCGACTCCGACCTCCCACTGTGCCTGGACACCGGTCACCTGCTCATCGGCGGCGTCGACCCGGTCGCGCTCGCACAACGGCACCGCGACCGCATCGGGCACATCCACCTCAAGGACGTCCGCGCCGAACTGGCCGACGAGGTGCGCGCCGGCCGGCTCGCCTACGCCGCCGCCGTCGCGCGGGGCATGTACGTCCCGCTCGGTGACGGGGACGTCGACATCGAGTCGATGGTGCGGTTCGTCCACGAGGCGGGCTACACCGGGTGGTACGTCCTGGAACAGGACACCGCGCTCACCGACGACGCGCCGGACGACGTCCCGAAGCGGGACACCGCTCGCAGCCTCGCCTACCTCAACGATGTCCTCAGCCGGTTGCCGGCTGCGTAGTTCACCTTGGAGAGACGATGAAGTCTGAACCCACCGCCGGAAACTCCGCCAAACCCCGCCGCCGCCGTTGGTGGCTGGCCGCCGGCGCGGCCGCCGCCCTCGTGCTGGCGGCGTGCTCCGGGCCGCAGGGCAGCGACGACACGAGTGGCGACTCGGGTGGCGACCAGTCCGCCAGCGCCGGTGACCTGAAGTTCGCCGTGATCACCCACGGTTCCGCCGGCGACGCGTTCTGGAACGTGGTCAAGAACGGCGCCGAGCAGGCGGGCAAGGACCTCGGCGTGCAGGTCGAGTACAACTCCGACGGCGACCCCGGCGCCCAGGCGAAGCTCATCGACAACGCGGTCGCGCAGAAGGTCGACGGCCTGGTCGTGTCCATGGCCAACCCGGACGCGCTCGAGTCGTCGATCAAGGCGGCCGTGTCCGCCGGCATCCCGGTGATCACCATCAACTCCGGCGACGACCGCAGCGCCGAGTTCGGCGCGCTGACCCACGTCGGCCAGACCGAGACCATCGCGGGACAGCAGGCCGGCAAGAAGTTCAAGGACCTTGGCAAGACCAAGATGCTCTGCGTGATCCACGAGGCCGGCAACGTCGGGCTCAACCAGCGCTGCGAGGGTGCCAAGTCGGGCTTTGGCGGGGAGGTGTCGAACCTGCAGGTGGACATCAACAACCCGACCGACGTGCAGTCGCGCATCCGAGGCGCGTTGCAGACCGACCCGTCGATCGACGCCGTGCTGACGCTGAACTCCCAGGTCGCGGCGTTGGCCGCCCAGGCCGCGCAGGCAGCGGGCTCGAAGGCGCAGGTCGCCACGTTCGACCTCAACGCCGACGTCGTGACCGCGATCTCCTCGGGCGAGGTGCTGTTCGCGGTCGACCAGCAGCAGTACCTGCAGGGCTACCTGCCGATCCAGTTCCTCAAGCTGTACAAGGAGAACGCCAACGTGGTCGGCGGCGGTCAGCCCGTGCTCACCGGGCCGGACCTGGTCGAGAAGGACAATGTGGACAAGATCGGCGAGTACGTGGAGCGTGGTACGCGATGACGGCCGCGACCGCCACTGTCGACGAGCGGGTCGCGCAGTCCCGGCTGGTCGACCGGCTCGTCGTACGGCCGGAGATCGGCGCGCTGCTCGGCGCGATCGTGGTGTTCGTCTTCTTCTCGGTCGTCGCGGGGCAGTTCCTCAGCATGAACG
Organism: Actinophytocola sp.; assembly: GCF_036378875.1. Classification (GTDB taxonomy): domain Bacteria; phylum Actinomycetota; class Actinomycetes; order Mycobacteriales; family Pseudonocardiaceae; genus Actinophytocola. The sequence goes on from NZ_DASUVO010000130.1 coordinate 121,612, forward strand.
GCGCCGCGACGTGGCTGGACGACGCCTCGACGCTCGGCATCATGGCGGTCGCCGTGGCACTGCTGATGATCGGCGGTGAGTTCGACCTCTCCGCCGGCGTGATGACGGCGTCGACGGCGCTCGTCACCGCCATGCTCGCCACCCAGGCCGGCTGGAACGTGTGGCTCGCGTTGGCGGCCTCGCTGGTGTTCGCGCTGTTCGTCGGCGCGTTCAACGGGTGGCTGGTGATGCGTACCGGGCTGCCGAGCTTCATCGTCACGCTCGGCACGTTCCTCGCGCTGCAGGGCCTCAACCTCGGGATCACCCGGCTCGTCACCGGCACCGTCCAGGTGTCGGGCATGCGGTCGGCCGACGGCTACGAGTCGGCCGGCATGTTCTTCGCCTCGAAGATCGCTGTAGGGGGCACCGAGTTCCAGGTGTCGATCCTGTGGTGGGTCCTGGCGGCCGCCGTCGCGGCGCTGGTGCTGGTGCGCACGTCGTTCGGCAACTGGATCTTCGCCGTCGGCGGCGCGCCGACCAGCGCCCGCGCGGTCGGTGTGCCGCTGGTGAAGACGAAGATCCTGCTGTTCATGACGACCGCGTTCGCGGGCTGGATCGTCGGGTCGATCAACATCCTGCGGTTCACCAGCGTGCAGGCCAACCAGGGCATCGGTCTGGAACTGCAGTTCATCATCGCGGCGGTGGTCGGCGGGTGCCTGCTCACCGGCGGGTTCGGGTCGGCGGTCGGCGCGGCGATCGGTGCGCTGATCTTCGGCATGGCGCGGCAGGGCATCGTGTTCGCCAACTGGAACAGCGACTGGTTCATGCTGTTCCTCGGCATCATGCTGCTGGCCGCGGTGCTGGTGAACAACACGTTCCGGCGACGCGCGGAGAGGGTGCGGCGATGAGCGGAGCTTGCGGAGCGAATCATCGATGTTCAGGACGACGCCGAGCACGCGGAGGGCGCCGGTGTAGCGGAGCCTGCGGAGCGTTCCGGCACCACGGAGCGGGAGCGGTGACGTCATGACTGAGATTCCGTTGCTCGAGGTGATCGACGTGGGCAAGTCCTACGGCAGTGTCATCGCGTTGCGTGACGTGTCCACTGTGGTCAACGCGGGCCAGGTGACGTGCGTGCTGGGCGACAACGGCGCCGGCAAGTCCACGCTCATCAAGATCCTCGCCGGGGTGCACCAGCACGACCGCGGTGAGTTCTTCGTCGAGGGCCGTCCGGTGAAGTTCTCCTCGCCGCGTGAGGCGCTGGACCACGGCATCGCGACGGTGTACCAGGACCTGGCCGTGGTGCCATTGATGAGCGTGTGGCGCAACTTCTTCCTCGGGTCCGAGCCGAAGGTGCGCTTCGGCCCGGTGTCCTTCCTGGACCGGAGGAAGGGCAGGGCGGTGACCAAACAGGCGCTGTCCGAGATGGGCATCGACCTGCGGGACGTCGAGCAGCCGGTCGGCACCCTCTCCGGCGGTGAGCGGCAGTGCGTGGCGATCGCCCGCGCCATCCACTTCGGCGCCAAGGTGCTGATCCTCGACGAGCCGACCGCCGCGCTGGGCGTGAAGCAGGCGGGGATCGTGCTGAAACACGTGGCGCAGGCCCGCGACCGGGGGCTGGGCGTCGTGCTCATCACCCACAACCCGCACCACGCCTACCCGGTCGGCGACCGGTTCCTCCTGCTCAAGCGTGGTGCGCCACTCGGTGTCTACGAGAAGTCGGAGATCGACATCGCCGAGCTGACCCGCCAGATGGCGGGTGGCGCCGAGTTGGAGGCACTCGAACACGAGCTGCGCTCGGTGGAGACCACGTAACGCGAAGGGTGCCCCCTGGGAACAGGGGGCACCGGTCGCAACCGGAACGCTCCCGTCAGCGACCCGGCCTGCTCGGTCACGTGCCGTGTCATTACGGCATGCGATTGACGCTTTCTCTCCGTGCCCGTGCCGTCACAGTTTCGTTCGCCTGCCTCGCCTCGGTCCTCGCCACCGGCGCGGTCGCGGCCGCCGAGCCGGCCCAGGGGACCATCGCCGGCGAGGACGCCCCCGGTGCCGTCCAGGACCGCTACATCGTCGTCTTCAAGAACACCGCGCCGGAGGCCACACAGGTTTCCAGCAGCGCGCGGAACCTCGCCGCGCGGTTCGGCGGGAACGTGCGCGGGGAGTTCACCCGCGCCGTGCGTGGCTTCACCGTCGAGATGCCCGAGGCCGCCGCCAAACGCCTCGCCGCCGATCCCGCGGTCGCCTCGGTGGAGCAGGACCGCGTGGTGCGGCTCACCGAGACCCAGACCGGCCCGACCTGGGGCCTGGACCGCCTCGACCAGCGCACGCTGCCGCTGTCGGGCACGTACACCTACCCCAACACGGCGAGCACCGTGACCGCCTACATCCTCGACACCGGGGTGCGGCTGAGCCACACGCAGTTCGGCGGCCGGGCACGCAGCGGCTACGACTTCGTCAACAAGGACGCCGACGCCAGCGACTGCCAGGGGCACGGCACGCACGTGGCCGGCACCGTGGCTGGCGCGACCTACGGCGTGGCCAAGCAGGCCAAGATCGTGTCGGTGCGGGTCCTCGACTGCGCGGGCTCCGGCACCTTCTCCGGGATCATCGCCGGGGTCGACTGGGTGACCAAGAACGCCGTCAAACCAGCGGTCGCGAACATGAGCCTCGGCGGTCCCGCCGGCCTGAGCCTGGACACCGCGGTACGCAACTCGATCGCCGCCGGCATCACCTACGTGGTGGCGGCGGGTAACAGCAACACCGACGCCTGCACCGCGTCCCCCGCCCGCGTGGGTGAGGCGATCACCGTCGGTGCGACGGACGCCGCGGACAAGCGGGCCTCGTTCTCCAACCGCGGCACCTGCGTCGACCTGTTCGCGCCCGGCGTGAACGTGCAGTCCGCCACCAAGGACGGCGACACCACGAGCGGCTGGATGAGCGGGACCTCCATGGCCGCGCCGCACGTGGCGGGCGCCGCCGCGATGTACCTGTCGGCCAACCCGGCGGCCACCCCCGCGAAGGTTCGGGACCTGATGGTCGCGCAGGCCACGGCGGGTGTGGTGACCGACGCAGGGACCGGCTCGCCCAACCTGCTGCTGCACACCGGGGCGCTCAGCGCCGCCCCCACCCCGCCACCGGCGTGCACGGTCAGCAGCGACCAGGACCAGGCCATCGCCGACCGGTCGAGCAAGGACACCCGGCTGACGGTCAGTGGCTGCACCGGCCTGGCCTCGACCACCAGCTCGGTGGAGGTGCACGTCAAGCACGCCGACAGGGGAGACCTGACCGTGTCGCTGGTCGCGCCCGACGGCAGCGTGTACGACCTCAGGTCCGCAACGCCCGGCGACGACGTCGCCAACCTCGACGCCGTCTACCGGGTCAACCTCGGCTCCGAGTCGCGCAACGGGACGTGGACGCTGCGTGTCAGCGACCGCTACCTCGGCGACACCGGCTACCTCGACCGCTGGGCCCTCACCCTCTGAGCCGTGTCGACGGGCTCGACCTGCCTCGGGTGGGTCGGGCCCGTCAGCTGTTCGTGAAGTCCCTGAGCACGCGGTGGAAGTGCTGCACGCCGGGTTCGTTGCGGCCGAACAGGTAGTCGGTGTCCTCGGTCGCCGCGAGGCCGCGCTGCACACCCTCGCCGGTGAGGTAGTCCTCGTCGAGCACGACGTCGTGGAACCAGTCGCGGGCCTGGTCGGCGGCCTTGACCTCCTCGTCGTCGACGGGGGCACGCCGGAGCAGGATCAGCTGCTGCGTCCGGGACTCACCGACGGTGCGCCCCGGCATGACCAGCGACACCGCGGTCTGGTGCCGCAGACCGCCGGCGATCGCCAGGCCGGGGAACAGGAACAGGATCGGGCCGGTGCACGTCGCCGGCTCCCAGTCCGTCGGCGGCGTCCCCACCGCGCCCGCGATCGCGCGCAGAGCGAACACGTTGCGCTGGTGTGCCCCCAGGGCGTCGAAGGTGGCCATGTTGGACAGGTTCGTTTTGAACACCGTGGTGCGATGCAGTGACGCGAAGTGGTAGCCCTCCAGGTAGCCGTCCACCACGATCTTCCAGTTGGGCCCGTTCAGCACGCGCGTGGAGTGGTGGTGGCAGCCGTCGAGCCGCAGCGTCTCCAGCAGCGGGAGAGCGGGCCCGAGCCACGTGTCCAGGTCGAACGCCACACCCGGGGTGAGCCCCACGAAGACGACGCCGGCCCGCTCCTCGGCGGGCAGGGTGATCAACGACCGCTCGGTGCGGTCGACCGGGCCGAACGTCTTCTCGCCGTAGATCCCGGTGAGGCAGCCCTTCAAGTCGTAGGACCATGAGTGGTAGGGGCACGTGAGCCGGCGCGTCTGCCCGGTGCCCTCGCCGAGGATCTCGGCGCCGCGGTGGCGGCAGGCGTTGATCATCGCGTGCACCTGGCCGTCGCCGTCCCGGGTGATCAGCACCGGGGTGCCGGCGACGTCGATGGCCTTGTAGGTGTTCGGGCCGGCCAGCTCGCAGGAGAGCGCCAGCGCCAGCGGGACACCGTGGTGGATCCGTTCGACCTCGGTGCGGAACAGGGCCGGATCGAGGTAGTTCCGGACCGGCTCCCGCCACTGGCCGTCGGCCAGGTCGGTGGTCTTGTCCTGGTAGTGCCGGACGAGCCGCGCCATCACGTCGAGCGCGTCCTCGCGCGCGGCGCCGGCCAGGTCGACCGCCCCGACGTACGTTGGGGTCGTCACGAGACGTCCTTTCGTTGGGAGGTCATCGGTTCTGCCGCCGTGACCCGGAACCGGTCGAGCTGCCTGGCCACCCGGGTGAGGTGCGCGGTGCGTTCACGGAACGACCTGATGTGCGGTGTGTCCAAATGCGCCTGGAGCGCGGCGGCTCCGGTCCAGCGCTCGAAGACGTGGACGCGGCAGGCGTTGAGCGCGTCTCCGGTCATGACGTAGGCGAGGCAGCCGGGCTCGGCCAGACTGGCCGCCGTGACCTCCTGGAAGTGCTTCAGCGCCTCGTCCCGGTGTTCGGGCGCCCAGTCGATCCAGCCGGCCACGATGACCTGTTCCGGTTGTGGGCTCACGTCGACCACTCCCTGGCGTTAGATTCTGAAATCGGAGTCTAGTAAGTACGTGGTTCGGCAGGCAAGCCTTCTTCAACGGTCCTTACTTGGGTCAGTCATCAGAAAGTCGGTTCAGGGGCTAGTGGCGGGTCCACTTAGTAACTAGAGTCGGAGGAGAGTAAGTACCTCGAGTCGAGGAGGACCCGATGGACCTCGGGCTGACCGGACGCAAGGCGTTGGTGACCGGGGCCAGTCGTGGGATCGGCCGGGCGATCGCCGAGGTGTTGGCGGCCGAGGGCTGTTCACTGGCCATCTGTGCCCGTGGTCGGGAAGGCATCGACAAGGCGGCAGCCGAGCTTGCGGCCTCCGGCGTGACGATCGTCGCCGAGGCGGTCGACGTGTCCGATGTGGACGAATTGCGTGGGTTCGTCGCGACGGCGGCAGCCGGGCTGGGCGGCCTGGACATCGTGGTCTCGAACGTCTCCGCCGGCAACACCCGAGGCGATGGCGCCTGGGAGGCCAGCCTGCGAGGAGACCTCGTCGCCTTCGCCGAGCTGGCGGCCGCCGCCGTGCCGCACCTGCGCCGCGGCGACGCGGCCGCGATCATCGCGATCGGCTCGACGAGCGCGTCCGACACCGTCCGACCGGCCGGACCGACGCCCTACTCGGCCATGAAGGCCGCGGTGACACAGCACGCCGCCGCACTCGCCCAGTCCCTCGCCCCCGAGGGCATCCGCGTCAACACGGTCTCACCGGGACCGGTCGACTTTCCCGGCGGGCCGTGGCAACAGATCAGGAACGCGCGGCCGGAGGTGTACGACGAGGTGCTCGGCAAGCTCCCCATCGGCCGGTACGGTGCCGCCGAGGACATCGCGAACGCCGTCGCGTTCCTCGCCAGCCCTCGCGCGTCCTTCGTCGTCGGCGCCAACCTCGTCGTCGACGGCGGCCTCCTCCACCGGGTCCAGCTCTAGTGCGGCGCCCGCCGGTCCGCGCGGTCCTCGTGTGCGGGGGCCGCTGGCACGACTTCGACCACGCCCGCCTGCGCCTGCTCGACCTGCTCGCCGTGCACGAGCGGGTCCGCACCAGGGTCTTCGAGGACTACGCGTGTGTCGACGCGCTGCGTGCGGCGGATCTGCTGGTCACCTACACCTGCGACGTCCGGCCGACACCCGTGCAGCAACGGGAGCTGGCCGAGTTCGTCGAGCGGGGTGGGCGCTGGCTCGCGCTGCACGGGACGAACGCGGCGATCGACCCGCCTTCCCCCGGCGGTCCGCGCGTCTTCCGCACGCCCCGGGTGCTCGGAGAGGTCGCCACGGTCCTGGGCAGCCAGTTCCTCGGCCACCCGAGGATCGCGCCGTACACAGTGGACGTGACCGCGCCCCGCCACCCGATCGTCGCGGGCATCGGACCGTTCGAGGTGGCCGACGAGCTGTACGTCAGCGAACAGCACGGCCCGCTGGAAGTGTTGCTGCACACCAGGTTCCTCGGTGACTGTCCCGGCTTCGCCGAAGGGCGCGGCAGCGGCGACGAGCCGGTCCTCTACCTGCGCGGGCACGGCGCGGGCACGGTCTGCTACTGCACGCTCGGACACTGCCGAGGACGCTACGACGTCCAGGACCTCGGCGTCGCGGACACCGGGGACGTGGACCGGGGGAGCTGGTCGGTGCCCGAGTTCACCACGATCCTCGCCCGTTGCGTCGACTACCTACTCCCGAAGGAGGTTCGATGACCGCCACACAGGAGCCAGGGGCAGCGCGCTGTCCCGGCCCCAGCGTGCAGGACTACCTGGACCGTGACTCACGGCCGGTGCCAACGACGCTGCGCTACGACGCCAACGACTACCTCGGCAGCGACGACATCGACGTCGAGCGCTTCACCTCCCCTGAGTGGGCCCGCCGCGAGATGGACAAGGTCTGGCGCAAGGTGTGGCAGTTCGCCTGCCTCGAACAGGAGATCCCCGAGGTCGGCGACCACGAGGTGTACGAGATCGGCACCGACTCCGTGCTGATCGTCCGTACCGGGCCGGAGAAGATCCAGGCGTTCGTGAACGTCTGCCTGCACCGCGGGCGCAAGCTTCGCACCGCGGGCGGCAACGTGCCGGAGTTCCGCTGCCCGTTCCACGGCTTCACCTGGAACCTCGACGGGTCGCTCAAGGGCCTGCCGTGTGTGTGGGACTTCCCCCATGTGGACGCCGAGAAGTTCGGCCTGCCCGAGGTGGCTGTGGACACCTGGCGTGGCTTCGTGTTCGTCAACCTCGACCCCTACGCGGAACCCCTCGCCGACCACCTCGGCACCTTCGTCGATCACTTCATCTGGCCCCTCGAGGACCGCCACAAGGCATTGCACGTCGCGAAGGTGTTGCCGTGCAACTGGAAGGTGGCCCAGGACGCGTTCATCGAGGCCTTCCACGTCATCGCGACGCACCCGCAGCTGCTGCCCTGGCTCGCCGACGCGAACTCCCAGTACGACGCGACGGCCGACCAGCCCAACTGGAGCCGGATGATCAACATCCAGGGTGCGCCCAGTCCACACGTGGCGGACATGGTCACCGAGCAGGACGTCCTGGAGGCCTTCTACTTCTCCCGCTCCTTCTACGCCGCGACGCAGGGGCGGGATCTCCAGGCGCCAGAAGGGGAGGACCTGCCACAGGTGCCGGAGGGCGGCACCGCGCGGGCCGTGCTCGCCGCGCGAATGCGTGACCAGCTCTCGGCGGCGTCGGACGCCGACTACTCCGGTGTGTCGGACAGCGAGATGCTGGACGCGATGCACCACCTGGTGTTCCCCAACTTCCATCCCTGGGGCGGGGTCAAGAGCAACATCATCTACCGGTTCCGGCCGGACGGCCTCGATCCCGACTCGTGTATCGCGGAGATCATCTACATGTCGGCCCCGCCGAAGGACGGCCCGCGGCCGGCGCCTGCGAAGATCCGCTGGGTCCCCGAGGACACGCTGTTCGCCGACATTCCCGAGCTGGGCCTTGTCGGTCCGGTGTTCGACCAGGACTGCGAGAACCTGCCGTACGTCCAGCAGGGACTCAAGGCGATGCGGAAACCCGGGATCACGTTGAGCAACTACCAGGAGAGTCGGATCCGGCACTTCAACCGCACGCTCGACCTGTGGATGTCGACGTGACCGCGACGGTGATCGTGCGGCCGGCCGGGATCGAGCTGGAGCTCGCCGACGGGGAGCCGTTGCTGCGGGCCGCCGAACGCCTCGGCTACCGCTGGCCGACGATCTGCGGCGGCCTCGGCACGTGTCGCACGTGCTTCGTGGAGGTCGACGAGGGGCGGGAGTCCTGTTCGGACATCGGTGGGCTGGAACGGGAAGGCATCGAGGCCCTGCGGCGGCCGCTCGACGGTCGCACCCGGCTCGCCTGTCAGCTGACCGTGACCGGTGGGACGGTGACGGTCGTCAAGCGCGGCGTGCGACGCCGCACCGAGGAGTGAGCCAGGTGTCAGAAGCGAAGGAAGTGGTCCACCCGCTGACCAGGCAGGTGTACCGGCTCACCGACGACGGTCTCGTCGAGGTCTACGACCCGGAGACCGGCCGGCGCGGGATCTTCGACGAGCACGCCCGCTGGCAGTCCGGCGAGCTGCGGCACGCCGACATGCAGATCACCGGCTGGGTGGGCAGGCTCGCCCGGCGCCGCACGGTCACGCGGGAAGACGAGTGACCACGCGCACCACGCGGGCGGTGTGCCTCGTGCGCCGCCCGGCGCGGGACCCCGTGCCGGAGGACTTCGCGATCGAGGAGCGGCCGCTGCCCGCCCTCGGCGCCGGTCAGCTGCTCGTGCGGAACGTGTACCTGAGTGTCGATCCCTCGTTGCGCGGTCGCCTCCAGCAGGCGCGGATGCACTACACGCACAACCTGGTGCCGGGCGAGCCTCTCGACGGCAGGGCGTTGGGTGAGGTCGTCGCCAGCCGCACGCCGGGCATCGAGCCAGGGCGGTTCGTCCGCCACCAGCTCGGCTGGCGTGAGCACGCGGTGGTCGAGGCCCGGCACGTGTCCATCGTGGACCCCGTGCTCGCTCCCTTGCCGACCTGGTTGGGTCTGCTCGGTTCGACGGGTTTCACCGCCTACGTCGGGCTGTTGCGGGCCGGCGAGCTGCGTCCGGGGGACACGGTCTTCGTGTCGGCCGCCGCCGGCGCGGTGGGCAGTGCCGCCGGTCAGTTCGCCCGGCTGCTCGGCGCCAAACGGGTCGTCGGCAGCGCAGGAAGCGAGCGGAAGCGACGGGTGCTGACCGAGGAGTTCCGCTACGACGGCGCGCTCGACTACCGGGCCGAGCGCGTCCGCGACGGCCTGGCCCGGCTCGCGCCGCACGGCATCGACCTGTACTTCGACAACGTCGGCGGCGAACACCTCGTGGCGGCCCTGCACGCGCTGCGGCCCGGCGGCCGGGTCGCACTGTGCGGCGCGATGTCCCGGGACGGCGAGACACACGACCTCCGGCACCTGATGCAGGCCGTGCTGAAGCGGATCACGTTGCGTGGCTTCATCGTGCGCGACCACGAGGACCTGCGGCCGGAGTTCGAGAGGTGCGTCGCGGGTTGGCTCGCCTCGGGTGAGCTGGTCGCGCGGGAGACGGTGGTCGAGGGTCTGGACAACGCCGTCGGCGCGTGGCTCTCCATGCTGCGTGGCGGGAACATCGGCAAGATGCTCGTTCAGGTTGGTGAGGCATGATGGACTTCTCGGGTACGGTCGCACTGGTCACCGGAGCCGGGAGCGGCATGGGGCGCGCGACGGCGCTCGCGTTCGCCTCGGCCGGGGCGAAGGTGGTCGTCGGCGACGTCGACGACGCCGGAGGCACGCGGACCGTCGAGGACATCGAGTCGGCCGGTGGCACGGCGAGCTACGTCCATGTGGACGTGTCCCGCGATGCCGAGGTGGCCGCGCTCGTGGCCCATGCCGCCGACACCTACGGCGGCCTCGACCACGCGGTGAACTGCGCCGCCATCGAGATCGAGACCGCCGCGCTGCCGGACTGTCCGGAAGAGACGTTCGATCGTGTCGTCGCGGTGAACCTCAAGGGTGTCTTCCTCTGCCTCAGGCACGAGATCGCGCAGATGAGGCGCGGCGGCCGGGGCGCGATCGTGAACATCGCCTCGGTGAACGCGTTCCGTCCGCAGCCGCACCAACCGGTCTACACGGCGACGAAGCACGCGGTGCTCGGGCTCACCAGATCCGCGGCGATCGACCACGCCGCGGAGGGGATCCGGGTCAACGCGATCTGTCCGGGCGGCATCGACACGCCGATGCTGCGGAACTCCATGGCGCGCAAGGGGCGGGACCCGGACGAGGTGGCGTCCCGGCTCAGCCTGGCGAACCGGTTCGGCGCACCGGAGGAGATCGCGAAGGCGGCGCTGTGGTTGTGTTCGGACGACTCGGCGTACACCTTCGGTCACGCGCTGGCCGTCGACGGCGGCTACCTGGCGAGGTGAGGACATTTGAATTGTGCCCGGATACCAACAAATCCCGCCTGTCCGTGAAGTAATGGCCGGCGATCGCGGTGCGACAGTTCGTGGCTCACGCCATGTTTCGCATGGTGCGGGCATCGATCCCACCTGCGACGATGGCGCCTGCGATGATTTCCGCCACCTGCCGGCAGAGAAATTCGTGCCCGACCCGTTTCGGCATTGACTTCCCTTCTCCGCCCCGTATATTACCTGTGTCACATAACACGCGTTGGATAAAAGGTTATTACCTCACAAGCCATCCGTGTCCCCAGTCGCCGGTCCACTGTGGTGCCGGCGTGCATTCAGGAGGTACGTCGACGTGACTCCCGAGGGTTGGCTCACCGACACGTTGCCCAGCTCCCGCTTCCCGGTCTACACCAGACTCAACGCCAACGACGTGCTTCCCGACCCCGTCACCCCGCTCGGCGCGAGCCTGGCGTGGATCCCGTGGATCCTCCCGGGCTGGGCCGACGGCTACGTGGCACTCGACGCCTTCGCGGCGTCCGAACTGGCCGGTGAGGAGGTCGCCCCGGTCGCCGGTCTGCTCTACGGCCACCTCTACATCAACCAGTCGACCGTGCGGATCATCGGTATCCGCGCGGGGATCGGCTGGGAGGCCATCGACTCCGCGTTCTTCAGCTATCCCGGCGCCCCGCCGCACGAGGAGGAGCCCTCCGACATCAACGAGGCGCTGTCGGAGAAGATGGCCGCCCGCACGATGTGGGCGCTCACCACGACCACGTTCCCCGAGCTCGAGGAGGAACGGGACGTGGCCGAGCGGTGCCGGGCGGAACGGCCGGACCTCGGCTCGCTGACGCCGGCCGCGCTGATCGCCCGTGCGCGTTCCGTGATGCCGCTCGAACGGCTCATGTGGCGTGGCGAGACGATCGCCAGCAACCAGACGGCCATCGGCCCCGGAGTGATCAACCAGCTCGTTGGCGCGCTCGACCCGTCGCTGGCGATCAGGCTCATCGGCGCCGCGGGCGACGTGGACTCCGCCGCGCCGTCGTTCGCGCTGTGGGACCTCTCCCGTCTTATCCGCACCGACGAGGCGCTGTCGGCCGAGTTCGCGAGCGGCCTCGACGGGCTGCTCGACCGGCTGCACGAGGGCCAGCCGGAGTTCGACAAACTGTTCGCGCGGTTCATCCGGGAGTTCGGCTACCGGGGGCCGAGTGAGTGGGACCTCGGTTCCGAGAGCTGGGAGACCCGCCCGGAGCTGGTGCTGGCCCTGCTCGACCGTCTTCGTCACCTCGAGGACGAGCTGTCCCCGTTGCGCCGCAAGGAGGAGCGGGCAGCCGAAGCCGAGGAGGCCACACGCCAGGCCCTGGAACTGTTGGGAGACAACCAGGAGGCGAAGCAGACACTCGAGTTGGCGATCGCCTCCGCCCGCCGGTTCGCCTCCTGGCGGGAACGCGCCAAGACCAACGCGATCAAGGTGCTGCACGAGGCCAGGGTCGCGTTGCTGGAACTGGGCCGGCGGCTGCACACCGACGGTCACCTGGCGCACCCCAGGCAGATCTTCATGGCCGTGGACAACGAGCTGGAGGTCCTGGTCGCCGAACCCGCGGCGCTGCGTGACGTGCTCGCCGAGCGGGAACGGCAGTGGCGGGAGCTGTCCACTGTGGAGCTTCCGATGTACGTCGACGGCCGCAAACCGCTGCCGCCGCTCGACGAGCTGCCGCGACGCGCGGAGGCCGAGGCGACCCATGTGCGGGCCGGCGACGACCTCACGGGCGCCGGCGCGTCGGCCGGGGTGGCCCGTGGACGGGTACGGGTCGTCACCGATCCGGGCGACATCGCCGACTTCCAGCCAGGCGAGATCCTCGTGGCTCCGCAGACCGACCCGTCATGGACACCGCTGTTCATGGTGGCCGCCGGAGTGATCGTGGACGTGGGCGCCATGGGCAGCCACGCCATGATCGTCAGCCGGGAGCTCGGCATCCCCTGTGTCGCCGGCGTCGCGCACGCCACCCGGCGCATCCCCAACGGCGCGCTGGTCGAGGTCGACGGTTCGACCGGCCGTGTCAGCGTTCTCGACATCTGACAAAACAAGGAGTTCCGACCATGCAACTGACCGGCAAGGTCGCCGCGATCACCGGCGGGTCGAGGGGAATCGGGCGCGGTATCGCCGAGGCGTTCCTACGGGAGGGCGCCAGCGTGGCCATCAACGGCCGCAACGACGCGAAGGGCAAGCAGGCCCTCGAAGAGCTGGACGCGGGCGACCGCGCGATCTTCGTCCAGGGCGACGTGCGGAACAAGGACGACGTCGACCGGTTCGTCGACGAGGCCGCCGCCCACTTCGGACAGATCGACATCCTGGTCAACAACGCCGGTGGTACCTCGGACTCCGCGCCGGTCGCGGAGCTGTCCGACGAGTCGTGGGACAACACCATCCAGTGGTGTGTGTACTCGACGTTCTGGGCCACCCGGCGGGCGCTCGCGCACATGCTGCCGAGACAGTACGGCCGGATCATCAACATCTCGTCGGTCGAGGGCAAGCACGGAAAGCCCGGCATCAGTCACTACGTGACCGCCAAACACGCGATCAACGGCTTCACCAAGGCCTGCGCGAAGGAGGTGGCGACCGCCGGGATCACGGTGAACGCGTTGTGCCCCGGGCTGATCCTCACCGACGTGGTGCGGGAGAACGGCGCGTCCGCCGCGGCGTCGATGGGTCTCACGTTCGACGAGATGGTGGACATGTTCGCGCAGGAGTCGGCGATCAAGCGGCTGAACAAGGTGGAGGAGGTCGCCGCGGTCGCGGTCCTGCTCGCCTCGGACCACGCCGCGGGCGTGACCGGCTCGCTGTACAACGTGGACGGTGGGACGGCCGCGTACTGATGGCGGACTACGACGTCGTCGTCCTGGGTAGCGGGGCCGCGGGGTTGACCGCGGCCCTCGCCGCCCACGACTCTGGCGCGCGGGTGGGGTTGTTCGAGAAGGCCGATCAGGTCGGGGGCACCTCGGCGTGGTCGGGCGGCATGGTGTGGGTGCCGAACAACCCACGTATGCCGGACCTGGGTCTCGCGGACAGCCGGGAGGAGGCGCTGACCTACCTCGACGCCCTGTCCCACGGCCTGATCGACGAGGCCCTCGCCGCCGCGTTCGTCGACACCGGACCGGAGTTGGTCGAGTGGCTGGCCGCGAAGACGCCGGTGCGTCTCCAGATCGTCGCGGGTTTCCCCGACTACCACCCAGAACACCCTGGCGGGAAGCCGGGCGGTGGGCGGTCGCTGGAGTGCGCGCTGTTCCCGTTCGCCGACCTCGGTGAGTGGGCGGACCGGGTGACGACCGGCTACCAGCTGTCCGGCAACATCCTGATGAGCGAGACGTCCCTGGGTCGCGGTGCCCCGCAGGGCGTCGAACCGTCGGAGCTGGCCCGGCGCAAGGTCCGAGACGAACGCGGTGGCGGGCAGGCCCTGGTGGGGCGCTTGCTGAAGGGCTGCCTGGACCGGGGTCTCGTGCCGGTGACCGGCGCCAGGGCGGTGTCCCTGGTCCGCGAGTCCACATCGGTCACCGGGGTGTGGTTCGAGTCGGCGACCGGCCCGTTCGAGGTGAGCGCCGACAGCGTCGTCATCGCGACCGGCGGGTTCGAATGGGACGCCGAGCAGGTGCGGGCGTTCCTGCGCGGCCCGATGGCACGACCGGTGTCCGTGCCAACCAACACCGGCGACGGCCTGCGGATGGCGATGCGGGTCGGCGCCGGGCTCGGCGACATGCGCGAGGCGTGGTGGGTGCCGGCGATCGACGTGACCGACCCCGCACGAGGCACCGTGGCGTGGCAGGTCAACGGGGAGAGGTCGAAGCCGCACTGCATCATGGTCAACCGGCGCGGCGAGCGGTTCACCAACGAGGCAGCCAACTACAACGCCATCGGATCGGCCTTCCACGTCGTGGACGTCTCGTCGTTCGACTACCTCAACCATCCCGCCTGGATGGTCTTCGACCACCACTACTTCGCGCGGTACGGCCTCGCCCGCCGCACCGCGGACCAGCCGCTCCCCGACTGGCTGGTCCGCGCCGACTCCATCGAGGAACTGGCCGGGACGATCGACGTCCCCGAGGACGCGCTTGTCGCGACGGTCGCACGCTGGAACGGCCACGCCGCGTCCGGCCGGGATCCGGACTTCCACCGTGGCGAGAGCGTCTATGACCGGTGGTGGGGCGACCAGAAGGCCGGCGAGGGAGCCCGCTCCACGATCGGACCCGTCGACACCCCACCGTTCTACGCGGTCCGTGTCTACTGTGGAGCACTCGGCACGAAGGGCGGGCCCCGTACCGACGTGCATGGCCGGGTGCTCGATGTCGACGGCGAACCCATCGCGGGCCTGTACGCGGCGGGCAACGCGATGGCGTCGGTGTTGGGCATGACCTACGGTGGCGCCGGCGGTACCCTCGGTCCGGCGATGACGTTCGGCTACCTGGCCGGACGGCACGCCGCCGGCGTCCGTGTCGAGTCGGGGTAGGACGATCAGTGCACCAGCACGATCTTCCCTCGGGCGTGGCGGGTCTCGCTCAGCTCGTGTGCGGCCGCGGCCTCGGCGAGCGGGAACGTCGCCGCGACCGGCACCCGTAGCCGGCCCTCGCTGGCGAGGGTGACCGCGGTCGTGAGGCCGTGTACAGCCAGCCGGTCGGCGGCACCCATGGCCGCACCGGTTTCCTCGGCCGGGGCGCTGTGGGATATGTGCACGCGGTGTTCCGCCGCGGTGAAGTCGGGTGCGATCGTCACCACACGCGCTGGATCCCCGGCGATGGTGACGAGGTCCGGCAACGCCCCTCCGGCACAGTCGAACACCGCGTCCACTCCGGACGGTGCGAGTGCGCGGATCCGTTCGACGAGCCCCGCCCCGTAGGTTGTCGGTCGCGCGCCGAGAGAGCGCAGGAAGTCGTGGTTGTTCGTGCTCGCCGTGCCGATGACGGTCGCGCCGCGGGCGACGGCGAGCTGCACGGCGACGGTACCGACGCCACCGGCCGCACCCTGGATGAGCACGGTGTGCCCAGCACCGACCGCGAGGCGGTCGAGAACCCGGGTGGCCGTCTCGACGCTGCCCGCGGCGCCGCCCGCCTCCTCCCAGCTCCACGCGGCCGGTTTGGGCGCCCAGGCGGTCAGGACGGCGAAGTCGGCATTGGCGCCGCGCGTGGCCGCGGTGGTCATACCGAACACCTCGTCGCCGACGGCAACGCCCGTGACACCCGCACCGACCTCGTCGACGACGCCGGCGGCGTCGAAGCCGGTCAGCCACGGGAAGTTCGCGGGAACGACGTCCCGCATCCGCCCGGAGCGGACGTAGGTCTCTCCCGGCGAGATCCCGGACGCGCGCACGGTGACGCGGATCTCGTTCGGTCCGGCGTGTGGGGCCTCGACCTCGGCGACGTGCACGACGCTGGGTGGGCCGTACTCGGTGAACTGGACTGCTCTCATGGACGCCGACCGTAAGGGCACGCACCGTCCGTTTGTCTAAAGTGAGAGCGGTGACGACCGAAGTGGTAGAGAGGCTCCGCTCCGACGCCCGCGACAACCGGGGCCGCATCCTCGCGGTCGCCCGCGCGGCCTTCGCCGCCGAGGGCCTCGACGTGCCGATCCGGGAGATCGCCCGACGCGCCGGCGTCGGTCCCGCCACCGTCTATCGACGCTTCCAGACCAAGGAAGCGTTGCTGGCGGAGGCATTGGCCGAACAGATGGCCTCGTGCTCGGCGGTCATGGCCGAGGGCCTGGCGGCAAGCGACCCGTGGCGCGGGTTCTGCCTGGTGGTCGAGCGGATCATGGAGATGAACGCCATCGACCGAGGACTTCCGTCCACAGTGGAGACGGGCGACCACGCCGAGGAACGCGATCAGATGCTGCGTCAGCTGCTCGAGCTGGTGCGGCGCGCGAAGGAAGCCGGCTCGTTGCGGCAGGACTTCGTGCTGGAGGACCTCAGCATGGCGGTGATGGCGAACGACGGTATCCGTGCCGCGTCCCCGGCGATGCGGGTGGCGGCGTCACGCCGCTTCGCGGCACTGATGATCCAGTCGTTCCAGGCGAACCCCGTCCCGACCCCGCTTCCGCCGGCTGTCCGGCTGCCACTGTCCAGGGGCTAGCGCTCAAATGGGCCGTTTCGTTGATCGACTCGACCACGACCGTGCCGGACGGCAGGCGCCGCACCCGCGACACCGAGGTGTAGCCGGGGACGAACCAGAACACCCGCGGTGCGCCGATGACCATGGCGAGGTAGGCGTTGATGATCCCGCCGTGGCTCACCGCGACGATCCGGCCGGACGGGTGCGCGTCGAACAGGGTCGACATCGCGCGGATGGCGCGGGTCTGGAAGGCCGGCAGGTCCAGCTCCGGCACGAAGTCCTCGAACCGTCCCTCCGCGAGGGCGATCGCCCGCGGGTCGTCGGGTTCGAAGGCCTCGACGGGGGTGTACACCAGCGGCGAGGACATCTCGTGGTCCCACTCGCGCAGGTCGGGCACGACGGTCGCCGTCTGGCCGAGCCGCCGCTCCAGTGGGGCGACGGTCTCTCGGGCCCGCTGGTACGGGCTGGTGTACAGCGCGTCGACGGGTTCGCCGGCGAGCCAGCCGGCCAGTGACTCGGCCTGTGCCACACCGAGGTCGGACAGGCCGGGGTCCACCACCCCGCCAACGGGCAGGCCGTGTCGGACGAGCAGCAACTCGGTCATCTGGCTCCTTCTAGCCGGCGATCGTGCGGTCGGTGTCCCAGTACGGGCGCCGCAGTGCGCGCTTGTCGAGCTTTCCCATGGCGTTGCGGGCCAGCTCGGTGGCGAGCTCATAGGTTTTCGGGCACTTGTAACCGGCCAGCCGGGTCCGGCAGAACCGCGCGAGGTCGACCACGTCGAGATGTGCGTCCCGGGGGACCACCAGGGCACGCAACGCCTCACCGAGGTCGGGGTCGGGCACGCCGATGACGGCGACGTCGGCGACCCCTGGGTGTTGGCGCAGCACGGCCTCGCTCTCGGCCGGGTACAGGTTCACGCCGCCCGACACCACCATGTCCGCGGCCCGGTCGGTGATGAACACGAAGCCCTCCGCGTCCACGTAGCCGACATCGCCGAGGGTGAACAGGTTCGGGGCCAGATAAGCGGATCGGGTCTTCTCCGGGTCCGCGTGGTAGCGCGCGCCCCGCCCCGCCGGCGCGCGGAAGGCCAACAGTCCCACCGTCCCGGCGGGCAGCGGTCGCCCGTCGTCGTCGACCGCGATCGCCGCGAACGGCGCGACCGTCCTACCGACCGAACCAGGACGGGCGAGCCACTCGTCGCTGGCGATCCTGGTGACCGTGCCGACCTCGCTGGCGCCATAGGACTCCACGAGCACGGGACCGAACCAGTCGATCATGGCTCGTTTCACGGCGGGCGGGCAGGCCGACCCGGTGTGTGACACGAGCCGCAGGCTCGACACGTCGTACCTGTCGCGTTCGACCGCGAGCAGGCGTTGGAAATGGGTAGGCACCATCACCGACGACGTCACGCGGTACCGGTCGATCCACCGCAGGCACAGGAGCGGGTCGAACCGGGGCAGCACGACGACGGTCTCGCCGCGCGCGAGGTGCCGGATGGCGGTGAGCGGTCCGTTGTGCTGCAACGGGCCTGCGACCAGGTGTGGGCCCGGCGGGAAGTGCGACGCGATCGCGGTCAGGTACTCGGTGGCGGTGGCAGGGACGTCCTCGGTCCACCGCACCTCGGTTCCCCTGGCACGGCCCGTGGTCCCGGACGTGTACACCAGCGGGGGCATGGCCGGGCGGTCCGGCGGGATCGGGTCGGCCGGGGCCGAAAGCCATTCCGTCCAGTCCACTGTGTCCGGTGCGGGTTCCGTGCCGTGCACGACGACCGCGCGAAGACCATCGCCCGCCGCCGCGGTCGCGTCCCGGCCGACCGGCCCGGTCACCGCCGCCACCACACCGGCGTCGGCGAACTGCTCGGCCATCTCCCGCGCGGTCAGCTGTCGGGACGTTGCGACGGTCCCGACCCCGGCGAGCAGACCGGCAAGATGGGTCACCAGGGTGGCGGCGGCGTTGTCGCCGACCACCGCGACCCGTTCTCCGTGGCCCGGGGCGA
The DNA here is from genome assembly GCF_036378875.1 of Actinophytocola sp. Lineage (GTDB taxonomy): Bacteria > Actinomycetota > Actinomycetes > Mycobacteriales > Pseudonocardiaceae > Actinophytocola. Next base: position 140,124 of record NZ_DASUVO010000130.1, read on the forward strand.
CCGCGAGCAACCGTGACGCCGCGCGTTCCACGAGCGCCACGAACTCGTGCCACGGCAACTCGCCGTCGGCGTCGACCACGGCGGGTTCGTCCGGAGTGGAGCGTGCGCGTGCCAGGATGTCCAACCAGGACATCAGGGTCGCAACCCGCCACTGACGGTGAAGGTCTCCCCGTGCAGGTAGTCCACCTCGTCGGACAGGATCCACGCCGCGGTGGCGGCGACCTCGGCCGGGCTCGCGTACCGGCCGAGCGGGATCTGCGCCTCGAAAGCCTGCTTGATCGTGGGCCCGTCGGCGCCGCCCATGGCACCCATGCCGTCCTCGAGGGAGCGCATCATCCGCGAGTCGACCACGCCAGGACACAGGGTGTTGACCCGGATGCCCGTGCCGCCGACCTCCAACGCGAGACATCGGGCGAGACCCAGCACCGCGTGCTTCGACGCGTTGTACACCGACGTGCCGGGGGAGCCCATGACCGCCGCGAGCGAGGCGGTGAACAGGATCTTGCCGCGACTGTCCTGGTGGAGCATCCGCCGCACGGCCGCGGCCGCGGTGAGGAACGCGCCCTTGACGTTGACCGCGAAGACCTTGTCGAAGTCCGCAGGCGAGAACTCGGCGACCGGGTGCACCTCGCACTCGACGCCGGCGTTGGCGACGACCAGGTCGACCGTGCCGAACTCGTCCACCGCGGCGGAGATGAGGGTGGTCACGTCCGTGTCGCTGGTGATGTCGGCGCGGACCGCGAGCGCCTTGCTCGGCAGGGTGGACACCACCGCCCGCAACGGTTCCTCCGCCACGTCCGCCGCGACCACGTTGGCGCCCTCCTCCGCGAGGCGGGCACACATGGCCTGGCCGATCGCGCCGGCCGCGCCGGTGACGACGGCGGTCCTACCGGACAGTCCTTTCAACATGGGTGTCCTCCTGGAGGTCCGTGCGAATGGTGGTCGGGTGATGGATGGCCCACCGGTGTGCTGGCGGCGAGCCGACCCAGGCCAGCGCGTTGCCGAGCAGACGCCGGTACGCGGGGACGGCGAACGTCTCTGCCGAGTCGCCGGGCTGCAGAACCACCACCGGACTGCGGCCCGCGGTGGTCGCCCAGCCGATGAGGTCGGACGCGGGTGGGTGGGCCGAGCAGTCCGGCGCGGCGTGCTCACCGTGGTGGACGTGCTCGTGGGCCCGGAGGAAGCGGGTGCGGTCGAGGTCGGCGTCCGTGCGCAGCAGCGGGACGACGTCGTCGGTGAAGACCGGGCAGCAGTACAGCTCGTCGGTCAGCGCGAAGTCGGTCACGCCGGCGCACACCGGATGTTCGGGTGCGGCGACCTTCGCGGTGTAGTGGGCGATCCGCGTGCCGGACGACGGCCAGTGCTGACCCCGTAACCGCCCTGGGGCGTAATGGAAACGGCCACCCAACGCCTCCGCCCATCCCTCCCAGGCCGGCCAGCCGGCGAGCGCGTGGTGCAGGACCACCAGACCCTGCCCGCGGTCGAGGAGCTCGGTGAGCGCGAGCACGGTGTCCGGGTGGGGGCCGACGGGCGTCGGCGGCGCACCGCGCCGAAGCCGCACGCCGGGCAGGTCGTGGCAGAGGATCGCGTCGAACCGGCCGGCGTGTTCCGGCCGCAGCCAGCGCTGTGCCGACGGTTGCACGGCGTGTGCCCACGCCCAGTCCCGCTGCGCGCAGACGTCCTCGACCATGCCGAGGAAGGCACCGAGGTCCACCCGGTGCCCGCCGGTGATGACCAGGACGCGGCGCTGCACCCGAGTTACTGTATTGATCCTCTATAAACTCGGCAAGAGGCTGGACAACAGTTACTGTAGTCGTCTACAAAAAACTCATGACGACCGTCATTGGTGAGCAGGTCGAAGTGGAGGTCCTGCGGGACCTCCACGAACGGATGGTGCGGATCCGGCTGTTCGAGACAGAAGCCGGCCGCCTGATGGAGGCCGGCCGGCTGCCGGGCTTCCTGCACCTGTACGTCGGGCAGGAGGCGGTCGCGGCCGGGGTGATGAGCACCCTCGCCGACACCGACCAGATCACCTCGACACACCGGGGACACGGGCACGCCGTCGCCAAGGGCGCCAACCTCCGCGAGATGTACGCCGAGCTGTTCGGCAAGGTGACCGGCTACTGCCACGGTCACGGCGGCAGCATGCACATCAACGACCTGTCGATCGGCATGCTCGGCGCCAACGGCATCGTGGGCGCGGGCATCCCGATCGCGGTCGGTGCCGCGTTCGCCAGCGCCTACCGGGACGACGGCGGCGTGGCGGTGGCCTTCTTCGGTGACGGTGCGAGCAACATCGGCACCTTCCACGAGGCCGCCAACCTCGCCGCGGTGCTGCGGCTGCCGGTCGTCCTGGTGTGCGAGAACAACGGCTACGCCGAGTTCACCGCGCAGGCCAACCACATGCTGCTCGCCGACGTCGCCGACCGCGCGGCCGCCTACGGGATGCCCGGTGAAGTGGTGGACGGCATGGACGTGGTCGCCGTGCACCTCGCGGCGAAGCGGGCGGTGACCCGGGCGCGGGAGGGCGGTGGTCCCACGCTCGTGGAGGCCAAGACGTACCGCTACTACGACCACCAGGGCGTCAAGGGGCTCCGCATCCAGTACCGCACGCAGGAGGAGATCGACGCGTGGAAGGCACGTGACCCGATCGACGCCGCAGAGGCACGGATGATCGAGCGCGGCGACAGCTCCCGCGCGGAACTCGACGCGGTGTGGCAGCGGGTCCGCGAGGAGATCGCCGAGGCCATCGCGTTCGCCGAGGCCAGCTCCGACCCCGATCCGAACACCGACCTGCTCCGTGACGTGTACACAGGGACCAACGCATGACCGCCACTCTGTCCACCGAGACACGTGAGCTGACCTACGTGAAGGCCTTCAACGAGGGGCTCGCCCAGGTGATGCGGTCCGATGAGGACGTCTTCCTCGCCGGCGAGGACGTCGCGGGCTACGGCGGCGTGTTCCACATGTTCGACGGCCTGCTCGGCGAGTTCGGCTCACGTCGTGTCGTCGACACGCCGATCTCGGAGGCCGCCCTCGTCGGCATGGGCGTCGGGGCCGCGGCCCGCGGGCTGCGGCCGGTCGTCGACCTGATGTTCATGGACTTCCTCGCCGTGTGCCTGGACCAGGTGGTCAACCAGGCGGCCAAGATGAAGTACATGTTCGGTGGCGCGGTGTCCGTGCCGCTGACCATCACGACCGCGTCCGGCGCGGGGTTGGGCGCCGCCGCGCAGCACAGCCAGAGCCTGGAGGCGTGGCTCGCGCACGTCCCGGGGCTGAAGGTGTGCATGCCCGCGACGGCGTACGACGCCAAAGGGCTCATCGTGGCGGCCGTGCGTGACGACAACCCGGTGGTCGTGATGCTCAACAAGGTCCTGCTCGGCGCGCGGGACGTCGTGCCGGCGGAGATCTACGAGGTCCCGCTGGGAGCTGCCCGGGTCGTGCGGCAGGGCGAGGACGTCACGATCGTCGCCCTCGGCCGCATGGTGACCGAGGCGGTCCGGGCCGCGGAGGAGTTGGCCGGCGCCGGCGTGCGGGCCGAGGTGATCGACCTGCGCACGGTCCAGCCGCTGGACATGACCACCGTGCTCGACTCGGTGCGCAGGACGAACCGCGTGCTGGTGGTGCACGAGGCCGTCACGTTCGGCGGGATCGGCGCGGAGATCGCCGCTCAGGTCCAGGACGAGGCCTTCGACTACCTCGACGCGCCGGTGCTGCGGATCGGCGCGCCGTTCGCCCCGGTGCCGTTCTCGCCGGTGCTCGAACGGGCGTACGTGCCCGACGCGGCCCGGATCGTGGCGGGCTGCCGCCGGCTCCTCGAGCGCGGGTGACCGGAGTTGGCAACCGAGATCCTGCTGCCGAAGCTCGGCCTGACGATGCAGGAAGGCACCATCGAGGAGTGGGTGGCCACGCCGGGCGCGACCATCCGCCCCGGTGACGTGCTGCTGCGGGTGGGCACCGACAAGGTCGACGTGGACGTCGAGGCCGAGGCCGAAGGCGTCTTCCAGCCGGTCGTGGACGCCGGGGTGACGCTGGAGCCCGGCACGCTGATCGGCTGGCTGCTCGGCGACGGCGAACAGATACCCGGCGCGTCGGGGCCCGAGCCGCGCCGGTTCGTCTCACCCAACGCCCGCCGCGTCGCGAGCACACTCGGCGTGGACGTCGCCGCGGTGAGGGGAACGGGACCGAACGGGCGGGTGGTCTCCGAGGACGTCGAGGAGTTCGCGGCCGCCGAACGGCCCGCCGGCCCGCCCGTCGACGTGAACCGGGCAGGGCCGCTGGTGCGCCGGTACGCGAAGGAGCACGGCGTCGACCTCGCCGACGTGACCGGCACCGGGCCGGGCGGACGCGTCCGCAGGGCCGACGTTGAGCAGGTCGCCGCGGCGCCCGGCACCGTGCTCCCGCTGACCGGGATGCGCGGCACGATCGCCGAGCGCATGCATGCCAGCCTGCGGGAGATGGCCCAGCTGACCCACGGTTACGAGGTCGGCATGGACGCCGTGGTCGACCTGCGTGAGCGGCTGAAGGCCGAATGGGCGGGCACGGACCTGCCGGTACCGAGCCTCAACGACTTCGTCGTGCGTGCCGCCGCGCTCGCGCTCACCGAGCACCCCCTCCTCAACGCGACGATCCGCGACGGTGCCGTCCACCTCCTCCCGGATGTCCACATGGGATTGGCGGTCGCCGTGCCCGACGGTCTCCTTGTCCCGGTGATCCGGGACGCGGCCACCCGGTCGTTGACCGGGCTGACCGCGGTGACCCGGGAGCTGGCCGGGGCCGCCAGGAACGGCACGCTCAAGCTGCACCAACTCGAAGGCGCGACGTTCGTGGTCACCTCGCTGGGCAGCTACGGGGTGGACATGTTCACCCCGATCGTCTACCCCGGCAACGTCGCCATCCTCGGCGTGGGCCGGTTGCGCGACGGGGTGCGGTGGGAGGGCGAAACACCACGTCGGACGCGGGTGCTCACACTCAGCCTGAGCTTCGACCACCGCGGGGTGGACGGCGCACCGGCCGCGGAGTACCTGCGCTCGGTCGACCGCCTGCTCCAGCAGCCGCTGCGGTTGTTGGCCAACTAGAGGACCAGTCCAGAAAGTCAGGCCGCCATGCCCGCGATCTTGTCCGACAGTGTGACGACCTCGGCGAGGAACGCCCGGTGCCCCAGCTTCTGGTAGGTCACGTCCTTGGCGAGCCATGACGCGGCCGCGGTCTCCAGCAACGAGACCAGGCCGACACCGATCACCGCCGCGTCCGCCGGGGTCAGCCTCCCACGCGCGCGCCGGGCCGCCTTCCCGAGCAGCGAGACCAGTTCGGCGTGCTGCTCCCGGCGCAGCACCTCGATGTCCTGGTTCACGCCAGGCGATGAGATGAAGTAGACCTTCCCGGCCGCGCCCTGCTGGTCGATCCACAGCAGAACGTCGGTCATCATCCCGCCCAGCCGTTCGCCCTTGGGGAGCGCGACCAACGCCTCCGCCACGTGCGTGATCATCGCGGAGCCGAACGCCTGCAGCCCTTCCAGGAGGATCTGGTCCTTGGACGCGAAGTGGTAGTACACGGCGGCGGAGGTCATCCCCGCCCGGTCCGCGATGTCGGCGACGGTGACCAGCTCGGGCGCCTGCGCGGCGAACAGTTCCATGGCGGCCTCGACCACGGCGTGTTTGCGTGAGGGCCGGTGCGCGGCACGGGGAGCGAGTGAGGTCATGATGAGTCAGTGTGCCTGGCGAATCGGTGAGTGTCACGCCACCCCGCCTGCGATACCGTTTCACGGGTGAGTGAGACGGAGCGCCCGGCCCACCGGCCGTCACGGCGGCAGCACATCGTCAGCGCGGCCGTGCGGGTGTTCGGCCGCAACGGCCTGGCCGACGCGAGCATGCAGGACATCGCCGACGAGGCCGGGGTGGCCGCGACCGCCGTCTACTACCACTTCAGCGGCAAGGAGGAGCTGTTCGACCTGGCCCTGCGCCGGGTGCTCGACCAGCTCGACGAGGTGGTGCGGCGGTCCCGTGCCGACGACGAGCCGGGTGACGCCGACCGGCTGGCCACGGTCATCGACGCGGTGTGGGACTGGCTGGAGGACAACCCGGACGACGCGCGCATGTACCAGCTGCACCTGGCCGGTGCGACCGGGCAGGCGCGGGTCATCCGGGAGGAGTTCGAACAGCGGCACGTGCAGCGCGCCTTCGACTACCTGTCCGACTCCACGCCACGCAACGCGCGGTCCGCCGCAGTGCGGCACGCCGCACAGACACTCGCCGTCCGCACCATGATCACGTCGACCATGCACGTCTCGGCGCTGCGTGCGGAGGGCGGCCCGCTGTCCACACTGCCCCAGCGTTCGGTCCGACGCGCGCTCCGCGGTCTCGCCCAGCGCATCGTCGCGTCCTGACTTCTCCCGCAGAGCTGGAAAAGCGCTAGTTACTCAACTAGCATTTCAGTTACTATGCCGCACGTCGTCGATCGGGCGCTCTTCGCCCAGCTGTCGCCACCGAGGCTCGCGGGCGCCCGCTGCCCGAGCTGTGCCACGGTCGTCTTCCCGTGCCAGTCCACATGTCCGCGATGCTCGACCGGTCCGATGGTGGCGGAGGCGTTGCCGGAGCACGGCACGGTGTGGACGTGGACGGTGCAGGGCTACGCGCCCAAGCCACCGTTCCGAATGCCGGACGCGGAGTTCCGGCCCTACGCGTTGGGCTACGTGGACCTCGGGGACGTCCTCGTGGAGTCCCGTTTGGACGTTGCACCGGACCGGTTGCGGATCGGACTGCCGGTCCGGCTGACCACCATCCCGGCGTACCGGGACGAGGCGGGCAACGACGTGCACACCTTCGCCTTCATTGCGGAAATGCCGTGAGCGCCGAGGTCTACGTCGTCGGCGCCGGTATCCACCCGTTCGGCCGCAACGAGGACGTCGACGGCTACACCATGGCGGAGCGGGCCTGTCGCGACGCGCTGGCCGACGCGGGCCTGGACTGGACGGCCGTCGGGTACGCGGTGGGTGGCTCGAACGACGCCGGCAAGCCGGACAACCTGGTCGGCCGGCTCGGGCTCACCGGTGTGCCGTTCGTCAACGTCCGCAACGGCTGTGCCACGGGCGGTGTCGCACTGCTGACCGCGGCCAACGCGCTGCGGGTCGGTGAGGCCGACACCGCGCTGGTCGTCGGGTTCGACAAACACGAGCGGGGCGCGTTCAGCCGATCGGCCGCCTCCTACGGTCTCGCCGACTGGTACGCCGAGACCGGGCTCATGATGACGACGCAGTACTTCGCCATGAAGACCCGGCGCTACCTGCACGAGCACGGGATCTCCGAGCGGTCGCTGGCGGCCGTGGCCGCGCGGGCGTTCCGCAACGGCGCCCGCAACCCTGTCGCGTGGCGCCGAACCGAGCTGTCCGAAGAGGACATCATGGCCGCCGCCCCGGTCAACGCGCCGCTGACGAAGTACATGTTCTGCTCGCCGGCGGCGGGTGCGGTCGCGCTCGTGCTGGCCACGGGGGAGCGGGCGCACGACCTCTGTGAGCGGCCGGTGCGGCTGGCCGCGTTGTCCATGCGCAGCAGGCGGTTCGGCTCGTTCGAGGTCTTCTCACCGTGGCTTTCGCCGAAGCCTTACCACAGCCCGAGCATCGACGCGGCGGCCGCCGCGTTCGCGCGTGCCGGCGTGCGACCGTCGGACGTGGGGGTCGCGCAACTCCAGGACACCGACAGCGGCTCGGAGATCATCCACCTCGCGGAGACAGGGCTGTGCGCGCACGGCGAGCAGGAGGCCCTGCTGCGCAAGGGAGCCACCGAGGTCGACGGCATCCTGCCGGTCAACACCGACGGCGGCTGCCTCGCCAACGGCGAGCCGGTCGGCGCCTCAGGGCTCCGACAGGTGCACGAGATCGTCCGGCAGCTGCAGGGCCGCGCTCCCGGCGCCCAGGTTCCCGGCGCGCCCCGCGTCGGCTTCACCCACGTCTACGGCGCCCCCGGCATCAGCGCCTGTGCCGTGCTCACGGTGTGACGGGGAACTGCAACGCGGTCAGCTCGACGTACTCGGCGAGACCGTGCCGACCCAGTTCGCGGCCGTTGCCGGACCTGCGATAACCGCCGAAGGGCGCCAGCACGTTCATCCGCCCGCCGTTGAGCGACACCTGACCGGTCCGCAGCCGCCGCGCGATCGCCGCTGCGGTGGTCACGTCCGCCGCCCACACGCCACCGGACAGCCCGAACTCGGAGTCGTTGGCGACACGGACACCATCGTCCACGTCCCGTACGGGGATCACCGCGAGCACAGGCCCGAAGATCTCCTCCCGGCTCACCACGGCGTCGGGGGAGAGCCGGGAGATCACGGTCGGCGCCACGAAATAACCCTTCTCATCCACTGTGGACGATTCGGTGAGAACGGCGCCCTCACGTGCACCGGCCGCGATGTGCCGCAGCACCGAGCGTTGCTGGTCGGCGCTGGCCATCGGGCCGATGTGGATCCCCGGGTCCAGTGGGTCGCCGACGACGAGCCCGGCGGCGAGCGCGGCCAGGCGCCTCTCGACCTCGGTGAGCCGCGACTCGGGGACGAGCAGCCGGGTGAGCGCGGCGCAGGTCTGCCCGTTGTTCACGAAGCAGGCGCGCAGGGCGGCCGGCAGCGCGGCGTCCAGGTCCGCGTCCTCGGTGAGCAGCAGCGCTGACTTGCCACCCAACTCGGTGCACACCCGCTTGATCCCCCGCGCGGCCAGTTCCCCGACACGGGCACCGGCCGAGGTGGATCCGGTGAGACTGATCATGTCGACGTCCGGATGGGTGGCCAACCGCTCACCGACCTCGATGCCGGCGCCGGTGACGACGTTCAGCACGCCCGGCGGGAGGCCGGCCTCGTGTGCGACCTCGGCGAGCGTGAACGCCGACAACGGGGCGACCGTGCTCGGCTTCGCCACCGCCGTGCAGCCCGCGGCCAGCGCGGGCGCGAGCTTCGCCGCCAGCTGGTAGAGCGGGTAGTTCCACGGCGTGATCATGGCGACCACGCCGACCGGGTTGCGCACCACCACCGAATGTCCGATGTGCTCGTCGGCGAGCTCGGCCTCGGCCAGGTCCGCTGTGGTCCGCAGGACGGCCACCGGCAGGTCCACCTGCACCCGTCTGGCGTCGGCGATCGGGGTGCCGACCTCGCGCGCGATCAGCGTGGCGAGTTCCTCACGTCGTGCGGCGAGCCCGTCGGCGATCCGCCGCACGATCGCGACCCGATCCGCCACCGGTGTCGCCGCCCAGTCCGGGAACGCCCTGCCGGCCGCCGCCACCGCACGGTCGGCGTCCTCGCCGCCGGCCAGCGGAACACTGTCGAGCACGGCACCCGTGGCCGCCTCGTGCACGACGGCCCGCCGCTCGCTGTCCACATCGGACCAGGCGCCGCCGAGATAGATCTGGTCGGGCACGGTTCCTCCGCCTCAGGTACGGGGAAGGTCGGAGAACGGGACCTTGTCGACCCGCGGCTCGCCTGGCAGGCCGAGCACGCGCTCCCCGATGATGTTCCGCTGGATCTCGTCCGTGCCGCCCGCGATCCGGTACCCCGGAGCGCCGAGCACGTGCTGGGTCCAGGCGAAGGTGCCCGGTTCGCCGGTGTCCGCGGCGATACGGGCGCCGAGTACCTCGGCCGCCACCTGACCGGTCAGCGTCAGTGTCTGTGCCGCCATCAGCTTGGTGATCGACGCCGCGGGCCCGGGACGCCGCCCGGCCGCCGTCGCGTTCGCCACCCGCTCCACAGTGGACGCGTGCAACGTGGCTCGCACGTACAGGTCCGCCAGTCGTTGCCGTACCAGGGGATCCCCGGCTCGACCGAGCCGGCGGGCGAGCGCGATCACGTCCTGGACCGAGCCGCCCTTGCGGCGCTTGCCCGCGCCAGACGCGGTGCGCTCGAAGGCGAGCGTGGCGTTCGCGATCTCCCAGCCCTGGCCGGGTTCGCCCAGCCGCAGCGCGTCGGGAACGCGGACGTCGGTGAGGAACACCTCGTTGAACGAGGCCCCGCCGCTCATCTGGCGGATGGGTCGCACGGTCAGCCCGTCGGCGTCCATCGGCACGAGGAACGCGGTGATCCCGGCCTGCTTGACCACGCTCGGGTCGGTGCGTGCCAACAGCATGCCGTAGTCGGCGAACCGGGCACCGGAGGTCCACACCTTCTGCCCGCTCACCACCCAGTCGGCACCGTCCCGCACCGCCCTGGCGCGTAGCGCGGCCAGGTCCGAGCCGGCGCCCGGCTCGCTGAACAGCTGGCAGGCCAGGAGATCCGTGCGGAGAAAGGCGCGGGCGAACCGTTCCCGCTGTGGCGGCGTGCCGAACACCGACACCGCCGACCCGACGAGACCGACGGTCACGCTGATCAGCTCGGTGCTGGGCGGAACCGCGAACCGTGCCTCCTCCTGGGCGAGAACCATGGCGTAGGCGGCCGGCAACCCCCGGCCGCCGTGCTCCCGCGCGAGCGTCAACGCCTGGTACCCGGCGTCGAACTTCGCCCGCTGGTACGCGCGTGCCCGTGCCAGCAAGGCCCGCTCCGCCGCGACGGACAGGTTGTGGAACACGGCGAGATCGTCCGGGTCACCGGCATCGTCCGCGGCTTTCGGCGGCAGGGTGGCGGAAAGCCACTCGCGCACCCGCGCACGCCACTGGTCGAGTTCTGTCACGTGGTCACCACCCGAGGAGTTGGGCGAGGCGTTCGCGGTGGTGGCTCGCACCGCCGAACAGCGCGGCGTCGGCGACCGCCCGCCGGAAGTACAGGTGCGCGTCGTGCTCCCAGGTGAACCCGGTGCCGCCGTGCAGCTGCACCGTTTCCTCGGCGATCCAGGTGAACGCCTCGCCGCACCAGATCTGTGCCACGGCCGCGGCCTCCGCCAGCGCGGTCGGGTCGTCCTCGGCCGCCACCGCCCGCAGGACCGCCGACCGCGCGGTCTCGACCCGCAGCAGCATGTCCGCGCAGCGGTGCTTGACCGCCTGGAAGCTGCCGATCGCCCGGCCGAACTGGGTGCGCTGGGCGGCGTACACGACGGTCATGTCCAGGCACGCTTGCGCACCGCCGAGTTGCTCGGCCGAGAGCGCCACGAGCGCCCGGTCCAGCCCCGCGGTCACGGCCGCCACGCCGGCGCCATCCGCGGTCAGTGGGCTCCCGACGGCACCGGTGAACCGCACCATGGCCTGCGGCCTGCCAAGATCGAGGCACATGGTCGCCAGCACGTGCACACCCGGATCCGTTGCGGGCACGGTGAACACGTCGACCCCGTCGCCGGTGACCGCCGCGACGACGAACGTCGTCGCGGCGCCGCCGTCGACCACGAACGGGCTCGCGCCGGACAGCACCCAGCCCTCCGGCGTCCGATGCGCCGTCACGGCCAGCCGCTCCGGGCGCCAGACACCGTCGGCGTCGGCGACCGCGAGCGCGTACACCTCGCCGGCGATCACCGCGGCGACGGCGGCTTCCGCGGCGGGCCCGCACTGGGCCAGCACCTGGCCGGCGAGCACGGTCGAGCCCAGGAACGGCACGGGTGCGAGCACCCGGCCCAGCTCCTCGCACACCACGGCCACTTCGGCGAGCCCGCCGTCACCGCGGGGGAGTCCGAGGCCGCCGAGACCGATCTCCCGGGACAGCAGGTGCCACAGCGTTTCGTCGTACCCGGGGCCTTCACCGAGCCGGCGCACGGCGGCCGTACCGCCGGCGTCGGCGCACGCGGCACGGACGGTGTCCCGGAGCGCGTCGAGTTCCTCGCCGTCCAACCCGGACGCGGGCGCCAGCGTCATGTCGCCGACACCGCGTGCGCCGCGGCGAGCCGCGCCACCGGGACTCCGGCAGGCGAGCATGACACGTAGTCCAGCCCGAGCCGGTCGCAGAACGCGATCGAGGCCGGGTTGCCGCCGTGCTCGCCGCAGATCCCGAGCTTGATCCCCGGCCGTACCGCGCGTGCCTGCCGCACGGCGATCTCGATCAGCCCGCCAACGCCTGCGGTGTCCAACTCGACGAACGGGCTCGCCGACAGCAGGCCGGTTGCCTGGTAGCGCGCCAGGATCCGGCGCTCCACGTCGTCCCGGCAGAAACCGTAGGTCAGCTGTGTGAGGTCGTTGGTGCCGAAGGAAAGGAACTCGGCGGTGCGGGACAGTTCACCGGCCATCACGGCCGCCCTCGGCGTCTCGACCATGGCCCCGAGCCGGTACGGAATGTCCACTCCGGACCGTTCGGCGACCGCGTCGGCCGAGGCACGGACCTGCCGCGCGGCCGTTTCCAGCTCCGCCGGGAGGCTGACGAGCGGGATCATCACCTCGAGCTCCGGCGTCACGCCCTGGTCCCGTACGTCCAGCCACGCCGAGAACAACGCCTCCGCCTGCGCGGGATAGAGCCGTTCGTGCAGCAGCGCGAGGCGCACCCCACGCACGCCGAGCATCGGGTTCGCCTCCCGCAACGCGGCCGCGCGTACCGCGGCGGCCTCGTCCTCAGCCTGGTCGGGCGCCGGCAGGAACTCGTGCATCGGGGCGTCCAGGAGCCGCACGGTGACCGGCCGCGAACCGATCCCGAGTAGCAGATCGCGGAAGTCCTCGCGCTGCGCCCGTGCCAGCGCCGCGAGTGCCCGCCCCTCGGTCTCGGGGTCGGTGGCCAGGATGACCCGACGGATCAGCGGCAGCCGCTCGCCAAGGAACTGATGCTCGGTGCGGCAGAGACCGATGCCCTCGGCGCCCAGCTCGACCGCCGTCCTCGCGTCCCGGCCGGTGTCGGCGTTCGCCCGGACACCGAGGCGGCGCAGCGTGTCCGCCCAGCCCAGCACGATGTTCAGCTGCTCGGGCGGGCGCGCCGCGGTGATCGCCAGCTCACCCGCGTACACCGCCCCGGTTCGGCCGTCGAGGGAAACCAGGTCACCTTCACGCAGAACATGCTCGCCGGCGGTGGCGGTGGTCGTGTCGCCGGTCCTGTTGATCCGCAAGGCGGACGCGCCGCACACGGCCGGCACGCCGGCCCCGCGTGCGACGACCGCTGCGTGGGAGGCGAGGCCTCCGTTCGTGGTGACCACGCCTGCCGCCGCCAGCAGCCCGGGTACGTCGGCCGGTGTGGTCTCGGCGGCGACGAGCACCACCCGGTGACCTTCGGCCGCCCGCTGGACCGCGACGTCGGAGGTGAAGACCACCTCACCGCACGCCGCGCCCGGCGACGCCGGCAGGCCGCGGACCAGTTCCCGTTCCTCGCCGGTCAGTGAGAGCTGGGCGTGCATCAGCTCCACCACGTCCGAGGGCCGGACCTGTTCGACGGCGGCGGGTTCGTCGCGTGCGCCGCTGCGCACCAGGTCGACGGCCAGGCAGGTGGTGACCCGCGCCGAGGTGCTCGCCTCGACACGGGCGGACAGAAGGGCGAGCTCGCCGTCCCGCAGTTCGAACTCGACGGACGCCGGCCCGGCGAAGTGCTGCTCCAGCGTCAGCAGCGCGTGCTCGAGCAGGCCGGGACCGCCGGGCAACGCGGACAGGTCCTCCGCGTGCGGCGGCCGTGGGGCACTGCGCCGAACCCCGCGGAAGAACGACCCGGTGGGCCGGAAACGTCCGGTTTCCGCGTCGCGGCTGGTGGCCGTGCCGTAGCCGGAGTCCTGCCACGGGCCCAGTACGAGCGCCTGGACGTGCAGTGCCAGCGGTAGGTCGGGGGGCAGCTTCTGCGCACGCCTGGCTCGCGCGGCCCGGGGCGTCTCCCAGCGGGCGAGCATCGTGCGGGCCGCGAGCGCGAGCTGTCGCGCGGTGTCGTCGGGGAAGGGCTCGGTGCCCTCGTGCGCGAGCGCGGTGAGCAGGGCGGGCACCTGCTCACGCGGGTCGGCGAGGTCGAGCAGGAGGTCGCCGAGCCGTGCCGAGGGCACACCGAGGGCGTGTTCACCGATCATCCGCAGCATCCCGGCCCACACCTCGTGCAGCACGGACCCGTCACCCACGGCGTCCAGCACGGCCGCGCTGTTGCGGGGGGTCAGTCCGATCACGGGCAGGTCGGGCGGCAACCCGGCGACGGCGACCGGGGCGCTCGCGGTGAGGCGGATCAGCATGGGCCGCTCGCCGTGGCCGGCCGTGCGGCCGGAGAGTTGTTGCAGCAACTCCACGACCGCGCCGGCGGTGTCCGGTTCGGTCAGTGACGCCACTTCCGCGACCGGGACGGTGACCCCGGCGACGGTCGGCAGGCCGAGCGAGATCAGCTCGTCCACCTGACGGCCGTGGGTGCCGAGTGCCCTGGCGTCCATGCCGCGCGCACGTCCCTGTCCGAAAGGGACGAACCGGTGATGGCCGGTGTCGCGCTGGTCGATCACGCTCAACCGGCTGCCCTCGCGACGACAAGACGCTGTTCGAGATCCGCGTCCTCGCTGCGGCTGACGCCCAGCGCGAGCAGCAGTTCCTGGTGCAGGTGCATCCAGACGGTGTGGTAGGAGTCGATGACGGGTGACGCCAGCCAGGAGTGGTCGCCGTCGTCGAGCCGGTCGAGCGCGTCCTCGAGTCGAGGCAGGTAGCCGGCGCACCGGGGTAGCGCGGTGGCCAGCCGGCGCAGGATCGGTGACACGGCGTCGTGCACGTCGTCCAACTCGTCCCGGACGCCCGCGTCGTAGGCATCGTCGGAGTGGTCGTTCGGCCGTCCGTCCGGGTGACACTGCCACCCGGTACAGACGTCCCGAAGCCGATGGTTGACCGGGAGGAACGCCTCGTACAGCGAGCGCACCTGACGCTCGACATCGGACCCGGGCGGCAACCGCAGGACGTCACCGGCCAGTTGGGTGCCACGCGGCGTGGGCATCGCCAACGGTCCTTTGAGGAGCGCCAGCCCGGACTCGGCGAGCGCCCGAACCTCGGGCGAGGGGTCACCACGCGACATGCCGCGCACCACCAGGTCGACCAGTGCGGCTTCGATGCCCTCACCAAGGGTGATTGTGGACGGGACGGCGTCGGCAGCGGCCATGTCACGCTCCTCTCCGGACGGTTCGCACCTCCGGAACCGGCGTCACGGCCGTCTCGCAGCAGCCGTGATGCGTTGACCTCGTGGTGAAGGAATCGTGCAGGCTTAGCGAAGACGATGTCAAGAAACCCGCCCGGTTGTTTTTTGACACCGCCTATAGAAAGGTGGGCCTCACGGTGCGGCCCGGCGCATGGCCGTCCGGTTCAGGCGGTGGGATCTCGCCCGAGCCGCGCCGGATGAGGGTGGTCGGGACCAGGTACACGCTCGGCGCGGTCGCGGTGCCGTCCAGGCGGGCGAACAGCAGGTCGGCGGCGAACCGGCCGATGGCGGTCGGGTCCTGGGCGACGACGGTGATGCCGGGGGTGAGGAGGTCGGCGAGCTGGAAGTCGTCGAAGCCGACGAGGGCTGTGGTGTGTTCGCGGCCGAGGCGGCGTAGTGCGCGCACGGCGCCGATCGTGATCAGGTTCTGTGCGGTGAACAGCGCGGTGGGTGGGTCGGGCCGGCTCAGCATGGACGTGACCGCGCTGTCGGCGGCGGCGGAGTCGCCGACCTGGTATCGCACGATGTCCGGGTCGATCGGGATCCCGGCCTCGTCGAGCGCGTGCCGGTAACCGGCGTAGCGCTGCTGTGCGGTGACGATGCGGGAGCTGTCCCCGAGGAAGGCGATCCGGCGGTGTCCCGCGGCGACCAGGTGGCGCACGCCCTCCGCCGCGCCGAGGGCGTTGGTGGCGACCACCGAGTCCGCGGCGAGGTTGCGGACCTCCCGGTCGACGCAGACGACGGGGGTGCCGGCACGGAGCTCGGTGGCGAGGTAGGACTGGTCGTCGCCGGCCGGCGCGATGATCAGGCCGTCGGTGCGGCGGACGCTGAACTCCCTGGCCAGCGCGCGTTCCCGGGTCGGGTCCTCGTCCAGGCTGGCGGAGAACACCATCACCCCGCGCGGCACCGCGATGTTCTCCACCGCGCGCTGCACGGCCGCGGAGAACGGGTTGGCCACGTCCTCGAGCAGCAACGCTATCGACGCGGACCGCTGGTCGGCGCGACGCAGTGACCGCGCTCCGGCGTTGGGTCGGAAGTCGAGCTCCTCGATCGCCTCGCGCACGCGTTCGGCCAGCGCCGGCGACACACCGGACTCGTTGTTCACCACGCGGGACACCGTCTTGAGGCTGACCCCGGCCTTGGCCGCGACCTCACGCATGGTCGGCGGGCGAGCCGCCGCGACGTCCGGGACCGCGGCCGCCGCAGGGGGTAGCTCGTTCATCGGCCCTCAATCCTTCGCGTCCGCGGGATCTCCGCGCTCCAGCGCTCATTAAGACATCGTTGTCTTCCGCAACGCAACGATTCGATGAATGTGATCTGCATCACTTACATAATCCCTTGTCAATCGAGGTTCTCCTCGGTCAGTGTCTCCTGACAACGTTGTCCGGCGCCGTCGGCTGTGTAACCAAGGAAGGTTCACCATGTTTCACCTACGGACACCACGGAGGGTGGCGGTGCTGGCCGGCATTGCCGCTCTTGCTCTTCCGCTGGCCGCGTGCGGCTCGAGTGACGGTTCCGGGTCGGGTGACAAGCCCATCGTCGGGCTGATCACGAAGACCGACACGAACCCCTTCTTCGTGAAGATGAAGGAAGGCGCGCAGAAGGCCGCCGACGAGCAGGGCGTGACGCTGCAGACCTTCGCTGGCAAGCAGGACGGGGACAACGAGTCCCAGGTGCAGGCGATCGAGTCGCTGATCTCGGCCGGCGCCAAGGGTTTCCTGATCACGCCGAGCGACTCGAAGGCCATCGTGCCCGCGATCGACAAGGCGCGGCAGGCCGGGCTGCTGGTGATCGCGCTGGACACCCCGACCGAGCCGGCTGACGCGGTGGACGCGACCTTCGCCACCGACAACTACCAGGCCGGGCTGCTGATCGGGCAGTGGGCGAAGGCGAAGTTCGCCAAGGAGAGCAAGCAGGCGAAGATCGCGATGCTGGACCTGAACGCCAACCAGGTGTCCGTGGACGTCCAGCGCGACCAGGGCTTCCTCGAGGGCTTCGGCATCGACGTCGGTGACAAGACCAAGATCGGCGACGAGTCCGACTCCCAGATCGTCGGCCACGACGTCACCGACGGCGCCGAGGAGGGCGGCCGCACCGCGATGGAGAACCTGCTGCAGAAGGACCCGTCGATCAACCTCGTCTACACGATCAACGAGCCGGCGGCGGCAGGCGCGTACGAGGCGCTGAAGGCGGCGGGCAAGCAGAATGACGTGACGATCGTGTCGGTGGACGGTGGCTGCCCTGGCGTGGCCGCGGTCAAGTCCGGCGAGATCGGCGCCACCTCACAGCAGTACCCACTGAAGATGGCCCAGCTCGGTGTCGAGGCGATCAAGAAGTTCGCCGATGACGGGGCGAAGCCGGAGACGACCGCCGGCAAGGACTTCTACGACACCGGCGTCACGCTGATCACCGACCAGGCGGAGGACGGCGTCGAGTCCAAGGACACGACCTTCGGCACCGAGAACTGCTGGGGCTGACGGCCAGCCAGGGCCGGGTGGGGACACCCCACCCGGCCCACCACCACGACGAGGAGGTCACATGTCCGTCACCGCGCCAGCTCCGCCGCCCAGCGGTCTCGAGGACCGCCCGGCGGCGTCGCCACTGATGCGCGTCCAACACGTCCTGCACGCCCACCCGGTGCTGGGCCCGATCGCCGTGCTGGTGCTGGCGATCGCCGCCTTCAGCGTGGTCAGCGACCGGTTCCTGATGCCGGCCAACCTCGGCCTCGTACTCGCCCAGGTCACTGTGATCGCGGTGCTCGCGCTGGGTCAGACGCTGATCATCCTGACCGCCGGCATCGACCTGTCGGTCGGCGCGATCACCGTGTTCTCGTCCATCCTGATGGCCAACCTCGCCGCGAAGGTCGGCCTGTCCGGCACGAGCGCGCTGGCCGTCGGGCTGGTGCTGGGCACGCTGATGGGTGTGGTCAACGGGGTCCTGGTGACCCGGCTCAAGCTGCCGCCGTTCATCGTCACGCTCGGCACCCTCAGCATCTTCTTCTCACTCAACTCGGTGGTCTCCAAGAGCGAGACCATCCGCGGCACCGACATGCCGGACCTGCTGACCTGGACCGGGAACACGTTCCCGATGGGCGACTTCCGGATCACCTACGGGTCGATCATCATGTTGGCGCTGTTCGGGTTCTTCAGCTACGCGCTGGCCAACACCGCGTGGGGCAAGCACGTCTACGCCACCGGTGACGACATCGAGGCCGCCCGGCTGGCCGGCATCCGCACCGGCCGCGTGCTGCTGTCGGTGTACACGGTGGCCGGTCTCGTCTACGCCATCGGCGCGTGGATCCTCATGGGACGGTTGGCGTCGGCCAGCCCCAACGTCGGCGTCGACTACAACCTGGACTCCATCACCGCCGTGGTGATCGGCGGCACCAGCCTGTTCGGTGGCCGCGGCCGTATCCTCGGCACGCTCGTCGGCGCCCTGATCGTGGGTGTGTTCCGCAACGGACTGCAGCTCGGCGGCGTCGAGGTGGTCTGGCAGGGCTTCGCGATCGGCCTGCTCGTGCTCGCGGCCGTCTCGATCGACCAGTGGATCAGGAAGGTCAAGGCATGACCACCGCTACTCGCGAACCCGTCCTGCGTGCCAGGGGACTGGTCAAGCGCTACGGGCCGGTCACCGCGATCGCCGACAGCGACATCGAGCTGTACCCCGGCGAGATCCTTGCCGTGATCGGCGACAACGGGGCCGGCAAGTCCAGCCTGATCAAGGCGCTGTCCGGGGCGCTCATCCCGGACGCGGGCGAGATCTACCTGGAGGGGCAACGGGTCCACTTCCACAACCCCATGGACGCCCGCAAGGCGGGGATCGAGACGGTGTACCAGACCCTCGCCGTCGCACCCGGTCTCGACATCGCGGACAACCTGTTCCTCGGCCGGGAGGAACGCAAGCCCGGCATCCTCGGTTCGGTGTTCCGCATGCTCGACCGCAAGCACATGAAGTCCGAGGCACGCCGGCACATGGGCGAGCTGGGCATCGCGACCCTGCAGGACATCGGCCAGGCCGTGGAGAGCCTGTCCGGTGGACAACGCCAGGGCGTCGCCGTGGCCCGCTCGGCGGCGTTCGGCAGCAAGGTGGTCATCCTCGACGAGCCGACCGCGGCGCTCGGCGTCAAGGAGGGCAACCGCGTGCTGCGGCTCATCCGCGAGATCCGTGACCGCGGCCTGCCGGTCATCCTGATCAGCCACAACATGCCGCACGTTTTCGAGCTCGCGGACCGTATCCACATCCAGCGGCTCGGCAGGCGGGCCACGGTGATCACCCCGGAGTCGCACACGATGTCCGAGGCGGTCGCGATCATGACCGGCGCCGCCGAGCCACCCCCGCCGATCGGCGTCTATGAGGACGCTCAGGGCTGACGGGTCGCTCCACTACGGAACCGCTGGTCGCGTCTGTCCGCTGTGTACGCTGGCGCCGATGGTTCCGGGGGAGGTGCGGTCTCGTGGCTGGAGGTGTGGTGGTCGGTGCTGACCTGCCACACCTCGGGCCCGCGGCCGCCCTCACCGTCCTGCGGGAGGCCGCCGCGGCGGCCCGCGGCGGGCACTCCCGCGCGGTGTTCGTCAGCGGTGTCGCCGGCACGGGGAAGAGCAGCCTCCTGGCCTCCGCCCGCGCGGAGTTGGCCGGCCCCGAGGGCGCGGTGCTGTTCGGCAACGGCCGGCGGCAGCCCCTGCGGAAGTGGTTCGGCCCGCTGCGGGGCGATGACCACGCGGTCGTGCACGGGCTGTGGCGGCGGGTCTCGGCCATGCTGGCCGAGGGGCCGCTGACGATCGTCCTCGACGACGCGCACGCCGCCGATCCACTCGTGCTGCGGTGTGTGGACTGCCTGCTGCACCGGACCGCCGGCCAGCCGCTGCTCATGGTGGTGGCCTACGACTCCGACGCCGCGCACCCGGTGCTCACGACCGTCACCGGGCTCTCCGCCGGGATCGCGATCGAGCTGGGACCGCTGTCGCCGGACGAGATCACCGAGCTGGTCACCGTCGCGCTGGGCGACGTGCCAGAACCACCGTTCCTCCGTGCCTGCGCGCGCCTGTCCGGCGGGCACCCGCTGTCGTTACGCACGTTGCTCGACGGCCTGCGCGCGCACGGCGTGCGCCCCGACGGTGACCAGGCGGAGCGCGCCGCTGAGATCGGCGAGCGGGTGCTCGCCGCCGCGCTGCCGGCCAGGCTCGACCGGCTGCCGGGCGACGCGAGACGAGTGGCCACCGCCGTCGCCCTGGTCGGCGCGACCGAACCACAGCTGATCGCGACGTTGCTGGAAGTGCCGCCGGCCGCGGTGTCGGCGGGGATGGACGCCCTGCGCCGGCACGGCCTGCTGCTGGCGGACCAACCCACGGTCGACCGAGCCGTCCTCGGCACGCTGGCGCCTGCCGAGCTCGACGCGCTTCGGCGCCGTGCCGCACGCCTGCTCCACGACGAGGGACGCCCGCCGGTGCGGGTCGCCCGCCTGCTCGTCGAGCTGCCCGACCTGGACGAGCCATGGATGTACTACGCGCTCTGGGACGCGGCGGTCTACGCGCGGCGCCACGGTGACCCCGAGGCAGGGGCGTCGTTCCTGGACCGGGCGCTGGCGGCGCTGTCCGGGCACACGGAGACACTCGTGGAGCTCGCCGGGGTGATGTCCGACATCGACCCGGAAGCGGCGGCGGCATACCTCGGCCGAGCCATCGAGGCGACCAGCGACCCGAGGACACGCGCGCTGCTGGCGGACCGCCTCGGGGTGCTGGCCCTGCGGACGCAGCGGGTGGGCGGGGCGTTCCCGCTGCTGTGCGACGTACTGGACACCCTCGACGAGCGGCTCGACGCGGAGGCACGTGCGCGGCTGGAGTCGGTCATCCTGGGCATCGGTCTGCACAGTGCGTCGACCGTGCCGGAGGTGCTCGACCGGGCCAGGGCGATGCGGGTCCCGGCCGGTGACACCCCGGTCGAGCGGCTGGCCCTCGGCATGCTGGCGATCACGGCCATGGTGGACGGCGGCTCCGCCACACAGGCCGCCGAGCGCGCCAGGGCGGCGAGCGCCGGAGCCGTCGTCCTCCACAACGGACCGGTGATCGTGGCGGCGCGGATCCTGGACCGTGCCGGCGTGCCCACCGAAGCGCTCTCGGTGCTGGACGGGGTCTCGGCGACCATTCGACGCAGCGAGACCGGCCGGACGTACTGCCATGTGCTGGCCGCCCGGTCGGTGATCGCGGCGGGCATGGGGCGGTGCGCGGAGGCTGCCGCCGACGCCGAGAACGCGATGAGGATCTGTCGGGACAGGGGCTGGGCGGCACCCCGGCTGGCGTTCGCCTCCGCCCTCCTGGAGCGGGGCGAGCACGCGCGGGCCGAGATGGTGCTGAACGGGATCCATGAGCCGACCTTCGTGTGGGAACACCACGGTCTGCTCATGGCACGGGCACAGGCGCGGTTCCTGAAGGGCGATCAGGACGGCGCGCTGTCGTTGGTCCTGCGGTGTGGCCGGAGCCTGGAGGAAGCGGGGATCCGCAGTCCCATGCTGGCTCAGTGGTGGCTGCTCGCCGCCGTCGTCCTGGCCGAGCAGGGACGTCACGCCGAGGCACGCACGCTGGTGGAGGCGCAGACGGAGCCGCTCACCCGCTGGGGCACCGCGGAAGCGCTGGGGTTGGGCCAGCTGGCCATGGGGATCGCCACCCAGGAGGTGGACCTCATGGTGGCGGCGGTCGATCGGTTGGCGGAGTCGCCCGCCCGGCTCAGCGAGCTTCGCGCGGGGCTGCACGTCGGCGCCGCGTTGCTGCGTGCCGGCGACGACGCCGGGGCGCGCAAGCACCTCCGCCGTGTCGTGGACGTCGCGACGCGGTGCGGCCACCGGGTGATCCGCTCCACCGCGACCGGGCTGCTCATGGCCGCCGGCGGCCGGATCCGCAAGCCGAGCGCCGAGGTGCCGGGTCCGCTGACCGCCGCGGAGCGAAGGGTCGCCGACCACGCCTCGGCGGGTGCGACCAACCGCGAGATCTCGCGGGAGCTGTACATCAGCGTGCGCACGGTCGAGACCCACCTGTCGCGGGCGTACCGGAAGCTCGGCGTGTCCTCCCGCGACGAGCTGGCGCGGGCGTTGCGGGAGATCGCCACGCCGGGATCAGCGGCGGCGCCGCCGGCCACGCTCTGCCCGATCACGGCCGGAAAGCGGGGCGACGATGGGCGGCCCTGACCTCACCACGACGCCCGCGCTCGTCGAGCGGGACGCGGAGGTGGCGCTGCTGCGCCGGTTGACGGCGGGTGTCGTGGCCGGACGGGCCGCGGTCGTCGAGATCGCCGGACCGCCCGGCGTCGGACGCAGCAGCCTGGTCGCCGCGGCGATGGCGCACGCGGAACACGCTGGTCTGCGGGTCAGGTACGCGCGTTGCTCACACACCGAAACCGCACTGACCGGTGGGATGGTCGCCCAGGTTCTCGCCGGGCTCACCCCGCTGGACCCCCTGCCGTCGCCGATGGCCCTGTGCCAGACGTTCCTCACGGTCGCCCGGCAGGGCCCGCTGCTGGTCGCGCTCGACGACGCGCACTGGACCGACGAGTACTCGCGTCAGTGGCTGCTCGCGGTGCTGCGCCGGATCGGCGAGGTCCCGCTGATGATCGTCTATTCCGCCGGGCAGCCGGGCCTGGCGAGCCGGACGGCCGTGGCGGAGGCGCAGGACCTCGCCGTCGACGCCGGCGCCGAATGGCATGTCCTGCGGCCCGCGGTGTTGAGCGTGGCCGGTGTCCGCCAGGTGTTGGCCGAGGCCGGTGGGGCACAGCCGGAGGACGGGTTCGTCAGGGCGGTGCTCCAGCGGACCTGTGGCCTGCCACGGCTTTTCCGGGGTGTGACCGAGGCGCTCCGCGATGGCGCGTTCACCGCGACCGTCGCGCACGTGCCGTCGCTGGAGGCTGGCATGCGGGTGGACGTCTCCGACTGGGCCGACGAGATGCTCACCGAGCTGTCGCCGCCCCAGCTCGCCCTGCTGCGGGCGATCCTCGTGGGAGAGGGCGACCTGGACTGGGACCTGCTCGTACAGCTCGCCCGGCTCGACGCGCCGACCGCGGCACGCACGCTGGAACGGCTGCGGGAGCAGAGCGTGCCGATCGCCGGCGATCCGCCACGTCTGGCGTGCCCACACACCCACGCTCGGGTGCTGGCGCACCTGAGCGTCGCCGAGCGCGAGCAGCTGTTCGCCGCCGCGGCCGAGCTGGGGCAGCGGGCCGCCATCGGGTCGTCCGCGCTGGCTCGCCTGCTGTGCTCCGCGCCGGTGGTCGGCCAGGACTGGGCGGTGCGTGCGCTGACGGAGGCGGCGGCCCGCGCCGACGCGGAAGGGCGAGCCGAGGACGCCGGCCGGCTGCTGGCGCGTGCGTTGCGCGAACCGCTGGACGAGGTGAGCCGGGCCGCTCTGCTCACCGACCTGGCCTCGATCGAGGTCACGCACGCACCTGAGGCGAGCGACCGGCGACTGGTCCGGGTGATCGCCGGGCCGGGAGGAGAGGAGGTCGGTCCGCTACGGGTGCGTGCCGCCGACCTCCTGATGGCCAGGGGCAGCACCGAGTCGCTTCGGGATGCGGTGACCGGCGCGCTCGGGAGAACCCTGTCCGAGGCCGACCGTGCCGCACTCGAGGCCATGTACCTGCTCGCCGTGGACGGTCCGCACGACGGTTCGGTGCCGGCACCCGCGTTGTCCGAGGCGCACGGAGACCCCGCGCGAGCCGCCACGCTGGCCTGGCGGCTACTGGTACGGGGCGAGGACCGGGACCGCACCCTCGCTTTGGCGAGAGTCACCCTGGCCGCCGGCCCTCGGGCACCTCTGTCGTCGCGGATCGCCGCGAGCCGCGCCCTGCTCCTCGGCGACGACGTGGCCGAGGCGGCGCGTGGCCTGGACGCCGTGCTGGTGGACGCGATGCGCAGGAGAGACCGGACCGTCGCCGCATGGGCCCGTCTGATGCGGGCCGACCTCGGTTCCCGGACCGGCCGCCTCGACGACGCCGCCGAGGACATCGAGCGGGCGCTGACCATGGTCCCGTTCCCGTACTGGCACCCGATGACGCAGCCGACCGTGCTGGCGCTGCGCACGAGCATGTACCTGGAGGCCGGCCAGCTCGACAGCGCGGCGGAGCTCGTCGCGACCGAGCTGCTCCCGGGCGTCGAGTCCGGCGTCGGATGGGCCAGGTTCCTCTACACGAAGGGCGTGTTCCTGCTGCTCACCGGCGAGCCGGCCGGCGCCGTCGAGCACCTGCGCGAAGTGGGGCGGCGACTCCTGGCCCGGCAGTGGGTCAACCCGGCCCTGGCCAACTGGCGTTCGTTCGCGGCGCTTGCCCACCGGGCCTGCGGGAACAGCGTGGATGCCGAGCGGCTGGTCACCGAGGAGCTGGTGCTCGCGCGGCGCTGGGGCGCGGCGAGCATGGTCGGCAGCGCACAACTGGCCGCCTCGATGGTGTTGGATGGCCCCGCGCGACTGGACAGCCTGCGGGCCGCGGTCGACGTGCTGCGGGACTCGCCGGCGCGGCTGCGGTACATCAAGGCCCTGCTCGAGCTGGCGACGGAGTACCGCGACGCCGGGGCGCCCGAGGAGTCGGCCCGGGTCGCGACCGAGGCCGGCGAGCTCGCCAGGTCACACGGCGCCGGCAGCCTGGCGAAACTGGCACGGACCCTGGGCTGGGAGCCTTTCCCGGGTACGGTTCCCGGCCGGGACTAGGAGGTTCGACTTTCGTGCTGCTCGAACGGGACAGTGAGCGGGCCCTGGTCGTGAGCGCGGTCCGGGCCGCTCACCAGGGCATGGGTGCGCTGCTGGTGATCAGCGGACCGCTGGGCGGCGGCAAGTCGAAGCTGTTGCGCGCCCTGCCGGCCCTGGCGGGTAACGACACCCGGGTGCTCACCGCCAGCGCCTCGGCGTTGGAGCGGGACTACGCCTTCGGTGTGGTGCGCCAGCTTCTGGAAGCCACACTGCACGGCGCCTGCGAGGAGCAGCGACGGCGGTGGCTGTCCGGGGCGGCCGGGCTCGCCGACATGGTCTTCGCC
Source organism: Actinophytocola sp. (assembly GCF_036378875.1). GTDB lineage: Bacteria > Actinomycetota > Actinomycetes > Mycobacteriales > Pseudonocardiaceae > Actinophytocola. Next base: position 165,073 of record NZ_DASUVO010000130.1, read on the forward strand.
GACGACTCGTTCGACGCCGAGGGCGGCGCCGTCGCCGTGCGGCAGGCCGTGTCGCTCGGCCTGCAGGCGTTCGCCGAGCGGTTGAGCGCCGAGCAGCCACTGCTGATCCTGGTCGACGACCTCCAATGGGTCGACGACCCGTCGCTGCAGTGGCTCGCCCATCTGGCGAACCGTGTGAGCCGGCTGCCGGTCGTCGTGGTGGTCACCGTTCGCGAGGGCGACCTGGCCTCGACCACGCCCGCGGTGCGCGCCGTCACCCGAGCCGCCGCCCACCTGTTGCGGCCGCGGCCGTTCTCGCTGGCGGCCACCCGTGCCCTCATCGCGGAACGCTGCGGGGAACCAGGCGACGACGAGTTCGTCCTGGCCTGCCACGAGACGACCGACGGCAACCCGCTGTTCCTCGGGTCGATCCTGCTCACCCTGTCCCTCGCCGGTGTGCCGCCGAAGGCGGAACACGCCGACCGTGCCCGCTCGCTGCGGCCCGCCCAGCTGCGTGGCCGCGTCATCGACTGCCTGCACGGGCAGCCGGAAGCGCTCCAGGCCTTCGCCAAGGCCGTGGCCACGCTGAACGGCCAGGCCGACCTCGAGATCATCGGGCGGCTCGCCGGCCTGGACGGCGTCGCCTGCGCGGAAGCGATGCGGGTGCTGCGCCAGCTCGGCCTGCTGACCGGGGCTGCGCAGCCCCGGTTCATCCACGCCGTCGTGCAGGACGCGGTCGAGGAGTCGATGACCGCGGAGGAACGCGAACGGCTGCACGTGGAGGCCGTCCGGCTGCTGCACGGCAGCGGGTACACCGCGGAACAGGTGGCCGCGCAGCTGCTGGTGCTCTCCACGCCGCAGGGGCGATGGGCGATCGAGGTGTTGCGTGCGGCGGCCGCCACGGCGCTGCGACGGGGAGCGCCGGAGATCGCGGCCCGCTACCTGCGCCGCGCGCTGCTGGACACCGCGCCGGAGGGCGAGGACCGGGCCCAGCTGCTGGTCGACCTCGCCACCGTGGAGCGGCAGTTCGACATGCGCACCTCGATCAGGCACATCACCCACGCGCTCCCGCTGCTCCCGTCGGCACGCGACCGCGCCGGCGCGGTGGTGCGGCTGGCGCCCGCCCTGCTTGGCGACGCCTCACCGGTGATCCGCACGCTGATCCGCCAGGTGTTCGACGACCTGGGCGACATCGACGAGCTGCCCGGCCAGGACCGGGAGCTGAAGCTGCGGCTCGAGGCCCGCGTGCGCCATCTCGACTTCACCGACCCGGCCGAGCTGGCCGACACGCTCAGACGGCTCGACGGGCTGGGCGCCGAGCCGCCGGTGGACACGCCAGCCGAGCGGGAGCTGCTCGCCATGCTGCTGTTCGCCGCGACGCTCACCGCCCGCGACCCCGCCACCGCGGTGGCCGCGGCCGCCGAGCGGATCCTGGCCCGGGAACCCGCCTCGCCGTCCCATGTGCACACCTCGCTGCCGATGCTCGTGACCATGCTGGCGGCCGCCGAGTCGACGGAGCGGATCGAGCCGTGGCTGGAGATGTGCCACGACCACGCCAGCCGGCAGGGCGCGGTGATCGAGCAGGCGTTGATCAGGACCGAGCAGGCCGCGGTCGCCATGTACACCGGCCGGCTCGCCGACGCCCGCCGCGTCACGCGGGACGCGCTCGAACTCGGCGCGCTCGACTGGAACGCCGCCAACTCCACCACGGTCATCACCCTCGCCGGGGTGGCGGCCGCGACCGGGGACGCCGAACTGGCCCGCACCGTGCTCGCCGCGTGCCGCAACGAGACCAACGCGTGCCTGGTCAGCATCCCGCACCTGCTGCGCGGCACCGTGGCCATGGCGGAAGGCGACCTGCGTGCCGCGCTGGAGCACTTCCAGGAGAACGGCCGGCACACGGTTCGCTCTGGCTGGCGCAACCCCGTCCTGGCGCCGTGGCGGACGCTGACCGCGGACCTGCACCGGCGTCTCGGCGACCTCGACGCCGCCCGCGAGGTCGCCGAGGAGGACTGCCGGCGGGCCGCCGAGTGGGGCGCGCCTGCCGCGCTCGGCCGTGCCAAGCGGGTGCTCGGCGACGCCGTCGAGGGTGACGCGGGGATCGGCGTCCTGCGGGAGTCGGTCGAGGTGCTCTCGGGCTCGGTCAACCGGCTCGAGCTGGCCAGATCCTTGCTGCGGCTCGGGACCCGGCTGCGGGACAGGGGAGACCCTGAGGCGGCCGAGCACCTGCGCCGGTGCCACGAGCTGGCGCTGGAGCTCGACGACAACGAGCTGGCGGCGCAGGCCGGGAGCGACGTCAACGGCGGGAACGGGCACCGGGCGCTGACCCGGACGGAGCTGCGGGTGGCGCGGTTGGCCGCCGAGGGGCACGCCAACCACGACATCGCACAGTTCCTCGGCGTCACCCGGCGGGCGGTGGAGAAGCATCTGACGAGCACGTTCCGCAAGCTCGGGGTGCGCGGGCGCACCGAGCTCGTCCGGGTGGTACCGCCGCTCGAAGACGGTGGGTAGTGAAGTCCGTACCACGAAGGTACGGAGCGAGGCCTCGACCGAACCATCGGGCCGAACGGACCACGAGGTTAGGCCCGCGCTTGTTGACCCTCCGTGTTCGCCATTCCTACGATCGCGCCGTGAACAATCCACCGGTGGGCGTAATCGGACTGGGCGCTATGGGGCACGCCGTCGCGGAGCGGCTGTGCTACCAGGGTGTTTCGGTCGTGGCGACCAGCCACGACGCGGGGAGCCGGCAGAAGTTCGCCCACCACCCCTCGATCTCCACCCGACCGAACCCCGCGGGGGTCGTCTCCGAACTCGCCGGCGGCGAGGGGATGACGGTTCTCGTGTGTGTGCCGGCGGGCGAGCGGGTGACCGATGTGGTGTTCGGTCCGGATGGTCTGCTCGACGGGCTGCCCCGTGACGCCGAGCTGTTGGTGATCGACCTCAGTGTCGTGGCGCCGACGGTCGCGACGGAGATGGCGGCGGCGCTCGGCGCGCGAGGTCACCGGTACGTGGATGCCCCGGCCGCCGGGGGGCCGGCCGGGGCGTCCACCGGGACGTTGTCGATCATGGCGGGCGGCGAGCCAGAGGACATCGACGCGGCGATGCCGTGGCTGAACCTGCTCGGCAGGGTGTCCCGCTGCGGTCCGCCCGGCGCCGGTCAGGTGGTGGGCGTGTGCCACCAGGTCCTCGTGGCCAGCGGGATCATGGCGGTGGCCGAGGTGCTGGCCCTCGCCGAGCGCAGCGGCGTCGACCCAGAGGTGGCGCGCAGCGCGTTGATCCAGGGGTACCAGTCGTCCGGCGCGTCAAGGGAAAGCGGTCCGCAGGGTCTGGAGTCGCTGGCCAGGGACGTCGGCATCGCCCAGCGACTCGCGGCGCGCGCTGGCCTGCCGTCCCCGATCGTGGACGCGACGAACGCCGTGGTGCGCAGGCTGACCGGCCTGGACATCGACCACGCCGCCGCGCAGGTCAACTGATCCGTCAATCCTCACGTTTATTACGTGTCGTGATCGTTGCCGAAATGTTGTGATTCATCTCAAGTTACATGGCTTCCGGGTTGACCCGCGGGCATAGTCGGCGGGACCCCCGACCCCGGGTGCGCACGGTGTTCCCCCGCTCCGCGTGTACCCCCAACGACCCCTGGGAGCCTCATGGGTGCGCGTCGCGCACTGAACAGAGCCACCTTCGCGACGCTCATCGCCACGATGACCGCCGCCCACGCACTGGCCGGTCCGTCCGCCGCGGCCGTGGCGCAGCCGGACGACTCGGTCTCCGACCAGATCGACGCCGCCGACGCCGAGCTGAAGGCGGCTCAGGTGCGCCTCGGCCAAACCTACGAGGCGTTCACCGCTGCCGAGAAGCGGTACCAGGACCTGAGCGCGGCGGTCACGGCCGCGCAGGACAAGGTCGCGGTGACCCGCGCGGAGGCCGACGCGGCCACGACACAGGAGCTGGCCGCGCGGGCCGAGCTCGACACGTTCGCCTCGGCGAGCTACCGCCACGGCAGCCTCGCCTTCTCGGCAAGCGCCTACCTCGGCTCGAACGGTCCGTCGGACCTGCTGGAGCGGGCGTCGATGCTGTCGGTGCTCGCCGGACAGTACGGCGATGTCATGGACACCACGCAGATCGCGGTCGACCAGAAGGTCCAGGCCGACCGCGAGGCCCAGTCGGCACTCGACGAGGTCGAGACCAACCGCGACGCGGCCCTCACCGCGAAGGTGACGGCCGAGCAGGCCTACAACGAGGCGGTGGCCGCCGAGGGCGCGGCCAAGGCGGAGACGGACCAGCTGGCCAACCGCAGGGCGACCCTCGGCGCAGGCGTCACGTCCGCCGCCGGTGCGGTCGTGAGGCCCGCCGTCGGCAGGCTCACCTCCACCTTCGGTCCGCGTGGCGGCACCATCCACTACGGCATCGACATCGCCAACACCATCGGCACGCCGATCCTGTCCGCCATGGCCGGCGAGGTGATCGACTCCGGCCCGGCGAGCGGTTTCGGCCTGTGGGTGCGGGTGCAGCACGCCGGCGGGCTGATCACGGTCTACGGCCACATCAACGAGTCGCTCGTGAGCGTCGGCCAGCAGGTCGCCGCAGGCGAACAGATCGCGACGTTGGGCAACCGGGGCGAGTCGACCGGCCCGCACCTGCACTTCGAGGTGCACCAGGACGGCACCAAGATCGACCCGCTGCCCTGGCTACGCGGCCACGGAGTGGACATCTAAAACCGCTTCTCCTCGACGCTGACCGTGCGAACCCCTGCGGACACGGAAAGCTGGTTCAGCGAGGCTCGAACGAGCCTCGCTGAACCGTTTTCGTTCTCGAGGAGGTTCGATGTCCGCCCTGCAACCTCGTCTTCTCGTCGCGGCACTGGGTGTCGCCGCCGTGCTCGGCCTGTCCGGCTCGGCGGCCGGCTCCGCCGAGCCCGCACCGGCGCCGCCAGGCGGAGCCGCGATCCGCGACGTCGTGCTCGCCGTGCACGGCGGTGCCGGGTCGCTGCCGCGTGGCACCATCACGCCCGAGCAGGAACGCGCCTACCGCGACGGGCTCACCGCGGCCCTGCGGACCGGCTCCAGGCTGCTGCGGGAAGGCCGCCCCAGCCTGGACGCGGTGGAGGCGGCCGTCCGTGTGCTGGAGGACGACCCGAACTTCAACGCCGGCCGGGGCGCGGTGTTCAACACCGACGCCGAGCACGAGCTGGACGCGTCGATCATGAACGGCAAGGACCTGCGATCCGGCGCGGTCGCTGGCGTGCACAACACCAAGAACCCGATCTCGTTGGCGCGCATGGTGATGGAGCGTTCCCCGCACGTCATGATGGCGGGCGTCGGCGCCGACACGTTCGCGCTGCGCAATGGTGTGCCGTACACGACGCAGGACTACTTCTTCACCCAGCGCCGGTGGGACGCGCTGCTGGCCGCCAAGGAGCCCGACGCCACCGCCGAGCAAGGCGGCAGCACGGTCGGCGCGGTGGCGGTGGACTCAGCACGCGACGTCGCGGCGGCCACCTCGACCGGCGGGCTGACCAACAAGCTGGTCGGCCGGGTCGGCGACTCCCCGATCATCGGCGCCGGCACCTACGCGAACAACCGCACGGTCGCGGTGTCCTGCACGGGCACCGGCGAGGTGTTCATCCGCGGCGTGGCGGCCTACGACCTCTCCGCGATCATGGAGTACACCCGGGCCCCGGTGGACCGCGCCGCGGCGAAGGTCGTCAACGAGAAGATCCCCTCGCTCGGCGCCACCGGCGGCGTGATCGCACTCGACCCACGGGGCACGCTCGCCACCCCGCACAGCACCCCGGGCCTGATCAACGGCTACATCACCCGTGACGGCCGAATCGTCACCCGCGTCTACGACGACGAGACGCCCACCGGCTGACGGTCGTCACCAGCGTGACCGGTGGACGCGGTGAAGGACAGTCGGGAAGGCCCCCTTCACCGCGTCCACCGGTCCTGCGTACGGGTGAACCGACGCGGAGACACGAAACGTCATGTGTTGGTTCGGCGACGGGAGGGCGAGATATCGCACGAGACTCGCAGAACAGCAGGACCGATGACGATCGACATGTCGAACTGCAATGGCCAGTGGCCCGCGCGGCCAAGGGACGAGACCACGCGCTACCTGTGCGCCGCCACCCATCTGGATCCCGACTACGCCGATCGCGCGATCCGGGAGTTCCTGATCGAACCCACCCGGCCCGTCCCGGCGTCTCCCGGGGTGGACGCGGTCGCGGTGCTCGGTGAGGCCGTGGCCGCCCGCACCAGGCGCAAACTCAGGGACCTCGCGCTGATCGCGCTCGCGATCGGGGTCGTTCTCGTCGCCTCGGTCGAGTTCCTCGTCGGCTGGCTCGCGCTGGCACTGCTGATCGGCGTGCCCGCCACGACCCCGCCACGGCGAACCTGGCACGTGGCCGCATACCTGGCCGTCCTGCTCGCCGCGGGCGCGCTCGCGTACCTCGCGCCCCGTCTGCTCGACCTCCCTTCCTACCAAGGATTCTCGGACCTCGGAGCCGTCGCGGTCGCCGTCGCGATGCTCGCGGTGCTGCTGGCCGACCGGTTCGTGGTGTGGGGTCACCTGCACCGGCGGTTCTGGCCGAACCGCGTCACGAGAGTGGTGCCGTGGTTGCGGGACCGCCCGATCCTGCGGTTCAGCCCGAGCCGCCAGCTCACCCAGCTGCGCCGCCACGCAGGCGCCCGGCCCGGCACGTCCGGACAGTCCGCCGAGCCCGTGCGTCTGGTGGTGTACCGGGAGTTCGTGCCGTTCGTCGGCGCCGGCACGGTGGACGGGCCGTGGTCGATCGCGGTCCCGTTGGAGGAACTGCCGGACGCCGCGCGGACCGCCGAGCTGACGACCGAGTCCCTGTACGCGGGCATCCACGAGGAGATCACCTCGCTGCGGTCGACGAACACCCTCGCGCCGGGCCGACGGCTCGGCGAGCTCGGTCCGGGGGAGGTGGTGATCGTCTCCGCGCACGACCTCATCGACCACCTTGACGACGCGGTCGCCGCGGACTTCCTGAAACGGCCGGGTGTCGCGCCGTTCGGCATGGTCCATCCCGAGCGGGCGCGGGCGATCCGCGCCGAACCGCTGGAGTGGGCCCGCTACTACCGGTGCTACCAGGTCGAGACGTGGGACCGCGACCTCGTCGTGACGGTGTTCGTCCACGTCGCGGTCGGCAGGGGCGCGTTGTACGTCGAGTGGACGCCGTGCGTGCTGCTCCCGGTCCGCAAGGAGTACCGGGCGATCGACCGGATGTCCCGGTCGGTGCTGCGCCCGTTCGGACAGGGCGTGCTGGACCTGCTCGCGGTACCCGCGTCGCTGCCCGGCCGGTTGGTGCGCCTGCTGTCGTTCCTGCGGCCGGTGCCCCAGGAACGCGGGATCCCCAGCCCCGAGCTGTACGGCTCCGGCCGTGGCCTGCGGGAGCTGGCCGCGGACGACGACGTGCACAACTACTTCCAGCTCCTCGACGTCGACCGGTACGTGAAGATGCTGGAGAGCCGGCTGGTTCTCGCGGTGAGCCGGATGATGCGCGCGGGCGGCTACTCGCCGGCGACGTTCGACGCGCAGGCGGCGTCGGTGGTCAACAACAACGTCCAGATCGCCGGTTCCGTCGGCGGCAACGTCGTGGCCGGCACCGGCAACAGGATCGGCGACGCCGCGATTGTGACGGGTGGGCGCGGATGAACCAGCAGCACAACGAGATCAGCGTCGGCGGCGACGTCGGCGGGAACGTGGTGGCTGGCAACGGGAACACGGTCGGCGCGGCGCCCGCTCCCCGCGCGGAACAGCGGCCGGCCGTGGACGGTATGGCTCCGCGACTCGGCTTCGTGGTGGACGTCGTCGGCTTCGGGCACCGCGACGCGGAGTCCCAGGCGGAGCTGCAGCACCGGCTCGACGAGCTGGTCCGTCGCGTGCTCGCCGACCTCGGGATCGACCCCGAGGACACGATCGGCAGCGACTCCGGTGACTCGCGCCTGGCGTTCCTGCCGGCCGGCGTGGACTGGTCGCGGGTGCTGCCGACGATGATCTCCGCGATGGGAGAGCGCCTCGGCCGCGACAACCGGCGGTACCGCGACCGCATGCGGCTGCGCATGTCCATCGGCACCGGGCTGGTGGGCACCGGGCCGCTCGGCTTCACCGGGCAGCTGGTCGTCGACCTGCACCGCCTGGTGGACAGCGAGGTTCTCCGTCAGTCGATCCGGGACCACCCGGACACCGACCTGGTTGTACTGGTGAGCCAGGCGCTGCACGACGACGTCATCAGGCCGGGCCACCTCGACCCCGCCGACTTCACGCCCGTCACCGTCACCGCCAAGGAGTTCGCGGCGCCCGCGTGGCTCCGGCTCTGCTGAATGTGCGCGAACATCGGGCTATGACTGAACGTGTGGATTCCGGCCGGCCCCTGATCGGGGTGGACGGCATCGCGTCGCCGAAGTGGGCCGCGTCCGGGAAGGCGGCCGCCGAGGCGAGCTGGTGGCAGACGGTTCGCTCGGTCCCGACGGCCGTGTTCACGGTGACGCGGCTGTCGTGGCGTGCGTCGCGCTGGTTGACCCTGCTGGCCGGCCTGATGCACGTGCTTTCCGGCTGTGTCACCGCCTTCGGTCTGCTGGCCACCGCGAACGTGCTGACCGAGCTGCTGGAGGCGGGGCCGACGCCCGAGCGGGTGCTCGCCTCGCTGCCCGCGATCGTGCTCGTGGTGGCGGCGATGTCGGTTGGTGCCCTGCTGGACGCGATGGTGGCGCTGGTGCAGGGCGTGCTCACCCCACAGGTCGAGCTGGCCGCCCGCGACGAGATGTACGGGGCGGTGCTGGCCGTCGAGGCGTCGGCGTTCGACGACGCCGACTTCCAGGAGCTGGTGCGGCAGGGCGGTGACCGGGGCACGCGCGCGATCCAGAGCTCCATCCGGGGCGTGGCCGACCTGGTGTCCTCGGTGGTGTCGCTGGTAGCCGCGATGGCGACGGTCGCGGTGTTCAGCGGTTGGCTGTTGCCGGCGCTCGTGATCGCCGCCGCGGCGGACGCGTGGGCGGCGATGCGTGCGGCGAAGTTGAACTACGAGTCGTTCCTCCACCGGATCACCCGCGACCGGCAGGCCTGGGTGATCGGTGACCTGATCACCGAACGCGACGCGGCGCTGGAGGTCCGGGCGTTCACCGCGCAGCCGGTCCTGCTCGCCGAGCACCGCAGGGTGGCGAAGATCCTCGCGGCCGAGATCGTCCGTGTCGAGCGGCGGCAGACCTGGATCCAGCTCGCGGGCCGTGCCGTGGCCGGGGTCGGCACGGCGCTGGCGTACGTGGTGCTGGGCTGGCTGCTCTACGTGGAGACGATGCCGCTCGCGCTGGCCGGAGCCGCGGTCGTGGCGATGCGCACCGGGTCCACTGCCTTGCGGAACACGATGTACCAGGTGAACCGCTTGTACGACGACAGCTTCCACATCGAGCTGTTCCGCAAGCTCCTCGTCGAGGCCGAGCAGCGGCGAGGCCCGGACCGGGTCGTCGACGCGCCGGTCAACCCCTCGACGATCGAGCTGCGCGAGGTCTCCTACACCTATCCAGACCAGGACTCGGCGGCCGTGCAGGGTGTGTCGCTGAAGCTGCGGCGTGGTGAGGTGGTCGCGCTGGTGGGGGAGAACGGCTCGGGCAAGTCGACACTGGGCAAACTCATCACCGGTCTGTACCGCCCGACCGAGGGCCAGGTGCTGTGGGACGGCACCGACATCGGCACCGCGCACCCGCACACCGTCCACTCGCAGGTCTCGGTCATCTCCCAGGAACCCCTGCGCTGGCCGGTGACCGCCGCGGACAACATCCGGGTCGGACGGCTGGACCGGGACAGCCGCGACGGGACACTGTGGACCGAGCACGCACGCACCTCGGGCGCCGACGAGGTGATCGACGACTTGCCCCGCAAGGAGAACACGATCCTGTCCCGGCTGTACGAGGAGGGCAAGGACCTGTCCGGCGGGCAGTGGCAGCGCCTGTCGGTCGCGCGGGGGGCCTACCGGGACGCGCCGGTGCTGGTGGCCGACGAGCCGACCGCCGCGCTCGACGCCAAGGCGGAGGCGAAGGTGTTCAGCGCGCTCCAGACTGCCAGCCGCGACCAGAGCTCGGAGCGCACCACTGTGCTGGTCACCCACCGCCTGGCCAACGTGCGGCACGCGGACCGGATCATCGTGCTCGAACAGGGCCGGGTCATCGAGGACGGGACGCACGAGGAGCTGATGGCGCTGGGCGGTCTCTACGCGGAGCTGTACTCCCTGCAGGCGTCGGCCTACCGCTGACCGTCGGTCCGCAGGAACTCCTCGAACGTGGTGGGGGCGCGGCCGGTCAGCCGCTCGACGGTGCCGGTGGTGTGGGTGTACCAGCCGTTGCGGACGGCGGTCAGCAGCCGCAGGAGGTACTTGGCGACGTCGTCGGGCAGGCCGCGTTCCGCGCAGCGGGCGAGGTAGTCCTCGTCGTCGATCGCCTCGTAGCGGACGGGCCGGGTCGGCGTGGTGAGCAGCTCCGCCACCTCCGTGACGGTCAGGATCCGCGGACCGGTCACCTCGTAGACGGCGCGGGCGTGGGAGAGCGGCTCGGCGAGCACCGCGGCCGCGACGCCTCCCACGTCGACGGGGGCGACGAAGGGGACACCGGCGTTCCCGACCGGGATCGCCAGCTCGCCACCGGCGACCAGGGGCGCGAACAGTCCGACGGTGAAGTTGGCCATGTGCCAGTGGTTGCGGACGATCGTCCACGCGCAGCCGGACGCCTGCACGGCACGCTCGACCCGCGCGAGCGGGAAGTCGTCGGACAGACCCGCGACCGGCGCGGAGTTGACCACGATGTGCTCGACGCCGGCCTCGGCGGCGGCCTCGACGAACGGCACCGCCCGGTCGGCGGACCGTGGGTCCGAGGGTGGCGCGACGAGGAACAGCGTGCCGACGTCCGCCAGCGCCTCGGCGTAGGTGGCCGGGTCGTCGTAGTCGAGGTGCCGGGTGTCAGGCCCCGGCCGCACGTGCCGGGCGGCCACGGCCAGCGGGACCCGCCCTGTCAGTGCGCACGCGACGGCAGTGCCGATGATCCCGGTGCCGCCGGTGACCAGCGTGATCTTCACGGAGTAATGACGCTAGCCCGGCAAGTGGGGGATTCGTAATCGCTCGATGGAGTCACGCCATGATCACCTACCGTGCGTCCGCGTGCCGACCGGAGGAACCTCGGGACACGGACGGGCGGAACTACGTTTTCACGGTGAACCGTTGGGGCCGGAAGGGCGCCAGCAGCGCCGACTCAGTGCCGAACACCTCACCTGCCACGAGGTCGGCGAGCACCGGTGCGAGCGTGATGCCGCTGTGCGTGGCCACCACGTAGAACCGGGAGTTGGTGAACCCGGCGACCGGATGCCCGTCGCTGGGCTTCGCCCGCTGGCCCACCCGCACACTCTCGACGACCACACCGTCGGTCCCGTCGAGCACCCCGGGCAGCCGCCGCGCCACCTCGGCCGCGACCTCGCCGTCGACCGCGACCGGCACCGCGGGATCGGCGGCGCGATCGAGGTCGACGGCCTGTAACAGCAGCCGCCCGCCGCCGTCCGGCCGGATGCCCAGTCGCGAGGTGTGCAGCACGCGGGACAGCCGCACAGGCAGGGGAGCGGTGGTGGAGAGGAACCCGACGGTGCCCGACCCGGCGAGATCGGGGTCGAGCATGGGCACGTCGGCCCCGGCGAGGGCGGCGACCGCGCTGGTCCACCGACCGACACAGCTCACCACGACGTCCGCCTCGTACCGGTTCCCGTCGGCGGTCCGGACGGTCCCGCCGTCCACTTCGGTCACGAGCGCGCCGGTGTGGACCGTCGCACCGAGATCGCGTGCCTCACCGAGGAGGCGGGCGAGCAGCGCCACCGGCAGGACGTGCGCTTCCTCGGGGAAGAACGCGAAGTCACCGGACGTACGGGCGAGGTCGGGCTCCAGCTGTCGGGCCTGCGCCGAGGTGAGCCAGGCGGCGGCGTAGTCCCGGGGCCGGAGCCGTTCCATCCGGTCGACTAGCCGGGCCAGGTGCTCGTCGGTGGTCGCCCATTCCAGGTTGCCGGTGGGAAAGAACCACGGCGCGCGCTCGTCGGCCAACGCGTAGTGCGCCCGCAGTCCGGCGAGGTTGAGCGCGAAGTAGGCCTCTGGCTCCTTGTTGGCGGCGTTGACCCACGCGAACGTGGTGCCGCTGGTGCCCTCCCCGGGACGACCGGCCTCGAGCACGGTGACCTGAGCGCCCCGCCTACCCAACCCGGCGGCGACCGCCGCCCCGACAACACCGGCCCCGATGACGACAACTCGCAAGAGACGATCTCCTCACGTCCGAACACGAAAGTGGCGACATCCCCAGGATGCCGCCACTTCCATCCGGGTCAGGAGATGGGGGCTAGAAGCGTGCCCCCACGTTCGCGCCGTTGGTGGGGCGGAGGAACGTCGACGACGGGATCGAGCCGTCCGTGTTTCTCGGGCCCGTGATCGAGCCCGGGTTCGTGCTCACGAACGACCACGAACCGCCGAGGTCCCACGAGTTCCCACTGCCGGTGGAACTCGCGCCCAGCGACACGTTGGTGCCGTTGGCCACCGCGAGGTTCGCGGTGAGCGTGCTCGACGAACGGTCGGCGTCGAACCCGGTTCCCGGGTTGTCCCACGCGGTGCTGCGTTCGATGCGGTGCTGGCCGGGGTTGTTGTTGTCGATGAAGCCGCCGACCGCGTTGTCCCACGTCATGCTGTTCCGCAGGGTGTGGTTGGCCGCGACGGCGTTGCCGCCCAGCTTGAACCCGTTGCCGTCGCCGGTGAAGTCGGGCAGGTTCCAGCGGTTGAACCCGTTCCCCCACGCCAGGCTGTTCTCGGTGAGGATCGGCGAGGAGAACATCCAGTAGTCCAGGCCGTCGTCGGAGTTGTTCCACAGCCGGGCGCCCCGCACCACGTTGCCGGTGCCGGAGCCTTCCTTGATGGCGAGGCCGTCGGCGCTCTCCCCGTTGCTCCTCGGGTCGAAGTTGCCGTAGCTGTCGAGGTTGATGATCTGGTTGTTGCTCGACCCCAGGAACAGGTGGAACCCGGACTCGTAGTTGTCGCGGGTGACCAGTCTGTCGTAGACGTTGTTGCTGGAGTCCAGGCCGAACACGCCGTACGGGCCGTGGATGATCTCGAGGCCGACGAGCCGCCAGTGGTCGCCCTCGATGTGGATGGCGCCGCGTTCTGGCCGGGGTATGGACGAGCCGACCGCGCCCGGCGTGAACGGCATGTTCTCGCCGTCGAGGATCACCCGCTCGCCCGCGTGGTTCCGCATGGTGATCGGCTGGCTCGCCGTGCCGTTCTTCAGGATCTGGATGTTGGTGCTCGGCGCGTACGTGCCGCCGCGGATCTGGATGGTGTGACCTGGTTGGGCCAGGTCGACCGCGCGCTGGATGGTGCGCAGCGGCTGGGCGAGCGTGCCGGGGTTGGTGTCGTTGCCGTTCGTGGCGACGTACAGCTCGGTGCCGGTGGGCGGTGGTGCGCCGTCGGTCGTGACGTCGACGTAGTCGATGTTGGGCAGGCCGGCGGCGGCGGTCGGGTTGAGCCGGACCGTGCTGCTGCCGGCGGGAAGGGACAGCGTCAGGGTCGCGGTCGCCCACGTCGACCACGCACCGGTGCCGGCGAACGTGGTCGACTGCACGGTCGTGCCGTTCACGACGACGTCGGTCGGGCGTGTGGTCGTGGTGCCGTTGGCGAACCGGACCGCGACGGTCGCGGTGCCGGCCGCCGCAGCGTCGACGGTGAACTGGACGTGGGCGCCGGCGGCGTTGGTGCCGTTGCAGAACCCGGTGCCGGAGTAGCCGGCCCAGTTGGTGTCGATGGTGCCGGTGCAGACGGCGGGGGAGGTCTCGGCCTCGTACCGTGTGGTGGCGGCCTGCGCGGCCGGCGGGGACAGGACGGCGATCGCGCTGGCGAGCAGGCTGACGCACGCCACTGATCTCAGGTGCATTCGTTCGTCTCCGTGATGGGGGCGCGCCCGAGGTGTCCCGGGCGCGCCCGCGCGGCTACCGGTAGGTGATGTTGGACGAGGTATAGAGACAGTTGGTGCTGTCGGCACCGGTGCCCGCGTCGTCCGGCTCGTCGCCGCTGTTGTTGCCGATGTACTTCTGGCAGATGATCATCGATCGGTTCGGGTCGTTCACGATGGTGATCCCGGAGTACCGGGCGGTGTCCCCGTAGTTGATGTTGATCCCGGCGATCCGGTTGCCCGGCCGGGTCAGCGTGAGGTTGCGGAGCACCACGTCACGCTGCTGCTGGGTGGAGCAGTTGCCGCATGACCGGTAGAACGTGCCGAAGTTGGTGGCCTGGAAGTTCTGGATGGTCACCGTGCCGGGCCCGTTGTGCTGGAAGATCTTGTCGCTGGCCGCCCGCGCGCCGCCGCCGTCGACCAGGAACTGCGGGTCACCGCTGCCGCGGAACGTGGCCGCGTCCTCGCCCACGTCCTCCCACCACACGTTGCGGAGCGTGCAGGGGCCGGAGCAGTGCACGCCGTCACCGGCCGGCGCGCCGATGATCACGTTGGACAGCGTCGCGCCGGGGGCGAGCTCGAACATCGGGTCCTGGTCCTCTTCCTGACCACCGTCGCCGATGCAGCAGTAGCGGCGCAGACCGCCGTCGAGTCCACTGGCCGGCACCTGGATCGTGCCGTTGACGCTGACCTGCCCGGTCGGCGTCGGCCAGGCGCCCGTGGGCGGGGGCGGGGGTTGTGTGCCGCCGCCGACCTCGAAGTCCAGGTAGTCGACGTTCGCCAGGCCGTTCGCCGTGGTCGGGCTCAACCGGATCGTGTTGCTGCCCGAGTTCACCGAGACGGTCAACGTCCTGGTCACCCAGGTGTCCCACGTGCCGGTGCCCTCGAACGACGGCGACTGCACGGTGGTTCCGTTGACGATCAGGCTCGCCGGTCGCGCGGTCGTGGTGCCGTTGGCGAACCGCACGCCGAGCGTCGCGGTCCCCGCCGCGGACGCGTTCACGGTGAACTGGGCGAAGCCGCCGGTCGAGTTGGTGCCGTTGCAGAACCCGGCACCGGAGTAGCCGCCCCAGTTCGAGTCGATCGTGCCGGTGCAGGTCGCGGGGGAGTTCTCCGCCTCGTAACGGGTGGGCGCCGCCGACGACGTGGACGGCGACACCAACACGACACCGGCCGCCGCCATGGCGCCGGCCGCGACCAAGGATCTCAGTCTCATTCTTTTCCTCCATTTTCCCGAAGTGATTCGGGCATGGCGAACCTCCCGTGGCCGGGTTGCGGAAAGCCACGGGTAGCGAGTGTCCTTTCGGACCTACCTGGGGATGTGTGCCGCCAGGAAGATGGCGTGGCGAACTCGAAGTCTGAGTCGGGGCATCGTTGCCTCCGTGGATTCGAAAGACGGCGTTCGCGTAGGAAAGCGCTTACCTGACACGTTAAAGAAGTCCCGCGGCGCTGTCAACGCGTACCGACGCATTGACAGGAAGTGTCGTTTGTTCCGCGCTAAGCGTTGTCTGGTCTGAGCACTTGTCCATCCGGAAAGGACGGAACGCGGCGCGCCCCGCAGGGGACACACCGCGCTCCGCCCGATCGAATTCCGGTCAGGAGAAATTCACGTCACTGCACGCGTAGAAGCTCTGGTCGAAGTGACTCGCCTGCCAGATCATGTAGACCACGTGGCGGCCACTGCGGCCCGGTGCGGTGACGTTGACCGAGATGGTCACGCCGTTCAGGGACGGGCTGGTCTCCGGTGTCCCGACACCCGGCGCGATCCGGCCGGTCTGTGCCCGCAGTTCCAGGTCGCTCCAGCGCAGTGGCTGGGTGGTCGCGTTGTAACCCTGGCGCGTGACGTAGATCCGGATGTAGTCCGCGCCATGCCTTGCCTGGTCGTGCATCTTGAAGGTGAAGTTGGTCGTCAGCTGCGTGGTTCGCCAGGCGCCAGGAACGTCCATCGCGTTGTACCGTCCGTTGCCGGTGCGTCCGGCGCTGCACAGTTGGCCGTCCGGGATGACGCCCTGGTGGTTGCCGCCGACCTGCTCGCGGTACAGGCCGTTCCAGTTCCACATGGCGTTGGTGTCGTGCTGCCAGGCCTGCCAGCACATCGGGTCCTGGGTCGCCATGTTCGGGTTCTGGAAGTCGTTGCCCCAGCGCTGCCAACAACCGTAGTTGCGGGACGCCGGTCCGATTGACGAACCGTGGGCCGCCGCATTGCCGGCGGGCATCAGCGGGAGCAGCAACATTGCGGTCAATGCGACCACCAGGGCACGCAGACCTATTCGCAGGGAATGCATCGGATCCTCCACGACGTTGTGGATGTGATGAAATAACAACGGTACTAAACCATCCGATGTCTACGCAACGACGGGTCGAACAGCGTCGAATCCGTCGAACCAGTCGTCGAACGCCCTATATTTACCGCCTTTTTCGTCGAATAACGCACGTCACTTGATACCGGTCGTCGCGATACCCCGGACCAGGAACCGCTGACCGATGAGGAAGGCCAGGAACACCGGAAGCAGGGACACCACCGACATCGCGAACATGGAACCCCACGAGGTGCCGGTCGTCGCGTCCATGAACGAACGCAGGGCCACCGGCACCGTGTACATGTCGGGGTCGGTGAGGTAGATCAGCTGGCTGAAGAAGTCGTTCCACGTCCAGATGAACGTGAAGATCGCGGTCGTGGCGAGCGCGGGGGTCATCAGGGGCAGGATGACCCGCAGGAAGATCCCCGCCCGGCCGCAACCGTCGATCCTGGCCGCGTCGTCGAGCTCGCGGGGGATACCGCGGATGAACTGCACCATCAGGAACACGAAGAACGCGTCGGTGGCCAGCAGCTTCGGCACGATCAGCGGCAGGAACGTGTTCAGCCAGCCCAGCTCCGAGAACAGGACGTACTGGGGGACGATCACGACGTGGACCGGCAGCATGATCGTCATCAGCATGATGGTGAACAGCAGCTTGCGCCCGCGGAACTCCAGGCGCGCGAACGCGTAGGCCGCCATCGAGCACGACACCAGGTTGCCGACGATCGCACCGAGCACCACGACCGCCGAGTTCAGCAGGTACACGGTGAACGGGTGCCCGAGCGCGTTCCAGCCGTCCGGGTAGTTGCGTGCCTCCACCTCGGTCAACAGCAGGCCCGGCGCCTGGAAGATCTGGTCCTTCGGCCGCAGCGAGCTGACCACCATCCACAGCACCGGGTACAGCATCAGCGCGGCCGTGGCGATGAGCGCCAGATGCTTGACGACCGAGGAGATCCGGAGCTTAGTCGTCATAGAACACCCAGTACCTCGACGCGAGGAAGTTGACCGCGGTGAACGCCGCGATGATCAGCAACAGGACCCAACCCATCGCCGAGGCGTACCCCATGTCGAAGTTCCCGAAGGCACGTTGGTACACGTACAGCGAGAACAGCAGCGTCGAGTCCGACGGCCCGCCGGTTCCGTTGGACACCACGAACGCCTGCGTGAACGCCTGGAACGCGTGGATGATCTGCAGCACCAGGTTGAAGAAGATGATGGGCGTCAGCAGCGGCAGCGTGATGCTCCGGAACCGCCGCACCGCCCCGGCGCCGTCCACCGCGGCGGCCTCGTAGTACATCGACGGGATCTGCCGCAGACCGGCCAGGAAGATGACCATGGGCGCGCCGAACGTCCACACGTTCAGCACGACCAGGGTCGACAGCGCGGTCGCCGGCTCGGAGATCCAGCTCCGGCCCTGGATGCCGAACAGCTCCAGCGCGTAGTTCACCAGGCCGTCGCTGCCGAAGATCCGCTGCCACAGGATCGCGATGGCCACACTGGACCCGAGCAGCGACGGCAGGTAGAAGACCGAGCGGTAGAACGCCAGACCACGAAGGCCCCGGTCGAGCACGACCGCGAGCAGCAGGGCGAGTCCGAGCTGCAGGGGCACCGACACGAACACGTAGGTGAACGTCACGCCCAGCGCCTTGTGCAGCCGCTCGTCGCCTGCCATGCGGACGAAGTTGTCGAACCCGGCCCACTCCGGTGGCTGGAGCAGGTTGTAGTCGGTGAACCCCAGGAACAGCGACGCCACCATCGGGCCGATGGTGATCACCAGCAACCCGAGCACCCACGGGGCGAGGAACAGGTAGGCCGCCAGGTTGTCCTTCTTGCCGGTGGCGGGATGCTTGCGGCGCAGCTCCCGAAAAGCCGTCATGCAGACTCCTCGCCCGCTCCGCGGCCCCGGAACGCTCCGCAGGCTCCGCTACACCGGCGCCCTCCGCGGGCTCCGA
The DNA here is from genome assembly GCF_036378875.1 of Actinophytocola sp. GTDB lineage: Bacteria > Actinomycetota > Actinomycetes > Mycobacteriales > Pseudonocardiaceae > Actinophytocola. Next base: position 183,280 of record NZ_DASUVO010000130.1, read on the forward strand.
GCCTGCCTGAACATCGATCATTCGCTCCGCAGGCTCCGCTCATGCCGTGGCGTCGATTTCGGCCTGCAGCTCGGCGATGAACGCACTCGCCGCCTGCTCGGGTGCGACCTGTCCGAACAGGACCTGCTCGGTGTGGCGCTGCAGGATCTTCTCGATGTTGCTGGCGCCGTTGGGCGTCACCCGTGGTGGCGGGCTCACCTCGAGCTCGTCGAGGTAGGCGAGAGCCGCCTGGTCCGTGGCGTCGAGTTTCGGCTCGATGGCCGCCCGGATGTCCGCGTTGACCGGGACACCGCGGTCGGTGAGCATCACACCGGCGGCCTCGCGGCTGTTCGCGAGGAAGTCGACGAGCAGCGCGGCCTCGGCCGGGTGCTCGCTGCGCGAGAAGATCGACCAGTACTGCGACGGCTTGTGGAAGGCGCCGCGTGACTTCGCCGTGGACTCACCTGGCAGCGCGAGCAACCGCAGGTCGGCGCCACTGGCCGCGGTGAGCGAGGTCAGCTGGGTGTTCCACCAGGTCGCGAACACGGACCTGTTGGTCGCCGTGCCCGACTGGTCCAGGCTCCCGGTCGCCCGTTCGACGGTCACCGCCGGGGGCGGCGCGGCGCCCTCCTGCGCCAGGTCGATCAGGTACTGCCAGTAGTCGGCGAGCACGTCGGGCTCGAGCGCCACCTTGCCGTCGTCGCCGAACAACCGGCCACCCGACTGGCGGGCCCAGATGTTGAGGCCGCCCATGTCGAAGCCCCACGACTGGACCCCGGTGACCTCACCGCCGCTGACTGTCGAGATCCGCGCGCCGATCTCCTTGAGGTCGTCCCAGGTCCACGTCTTGTCGTCGGGCAGCTCGACCCCGTACCGGGCGAGCAGGTCGGCGTTGACGACGATCGAGTACGCGGCGAGCCCGTTCGGCACGGCGTACTGCTTCCCGTCCACCACACCGGTGGCGAGGACGTCCTTGGCGATCTTGCTCGTGTCGAGGTGCTGCTTCACAGTGTCCAGGTCCAGCAACGCGCCCCGTTCCGCGTACGACGCCAGGTACAGCTCGTCCATCTGGATGATGTCGGGCGCCTCCTGGGCGGCGGCGGTGGTCGCGAGGCTGTCCCAGTAGCCGTTCCAGTCCTTGTACTCACCCGTCACCGTGATGTTCTTGTGCTTGGCCTGGAACAGGTCGATGACCTCCTGCGTCCGCCGGTGCCGCTCGTCGGAGCCCCACCACGTGAAGCGGAGCGTGACGGGCTCGTTCGACAGCTCGGCGTCACCGCCGCCGGAGCCGGAGCACGCGGACATGGTCAGCATGGCCGGGACGGCCAGCAACACCGTTCGACGGGGGACTTGTCGCATGTGGACGGTCCTTTCCGGTGGTCATCGATTCCGTGGCCGGTACTCGAACGCCCCGATGTCGGGGAGTCCGTGGTAGCTGGGGCGACCGGTGTAGTCGACGTCGCCGTGGTCGGGCACCGCCACGCCGGCGTCGATCGCGGGAGAGCCTGCCGCGACCCGCAGGGCCAGTGCCCGGTCGAGCCGGGGCCCTGAGCGCTCCGTGCCGTATGGGCCGGTGATCTCGCCGAGGAACAGCGGATCGCCGGTCACGGACCGGGTGTCGTCAGCGGGCACCGTGAGCGCGGCCCCACCGTACACATTGGACTCGTAGTCGACCGCCGCACCGGTCGACAGCGCGGCGTTCTCCCTCGTCGAGTAGAGCACGTTGTTCCAGACGTGGTACTCGGCCTCGAGGTACTCGCCGAACCCGTACACGAGAAAGTCGCTGCGGTCGTTGTAGACCGTGTTGTGGTAGACGTATGCCGTCGTGCCGCGGACCGAGTGCAGGTAGAGCTGGTACCGCGTGTTGCTCGCGATCACGTTGTACCGCACGACGGTGTCGCCGAAGCCGCGGCCGCACTGGCACAGCAGGATGCCGTCCCCGTTGTGGTGCACGAAGTTGTACTGCACCAGGACCTTCGTGGTGGCGATGTCCGGGTCGATGCCGTTCGAGTCGGCACCGCCGGCCTTCTGTTGCGTCTCGTACACCTCGTTGCGCTGGATCACCACGTCGTCGGCGAAGTACGCCTCGATCCCGGACGTCCCGGTGCGGTGCACGACGTTGCGCTCCACGAGCCCGCCACGCACGTCGGTGAGGTAGATCCCGTTGCAGCCGTAGGGGGTGCCGTCCTGGGTGATGAAGTTGTCCCGGATCACGACGTTCGTGTGCGGGGTGAAGTTCGGATCGTCCCGGCTGGCCCGTTCACCCCAGCCGGTGCGCACCGCGCCGGGGTTGGAACCCGTGTGCTGCTTGACGATGATCCCGCCGAACGAGGTCCGCTTCACCGTGGAACGTTCGACCACGATGTCGCTCAGCACCGTCGGCTCGCCGGGCGCGGTCTCGTCGGCGACCGTGCCGCGGAAGACGATGCCACCGGTGTTCTTGGAGCGGTCCCAACCGGTGCGGAAGGTGATGCCGGGCGCGTTGCCCGAGGTGTTGCCGCCGATCCAGTTGACCTCACCGGTCACGTCGTGCACGTCCACCGAGTCGATGCGGAAGTGACGCAGCTGTCCGCCCGCGTCCCCGGCGACGTGGATGCCGCGCAGGTCACGGAGGTTGGTGCCGGGCACGTCGGCGGGCGAGGCGGTGTTGGTGACCTCGAGGTCGCGGATCTCCCAGTGGTGCTGGTTGAACAGCCGGACCGCGTCGGCCACCGCGCCGCCGCCGTGCACCGCCGGTTTGGCGCCACCGCCGTACCGGTCGATCACGATGGGCCGGCCGTCGCTCCCGGAGCCCTTGGGCCACAGCTGGCCGAACCAGCTCTGCCCGGCCTGGAGCAGAATCCGGTCGCCGGGCGCGAACGTGGTGGAATTGACCTTGTCGAGGCTCCGCCACGCGCCGGCGCGGGAGCGGCCGGACGCGTCGTCACTGCCTCGCACGGCGTCGACGTAGTACCTGGTCCCGCCTTCGGAGGCGGCGGCGTTCGCCGGGAAGAGGCCGAGCAGTGCCGCGAGGAGGGCGAGGACGACCGAGGTCGTGCGCCGCATGGGCTCTTCCTCCCTGGAGAATCAACACTGACTTCCGGAGCACGAACGGCACAATAAGGAAAGCGCTTTCCGACATTAGGGAGCGCTCCCAAGCGAGTCAAGTCTTGAGCTTGTAACGTTTCACCATTTCGGGTGCGGTGACGGCAGGTCGTGGCCCTCAGCTCGCGTCGGGATGTCGAGAACGTGGCGCCGGCTCCGTCCCAGGGACGCGGTTGGCCACGACGCGCCGCGCGAGGAACACCGAGAGGATTGATCATGCGACCGAACGAGATCGCCGAGGTCCTGAACCGACCGATCAGCCAGGAACTGTTGGTCCGCGACCTGACCCGCCTGGCCTACGTCGCCAAGGACGGCACACCCCGCAACATCCCGATCGGGTTCACCTGGAACGGCGCGGAGATCGTCATGTGCACGACGAAGAACGCCCCGAAGCTCTCGGCCCTGCGCAAGAACCCGACGGTTGCCCTGACGATCGACACCGAGGTGCACCCGCCCAAGATCCTGCTCATCCGCGGTCGGGTCGAGTTGGACTACGTCGATGGCATCCCGGACGAGTACCTCCAGATGAACGGGACCTACGAGATGACCCCCGAGCAGCGGGTCGAGTGGGAGGCGGAGGTGCGTTCGCTCTACGACGGCATGGTCCGGATCGTCGTGACCCCGACATGGGCGCTGATCGACTTCGAGACGACGCTGCCGACCGCGGTGGAGGAGTTGGTCCGGCAGCGGAACGAGCGGCAACGTGCCTGAGTGCCTCAGCCCTGATCCGAGGCGAGGTACGGCCCGAAGTGGTCGGCGACGGTGTCCGCGACGGACTCGGCGTCGAGGACACCGTCGACCTCGAGCACGCGGACGCCCAGGCGCCGGGCGGCGCGGACGGCGTCCTCGGCGACCAACCGGTCCCGCTCGAGCCGGTTCCGTTGCGCTCGGGCGGGATCACTCACCGTCGCGCCGACCCGGGCGGCTCGCGGCAGGACGTCGACCTGATGCCGCCGGAACTCCTCGGTGGGCACCATGACGATCATGCGACGTGTCGAGTCGACGACGCGCACGACGAGTTCGGGTCGCAGTCCCCAGCCCTCGGCGATGATCGGCCGTCCGGAGACGAGCGCGCGTAGGTCGTCCAGGGCCCACTCGAACCGGACCGGGAAGCCGGCCAGGGTCCCGGCGACCATGTCCGCCGGAGTGGGGGAGACCCACAGCGTGTCCGGGTCGGGTTCGTCGAGCGGCTCGCCCAGTGCCGCACGACGAGCGATGCGACGGTCCTGGTGGGCCCGCGCGTCGTGGAAGTCGTAGTGGTAGACGGTGACACCGTGTCGCGCGGCCAGAAGCCGGGCGACGGTGGACTTTCCCGCCCACTGACCGCCACCGATCCACAACGCGCGGCGCAGCGTCCCGAACGGGTCCCAGACCCCACCCTCGTTCTCGATCATCGAGGTCGACCCTAGCGACTCCACCTCGCCATCCCACTCCCCCAACCTGTGCACAAAAATAATCTATGAACTATATAGATGTCCGATTATTTCGCCGAGGGCGCCGCACCGCCGAGAAGGGGACAGGCACACAAAACGCAAAGAAGGGGAACGGAGAACGACGGCGGCAACTCGCGTTCTCCGACTTGTCATCGGCGGACAGGGGCCGACGTCCGTTCGGGCGGTGCCTCTGTTCGCAGCCGCCGTGGTTGTTGTGCTGGTGGGCACGCCTCGTTTCTCAACTGGGGAGAACCTGCGCTTCGTGTCCTGCTCGCCGTGCTGACCTCACTCGTTCCCGCGCAGGTCATCGAGCGTCGGGCGGTCCCCAGGTCTATGCCAGGTCGGTGAGGAGATCGTCGAGAGCCTTGTTGAGGGCTTCTGCGTTGGCGGGCGTGAACCACGTGGTGCGGATGCGTTCGTTGTTTCCCTTCGGCGTCTCGTGGTTGGCCGCGAGCTGCTCCAGGGTGCGGGTCTGGTCGCTCAGTGCGCGTCCGACGCCCTGGAAGAGGCTGCGGACGTAGCTGTCCGCGTCGACGGGGGCGATGCCGTGGTCGATGGCCCAGGACGTGAGGGTGGCGAGGTACCAGAGGTGTGTGGTCAGTGTTCCCGTGATCGCGGAGAGGACGTTGAATGCGGTCTCGTCCGCGACCGGGAGCGTCCCGCCCAGGTGCGCGAAGAACGAGTCCACGGCTGGGTGCGACGGGTAGGTCACGGTGACGGAGCGGCGTTCGCGGATGGCGGGCAGGGGGATGGCCCGTACCAGCGGGGCGTGGGTGGCCAGTGTCTGGCGCAGGTCGTCGTTGCTGACGCCGGACATCACGTTGACCACGATCTTGTCGTCGTCGACCCGCAGTCCGGCGAGTGCGTCGTGCCGGTCGTCGCGGCGTACGGCGATGATCACCAGGTCGGCACGGTCCACGACGGTCTGGTTGTCGGTGCACACCGCCACGCTCTCGTACCGCTCGGCCAGTTCCGCGGCGGTGCGGGCGCTACGAGGGGAGAGGTACACCTCTGGCGAGTCGTCGTCCCCGTCGCACAGGCCGACGACCATGGCATGGCCGATCTCGCCAACTCCGATGATGCCGACGCGGTTCATTGTGTGTGCCTCCAGGTCACAACTTCGCGCTGTCGACCGCGTGTCGTGGTTTGGCCCAGCCGAAGGTGAGTTCCACCGCGCGCTTCCAGTTGGCGTACTCGTCGTCGCGGTGCCGGGGGTCCATCTGCGGGGTCCAGCGGGCCGCGAGGTGCCAGTTGCGGCGCAGGCCTTCCAGGTCCGGCCAGTAGCCGACGGCGAGTCCCGCGGCGTAGGCGGCGCCGAGCGACACCGTCTCGGCGACCATCGGCCGCATCACGGGGATGTCGAGCACGTCGGCGATGAACTGCATCAGCAGGTGGTCGGCGGTCATCCCGCCGTCCACCTTCAACACGGTGGACTGGGTGCCGAGGTCGGCGTTCATGGCGTCGACGACCTCGCGGGTCTGCCAGGCGGTCGCCTCGAGCACGGCGCGTGCCAGGTGTCCCTTGGTGATGTAGGAGGTGAGTCCGACGATGATGCCGCGGGCCTCGCTGTGCCAGTGCGGCGCGAACAGTCCGGAGAACGCGGGAACGATGTAGCAGCCGCCGTTGTCCTTGACGGTCCGGGCGAGGGTCTCGATCTCGGGTGCGCTGTGGATGAGGCCGAGGTTGTCGCGGAACCACTGCACGAGTGACCCGGTGACCGCGATCGAGCCCTCGAGGGCGTAGGTGACGGGCTCGCCGCCGAGTTGGTAGCCGATCGTGGTGAGGAGTCCGTGTTCGGAGCGGACCAGTTTGGTGCCGGTGTTCATCAGCAGGAAGCTGCCGGTGCCGTAGGTGCACTTGGTTTCGCCCTCGGCGAAGCAGGTCTGTCCGAACAGTGCGGCGTGCTGGTCGCCGAGCGCGGCGGCGATCTCGATACCGGGCACCACGCGTGTGGTGCGGCCGTGGATCTCGGTGGTGGGGCGGATCTCTGGCAGCATCCGTTGTGGAATGTCGAAAAAGGACAGCAGGAAGGGGTCCCACTGCTGGGTGGTGATGTTCATCAGCATGGTCCGCGACGCGTTGGTCACGTCCGTGACGTGCAGTCCGCCGTTGACGCCGCCGGTGAGGTTCCAGATCAGCCAGGTGTCCATGGTGCCGAACAGGACGTCGCCGCGTTCGGCGCGGTCCCGCAGGCCCGGCACGTTGTCGAGCATCCACTTGAGGCTCGGCGCGGAGAAGTACGGCGCGATCGGCAGTCCGCAGCGGTCCCGTACCTCGTCGGCGCCGGGTCGTGCGGTGAGTTCGGTGACGAGGGACTCGGTGCGGATGTCCTCCCAGACGATCGCGCGGCCCACGGGTGTGCCGGTGTGCCGGTCCCACACCACGCAGGTCTCGCGCTGGTTGGTGATGCCCAGTGCGACGACCTGGTCGGCGGAGATGCCGGCGTCCCGCAGTGCGTGGGGCATGATCCGGTCGACGTTGCGCCAGATCTCCACCGCGTCCTGCTCGACCCAGCCGGGCTTGGGGTAGTACTGGCGGTGTTCTCGCTGTGCGACCGAGACGAGTCGGGCGTTGCTGTCGAAGACGATGCACCGGGTCGAGGTGGTGCCCTGGTCGATCGCCATTACGAACCGTTGCGCCATTGCTGTTCCTCGATCAGTTCTCCGCGCTGAGCGCGCGTGAGACGGCCTCCGCGGCGTGGCAGACCTGGTCCACCAGCGTCGCTTTCGGTCGGTTGGCCGCCTGGATGCGGTCCACGGAGCCCGAGATCCCGATCGCCCCGATGACGAGACCACCGGGCATCCGGATCGGCGCGGCGATGCTGGCCTCGCCCGGCATGTACTCTTCGGCCTCGCTCGCCCATCCCGCGCCGCGCACCTCGGTGAGCACTCGTTCCAGCGCGGCCGGTTTGACGATCGTGCGGCGGGTGAGCGAGGTGAGCTCGTCGCGGCGGATCGTGGCGAACAGTTGCGCGTCGTAGGCGAGCAGCACCTTGCCCAGTGCGGTGGCGTGCAGCGGCAGCATGGCGCCGATGCCGAGTGTCTGCATGGTGTCGTCGGGGCGGAACACGTGGTGCACGACGAGGACGGCGCCGTCGAGGTGCATGCCGATCCGGACCTCGTGGCCGCTGCGTGCCGCGAGGGTGTCCGCCCAGTTGATGGACCGGGAGCGCAGTTCGTTCGCGTCCAGGTAGCTGGTGCCGAGGTGTAGTAGAGCGGCGCCGAGCCGGTACTGCCCGGTATTCTGGTCCTGCTCGACGAACTCGACCCGCTGCAGCGTGCGCAGGATGCCGTGTGCGGTGCCCTTGGGCAGCCCGAGGGCGGCGGCGATCTCGGCCAACCCGTGGTGGCCCGAGCCGCGCGCGAGCAGGCGCAGCATCGCCGCCGCACGCTCGATCGACTGTATCGGGCCCGGCACGTCCGGCACGCTATCGAAAGTGGACTTCGTCGGCAATGTCGAACGCTCGTCGCCGCCGTTTGGCCTGCGTTCGAGCCGATTCGGCGGAGTTGATCGTACCGTGACCGTCCGGGCGGCCATGGCGTTCGACATTGTCGACCTCCCTGTATTGCTGGTGGGTCGGCCTCCTCCATAGCGTCGCCGTTGCTCGTGTCGGTGTGACACGGCCGTTCAACGACGAATGGAGGCGACGTGTCTCTCGGAGAGGTCTTCGTCAGCGAGACACTCGGCACCGCCATACTGATCCTGCTGGGTGCCGGGGTCGTGGCGAACGTGCTGTTGGCCAAGTCCAAGGGCAAGGACGGCGGTTTCTTACTCATCAACTTCGGCTGGGGTTTCGCGGTCATGGCCGGGGTGTTCGTCGCCTACAAGTCCGGCGCGCACCTCAACCCGGCCGTGACGCTCGGCATCCTGGCTTCCGGCGCCGACACCTACGCGCCGGACGTCCAAATCACCTTCGGCTCGACGCTCGTTTACTTCGCGGGTGAGTTCCTCGGGGCGTTCCTCGGTGCCTGCGCGGCGTTCCTCACCTACCGCAAGCAGTTCGAGGCCGAGGAGGACGCAGGCAAGAAGCTCGCGGTGTTCTCCACCGGGCCAGAGGTCCGCAGCCCACTGTGGAACGTCGTCACCGAGGTCGTCGGCACGTTCGTGCTGGTGTTCGTGGTGCTGTCGTTCGGCAAGACGCCGACCGGGCTCGGTCCGCTCGCGGTCGCTCTGCTGGTGGTCGGCATCGGCGCCTCCCTCGGCGGCCCGACCGGGTACGCCATCAACCCCGCCCGCGACCTCGGCCCCCGCATCGCGCACGCGCTGCTTCCGGTGCAGCACAAGGCAACCGTCGCGGTCGGTGTCGGCGGTCCCGGCACCGCGTCGGCCCGCGCCGCGAAGGACTCCGACTGGGGTTACGCGTGGGTGCCGGTCGTCGGCCCGATCATCGGCGGCGTGCTCGCCGGACTCGTTGCCCAAATCGTGTTCTGACCACAACGTTGTTGAAAGGACGCCTCTATGACCCAGTACGTACTCGCCGTCGATCAGGGCACGACCAGCACGCGGGCGATCGTCTTCGACCACTCCGGCACGATTGTCTCGGTGGGACAGAAGGAACACCAGCAGATCTTCCCGCGAGCGGGTTGGGTCGAGCACGACCCGAAGGAGATCAGCGCCAACACGCGTGACGTGATCAACCAGGCGCTCGCGAAGGCCGACCTGAACATCAGTGACCTCGCGGCCGTCGGCATCACGAACCAGCGCGAGACCGCGGTGGTGTGGGACCGCAACACCGGCGAGCCCGTCTACAACGCGATCGTGTGGCAGGACACCCGCACCCAGGCCATCGTCGAGGAGCTCGGCGCGCTCGGCGGGGGAGCGGAGCGCTACAAGGCGAAGGTCGGCCTGCCGCTGGCGACGTACTTCTCCGGCCCGAAGATCCGCTGGATCCTGGACAACGTCGATGGCGCGCGTCAGAAGGCCGAGAGCGGCGACCTGCTGTTCGGCAACACGGACACGTGGACACTGTGGAACCTCACCGGCGGTCCGAACGGCGGCCTGCACATCACGGACGTGACCAACGCGTCGCGCACGATGCTGATGGACCTGGACACCCTGTCCTGGGACGCCGAGATCGCCAAGGAGATGGGCGTTCCGCTGGCGATGCTGCCGGAGATCCGGTCCTCGTCGGAGGTCTACGGCCACGGCGGCCCGGGTGTGCTGCAGGGCGTGCCGATCGCTGGCATCCTCGGCGACCAGCAGGCGGCCACGTTCGGCCAGGTCTGCTACGAGCCGGGCACCGCGAAGAACACCTACGGCACCGGCAACTTCATGCTGCTCAACACCGGCGAGGAGAAGGTCGGCAGCGAGAACGGCCTGCTCACCACCGTCTGCTACAAGATCGGTGACGCCAAGGCGGTGTACGCGCTCGAGGGTTCGATCGCGATCACCGGCGCGCTGGTCCAGTGGCTGCGCGACAACCTGAAGATCATCGGCTCGGCCGCGGAGATCGAGGAGCTGGCCCGGTCCGTCGAGGACAACGGCGGGGCCTACTTCGTGCCGGCGTTCTCCGGGTTGTTCGCGCCGTACTGGCGGGCCGACGCCCGCGGCGCGTTGGTCGGCCTGACCCGGTTCGTCGACCGGGGCCACCTGGCCCGCGCGGTGCTGGAGGCCACGGCGTTCCAGACCCGCGAGGTGCTGGACGCGATGGACGCCGACTCCGGCGTGAAGCTCACCGGCCTGAAGGTCGACGGCGGCATGGTCGCCAACGAGCTGCTGATGCAGTTCCAGGCCGATGTGCTCGACGTCCCGGTGGTGCGGCCGAAGGTAGCCGAGACGACCGCGTTGGGCGCCGCTTACGCGGCGGGTCTCGCGGTCGGTTACTGGAAGGACCTGGACGAGCTGCGCGCCAACTGGGCCGAGGACAAGCGGTGGATCCCGTCACTCGACGCCGGCGAGCGTGAGCGGGTCTACCGCAACTGGAAGAAGGCCGTCACCAAGTCGTTCGACTGGGTCGACGACGACGTTCGATAGTTCGATCAAGTAGGGGAGAGGTGCCGGAATGTCCGCGAAGCTGGATCCCGCGTACCGGGCCGCCGGGCTGCGTGCCCTCGCCGAGACCGAGTTCGACGTGGTCGTCGTCGGCGGTGGCGTGGTGGGTGCCGGCGCCGCGCTGGACGCGGCGTCACGTGGCCTGTCGGTCGCGCTGGTCGAGGCGAGGGACTGGGCGGCTGGCACGTCGAGCCGGTCCAGCAAGCTGATCCACGGCGGGTTGCGTTACCTGGAGCAGCGGGACTTCGGTCTGGTGCGCGAGGCACTCAAGGAGCGGAGCCTGCTGTTGCACCGACTGGCGCCGCACCTGGTCCGGCCGGTGCCGTTCCTGTACCCGCTGACACACCGGGTCTGGGAACGCGCCTACGTCGGGGCCGGCGTGGCGCTGTACGACAGCATCGGCGGCGCCCGCGCGCTGCCGATGCACCGGCATCTCTCCCGACGCGCGGCGCTCCAGATGGCGCCCGCGCTGCGGCCGGACGCCCTGACCGGCGCCGTCCGCTACTACGACGCACAGGTGGACGACGCGCGACTCACGATGATGGTCGCGCGTACCGCCGCCCAGCACGGGGCCACCGTCCTCACCCACGTGGCGGCGACGGAGGTCCTGCGGGACGGCGGCGAGCTGACCGGGGTCCGGGTACGCGACCTGCTCTCGGGTGGCGAGCAGGTCGTGCGTGCCAAGCGGGTGATCAGCGCGGCGGGCGTGTGGACCGACGAGGTCCGCGGGCTCGACCACGCGAAGCCGCCGTTCCACGTGCGCATGTCCAAGGGCGTGCACCTGCTCGTCCCGCGCGAGCGGGTGCGCCTGGACGTCGGGCTGATCACCCGCACCGAGAAGAGCGTGCTGTTCGTCATCCCGTGGGACCGGCACTGGATCATCGGCACCACCGACACCCCGTGGGACCACGGCGCGGACCACCCGGCCGCGACCCGCGCCGACGTCGAGTACCTGCTCGAGCACGTCAACTCGGTGCTGCGCGAACCGCTCACCGCCGACGACGTGGTTGGCGTGTACGCGGGTCTGCGCCCGCTGCTGGACGGGGGAGCGGACGACACCACGAAGCTGTCCCGCGAACACGCGGTGGCCGAACCGGCGCCGGGGCTTTTCCTGGTGGCCGGCGGGAAGTACACGACCTATCGGGTCATGGCGGCGGACGTGGTCGACGCGGCCGTCAAGGGCCTGGGCCAGGCGGTGCCGAAGTCGCTGACCAAACACCTGCCGATCCACGGCGCGGTCGGCTTCCGCGAGCTGTGGTCGGACCGGGAACGCCTCTCCGCGAACGCTGGCCTCCCGGTGACCGTCGTGGAGCGGCTGCTGGGCCGGTACGGCTCGGCGGTCACCGAGCTGCTCACCATGATCGACCGGGACCCGCGGCTGGCCGAGCCACTCAGCGACGCAGGCGAGTACCTGGCGGTCGAGGCGGTGTACGCGGTGACGCACGAGGGCGCACTGGACCTGGACGACGTGCTGTCACGCCGCACCAGGATCGCCATCGAGTACCCCGACCGCGGCCTGGCCGTCGCGGCACGGGTCGCTGACCTGGTCGCCGAACATATCGGCTGGGACGACCTGGCCCGCGAAACAGCGATCAGCGACTACCTCGAGCTGGCACAGGCGGAACTGGCCGCACTCCAGGCCCCGGACGACGCGTCCGCGTTCGCACAGTCAGCACAGTCACCACATTCAGCGCAGTCAGCGGGCGCCGCGGCGGGCTGAGCCGCGTCGTCGGGCCCGACGCAGACCTCCCGCCGAGCCCGACGACGGCCCGCGGTGGGTGGGTGACCGAACCCCACGATCCCGGTCACCCACCCACCGCCAACCTTCGCGAGTCGCGCTTTCAGCCCCCGCGAGTTTCGCGTTCGGCACCGCCGAGTTTCGCTTCGGGGCCGCCGCGAGTGTCGTCCGGGTGTGACCGGACCTCCGTGCTCTCTCAGCCGGTGTGAAGGATCCGGAAGCGACCGGGTTCCGCCGGGTCTCGGTCAACGACCTGGACTGGCGGCCAGGCCCATTGCCAGACGCTGATACCTGGCGTGCGGGAGAACTGGATCCGTCCGCGAGTGCCTTCGACCGCGATGCGCGGCCAGGATTCGGCGGTGCGCGCGCGGTCCGTGCCGTGGGAACGCAGCACATCGGCGAGCACGGCGACCGTGTCGTAGCCCTCGAAGGCGACGAAGGAGGGCGCTTCTTCGGCCAGCCGCTCGCGGAGGGTCGTCTCGACTCGTGCGCCGAGTGGGCTGAGGCGTTCGGGCAGGTAGCGCAGGAACGGGATCGCGGCGCTGTCTTCGCCCAGCAGGGTCGCCCATTCGGGGAACTCCGGTTGCCCGGCCGGAGCACCGACCAAGAGGTCGGCGAGGCGCTGGTCGCGGCGAACAGACTTGACGATCGACACTGCCGGCTCGGGGTGGCCGACCAGCAGCAGGAGGGCTGTCGCGCGGTTGTCGACGAGTTCGTCGCACACGGACGCGGGGGCGATCGCACGCATGTCGAGTTCGATGACGGTGCCGCCGCGTGGAGCGAGGTAGTCCCGCAGGATGCGGGTCCCAGACGTCCAGTAGACACTCGACTCGGCTGCGACGGCGATGCGACGGTGGCCGGCGTCGAGGAGAAAGTCCGCGTAGATCTGCCAGCCGTGGGACTGCGCCGGGGCGAGGCGCGCGACCCATTCCGTCGGCTGTTCAGTGAGCGCGTCGAGAACCGCCGACGAGCAGAGGAACGGCAGACCGAGGGCGTCGGCCCTGGTGGAGGCGGCACGAGCGACGACGCTGTGGTACTCGCCCGCCAGGGCGGCCACGCCAAGGCGAGCCAGCTCATCCACGGCCGCTGCGGCCGTCTGTGGATCAGCGGCGGTGTCTCGGACCACCAGCTCGAGCGGTCTTCCGCCGATCCCGCCGGCGTCGTTGACCTCGGACGCGGCCAGGTCGAGTCCGGCGAGCAAATGTCGGCCGGCCTCCACCCAGCCAGGCCGAGTCAGCGGAACGAGAGCGCCGATCCGGACGGATGATCCGTCAGTCCGCGCCGCCCCAGGTGGCGTGTTCATGCGTTGGCGTCTCCCGTGGATCGCGGCAGTAGGCGTTCATCCCATCTCATGTCCCCGTGGCGGACGCACCCGCACTCCCCTTCATTCATAAAAATCTCCTAGTAATTATATTGATGTCCGATATTTCCGCCTCAGCGGAGACCGGGCCCACGCATTCACCAATCCAAAAGAAGCACAGAAGGGGAGGGGTGCCTATCGCGGTTCCCGGCCGGTGCTGCGGATGACGTCCCTGACGAAGTCCATGGTGGAGTCGTCGGCTTTGGCGAGGACGCCTTCGGAGGTGAAGTTCCACGCGAACAGGCCGAGGTCGGTGAGCTGGGCGATGGAATCCGGGGACAGCAGGGTCGTCAGGTCCTTGTCGACGATGTCGCCCTTGATTTGTTGGTTGCCGTATCCGGAGACCATGACCGGGCCGTACTTGCCGAGGATGCGGACCGACTCCCGCACCTGGTCGACGTTGCCCTGGGGCTGTTTGGCGAGGACGGACTGGAAGTCCGACGCCCGTAGCGCGTCGGCGAAGTGCGCGAACATGGACGGTCCGGCGCCGGTCGCGGGGTTGTCGTCGAGGCTGGCCTGCCATACCTGCCAGCCCATGGCCACCTTCGCGTTGGGCGCTTCCTCCTTGAAGATGTCGCGGACCTCGAGGTAGCGGTCCATGAGGGCGCGGTAGTAGTTGGTGGATGCGGTCGTGTCGGCGTACTGGCCGTCGGTGCACGCGAAGGCGCTGACGTCCTGGAAGACGGTGACGTACAGCGGGGGGCCGTCGGCGTCGCCTGCGAAGCCGCGGGCGAGGTTGCGCATGTGGAGGGGGAACTCGGGGGAGAGGGGGTGGCGGCGGCCGCAGCCGACGCCGTAGTCGGTGTTGACGGGCCCCTCGGCGTCTTCGTCCTCCCAGTCGTTGATGATCAGGTGGAGTGCGAAGCCCTCGGCGTAGGCGTCGGACACGAGTGTGTCGCGCCATGCGGTGAAGTCCGACAGTTCGCCGGCGTTGTCGTACTGGGTGGTGAGCATCCGGACGCGGGTCTGTCGTACGAGTTCCGCGGCGAAGGCGGAGTCGAGGTGTTCGCCGATGCCGAACAGGAGTTTGTGGTCGTCGGAGGGCGGGATCGCGGGGAGTGAGGACGTTGGGGCCGCGCCGTTGGGTGTGGTGCTGCCCGAGTTGGACAGGACGATGACGAAGGTGGTGGCGAGCGCGGCGACGACGGCGAGGCTGGTGGCGACGAGGGTGCGGCGGGGGTGTCCGGTTGTTCTGGTTCGCTCGAGGAGTTGGGCGGCTTTGCCGGCGGTGGGTCGGTGTGCCGGGTTGGGGTCGGTCAGCGCGGTGATGGCGCCGTCGACGCGTTTGTCGGTCTGGGGGTGTCCTTCGCCGACGGCGGACAGTGTCACGCCGAGTGAGTACAGGTCGGAGGCGGCGGTGGCGCGGTGGCCGGCGAGTACTTCGGGGGCGGTGTAGCCGGGGGTGCCGCCGGACCTGGCGGTGCCGGTGAGGGTGACCTCGTCCCATGCGGTGATGCCGAGGTCGGCGAGTTTGGCGGTGCCGTCGTCGGTGACGAGGATGTTGGCGGGTGTGATGTCGCGGTGGACCATGCCTTTGTCGTGCATGGCGGCGAGTGCGGTGGCGATCTGTGCGCCGATGTGGGCGGCCTGGTCGGGTGGGATGGGTCCGTCGGCGCGGCAGACGTCGGCGAGGCTGCGGGCGGGTAGGTATTCCATGACCAGCCATTGCCGGTCGTCCTCGGTGACCACGTCGAAGACGGAGATGATGTTGGGGTGGTGGAGTCCGGCGCCGATGCGGGCTTCGCGGCGGGTTTCCTCGCCGTTGCCGGTGGTGGCCTGTTTCATCGCGACTACTCGGCGGAGTTCGAGGTCGGTTGCCCGCCAGACCTCGCCCATGCCTCCGGCGCCGATGGTTTCTTCCAGCCGGTACCGGCTGGCGATGACGTCCCCGCTACGCACCGGTCCAGCCTAATGACTGTGTGGAGCCGTTTGGGGGGAGGGCGTTACTTCGGTGGGCCCATCACTCGGGCGGCGGCGGAGATGATGCTCCACAGGGGGCTGCTGGTGGTCTCGTAGTAGACGCGGCGGCTGCCGACTTCGCGGTGTTCGGTGAGCATGCCGAGGTGGACGAAGCGGCGTAGTTCGGTGCCGGCGGCGCTCTGGGGGATGACGTCGTCGGGGGGTTCGGACTGGTAGAAGCGCTGGCGGCCGCGGCCGTGGATCCACAGCGCCACGCGTAGGCGGCATGGCCGGCCGAACAGCAGGCGCCCGATCTCGCCGACGTCCTCCACTGCCGTCCTCCCAGTCTGAATCATCTATTGGCTATAAAGATGTCCGATGATACCGCGCTGCGGTCGGTACCGTCCAGTCGCACGAAAATGGAACAAAAAGCTGGGGACGGGGAGAATCTCTCCGTCCCCAGCTTGGTTAGTGCTGTGACCGATTACGTTCGCCGGCTCGCTCGGCCGCGCCGTTAGGCCGCCGCTGTGAAAGACGCGTTGGGTTCGCGGGCGTGTGTCCCGAAAGACGCGCTGATGATGTTCAACGACCTGAAAACGTCTTTCACAGCGCGGAGCGGCCGGGGACCCGGCGAACCTTTTGCGGTCACAAGCACTAGACCGTGGCGGGGATCCGCTCGCGGGATTCGCCTGGGTCGCTGTCGTCGGGCCTGGTGAGCCGGGCTCCCTCGACGTCGACGTTGGGCAGCAGGCGGTCGAGCCAGCGTGGCAGCCACCAGGCGTGTTTGCCGAGCATCGACATGAGTGCGGGCACGATCGTCATGCGGACGACGAACGCGTCGACGGCGACGCCGACCGCGAGTGCGAAGCCGATGGACTGGATCAGTGAGTTCTCGGCGAAGAGGAAGCCGGCGAACACGCTGGTCATGATCAGTGCGGCGGCGGCGACGACGCGGGCGCCGTGGGCGAACCCGGTGACGACGGCCTCGCGTGATGGGGTGCCGTGTACGTGTTCCTCGCGCATCCGGGTCACGAGGAACACCTGGTAGTCCATGGCGAGTCCGAAGAGGACGCCGATGAGCAAGATGGGCAGCATGCTCATGATGGGTCCGGTGGCCTCGACGCCGAGGAGGTCGGTGAGCCAGCCCCACTGGAAGACGGCGACGACCGCGCCGAAGGTGGCTGCGACGGAGGCGAGGAAGCCGATGGTGGCCTTGAGCGGCACGATGACGGACCGGAACACGAGCATCAGCAGCAGGAACGCGAGTCCGACGATCAGTGCGAGGTACGGGAGCATCGCGTCGGAGAGCTTCTGTGAGACGTCGATGTTGGCGGCGGTCTGGCCGGTGACGGCGATGGTGGCGCCGGTGGTGTCGTGGATGCCGGTGGCCGCGGCGCGGATGTTGGCGACGAGGTTTTCGGTGGCGGCGTCGTTGGGTCCGGTTTTGGGGATGACGTTGAGGATGGCGGTGTCGCCGGTGCTGTTGGGGGTTGGTGGCATCACGACGGCGACGTTGTCGAGTTCGCTGATGCGGGTTGCGGTGGTGGTGAGCGCTGTTTGGGGGTCGCGGGCGCCGGTGGTGTCGACGACGACGGTCAGTGGTCCGTTGGCGCCGGGGCCGAAGCCGTCGCTGACGAGTTCGTAGGCCTTGTGTTGGCTGCTTTCCGGTGCGGCGGTGGCGTCGTTGGGGAGGCCGAGTTGCATGCTGGCGGCGGGGATGGCGATGACGGCGACGCCGGCGACCGCGATGGTGAGTACGGCGGTGCGGTGGCGGCCGATGAACCGGGCCCAGCGTTCGCCCATGCTGGCGCGGCCGGGTTTGGGGCCGCCGCGCAGGCCGGGTAGGCGGCCGTGGATCTTGTCGCCGGTGAAGCCGAGGACGGCGGGCAGGAGTGTGAGGGCGATCAGGACGGCGATGACGACGGTGGCGGCGGCCGCGAGGCCCATCTCGCCGAGGAAGGGGATGCCGACGACGGTGAGGCCGGCGAGGGCGATGATGACGGTGAGGCCGGCGAAGATGACGGCTGAGCCCGCGGTGCCGGTGGCGCGGCCTGCGGCTTCCTCGTGGTCGGCGCCGTCGGCGAGTTCGGTGCGGTAGCGGGAGACGATAAACAGGGCGTAGTCGATGCCGACGGCGAGGCCGATCATCAGTGCCAGCACGGGGGTGTTGCTGTTGAGTTCGGTGAGGCCGGAGAGGACGAGCAGGCCGCTCATGCCGATGCCGATGCCGATGAGCGCGGTGAGCAGGGGTAGTCCGGCGGCGAGTAGTGAGCCGAAGGTGATGACGAGTACGACGGCGGCGACGGCGACGCCGAGGATTTCGGCGATGCCGGTTTCGGGGGCGGCCTGGGTGGCGTCGCCGCCGATCTCGGCGTGTAGGTCGCTGCTGTGGGCGGCGGCGTTGAGTGCTTCGCGGTCGGTGTCGGTCAGTTCGGAGGCTTGTTTGGCGTAGCTGACCTGGACGAGGGCGAGTCGGCCGTCGCGGGAGAGGGCCTGGGTCTGGAGGGGGTCGGTGACGGCGGCGACCTGGGGTGCGTCGCGCAGGGCGGTCACGACCTGTTGGATGTCGGCCTGGTTGCCGGGGGTGGTGAGGTTCTGGCCTTCGGGGGCTTGGAGGACGACGCGGGCGGTGCCGCCGCCGATGTGTGCCTCGGGGAAGGTTTTCTTGAGGTGGTCGATGGCCTGTTGGGACTCGGTGCCGGGGATCGAGAAGGCGTTGGACAGCGTGCCGGAGAGGCCGATCGCGCCGACGCCGATGGCGATGAGCACGGCGGCCCAGACGCCGGTGACGAGCCAGCGTCGCCGGAAGGATGCTCGTCCGAGTCGGTAAAGGAATGTCGCCACCGCTAGCTCCACTTGCTTGTCTTGGCTGTGTCGGGTTGGTCACCAAGCTAGCCGTTCGGCTAGCGGGTTCCAAGCCGATCGGCAAGTGTGTGACTTGTCGAACAGCAAGTGGCGTGCTTGCCGAGTGGCAAGCTGAGGAGGTACGGTCGGATTCTCAGCGAGGAGGGCCGTGATGACGGCGACGAAGGGTGACACCCGTGCCCGGTTGCTCGAGACCGCGCTCGGGCTGTTCACGGTGCACGGCGTGGAGGGCACGTCGCTGCAGATGATCGCCGACGCGCTCGGGGTCACGAAGGCCGCCGTCTACTACCACTTCAAGACCAAGGACGAGATCACCGAGGCGGTGGCGCTGCCGGCGCTGCGCGAACTGACCGCCATCCTCGATCACGCGGCCACGATCACCCGGCCGGGTCCGCGCGCGGACTATGTGATCGACGGGTTCGTCGACCTGGTGGTGCGCAACCGCGTGCTGGTCGCGGTGGTGTGCAGCGATCCCGGCCTCGCGCGGGTGGTCGACCGCATCGTGTACGCCGAGCAGAGCGTGCTGGTGCGGATGCCCGAGATGCTCGTGGGACCGGACGCGGACGAGGCGGCCACAGTGGCGGCGAACGTCGCGTTGGTGGGGGTCGCCATGGGCGGCAACACGCCCGCGCTGGCCTACATGGACGACGAGACACTGCGCCGTCACCTGGCGGACGCGATGCGGCGTCTGCTGGGTCGTCCCCGGCGCCGGGACTAGCGGGCCGCGCGTCGTTTCAGCAGGAACCTCAAGACGAGCAGGAACGCGATCAGGGTCGCGAGCGGGATCATGGGTTTGTTGGTCGCGCCGGTGACGACCGGCCGTACCCGGGTGGCCACGGAGTCGGGCAGCTTGTCGACCAGTTCGTCGCCGCGCTGCCGCAGTTCCTTGGCCTTGTCGTGTGCGACCCGCTGCACGCGGGCCTTCACGTCGGCCTTCTCACCCAGCGCGGCCACGGTCTCGGCCAGTTCCTGCCGGGTCAGGTCCGCGTCCTGGCGCAGGTCTTCGTCGGTCGGCGGTTGTGCGGGAATCGTCAACCGCTCGTCGTTGTCGGTCATTGCCGGGCCTCCTTGACCGCCTGGATGTCGTCCTTCACGTTCTCGACGGCGGACGAGGGCATCGGGGAGCCCTGGCGGAGTTGCTTGCGTGCCACCAGCACCGCGATCCCGGCGACCGCGAACAACGCGCCGGCGACGATGAGCGCGGAAGCCCACGCCGGCAGGACCAGCGTGAGCAGCAGCACACACGCGGCGACCAGCGTGGCGCCGCCGTAGAAGGCGAACACCCCGCCGGCGCCGGCGACCGCCGCTCCGAAGCCGGCGTGGCGGGCCTTGTCCTTGAGTTCACGGACGGCGAGCGTGACCTCTGTCCGGGCCAGGCGGTTCACCTGGTCGGCGAGGTCTCGGACCAGGTCGGCCGTCGACTTGTCGCTGTTTTGGTCCGTCATGGATCGCGAATACCCAGCGCCGTGACCTGGAAACACGCGATTCGGGCAACCTCGCGGCGGGTACCCGCCGCGCATGCGAGCCCTGATCCCGAACTGCACGAGGAGTACGCGGTGAACGTCAACAAGATCATCTATAAGCCGGTCGGGATGCTGGTCGGTGTGCTCGGCGGTTTGCTGGCGACGGCGGTCTTCAACAAGGTGTGGGGCAAGGTCGCCGGCGGTGACGAGGCGCCCGACGCCACCGACAAGCACGCCACGTGGGGGCAGGTGCTGCTCGCGGCCACGATCCAGGGCGCGATCTTCGGTGCGGTGAAGGCGGCGATGGACCGCGGTGGGGCGGTCGGCTACCGCAAGGTCACCGGGGAGTGGCCGGACGACTGACTTGGCGCGACTGCGGCGCAGCGACGTCCGGAGCGATGGGTTCCGGCGGCGCCGGTACGGGCGCGGCTGGCGCTACTTCGACACCTCCGGCCAGCCGCTGACCGACCGTGCGGAGGTGGACCGCATCTCGAGCCTCGCGATCCCGCCGGCGTGGACGCGGGTGTGGATCTGCCCATTTCCGAACGGGCACATCCAGGCGGTCGGCACGGACGCGGCCGGCCGCCGTCAGTACCTCTACCACGAGCGGTGGCGGCAGCGGCGGGACGAGGAGAAACACGAGCGGGTGCTGCGGCTCGCGAGCAGGCTGCCCGACTTCCGGTCCGCCGTGGATGAGGACCTGTGCACGCGGGGGCTGACCGAACGGCGGGTGCTCGCGGGTGCGCTGCGCATGCTCGACCGTGGCGTGTTCCGCACCGGCGGTGAGGAGTACGCCGAGGAGAGCCGGGGGGTGGCGACGCTGCTGTGCGGTGACGTCACCGTCCGCGGCGGCGAGATCCGGTTCGACTACGTCGCGAAGGGCGGCGTCGAGCGGCGTCTGCGCATCCGTGACGACCGGCTCGCGCCGCTGATCACCGCGCTGCGCCGGGGCCGCACGGACCTCGACCGGCTCCTGGTGTACCGCGCGGGGAACGACCGCTGCGAGGTGCGGGCGGAGGACGTTAACCGGAGGTTCCAGGAGATCGTGGGCCCCGACTTCACCGCCAAGGACCTCCGCACCTGGCACGCCACGGTCCTGGCCGCGGTGGTCGTCGCCGGGCACGAGCCACCCGGGTCGCGGACCGCGCTGCGCCGGGTGGAGAAGGCGGTGCTGGCCGACGTGGCCGAACAGCTGGGCAACACCCCGGCGGTGGCCCGCCGGTCCTATGTGGATCCCCGGGTGCTGACCGCGTTCGAGGACGGCCGCACGATCGACCGCGCGCTGCGCCGCGCCGCCGGCAAACCGATCGAGGAGACCCGCCACGACATCGAACGCGCCGTGATCCGCCTGCTCAAAGCCTGAGTCACGGCTTGAGCAGTACCTTGATTGCACCGTCCTGTTTCTGCTGGAAGATCTCGTAGCCGTGCGGCGCGTCGCCCAGTGGCAGCTGGTGGGTGGCCAGGTCCTCGGTGCCCAGCGGGTCGTCGTCGCCGGTCACCAGCGGCAGGATGTCGTCGATCCAGCGGCGCACGTTCGCCTGACCCATCCGCAGCTGGATCTGCTTGTCGAACAACGCCATCATCGGGATCGGGTCGACCATGCCACCGTACACACCGGACAGCGACACCGTGCCGCCTCGGCGGACCGTGTCGATCGAGGCGAGCAGCGCGGCCATCCGGTCCACACCGGCCTTCTCGGTCAACTTCGCCGCCACCGGTTTGGGCAGCAACGAGGTCAGCTGCTGCGCGATCTTGCCGGCGGGGGAGCCGTGGGCCTCCATGCCGACCGCGTCGATCACCGAGTCCGGGCCGCGGCCGGCGGTGAGGTTGCGGATCGTGGACACCGTGTCGTCGTCGCTCAGATCGACGGTGACGACGCCGTACTTCGCGGCCAGCGCAAGACGTTCGGGTACCAGGTCGACGCCGATGACCTGTCCGGCGCCGAGGTGTTTGGCGACCCGGCAGCACATCTGGCCGATCGGGCCGAGCCCGAACACCGCGACGCTGCCGCCCTCGGGAACCGCGGCGTACTGGACCGCCTGCCATGCGGTCGGCAGCACGTCCGACAGGTACACGAACCGCTCGTCCGGTGGGCCCTGCGGCACCGGGATCGGGCCGTAGTGCGCCTGCGGCACCCGCAGGTACTCCGCCTGCCCACCCGGCACCTGCCCGTACAGCTTCGTGTAGCCGAGTAGCGCGGCGCCCTTGCCCTGTGCGCGGACCTGGGTGGTCTCGCACTGCGACTGCAGGCCCTGCCGGCACATGAAGCAGTGCCCGCACGAGATGTTGAACGGCACCACCACCCGGTCCCCGGGTTTGATGTGGCTGACCTCGGCGCCGACCTCCTCGACGATGCCCATCGGTTCGTGGCCGAGCACGTCGCCCGGTTCGAGGAACGAGCCGAGCACCTCGTACAGGTGCAGGTCCGAGCCGCAGATGCCGCTCGAGGTCACCTTGATGATCGCGTCGGTCGGTTCGCGGATCGTCGGGTCCGGCACGGTCTCCACCCGCACGTCCCGCTTGCCTTGCCAGGTAACGGCTTTCATCGCGTTTCCTCCCGAAAAGTGGTCAGCCGGGATGTGTCTCGCCGCCGAGCGCGGCGAGCACCTCACCGGAGTAGTACGAGGAGAGCTGGTTCGCGGCGAAGAACACAAAGGACGGTGCGAGCTCGTCGGGCTGGGCCACCCGCCCGTAGGGCACCTGCTGGCCGAACGTCGCGACCTTCTCCTCCGGCAGCGTCGAGGGGATCAGCGGTGTCCACACCGGACCGGGCGCCACGCAGTTGACCCGGATCTTGCGGTCCACCAGTGCTTGGGCCATCGCGTAGGTCCAGGTGTGCACCGCGCCCTTGGTCGCCGCGTAGTCGATGAGGCTCTTGTTGCCGCGCAACCCGTTCACCGACCCGGTGTTGATGATCACACTGCCCTCACCCAGGTGCGGCAGCGCGGCCGAGGTCACCCCGGAAGTAGCTGTGGATGTTCACGTCGAACGTGCGTTGCCACTGCTCGTCGGTGAGTTCCTCTGGCGAGTCCACCGGCGACTGCGTCGCCACGTTGTTCACCAGGATGTCCAGTCCGCCCAGCGCCGAGACTGCCCGCTCGACGACCGCCGCGCAGTGGTCCCGTTCGGCCAGGTCGCCGGGGATCAGCTCGCACAGGCGGCCCTCGGCACGCACGAGTTCGGCGGTGTGCTTGGCGTCGCCGTGCTCCTCGAGGTAGGCGATCGCCACGTCGGCGCCCTCCTTGGCGAACGCGACGGCCACCGCCCGGCCGATGCCGGAGTCACCGCCGGTGATGAGCGCACGCTTGTGCCGCAACAGGTCCCGGCCCACGTAGTCGGTCATCTCGTCCCGCGGCCGCGGTGTCATCGCGCTGGTCTCGCCGGGTGGCTCCTGTTGTTGCGGCGGCTGGTTGTGGTCGGCCATCTGCCCTCCCCACGGTTGGCTCCCGTCGGGTTACCCTGGTGTTTCCGTGTCAACCGCCACAGCGAGTCCCGTCTCGCGCGCGCCCGGCCGGTCAGTCAGACTGGCCCCCGCAGACGCGTGGAAGGAGGTCGGGGATGGCGGACGGGGACGCCGTGCTCTCCCTCCGCGTCGAGGAGGAGTTCCTCCTCGTCGACCCCGACACCGGGTGCACCGAGCCGGCGGCCGACGACGTGCTGCGCTACGCCGACACCCTCACCGCCCCCGCTCCCGACGCCACCCTCGCCGCGGAGCTGTGCGAGACCAGGGTCGAGATGGGCAGCGGCCGGTGCGGCACGCTCGCCGAGCTGACCGAGCGGCTCACCGTCGCCCGGCTGCGGCTCGCGACCGCCGCGCGCGCCGCCGGCACCTGGGCACTGCCCGCCGGCTGCCCTCCGATGGGCGGATTCGTCGTGCCACGCAAGAAGTTCGCGCCCGTGGCCGACGCCTACGGCGCGGTGGTGTCCGACCAGACCTGCGGCTGCCGTGTCCAGGTCGACGTGCCCGACCCGGACACCGCGGTCGCCGTCGTGAACCACCTGCGGCCGTGGCTGCCGGTGCTGCTCGCCCTGTCGGTGAACTCGCCGTACTGCGACGGCGCCGACACCGGCTACCCCAGCTGGCGCACCGTGCAGCGATCCCGGCTGCCCGCCGGCGGGATGCCGCCGCATTTCGCGTCGACCCGCGCCTACGAGTCACGCGTCGCGCGGCTGGTGGAACTGGGTGTGCTGGTCGACGACACCGCACCGCTGTGGCTGGCCCGGCCGCTGCCGCGACTGTCCGCTGTGGAGATTCGGGTTGCCGACACGGGCGTCGACATCGAGGCCACCCGGCTACAGGCGGCGCTGTCCCGCGCACTGGTCGCGACCGCGCTCACCGACCTTGCCGCCGGCCGCGAAGCACCCGCCATCGGCGAACAGATCGCGGCCGCAGCGCTGTGGTCGGCCGCGCGGCACGGCGTGTCCGGCCCGGGCATCCACCCCGTGCTGGAACGGCAGGCGCCGGCGACCGTGCTCGTCACCGAACTGCTGTCCGCCGTACGGGCCGCGCTCGAGGACTCCGACGACGTGACCACCGTGCGGGAGGACGTGCGCAGGCTGCTGACACTGGGCACGGGCGCCGACCGCCAACTCGCCACCGGCGACCCCCACGACGCGGTCCAAGCTCTGGCCGTGACCAAACCGTCCAGCTAGCCGGACTCCGCGGCCAGGACACAGAACTCGTTGCCCTCCGGGTCCTGCAGCACCACCCAGTCCTGCGCCGGGTCGTCCTCGATCACCCGTGCCCCCAACGCCACCAGCCGCGCCACCTCGTCGTACTGCGCCCCGCTCGGACGGACGTCGAGATGCACCCGGTTCTTGGCCCGCTTCAACTCGGACACGGGGTGGAACAGCAGCGGCGACGCCCCGTCCGTGCCCGCCTCCACATACTCCACACCGTGCGCGTCCGTCCAACGGCGCTGGATGTCGTAACCGAGCGTCGCGCACCAGAACCGTGTCTGCGCCTCGACGTCCCGACAGTCGAACACCGTGGCGACAATCCGACTGGACATGTGTCCAACCGTAACCCGCCATGGCCGAGGGCACCGGTCAGTCGACCAGCCAGCCGTTGCGGGCCGCCAGCACACCGGCGTGGAAACGGGTCCGTGCCCCCAGCTGGTCCAACAGCTCCGCGACCCGACGGGTCACCGTCCGTGGGCTGATGCCCAGCTGACGCGCGATCGTCTCGTCCTTCGCGCCCGCCGCCAGCAACGTCAGCAACCCGATGTCCGGCAACGCGGCCACCGGACCCGGCACCACCGGCGACGCCTGCTCCCACAACAACTCGAACAACACCACCAACGCGTCCAGCAGCGCGCACTTGCGCACCACCAGCGCGCTCTCCACCATGTCCTCCAACGCCAGCGGCAGCAACGCCACCTGCCGGTCCATGATCGCGAGCTTCATCGGCAGCTTCGGATGCAGCCGCGACAGCTCACCCTTCTCGATCGCCCGCTTCACCGCCTCCAACGCGCCAGCCGGCTCCAGCGACTCCGGCGCGTACAGGCCGCGGACCACGACCTCGTCCCGCAGCCGCGTGCTGACCTCCTGCTCCGCCGGCTCGACCGGCGCCGCGTACGGTGGCCGGTCGATCACCAACAGCTCCCGCTCACAGCCCCGCACCAACGCCGTGTACCGGTGCGCCACCGCCTGCTGCCCGACCAGGATCTCCAACAGCTCGTCGGGCTGACGCGGCCCGCTCATCTCCGCCACCAGCGCCCGCGCGTTGACCTGCAACGCGGTCAGCTCGCTCTGCCGGCGCGCCACCAGCAGGTCGATCGCCGTGTCCGGCCGCGCCGGCAGCAGCCGCACCGGCCGGCCCGGCGCCCTCGTGACCAGGCCGAGCTCCGCCAGCTCGGACACCGCCCGGCGGGTCGCCTTCGCCGACCGGTCCAGGTCCGCGGCCAACTCCGCCGGGGTACGGCCAGGGCCGGCGAGCAGCGCGCGGTAGACGGACTCGGCGAACCGGCTGATCCCCAAGGCCTCCAGCATGATCGTCATCCTGGCCAGTTCTCGCCATGGCGGCAACACGCCACGCCCGAGCCGTTCCTTCCTCCATTCGGATGCCGTAGGACTGGCCCATGCACCTGCAGCGACCGCTCCACCGTCTGCTGGCGGTGCTCACCGGACTTGTCGTTGCCGCCGGCGTGTCGGCGACAACGGCTCCGGCCGCGCCCACGGCGGCCGCCTCGGTGGCCGGCCCGGCCTTGGCTCCCGCCGGGCCGGCCACCGACGTAACCCTGATCACCGGCGACGTGGCCACCGTGACCCGCGACGTCGACGGGCTCCCCAGGGCGACCATGCGCCCCGCCGAGGGCACGACCGGGTTCACCACACTGCGACGCGGCAGCGACCTGTACGTGGTGCCCTCGTCGGTCGAGCACCTGGTTCCCGAGACACTCGACCTGGAACTGTTCAACGTGACCGGTCTGCTCGCCCAGGGCTACGGCGACGCGGAGACCGACACCCTGCCCGTGATCGTCCGCGGTCAGACCGGGCTGCGGACCGGCGGGACCGCGTTGCCCAGCATCGACGCGACCGCGGTCGACCTACCGAAGAAGACCGCGTTCACCACCGTGCTGGCGGCGGGTGGGGTGAAGGTGTGGTTGGACCGCCGCGTGAGCGCCGCCGAACTGGACGGCAACCTCACCAGGATCGGCGCGCCGCAGGCATGGGACGCGGGCCTGTCGGGCGCCGGGGTGGACGTCGCGGTGCTGGACACCGGCGTCGACGCCGACCACCCGGACCTGCGCGGGAAAGTCATCGAGCAGGCCAACTTCACCGACGACCCGACCGCCGCCGACGGCCACGGACACGGCACGCACGTGGCGTCGATCATCGGCGGCACCGGGGCGGCGGCGGGCGGCGTACGCAAGGGGGTCGCGTATGGCGCCCGTCTCCTGTCCGGCAAGGTCCTCGCCGCAGACGGGCGCGGACAGCTGTCGTGGGTCATCCGTGGCATGGAATGGGCCGCGGCACGAGGCGCGGACGTGGTGAACATCAGCCTCGGCGGCAAGGCAGGCGATGGCGACGACCCCACCGCGCAGGCACTCGACCGGCTCGCCACCGATACCGAC
Source organism: Actinophytocola sp. (assembly GCF_036378875.1). Taxonomy (GTDB): domain Bacteria; phylum Actinomycetota; class Actinomycetes; order Mycobacteriales; family Pseudonocardiaceae; genus Actinophytocola. The sequence goes on from NZ_DASUVO010000130.1 coordinate 210,168, forward strand.
ACCCTGTTCGTCGTCGCGGCCGGCAACGACGGCCCCGGCTCGTCGTCCGTCGGCACCCCCGGCGTCGCGGCCAGCGCACTCACCGTCGGCGCGGCCAACACCGACGGGCTGCCCCCGTACTTCTCCGGACAGGGCCCGGCACGCGGCAGCTTCCGCGCCAAACCCGACGTCACCGCCCCCGGCGTGTCGATCACCGCGGCACAGACCGGCGGCGACGGCTACACCCAGATGACCGGCACCTCCCAGGCCGCCCCGCACGTCGCCGGCGCCGCCGCGCTGCTGGCCGAACGCCACCCCGACTGGGACTGGCAGCGGATCAAGAACACACTCATGACCACCGCCGACGCCAAAACCCCCACCCCCACGCCGTACGCGGAGGGCGCGGGCCACATCGACCTGGCCGGCGCCCTCGCCGACACCCTCCACCTCGACCGAGGCAACGTCGACTTCGGCTACCTGCGCCACGGCGACAACACCGCCCAACGCACGATCACCCTGCACGTCGAAAACGACGGCACACAACCGGAAACGGTGACGATCAGCGACGAGGTCCGCGATCCCGCCGGCCGTCCCGCCCCCGACAACCTGGTGACCGCCACCCCCGCACAGTTCACCGTCGCGCCGGGCCAGACCGTGCCGGTGACCGTCACCCTCACCCCAGGCAGCGGCGGCAAAGGCGTCCACACCGGCGCCGTCACCCTTACCAGGCCAGGGAAACAGCCCACCCGCATGCCCCTCGGCTTCTACAACGAGGCACCCCGCCAGAACATCGCCCTGACCGTGCTCAACCGGCACGGCCAACCCGACGCGTACGGGACGGTGTGGCTCGCCAACATGGCCGAGATGCACCCGTCGACCGGCGGCGGGTACACCGTGCTGCAGCTGGACGAGAACGGCCGCGGCACCGCACGCATGGCACCCGGCCCGATCAGCGCCGTCGCCAGAATCGTCACCCCAGCGTCCGGTGCCACCCCCGAGACCGTGTCCTTCGCCGGCACCCCCGAACTCACCGTCGACCGCGACCTGACCTACACCATCGACGCCCGCAAAGCCAAACAGCTCAAGCCCGTCACCGTCGACGGCGCACGCACCACCGTGTCCACCGTGTCCCTCCACTATGGACGCGAGGACGCGCGGCGCGACGGCGGCATCAGCGACGGCATCTACGCCACCGGCGAAGAACTCGCCCGCGGCACCGTGTTCGTGCAACCAACCACCCCGGTACGGCACGGCCGCGTCAGCTTCGAAACCCGCTGGGAACTCAACCGCGGCACCGACCGGTACGCCGTCGTGCTCGGCGGCCCGACCGTGCCGAACCCGCCCACCTACCGGGCGTCCCGGTCCAGCTTCGCCCGCGTGGACGCCGACTACCGGTCCCTCGGCGGACAACCCGACTCCTACCGCACCTACCGCCAACCCGACACCGACCTCGTCTACGCGACACAAGGATGGCTGCACCCACTCCCCGCGCCGACGAAACGCACCGAATGGGTCACCGCGAGCCCGAACGTGCGCTGGCGCCAATGCGTCGCCGGCCCACACGACGTGGTCGCGGTGCTCTGCACCCCGACCACCACCTACCGCCCGGGGGAGCGGCGCCCCGCCGTCTGGTTCCGGTCACCCGCCCCGGCAGTCACCACCGCCTCACACAACCGAGAACGCATCGAACTGCCCGTGGACCTGAGCGACGGCGCTCACGAAGGCAGCCTCCACGAGCCCGCCGCCGCCGGCAACCGCACCTATCGCCTGTACCGCAACGGAACCGAGCTGCCCCGGTTCGGCGACAGCTGGTACTTCGACAGCCCACCCGAACCGGCGACCTTCCGGCTCGAACACACCTCGACACCCGACCCGACGCGCCTGCCCATCGCGAGCAGCACCAGCACCGCCTGGACCTTCCCGTCCCAAGCACCCACCGACCCCGAGGCGTGGGACACCAAACCACGGCTGCTGTCCATCGACTACCAACCAGGCACCGACGCTCACGGCAGGCTGCCGGCCTGGCACCTGCTCGACCTGGACATCCGCGTGACCTCCATGGCCGGCGGCACCGATTTCCGCCTGGAACCAGGCACCCTGCGGTTCTGGGCGTCGACCGACCAAGGGAAACGCTGGCACCAGGGCATCGTCGTCCCCGGCTTCGACGGGACCTACCGGGTGCTCGTGCCGGGCGTGATCACCCGGCCAGGACAGCACATCTCGGTACGCGCGGAAGCCACCGCCGCCGAAAACCGCACCATCAAACAGACATTGCTGGACGCCTACCCGGTGCGGTGATCACATCGTGACGCCCGGCTGAGTAATGTTACGCATCCGCCCCACCCGGGCGGTTGGTGTACTGAGACGCATGGCTGACCAGCTCTCGGAGTCCCTGCCACGACTTGCCGACGCGCTCGTGGAGGTCGGCACCCGCTTGGGCCAGATAGGCGCCGAACTACAGGCCCTCACGCCACGGCAGCCAGAAGCACCCCAACCCGTCGCCGCACCAACAGAATCCGCTGCCGATCCCGGCCCGCCCACCGCGCAGCAAACTCCACCCAACCCGGATCAGGCCACCGCCGACGCCGCACCCACGCCGGCCGACACAGCTGACCCAACTGCCGGCCACCCCACCACCGAACCAGTTCCACCAACCAGTTCGCCCGCCGATCACCAGGCTGCCGAAGCGGTCCCACCCGCCGCGAGCCATCAAGCCGCCGCCTTCACTCACCCAGCCGACCAGTCACCCATCCCTTCCGCCGCAAGCCAGACCGGCCACGCCGGTCCCCACCACGGCACAACCGGCCCCGCCAACCCGGCCGGCGCGCAGTGGCCGCCAGGCCCCTTCGCCGCGCGGGCCGGTGGTCAGCAACGCGAATGGTTGCTGACCACCCCGACACCACAGGCCGGCCCGCAACCATTCGGGTACCGGCCACCGACACCACCTCCGCCCACCCCCACGCTGTGGGAACGGCTCAGCCGCGACGGCGCGGGCAGCCGCATCCTCGCCTGGGCCGGCGGCGTGGTCACCCTCGCCGGGGTCGTCCTGCTCCTCATCCTCGCCATCCAGCGCGGCTACCTCGGCCCGTTACCCCGCGTCCTCCTCGGCGCCGGGCTCGGCCTCACACTCACCGGCATCGGCACCTGGCTGCACCGCAGCCCCACCGCCCGCACCGGCGCCTACGCACTCGCCGCCACCGGGATCGCCGTGCTCTACCTCGCCGTCGTCGCGGCCACCTCGCTCTACGGCTTCCTAACGCCGTGGGGCGGGCTGCTCACCGGACTGGCCGTCACCGCGGGCGGGGTCGCGCTCGCCGGCTGGTGGGACTCCCAACTGCTCGCCATGTTCGTCGTGATCTGCTGCGCGGTGTCCGCGCCCATCATCACCGACGGGTTCGACGCGCTCCTGCTCGGCTTCCTGCTCGTCCTGCTCGTCGGCACGACGCCCGTGCAGCTCGTCAAACGGTGGAGCGGCCTGCTCAGCGCCGCCGCGGCGCCACCGGTCATCGCGTGCCTGGTGAACGTCCTGCTCGCCGTCGACCACCGCGCCGACGCCGTCCTCACCGCCGTCCTCGCCGGGGTCACCAGCGGCGTCATCGTCCTGCTCGCGACCGCCACCGAGCTGCGTCGCCCCGGCGACGAGGTCACCACGATCCTGCTGGTCCTCGCGCCCATGCCGGGCATGGTCGCCGCGCTCCTGCTCCCACGGGCCGGCGCGACGATCCTGCCCGCCGCGATCGGTGTGCTGCTGATCGTCGTCTGGGCACTCGGCTACGTCACCGACCTGCACCGGCCGTTCGCGTTGACCGCGGGTGGGCTCGCCACGCTCGCGTTCCTCCAGGCCACCGCCACCGGGTTCGACGGCGACGCCCGCCCCATCGCCTTCCTCGCCGAAGCACTCGTCCTCACCGTGCTCGCCGTCCGCCTGCGGCTCGCGCTCGCGTTGCTGCCGGCGGCACTGTTCGCCGTGGTGGGTTTCGTGCTGGGCCTGGTGTTCACGGCCAGGCCCGAGTACCTGGTCCAGCCCCGGTTCGGCGGCACCGACACCGGCGCCGCCATCTCCCTCGGCCTGACCGGCGCCCTGTACGCCGCCGTCGCGATCACCCTGTGCTGGGCCGTGTTCCGGCTCGAGGTGCTCGCCGACGGCGAACACGCACCGCACGGCTGGGTGCCGGCCGGACTCCTCGGGCTCTACGGCTCAACCGCGACACTGCTGTCGATCGGCCTGCTGATCTCGCCGGCCCGCGACGGGTTCCTGCTCGGCCACGTGCTCGTCACCGTGTCCTGGACCGTCGCCGCGCTGGTCCTGCTGCTCCGCGGCGTCGACTCGGTGCCATTGCGGGTCGCGGGCCTGTCACTCGTGGTCGCCGCGCTCGCCAAGCTCGTCCTGTTCGATCTGTCCTCTTTGGACGGCATGGCGCGGGTCTCCGCGTTCCTCGTAGCCGGTCTCGTGCTCCTCGCGGCCGGCGCTCGCTACGCCAAACTCGTCGCCGCACGCGGTCGGTCGTAGCCTTGGCCCCATGATCGTGGGGCCGACAAGACTGCTCGTGCTCGGGGTCGTCCGGGAAAGCGACGGCCCCGTGCACGGCTACGACGTGCGCCGGAAGCTGCTCGCCCGCGGCGCCGCCTCATGGGCCAACATCGCGCCCGGGTCCATCTACAACGCGCTGAAAACCTTGGTGCGCGAAGGTTTCCTCGAAAGCGCCGGCACCGATCGGCAGGGTGCCCGCCCCGAACGCACCCACTTCCGGCTCACCCCGGCGGGGGAGCAGGAGTACACCCGCCTGCTCCGCGAGAACCTCACCGAGGCCCGCCTGCCCAACCACCCCCTGCTCGCCGGTCTGGCGTTCCTGCCCGACCTCCCACCCGCCGAACTGGCCGCCACCCTCCGCGGGCGCGCCACCGACCTGGCCGCGTCGGCGGCCGACCACCGCACCATGGCCGCCGACATCCGCGCCGACGACACCGGCGGCATCCCACCCCACGTCGCCGACAGCTACGACCTGATCGCCACCCTCCAGGAAGGCGAGGCGCGGTGGGCCGCCGAGCTGGCCGACCGCCTCAGCAAATAGTCAAGCTTGAATAATCCAGGTAGACTCTCCGGCATGGCCACCTTCACCGACACCGAGATCGAGTACCTGACCAGCCAGCCCCTCGGCCGGTTCGCGACGGTCGGCAAGGACGGCCGCCCCCACGTCACCCCCGTCGGCGTCTTCTGCGACACCGACACCCTCGTCATCGGCTGCGTCGCGACCATGACCGCGACCAAGAAGTTCCGCGACGTGCTCGCCAACCCGGACGTGGCCGTGGTCGTCGACGATCTCGCGACCGTCGACCCGTGGGCCCCGCGCGGCATCGAGATCCGCGGCTGGGCCGAAGCGCTCATGGACGGCGGCGGCGAGGTCGGCCGCCTGCTCGGCGCCGGGTTCCCGTTCGACGAGGTCTACCTCCGCATCCACCCGCGCCGAATCGTCGCCTGGGGCCTCGACGGCGCGGCGGCACGTGACGTCGTCTAGGACGTGGCTGGACGATTTCGTGGGCATCCCGGCACGGTTGCCCGGGAGTGGTGCACTATCTAAGGGTGAGTCCCGAAGATCCGGAGCGGTTATACGTGGCGCTGGGGCACAACCGCGGTGACTTCCGCCCGGACGCGCCAGCCAACCGCGACCTGGTCGACCAGCACCTCCTCTGGTGCCTCGTCCAGCGAGAACGTGGTTGGCTGCTGCCGGGCCGGGTGCCCGTCGACAACCTCACGATCTTCGCGACGACCTCGCGAGCCGAACTCGCCCGGCTCCTCGAGCTCGACCCGCTCGTCGCGGCCGGTGTGCGGCACTACGCGATCACCGGCTGTCATGCCGCCGAGCAACTCGTCGACCCGAACTGCCTAACCCGCGAGATGGGCCTGTAGCGCGTCGAGTACCGGCAGCTGGCCCTTGACCAGCTTCTCCCGCGCAACCTCCACCGAAACCCACTCGGCCCGGTCCACCTCGGGGAACTCACGCATCGTGCCCGAGCCGCGCGGCCACTCCATCTCGAACGTGTTGCTGCGAAACCCGGCGAGATCGAAGTCACCCTCCACGGCGAACGTCGTCACCACCTTGCCGCCGGACTGGCGCACCACACCGAGCGGGATCACCTCACCGTCCGGCGGTCGCGACCCCATCTCCTCCGCGAACTCACGCCGCGCGGCGTCGAGAGGATCCTCGTCGGTGTACTCACCTTTCGGGATCGACCACGCGCCGGCGTCCTTACGCGCCCAGAACGGCCCTCCCATGTGGGCGATCAACACCTCGAGCCCGTCACGGCGGCGGAACAACAGCAACGCGGCACTGGACTTGGGCATGGAGAAAGCCTAGTAGCGTGGTCCGGTACACGAGGTCAGTGCGGGAGGTTCGATGGCGGCACCGGAGGAGCCCGGCGAGCGAGCCGGCGGCGTGCGGGAGGTCAAGTCCGCGGCACGCACGCTCGAACTGCTCGAACTGCTGGCCGCCCGGCGCAACCGCCCGGCCCGGCTCCGTGAGCTCAGCGAAGCCCTCGGCATGCCCCGCAGCAGCTGCTACGCCGTCCTCCGCACCCTCACCAAGTACGGCTGGGTCCGCACCGACGCCTCCGGCACCCTCTACGGCATCGGCATCCGCGCCCTGCTGGCCGGCACGACCTATCTGGACACCGACCCATACGTCCGTATCGCCAAAACCGCGCTGGACCGGCTCGGTGAGCAGCTCGACGAGACCTTCCACCTCGGCCGGCTGTCCGGCGTGGACGTCGTGTACCTGGTGACCCGCGAGTCCGGCCAGTACCTGCGTGCCCACAGCCGGGTCGGGCGCCGGCTGCCCGCCTACTCGACCGCGCTCGGCAAGGCGCTGCTCGCCGAGCTGTCCGGCGCCGAGCTGGACGAGCACCTGCCCGACGAGCTGGCGCCGCTCACCCCGCACACCATCACCGACCGCGCAGTGCTCGTCGCCGACCTCGCCAAGGCCCGCGAGCACGGGCACTCCGTCGACCGCGAGGAGAACACCGCGGGCGTGCAGTGCTTCGCCGTGCCGCTGCGCTACGCCGAACCCGCCGGCGACGCGATCAGCTGCTCGGTACCGCTCGCCCGGCTCACCCCCGCCCGCGAAACCGACGTCGTCACCGCGCTCCTGCGCACCCGCGACCAGATCGAACACGAGGCCATGTCGGTCGAACTCGGCGTGAGCGATCTCCCCTTGTGACAGCTGTCTACACACGTAGACTGCTGTTTGTGCGTATCCAGGATGTTCACCTCACGCCCGTGGCCTTCCGCGACCCGCCGCTGCTGAACACCGTCGGCGTGCACGAGCCGTACGCGCTGCGGACCATCGTCGAGATCGTCACCGACGACGGGCTCTACGGACTCGGTGAAACGTACGGCGACGCCAAGCACCTGACCCGCCTACGCGCCGCCGCCGAAGCGCTCACCGGCGTCGACGTGTGGCACCTCCAGGAGATCGCCCGCCGCGTCGGCCAAAGCCTCGGCGCCGACACCGCAGGCGGCCACGGCATGGGCGGCATGGTCACCGGTTCCAGTACGACCGACCGGGTCCTGTCCGCGTTCGAGGTCGCGTGCCTGGACCTCCAGGGCAAGGCGATCGGCCGGCCCGTCAGCGACCTGCTCGGCGGCGCCGTCCGCGACCGCGTCGACTACAGCGCCTACCTGTTCTACAAGTGGGCCGGCCACCCCGGCGCCGAACCCGACGAGCTGGGCGAGGCGCTCGACCCCGACCAGCTCCTCGCCCAGGCCCGCCGCATCGTCGACGACTACGGCTTCACCGCGATCAAACTCAAGGGCGGCGTGCTCCCACCCGAGGAGGAGGTCGCCGCGATCCAGGCCCTGGCCAAGGAGTTCCCCGACCACCCGCTGCGGCTGGACCCCAACGGCGCCTGGAGCGTGGCCACGTCCATCAGGGTCGCCGAGGAACTCGAAGGCGTGCTCGAGTACCTGGAGGACCCCACCACCGGCATCACCGGCATGGCCCGCGTCGCCCGGGAAGCGCCGATGCCGCTCGCCACCAACATGTGCGTGGTCGCGTTCGAGCACCTGCGGCCCGCGATCGAAGAGGACGCCGTCGAGGTCATCCTGTCCGACCACCACTTCTGGGGCGGTCTGCGCCGCTCCCAGTCACTGGCCGGCATCGCCGACACCTTCGGGCTGTCACTGTCCATGCACTCCAACTCCCACCTCGGGATCAGCCTCGCCGCCATGACCCACCTCGCCGCGGCCACCCCCAACCTCACCTACGCCTGCGACACGCACTGGCCGTGGAAGGCAACCGAGGACGACGTGATCGTCCCCGGCCCGCTCCGGTTCGACGGCGGCGCCGTGGCCGTGCCCACCGGCCCCGGCCTCGGCGTGGAACTGGACCGCGACGCGCTCGCCCGCCTCCACGAGCAGTACCTGGCCTGCGGGATCACCGAACGCGACGACACCGGCTACTACCGCCGCGTCCACGACGCCGGGTTCGACCCCACGGCCCCCCGATGGTGAACGTTCTCGTCACGGACCCCCTGATCGTCGACTACCTCGACGAACCGGACTGGGAGGTGTTCACCCACCGCACGGACACCGACGTCGAGGCCCGCCTGCCCAATACGGACGTACTGATCGCGTCCCGGGTCACCGAGTCGATGGCGGCCGCCGCGACCCGGCTGCGGCTGCTGCACGTGCCCGGCGCCGGCCTCGACCGCATCGCCATCGACGCCCTCCCACCCCACGCCACCGTCTGCAACACCTTCCACCACGGCCGCTCCATCGCCGAGCACGTCGTGATGGTGTCGCTCATGCTCGCCCGGCGCGTGCTGCTCACCGACCACATGCTGCGGCAGGGAAAATGGGTGTCGGCCGCCGTCGACCCCGATGAACGACCCGGCCACACCCTCGCCGGCCGCATTGTCGGCGTGGTCGGACTCGGCGAGATCGGTCAGGCCGTCGTACGGGCCCTGACCACGCTCGGCATGCGTGCACAGGCCGTCCGCCGCACCCCGACCGCACCGGACGGGCTGGCCCTCGACCGGGTCGCCGACATGTCCGGCCTCGACGACCTACTGTCCACATCGGACATCGTGGTGCTGACCGTCCCACTCACCGCCGACACCCACACCATGATCGACGCCCGCCGCCTCGCGCTGATGCGCCGCGACGCCGTGCTGGTCAACGTCGCCCGCGGCCCACTCGTGGACGAGGACGCACTGTTCGACGCCCTGTCCGCCGGCCGCATCGGCGGCGCAGCGCTCGACGTCTGGTGGGGCCATCCCAAGGACGGCGCCGGCGCGAAGGGCTACACCCGACCGTTCGAACTGCTCGACAACGTCGTCCTCACCCCACACAACTCCGGCCACACCCACGAGACCTTCGCCGGCCGCGCCGCCGAGATCAAGGCCAACGTCCGCCGCCTCACCGGCGGCCGGCCGCTCACGAACGTGGTTCGCCCGGGCCGCTGAGAGCCAGTTCGGAGCGGATCAGCTCCAACAGCCGCCCCATCCAGTTCCGACCTTCCAGCTCGCCGTCGCCCCAGAAGGTCGAACCCAACTGAACGTAGATCAACCGCGTGGTCCCGGTCGCCGTCAACGTCTCAGCGAGATCGGGGTGCTGGCTGAACTTGAGGCGCAACAGGTTCGCCATGATCGCCGTCCGGACCTGGGGCCAGTCGGCGCGCAGCGTGGACTTCTCGGCGATCTTCTCAGCGGCGTAAGGAGTGTCGGCGCGGCCGATCGCGGCCCGCCGCTCTTCGTCGGCCACCGCCAGAGCCCAGTACGCGTGTCCGACGGTCGGATAGGTCTGCCCGCCGACGACGACCGGCGCGGGGAACTCGTTGCGCAGCACCAGGATGCCGGGATCCTCCGGCCAACCGCCAGGAAAGACCTCGTGGTTGATGAGGACACTGGCCGTGACCGGCTCCGTCGGGCCGTCCGCCGGCACCTTGGTCGCATACCGCCGCCGCTCACGCTCCCGGTCGGCGAAGTAGTCCAGGGCCCTGGCATGCATCTCCTCGGTGACCACCTTCGCCCCGTCATACACATCGAGCGGGTTGCCCGGCCCGGCCACCAGCACCCGCAACGGCCAGTCCTTACTGTCCTGGTCGCCGAGCGCATAGACCCGCAGATGCTCGGGGATGGCCTCGTATGCCTCACGCAGCGCCGCCCGGTTGTCCTCACTGGGCTCGGCACGGAAGACGTCAACCGCCGCGAGGCATCGCGCCGTCGAATCCGGCCGACCGCTGAGCTGATCGATGTCGTCGCGGACCTCACCCAGCAACATCTCGGGCGTCAGCCAGGTCCGCGGTTCGGCGAACTTCCAGTTCCCGAGGTGATGGGCCGATGCCTCGGCGCCGTCGGGCAACTCGGTCGCCACCCATCCCGAAGCGACCTTCTCGGCGAACTCGTCGAACGTCACCAGCTCCCAGCAGTCGACCATCCCGTCGGCGTAGATGAACAGGTCGCTGAGGTAGTAGGTCTCCCAGTTCCGAATGAAGACGTGCCGCCACGTTCCCTCGACACGCTCGCCATCCACGATCCGCCAGGTTCGCTCTTGTCTCCCCACGGGCGGAAGCGTAGCCGGGCCGGCTCACCAGAACTGGCGCACCGACAGGACCGCCGCGCCGGTCAACGCGAGTGCCATCGCGATGATCCTGGTCCGACGAATGTCCAGCCGTCGGCCAACCGGGCGAGCCAGCACCACCCCCAACGCCGCCGCCGGCGCCAGGAACACCGCGTAACGCAGGTCGTGCGGATCCACCGAACCCGACAGCGCCAGCGCGGCAAAGCTCATCACCGAACCCACCAGGAAGAACGCGCTCATCGTGCTGCGCAACCGCGGCCCGGCGAACCGCTGCCACACCATCGCCATCGGCGGCCCGCCGATCGACGTGGCGGTGCCCATGAGCCCGGACACCGCCCCCGCGACCACCACCGCCGGCCGGGTCGGCCGGGGCGCGAACCCCCGCAGGCTGGCCACCACCCCGACCACGACCACCAGCACCACCAGCAACGCCAACGCCTTCGCCGGCAACACCGCCACCAACGCCGCGCCGACGACCGTGCCCGGCACCCGACCCACGAGCGCCCAGCCCGTGCCCCGCAGGTCCAGGTGCGTGCCGTCCAGCACCAGCACCGCCGCCGTCACCCCGAACGCCAACACCAGCAACACCACCGGCACCAGCGACGGCTCGACGAACGCCAACACCGGCGCGGCGAGCAACCCGAGCCCGAACCCGACCGCCACCTGCAACAGGGCCCCGACAAGGACAACCGCCGACAACAGAACGAACGCCCAGTGACTCACAGTGGATGGTGGCAGAGTCCGACGTGTCCGTCCTCACGCGACACCACCGGCGGCTGCGCGGAAGCGCACTCCGCCGTCGCCTTCCAGCACCGCGTCCGGAAACGACACCCCGACGGCGGGTCCAGCGGAGACGGGATCTCCCCGCCCAGCAGGATCCGCTCCCCGTCGTGGGGTGACAACGTCGGCGCCGCCGACATCAACGCCGCCGTGTACGGGTGCACGGGCCGGTCGAACACCTCCTCCGTCGGCCCCTCCTCGACCACCTTCCCCAGATACATCACCGAAACGCGGTCCGCGACGTGCCGCACCACCGACAGGTCGTGCGAGATGAACAGGTACGACACCCCCAACTCGCGCCGCAGCTCGGAAAGGAGGTTCAGCACCTGCGCCTGAACAGACAGGTCCAGCGCCGACACCGGCTCGTCACACACGATCAGGTCCGGCTTCAACGCCAGCGCCCGCGCGATCCCGATCCGCTGCCGCTGCCCACCGGAGAACTCACCCGGGTACCGGTCCGCGTCACCGGCACGCAACCCGACCAGCTCCAGCAGCTCACGCACACGCCCGGCCCGGTCGGCAGGCGCCGCGTCCCGGTGCGTGCGCCACGGCTCACCGATCAGCTCCGCCGCGGTCATCCGCTCGTTCAGCGACGCGTACGGGTCCTGGAACACCATCTGCACCCGCCGCCGCCACGCCAGCAACTCCTTGCCGCGCAACGTGAACGGGTCCATCTCCCCGAACCGCACCGTCCCGGCGTCCGGGCGCGCCAGCATCAGCAACACCCTGGCCAGCGTGGACTTGCCGCAGCCGGACTCGCCGACCAACCCGACCGTCTCGCCACGCCCGATCGTGAGGTCCACACCGTCCAACGCGGTCAGCTGCCTGCGGCCGACCCGGAACGACTTACGCAGCCCGGTCGCCGCCAACACCGGCGGTGCCAGAACATCAGGCATGGCTCAACTCCTCCGAGAAATGGCAGGCGGAGGCCCACCCGTCGCCCACCGGCGCCAACTCCGGACGCTCCTCGACACACCGGTCGGCCGCGAGTGGACACCGTGCCTGGAACACACAACCGGTCGGGATCGCCGACAGCTCCGGCGGACTGCCCCCGATCGCCGGCAGCGGCTCGTCCCTGCGCGCGTGTTCGGGCACCGAGTCCAGCAACCCCTTGGTGTACGGGTGGCGCGGATGGTCGAACACCGTGCGCGTCGGGCCGGTCTCCACGACGTTCCCCGCGTACATGACCGCCACGTCGTCGGCGTGCTCCGCCACCAACGCCAGGTCGTGGGTGATCAGCACGACCGCCATGTCCCGCTCGGTCTGCAGATCCCGCAACAACCGCATGATCTGCGCCTGCACCGTCACGTCCAACGCCGTGGTCGGCTCGTCGGCGAGCAGCACGTCCGGGCCCAACGCCACCGCCATCGCGATCAGCAGCCGCTGCCGCATACCCCCGGAGAACTGGTGCGGATACGCGCGATACCGGGCCGCCGGCTCCGGGATCCCGACCCGCGCCATCAACTCGATCGCCTCAGCGCGCGCGGCCCGCCGCGACAGTCCCTTGTGGATACGGAACGGCTCCGCCAGCTGCCGGCCCACCGGCTGCACCGGGTTCATCGCGGTCAACGCGTCCTGGAACACGATCGCCAGCTTCGGTCCGGCGATCTCCCGCCGCCCCGCCCGGTCCAACGCCAGCACGTCCGTCCCGTCGACGTACACCGCGCCGCCGGTCACCTCGGCCACCGGATCCAGCAGCCCCACGATCGACTGTGCCGTCAACGACTTGCCGCACCCCGACTCGCCCAGCAGCGCCGTCGTCCGTCCCTTTTGGACGGTGAAACTCACGTCGTCCACCGCCCGCAACACACCACCCGGCGTGTGCAGGTCCACCTTCAAACCCTCAACCGACAATGCCGCGGTCACGCGGTCACCTCCGTCACCGCGCCGCGCCGGCGCTTCGCCAACGTCAACCGCCACCGCTGCGCCGGATCGGTCGCCAGCCGCACCCACGCCGCCAGGATCGTCGCCGACACCGTCGTGATCACGATCGCCACGCCCGGGAGCACCGCGATCCACCACGCCGTCTGCAGGTACTGCCGGCCCTGCGCCACCATCAGGCCCCAGCTCACGTCGGGCGGCTGGATCCCGATGCCCAGGAACGACAGCGACGACTCCGACAGCATCACGAAACAGAAGTCCAACGTGGCCACTGTCAGCATCGTGGGCAGCACGATCGGCAGCAGGTGCCGGTAGATCGTCGCCCAGCTCTTCGTGCCGAACGTGCGCGCGGCGTCCACGAACAACCGCGTCCGCAGCTCCGCCGACTCCGCCCGCGCCGTGCGCAGGTAGATCGGGATCCGCGCGAACGCCAGGATCAGCACGATGTTCGCCGCCGACGGCGTGAACACGTACAGCACCACGACCGCGAGCAGCAGCGACGGGAACGACAGGATCACGTCCGCCACCCGCATCGCCACGCTTTCCCGCCACCCGCCGTGGTAGCCGGCCCACATCCCCAACGCCGACCCGATCACCAGCGAACACAGCACCGCCGGCACCGCCACCGACAGCGTGGTGCCGGCCGCCTCGATCAACCGGGCCACCACGCTGCGGCCCAGCACATCCGTGCCGAGCAACCCGAAGAACCCGTGGTCGAACGACGGCGGCCGCAGCGACGCCCGCAGATCCTGGCGCACCGCCCGGTCACCGATCAGCCACGGCCCGAACAACGCGGTCAGCACCACGAGTCCCAGGACCACCGCGGCCACCGCCGCGAACTTGTCCTTGCCGAGCAACTGCCACCACTTCTGCCGCCGGCGGGTCGGCTTCACCGCCGCGGCACTGATTGTTGCCGTCATGAAAGCTCCTATGCCGCGACCGGCTGGCGGACACGCGCGTCGATCAGCGCGTGGCAGACGTCGATGACGATGTTCAGCAGGAAGATCGTGACCGCGGTCAGCAGCACCGCGGCCTGCAGCACGGCGAAGTCCCGCTGCAGGATCGAGTCGATCATCAGCTTGCCGATGCCCGGCCACCCGAAGATCGTCTCCACCACGACCGCGCCGTTGACCAACCCGATCGTGAGGTCACCGGCGACGGTCAACACCGGCGTCGTGGCGTTGCGCAGCGCGTGCCCGAACACCACCCGCTTCTCACTGGCGCCCTTGCTGCGCGCCACCTTCACGTACGGTGCGGACAGTGCGCCGACCATCGAGCCGCGCACCACCTGCACCAGCACCCCGAACGGCCGGATCAGCAGCGTGGCCACCGGCAGGATCCACACCTCGAACCCACCGTCCACACCGGACGTCGGCAGCAGACCGAGGCTGACCCCGAACACCAGCACACCCATGATCGCGAACCAGAAGTCCGGGATGCTCGCCGCCGTCATCGACAGGAAGCTCGACGTGCGGTCGGCGAGCGAGTTCGGCCGGTACGCCGCGAGGCTGCCGATCAGCACCGCCCCGGCGATCGCGATCAGCATCGTCACCGCGGCCAGCTGCAGCGTCGCCGGGTAGGCGGTCAGCACCATCTCCCCGGCCGGCTGCCCGGTGCGCAGGGACTCACCGAAGTCCAGCCGCACCACCTGTCCCAGGTAGTCCCACAGCTGCGACAGGATCGGCTGGTCGAACCCGTGCGCTGCCGCGAACTCCGCGCGCTGCTCGGCCGTCGCCGACAGCGGCAGGTACAGGTTCACCGGGTCCCCGGTCAGCCGGGCCAGCACGAAGACCCCCAGCACCACGAACACCAGCGGGATCGCGCTGGACACGACCCGCCTGCGCAGGAAGGTGATCATCGGTTGTCTCCGTCCGCCGGGCGGATCTCGGCCAACCGCAGCTCGTCCCCGGTCGCCGGGTTGGGTTCGTAGTGGACCGACGGTGAGATGCCCATCAGGCCCCGCATGTGCGCGAGGTAGGCGTACTGCACCACTTCCTCGTTCTGGTAGGCGAAGATGTCGGCGAACGCGTCCTGGCGCTCCTGCCCGGACAGCTCACCGGCGGCCGCGATCCGCTCGTCCAGCTCCGGTGTGCCGAAGTAGGACTGGGGGCCGTCGGACAGCAGGTACTGGCTGGTCGTGAACGCGGCGTCACCGGCCTGGTTGCCGTGCATGATCAGCGCGGCGATCGGCCCGACGTTCTTCGGGAACGGCCGCAACTGGTACGACAGCTGCGCGGCCGTGTCCAACATCAGGATCTTCACGTTCAGCCCGATCTGACCGAGCTGGTACTGGAGTGCCTCCGCGGTCTCCGCGACGCGGGGGAACTGGCCGTTGCGGGCGACGAGCGTGATCTGCCGGTCCACCGGCACACCGTCCTGCTTCGCCTGCGCCACCAGCTCGCTCGCCGCCGACGGATCGGCGTGCCGGGGTTCGAGCCCGTCGTTGTAGCCGACGACACCGGAGGGGATGAGCTGCGCTGCCGGCAACGCGTTGCCGTCGAACAACACGTCCACAATGGCCTGCCGGTCGATGGCCAACCCGATGGCCTCGCGCACGCGGATGTCGTCCAGCGGCGCCTGCGTCCCGTCCAACCGCAACGCGGTGGTCTCGTTGTTCGGGTAGGGGATCGAGTTCTCCGGGGTCGCGTCGACCGGGTCGACCGAGGCGGCCATGTCCGCCTCACCCTTCGCGATCATCGCCGCCCGCACACTCGACTCCGACCGCCACACGTACCGCACACGCGGGTAGGCGGGGGCGTCGCCCCAGTAGGTGTCGTTGCGTTCCAACGTGATCGAGATACCGGTCTGCCAGTCCGCGACCGCGTACGGGCCGGTGCCGACCGGCTCGCGGACCTTCGCGTCCGTGGCCGTCGTGCGGGGCACGATCTCCACGAACGACAGCCGCAGCGGCAGGATCGGGTCCGGGGCCTTCGTGGTGACCGTCAGCTGGGTCGGGCTGTCCACGTGCAGACCCAGCGAGTCGTCACCGAAAACGTAACCGTCCACATTGCACATCAGGTCCGAGTTCACCGCGCGGTCGATGGTGAACGCGGCGTCCTCGGCGGTGAACGGCTGTCCGTCGGAGAAGGTCACGCCGGTGCGGATGTCGAACACCCACGTCGTCGGCGAGGTCTGCCGCCATCCCGTGGACAGCAGCGGTTCCAGGTCACCGGTGGTCGGGTCCCGCTCGACGAGCGGTTCGGTGATGTTCGAACGGACGACCATGCCCGTGCCGGTCAACGACGACTCGCACGGCTCGAGGGTCGGTGGTTCCTGCGCGAGCACGATGCGCAGCGTGTCGCCACCGGCGCCGGCGTCGCCGGCCTCACTGTTCGCGACCGTGCACGCGCTCGTCACCATCAGGGTCGCCGCGGCTAACGCGCCGAGCCGGTGATGACGGCGTGGTGGTGCGGAAGACGGCATCGTCTCTCCGAAATGGATAGTTCGGGGGAGGCCGGATCGTCTAGAAATGCGTGTCCGGTCTTCATCTGTAGACGGTGACCGTAAGGCTGACCCTGCACAGCGTCAAGAGTTGACCTCCGTCAACCGCAGCAGCGAGTCCAGTGCCGGGTTGTCGTGGCCGGCCCGCCACACGCAGTGGGTCTCCACGATGTCCGGGGACAGACCGGCGATCTCGGTGAACGCCAGGTTGGGCAGCCGCAGCCGGGCCGCCGACCGCGGCACGAGCCCCACGCCGACGCCGGCGTCGACCAGCGCGAGCAGGCTGTGGACCTGGCTGACCTGCTGCACGTAGTGGGGTTCCACGCCGGCCCCGTGGAACGCGCTGATCACCAGTTCCTGCAGGTAGCGGGCCGCGATCGGGGTGTAGGTGACCACGTCGTGGCGGCCGATGTCACCCAGTGTCGGCGGGCGGCCCAGCTCGGACAGCTTGTGTCCGCGCGGGCAGGCCAGGATCAGGCTCTCGACGTGCACGAGGCGGGTGTTGAGGACCTCCGACGCCGGCACCCCCCGGGCCAGTCCGACGTGGATGTCGCCCGCGAGCAGCGCGTCGATCTGGTCGCGGGTCACCATCTCGGTCAACGTCAGCTCCACGTCCGGCAGATGCTGGCTGATCGTGCGGATCCACGTGCCAAGCACGGTCAGCGCGGAGATCGCCGTGAACCCGATCCGCAGCGTGCCGGCCGTGCCGCGCGCCGCGTTCCGCGCGGTGATCGGCGCCGCCTCCGCGAGGCCGAGGATCCGCCGCGCCTCGGGCAGGAACGCCTCACCTGCCGGCGTGAGTAGCACCGCGCGCGGCGTCCTGACCAGCAGCTGCACGTCGAGGGCCCGCTCGAGCTTCTGCACCTGCCGCGACAGGGGCGGCTGCGTGAT
The DNA here is from genome assembly GCF_036378875.1 of Actinophytocola sp. GTDB lineage: Bacteria > Actinomycetota > Actinomycetes > Mycobacteriales > Pseudonocardiaceae > Actinophytocola. The sequence continues at coordinate 227,716 of NZ_DASUVO010000130.1, forward strand.
CCGCAGGCGGGCGGCGGCCCGGCCGAAGTTGCCCTCCTCGGCGACCGCGACGAAACCCCGGAGCTGCTCAAGCGTGAACGACATGCACAGAAGGTATCGCAAAATGCGTTGTTGGACTTAGACAGGTATCGCCACCGGTCATACGCTCCAACTAGTCGCCCCAACACCACTGGAGCCTGCCTTGACCCTGAGTCCGGAATCCCTGCGCGACACGCTCGGCACCGGGTTGCTGTCGTTCCCCGTCACTCACGCCACGGCGGACCTCGCCTTCGACGAGGACGCCTACCGCGAGCACGTGGCCTGGCAGTCGTCCTTCACCGCCGCCGGCCTGTTCGCCGCCGGCGGCACCGGCGAGTTCTTCTCGCTGACCACCGACGAGGTCGCCCGCGTGGTCAGGGCCGCGGTCGCCGTGGCCGGCGACACCCCCGTCCTCGCTCCCGCCGGCTACGGCACCGCGCAGGCCGTCGCGATGGCCCGCGACGCCGAGGCCGCCGGCGCGTCCGGGCTGCTCCTGCTGCCGCCCTACCTCACCGAAGTGCCGCAGGAAGGCCTGATCGAGCACGTCAAGGCCGTCTGCGCGGCCACCTCGCTCGGCGTGATCGTCTACCACCGCGCCAACGCGAAGTTCACCTACGACACCACCGCGCGGCTCGCCGACGCCTGCCCCAACCTGATCGGGTTCAAGGACGGCGTCGGCAACGTGGACCTGATGACCCGCATCTACGCGCGGCTGGGGGAGCGGCTGCTGTCCATCGGCGGGCTGCCCACCGCCGAGACCTACGCGCTGCCGTACCTGGAGATGGGCGTCACCACCTACTCGTCCGCGATCTTCAACTTCGCGCCGAACTGGGCCCTCGCGTTCTACGCGGCGGTGCGGGCCCGCGACGCCGTCACCGTCTACCGCATGCTGGACGAGTTCGTGCTGCCCTACATCGAGATTCGCGACCGGCGAGCGGGGTACGCCGTATCGATCGTCAAGGCGGGCCTGCGCGCGATCGGCCGCGACCCAGGCCCGGTGCGACCCCCCTTGGCGGACCTGACGCCCAACGAGTTCGATGAGCTCAAGACACTCATCGAGAAAGTGGAACTGTCATGACTGCGACTCTGGCCCTGACCGGATCGATGCTGATCGGCGCCGCCGACGTGCGTGGCAGCGCTGGTGAGGTCCGGGGCGTGAACCCGGCGACCGGCGACGCGCTCGAACCAGCATACGGGCTCGGCGACGAGTCCGATGTGGACCGTGCGGTGTCCCTGGCGTGGCAGGCGTTCCCGACCTACCGGTCGATCTCCGGGAAAACCCGGGCGGCGTTCCTGACCACCGTCGCCGACAACATCGACGCGCTCGGCGACACACTCGTGTCCCGGGTGGCCGCCGAGACCGGCATCGCCGAGCCGCGCGTGCGGATGGAGCTGGCCCGCACCACCAACCAGCTGCGGCTGTTCGCCTCCGTCGCCGCGGCCGGCCGGTACCTCGGATCCCGCCTGGACACCCCCAACCCGGACCGCGCCCCGCTGCCCAAGCCCGACCTGCGCCAGCGGAAGATCCCGTTCGGGCCCGTCGCCGTGTTCTCCGCCAGCAACTTCCCCCTCGCGTTCTCCGTCGCCGGCGGCGACACCGCCTCAGCGCTCGCCGCGGGCGCCCCGGTCGTGGTGAAGGCGCACAGCGCGCATCCCGGCACCTCCGAACTGGTCGGCCGCGCCATCCGCGCCGCCGTGCAGGCACATGACCTGCCCGAGGGTGTGTTCTCGCTGCTGTTCGGCTCCGGCAAGGACCTGGGCACCGCGCTCGTGAAGCACCCCCGCATCGCCGCGGTCGGGTTCACCGGCTCCCGCTCCGGCGGGCTCGCGCTCGTCGCGGCCGCGGCGTCCCGGCCCGTGCCGATTCCCGTGTACGCGGAGATGTCGTCGGTCAACCCGGTGATCCTGCTGCCCGGCGCGCTCGCCGAGCAGGGCGCCGCGCTCGGCACCGCGTTCGTCGCCTCGCTGACCACCTCCGCCGGGCAGCTGTGCACCAACCCCGGTCTGGTGTTCGCGCTCGGCGACCCGGCCGAGTTCCTCACCGCCGCCGGTGACGCCGTCCGCGGCACACCGGCCGCCGCCATGCTCTCCGACGGCATCCGCAAGTCCTATGTGGACGGTATGTCCCGGCTCGTCGACGCGGCCGGGGTGTCCGAGGTCGCTGTCGGTGGCGCCGACAACACGATCGCCGCGTGCGGCCAGGCCGGCCTGTTCGTCACCGACGGCGACACGTTCCTCGCCGAGCCTGCGTTGCAGGAGGAGGTGTTCGGCGCGACCTCACTCGTCGTCCGCGTGCGGGACACCGCGCAGCTGGAGGAAATCCTCGACACGCTCGAGGGCCAGCTCACCGCCACCGTCCACGCCGTCGAATCAGACCACGAGACCGCCGCCGCGCTGCTGCCCCGGCTGGAGCTGCTGGCCGGGCGCGTGCTGTTCGGCGGCTGGCCCACCGGCGTCGAGGTCGGGCACGCGGTCGTCCACGGCGGCCCGTTCCCCGCCACGTCGGCGCCGTCGACCACGTCGGTCGGCACCCTGGCCATCGAGCGGTGGCTGCGTCCGGTGGCCTACCAGAACGTGCCGAACGCGTTGCTGCCCGACGAGCTGCGGGACGGTAACCCGCTCGGTGTGCCGCGGCTGCGTGACGGGGAGCCCGAGTGACGCCACCGGTCGTCACCGGCTACCGAGTCGTCCCGGTCGCGGGCCGCGACAGCATGCTGCTCAACCTGAGCGGCGCGCACGGCCCGTTCTTCACCAGGAACCTGCTGATCCTCACCGACTCCGACGGCCGGACCGGAGTCGGTGAGGTGCCCGGCGGGCCCGCGATCACCGACACGCTCACCGAGTCCCGCGACCTGGTCGTCGGCGCCCCGGTGAGCACGCACCACGCGGTACTCGCCGCGGTCCAGGAACGCTTCGGTGTCCGCGACTCCGGCGGCCGCGGCCAGCAGACCTTCGACCTGCGGGTGGCCGTGCACGCCCGCACCGCCATCGAAGCCGCCATGCTGGACCTGCTCGGCCAGTTCCTGGAGGTGCCGGTCGCCGCGCTGCTCGGCGAAGGCCAGCAACGCGAGCGGGTGCGGGCGCTCGGCTACCTGTTCTTCGTCGGCGACCGCACCAGGACCGACCTGGACTACCGAACCGGCGACGGGGACGGCTGGTTCGCCGTCCGGGACCGCGAGGCCCTCGACCCGGCCGGCATCGTCGCCCAAGCCGAAGCCGCGCAGGAGCGGTACGGGTTCACCGACTTCAAACTGAAGGGCGGTGTGCTGCCCGGACCGGACGAGGTCGACGTCATGCGTGCCCTGTCCGACCGGTTTCCCTCGGCGGACCTGACACTTGACCCCAACGGTGGCTGGCTTCTGGCCGACGCCGTCCGCCACGGCCGCGCCCTGCGGCACGTGCTCGCCTACGCCGAGGACCCGTGCGGCGCCGAGGAGGGTTACTCCGGGCGGGAAACCCTCGCCGAGTTCCGACGCGCCACCGGCCTGCGGACCGCGACCAACATGGTCGCCACGGACTGGCGGCAGCTCGGCCACGCCGTGCGCCAGTCCGCCGTCGACATCCCCCTGGCCGACCCGCACTTCTGGACCATGCAGGGGTCGGTGCGGGTGGCGCAGCTGTGCGAGGCGTGGGGCCTGACGTGGGGTTCGCACTCGAACAACCACTTCGACGTGTCACTCGCCATGTTCACCCATGTGGCGGCCGCCGCCCCCGGCGACATCACCGCCATCGACACCCACTGGATCTGGCAGGACGGCCAGCGGCTGACCACCGACCCGATCCCGCTGGTCGACGGGCACCTGACCGTGCCGGCCGCGCCGGGACTGGGTGTCACCGTCGACCTGGAACAGGTCGAGGCCGCGCACGAGCTGTACATGAAGGCCGCGCTGGGCGCCCGCGACGACACCGTCGCCATGCGGTACCTCGTGCCCGGCTGGCGGTTCGACCCGAAACGTCCCGCGTTGGAGACCAGGTGACCGTTTTCCAGGTGTGTCCGTTGCTCCCATCCTTGGAGGAAGCACTCCGCACGAACTACAAGGTCGTGGACGTCCCGTCCGACGACGTGGTCGCGACCGTCACCTCGTCGCGTTACGGCGTGACCAACGAGCAGATCGACGCCTTGCCGGCGCTGAAAGCCATCGTCCACTTCGGTGTCGGCTACGAGACCACCGATGTCGCCTACGCCCGGTCCCGTGGGATCGTCGTGAGCAACACCCCGGACGTGCTCACCGACTGCGTGGCCGACCTGGCCGTCGGCGGGCTGATCGACGTGCTGCGCCGGCTGTCCGCCGCGGAGCGGTTCGTCCGCCGCGGCGACTGGCTGTCCGGGCAGTTCCCGCTGGCCACGAAGGTCACGGGCAAACGGATCGGCATCCTCGGGCTTGGCCGGATCGGCCGGGCCATCGCGCACCGGCTCGCCGCGTTCGACACCACGATCAGCTACCACTCCCGCAACCCGGTGCCCGACGTGCCCTACACCTACGCCGACTCCCCGACAGCCCTCGCCGCAGCGGTCGACGTGCTGGTCGTGGCGACGTCGGGCGGCCCCGCCACCCAGGGTCTGGTGTCGGCCGACGTGCTGTCCGCGCTGGGCCCGAACGGCTACCTGGTGAACATCGCGCGCGGCAGCGTCGTCGACGAACCAGCGCTGGTCGCGGCACTGAAAGCCGGCACGATCGCCGGTGCGGCACTCGACGTGTTCGCCGACGAACCGAACGTGCCACTGGAGCTGTTGGACCGGGACGACGTGGTGCTGCTGCCCCACATCGCCAGCGCCACCACCGAAACCCGCGAAGCCATGGGCGAGCTGGCCTTCCGCAACCTGCACCGGTTCATGACCGACGGCACCCTGGTCACCCCCGTGCCCTGACCCGGGTGTCGAAAAGCGCCGATCCCGTTCGTGTAGGTGTCGACCGACTGTCGAATGCGGAAGGATCGGCACCATGAAGCAGTACCTGCTGAGCATCTACCAGCCGGAGGGCACCCCGCCGCCGGAGGTGCTGGACAGGGTGATGAAGGAAATCGACGCGCTCCAGCAGGAGATGCGCGCGGCCGGCGCCTGGGTGTTCTCCGGGCCGCTGCACCCGCCGAGCACCGCGACCGTGCTGCGTGCCAACGACCAGGACGACGTCCTCGTCATCGACGGCCCGTTCGTCGAGGCCAAGGAGTTCCTCGGCGGGTTCGAGATCATCCAGGCCGCCGACCTCGACGAGGCACTGGACTGGGGCCGGCGGCTCGCCACGATCGTGAAGGGTCTCGCGGTGGAGGTGCGACCCTTCCAGTGACAACGCCCCCGCCGCGCCGATGAACGTCGAGGAGATCTTCCGGCGGGAATACGGGCGCGCGGTGGCCGTGCTCGTGCGGACGGTCGGCGACATCGGGCTGGCAGAGGAGTCCGTGCAGGACGCGTTCGTCGAGGCGGTACGGCGGTGGCCCGAGGACGGGCTGCCGCCGAGCCCCGCCGGCTGGCTGATCACCACCGCCCGCAACCGAGCCGTCGACCGGCTGCGCCGCGAGTCGACCCGCGAGGAACGCCACCAACAGGCACTGCTGTTGCTGTCCGCGCCATCGACCGCGCCATCGACCGAGCGGTCGGAGGAGGGACCCGTGCGGGACGACCGGCTGAGGCTGATCTTCACGTGCTGCCACCCGGCACTCGCGCTCGGCGTGCGGGTCGCGCTCACACTGCGGTTGCTCGGCGGCCTGACCACGGCGGAGATCGCCCGCGCGTTCCTGGTGCCCGGACCGACCATGGCCCAACGCCTGGTCCGCGCGAAGAACAAGATCCGCGACGCCGGCATCCCGTACCGGGTCCCGGACGACGCGGACCTGCCGGCCCGGCTGTCGGGTGTGCTCGCGGTCGTGTACCTGATCTTCACCGAGGGCCACCTCCACCGCCCGGACCTGTCGGCGGAGGCCATCCGGCTCGGCCGCCTGCTCGCCGAGCTGATGCCGGACGAGCCGGAGGTGCTGGGCTTGCTGGCGTTGATGCTGCTCAGCGAGTCCCGCCGTCCCGCCCGCAACACCGAGACCGGGGAACTGGTGCTGCTGGCCGACCAGGACCGCGCCCGCTGGAACCAGACCATGATCGCCGAGGGTCAGACGCTGGTGCGGGCGTGCCTGCGCCGCGACCAACCCGGCCCGTACCAGATCCAGGCGGCGATCAACGCGGTCCACAGCGCCGCCCCGTCGACCGTGGAGACGGACTGGGCGCAGGTGATCGCGCTGTACGACCAGCTGATGGCGGTCGCGCCGACTCCGGTGGTGGCGTTGAACCGGGCCGTCGCGGTGGCGGAGCTGTCCGGCCCGGCCGAGGCGCTGCCGCTGGTGGACTCGCTCGACCTGGACCGCTACCACCTGTACCACTCGGTCCGCGCCAACCTCCTGCGCCGCCTCGGCCGCGCCTCGGAAGCGACCGCCGCGTACGAGAAGGCCCTGGCGAAGGCCGCGAACACGGCGGAACGCAACCTGCTGCGCCGGCTGCTCGACCTATAGGTCCAGCACGTCACCGACGAGGTCGACCGCGCTGCGGGACGGGTCGCGGGCCGCGTTGTTGTAGACCTGTTCGGTGGTGTCGATGCTGGTGTGGCCGACGTCGGCCTGGACGTGCACCAGCTGAGCGCCTGCCTCGACGGCCGTAGTGACGTAGAAGTGCCGCAGCGCGTGCGGGTGCAGCGGGGTGTCGGCGGACAAGCGGCGCAGCAGCTGCCAGACAGCCTGCCTGCGGAAACGCTGCCCGCCGCGCGTGACCAGCAGCGGCGAGTCGACCGGCACGGTGCGGCGCGCGGGTGCGGTCCCGGCGTTCCCGTCACGTTCCCGCAGGTACTCGGCGAGCGCGTCCTCAGCCGCCTTGTGGAGGTAGACGACGCGGGTCTTGCCGCCCTTGCCGTGCACACGCAGCGCCCGCCGACCGCGGGTGACGTGCAGGTCGCCGCGGTTGAGCGCACACAGCTCACTGACCCGCAGCCCGAGCGTGAACAACGCGACGACGGCGGCCGCCCGCGCGGTGTCCAACGCGCTCGCTCCGCGCCGAGGGGTCCGCGCCGCCGCGAACAACTCCTTGACCTGCGCGGTGGTGAGCACGACCGTGCCGGTGGTGCTGGCCGCGGCCGCCCCCAACCCGAGCCGGCGACGGTTGAGCGCGGCGGGGTTACCGGCGGCGAGCCCGGTGTCGGCCAGATGGGTGTAGAGGGCTTTGACGGTGGCCAGCATGCGGTCGCGCGTGGCGGGGGCGGCGCCCGCGGTGGCAAGGGCGTCCAGCCAGGCCTTGATGTGCATGGAGGTCGCGGCGAGCGGGTCAACGCCACTCGAGACGCACCACCGGAACCAGTGCAGCTGCCGGAACCGCCCCCGCGCCGCCGGTGGTGGCGCGTGCCTGGCCGCCGTGCCCGCCCCTCCTCGCCGCGTCCCCTCGCCGGCTGCCCCCGACCGACCATTTTCCCGTCCCGCCTGCCGCCGGACACCTGCGTGATCCACTGATCGCCCGACGTCTTCCTGCCCCGCGCCTGGCGTCTGGGCCTCCTGCCGTCGCCTCTCGGTTTCGCGTCCCGCTCCCTCGGTGCCCGCCCTTCGCTCGACCGGAAGGGCCCCGACCACCGCCGCGTAGCCGGCCACCGCTCTCGGCCAGTCGTCAGGCTCCCTTACGGTTTTCGGGGCCCCGTCGTCGGTGGGCAGCCAGTCCCCGATGTCGGCGGCGGTTACGGGTAGGCCAAGTCCTTCCGCGTAGGTACGCCTCGTGGCGCGGTTTCCGTAGCCACCCAGCCACTCGGCCACCTCTTTCAGCAGCTCAGCCGGCCTGTCAACGCCTGGCCACGGCCCTTGCGCGGGCCGCGCCACCTCACCTGTCGTCACCCCACTGATCTTAGCTACAAAAGAGCTGTTCTGTAGCTGACCTAGGTTAGAGTTTTGATAATCAGAACCTGCCAGTTGGGTTATGTGAACTAATACTAGACTCGGCGGCATGGTCGACGTCGTCGTGGAAATGGTCGAAACCGACTCGCTCTGCGGGTTCAGTCACTGCCGGGCGCCGCTGCCCGCGCCCGGCCCGCGCGGAGGGCGTCCCTTCGCCTACTGCCCGGACCGGACGTGGCCCGGCGGCAAGACCTGCAAGCAACTGGCCGCCGCACAGGACGCCCTCACCGAAGCGCTCGGCACCCCGGCGGACACCGGCATCACCGCAGCCACCAATGCCTTCACCGCGGCCGCCCAGCAACTCGCCGACCCGTTGGGCGAGGTGCTCGCCACCGCGACGGCCCTGCGGGACACGCTCGCCGCCGAACTGAACACCGCCGCCACCCGCGTCGCGGAAGCTGAGGAGAAGGCCGCCCGGGAACGGGGCCTGCGTCAGTCGGCGGAAGAAGCGACCGTCGCGGCGGAAGCCGAAGCTCGGCGGGCCGCCGAGCAGGCGGCCGAGGTTGTGCGCGACGCGAGTGTGAAGGTCGAGCGGTTCCGTGCCGAACGCGACGAGGCCGTGGCCGCCGCCGAAACCGCCGCCGAGGCTCGAACGCGGGCCGAACTCGCCCAGGCCCGCGCCGAAGGCATCGCCGCCACCGAGCAGGAACGGGCCGAGCGGATCGTCCGGGCGGAACGCGCCAACGCGGAGGCATCGGCCAAAGCCCTCGCCACGGTCACCGAAAAGCTGGCCGCCACCCGAGCCGAACGCGACGCGGCCCGCGCCGCCCTCACCGACTTGCGTGGCGAAATGGACCAACGCCGACGAGAAATGGACCAACTCGCCGACGAACTGGCGACAAGCAGGAGCCGGGAGGTCGAACTGGCCACCGAACTCGGCGGACTACGCACCCGAATCGACGAACTGACCACCGGCATGGCCGCCCGCGCGAACGAAGTCACCGCTCAACTGGAGCAAGCCCACCAGACGGCGAACAAACTCGCCGCCACAGAGCACGATCTCACACGACTTCGTACGACGACCACGGCACTTCGGGACGTCCTGCTCACCCCGAACCTCGCCGGCGACGACCTCCGCAGCCGCCTGCTGGCCGAACTGCTCGACCCGACCAGCTGACCGACGCCAGTCAGAACAGGTTGAGCACCGTGTAGGCGAGCGCGGCGATGGACGCCGCACCGGGGAACGTCAGCACCCACCCGATGGCGATGTCCCCGGCGATCGACCAGCGGACCGCCTTGCGGCGCTGGGTCGCGCCGACACCCATGACCGCGGAGGTGACGACGTGGGTCGTGGACACGGGCGCGGCGAACACGAACGCCGTCAGGTACAGCACCGACGACGCGGACATCTCCGCAGCGAAACCGTGCGCCGGGGTGAGGTGGAAGATGCGCCTGCCGAGCGTGCGCATGATCCGCAGGCCGCCGGACCAGGTGCCGGCCGCGAGCGCGGTCGCGCACAGCAGGATCACCCAGAACGGCACGTGGTAGTCGTCCTGGTGGCCGGTGACCACGAGCGCCAGCACGATGACACCCATGCTCTTCTGCGCGTCCTGCAGGCCGTGGCCGAGCGCGAGGCTGGACGCGGACACGATCTGCGCCCGCCGCAACAGGCGGTTGGCCCGGTGCGGGGTCGATCGGTGGAACGCCCACAGCAGCCCGGTCATCACGAGGTAGCCGATGCCGAACCCGACCAGCGGCGAGACGATCATCGGGATGACGACCTTGGCGAGCACACCCGACCAGTGCACGGTCGTCGCGGACGCCAGCGCGGCACCCACCATGCCGCCGATCAACGCGTGCGACGACGAGGACGGCAGCCCGAAGTACCAGGTGGTGATGTTCCACATGATCGCGCCGACGAGGGCGGCGCCGACCACCGCCATGCCGTGCCCGGAATGCGGTGTGTCGATGATGCCCTTGGCGACGGTGACCGCCACGCCGGTGCCGGCGAGCGCGCCGATGAGGTTCATGACCGCGGCGAGTCCGAGCGCGGCGCGCAGCGACAGCGCCTTGGTGGAAACGGCACTGGCGACCGCGTTCGCCGCGTCGTGGAACCCGTTGGTGTAGTCGAAGCCCGTCACCAGGGCGATGACGGCGACCAGTGCGACCCAGTCCACCGCGTCAGGACTCTTTCACCGCGATGCTGTGCACGACGTCCGCGACGTGCTCGAAGGCGTCCGCCGCCGACTCGAGCTGGTCGACGATCTCCTTGAGCTTCATCACGGTCAGCGGGTCGTGGCTGCCGTTGAACAGGAACTGCAGCAGCCGCCGGTAGACCTGGTCCGCCTCGTTCTCCAGCTCGTTGATCTGCACCCAGAAGTCGGTCAGGTTGCGCAGCGACGCGAGCCGGCCCATGGCGTCCGCGGTCAGCGTGGCGCACTTGTCGAGGATCTCGGCCTGCATGCGGACGTTGTCGGGCAACGCCTCCGGGTTGTACAGGGTGGTGAGGTCGACGGCGGCGTCCATGTAGTCGACCACGTCGTCGAGCCGGACCGCGAGCCGGTAGATGTCCTCCCGGTCGAAGGGCGTGATGAACGACCGGTCGAGCTGCTCCACGATCGCGTGGGTGGCGTCGTCACCGGCGTGTTCGGCGGCCCGCATGCGTTTCGCCAGCTCAGCGCGCTCCTCGGTGGGTACGGCGACGAACTCCCGCAACACGGCGGTGGCTGTGGCGATGTTGGCGCCGGCCGCGCTGAACAGGTCGTAGAACCTGGTGTCGCGAGGCTTGAGTCGCAGCCGCATCGGTGTGCCCTCCCAGTCGGCGATCTTGGCCAGAATATGAACACCAGATGAACGGAAGGTCATCGGGTACCACCTTCTTTCGGCGGTATCCGGATAATTGCGGCACTGTCAGCCGCTGAGTTGGATGGCCAGCGAGGGGCCGATCACCCGTCGCCGTGGACGAGGCGCAGGCGGGGGCGCGGGTCGGGCATGCCGAGCAGTTCCCGCAGGCGGGGAAGCGGCAGGTGCAGCCGCCGGGCGAGCAGGGGCAGCGGCAGTCCGTGGGCGGCGGCGAGTTCGGCGGCGCGGGCGAGCAGCTCGGGTCGTTCTCCCGGGTAGCGGGAGCCGACCGGTTCGTCGGTGCGCCAGCCGAGCTTGGTGAGCGTGGCCATGACCCGCCGCAGCGTGGATTCGCCGTACACGCCGAGGTCCTTGCCGCGGTAGGCGAGCGCGGCGACCGAGACGCCGTACCCGTCGGCGATCTCCTTGAGCGTGGTGATGTCGGCCGGGGTGGGCAGCCGGTCACGGATCTCCGCCGCGGGCATGAGGAGTTCGGCGGCGAAGACGTTGGCTTCCCTTTCGTGGACGCGGGAGCCGGGTGCCGGCTCGGGGTGCAGCAGCAGGTGCCCGAGCTCGTGGGCGACTGAGAACCGTTGCCGCATGGGGTTTCCCTTGCGGGACAGGACGATCATGGGTCGGCCGTGCAGTGCTGCGGAGAACGCGTCGATGGTGACGGCGTCCACGCCCGGCAGCTGGGTGAGCACGATCCCGCGGGTTTCGAGGGTACGGACCAGGTGCACGACCGGGCCGTTTGGCACCTGCCACGCCGCGCGGATCAGGTCTGCGGTGGCGGCTGGTTCACCGGGGCGTGGACCGAGTGGCAGACCCAGGTCCACGGGCGGCAGCTCGATGACCTGGTCGAGCTGGTCGACGATCTCCCACAGCAGCTCGACGTGTGCGAGTGCCTGCTGTCGCTGGTGTGCGGTGGTGGAGCGCAGGGACCGGAAGTGCGCGCTGGCGGTGTCCAGGCGCAGGTGCGGTCGGCCGGTGGTGAAGAACGAGACGGGCACGTCGAGCGCGGCGGCGCACCGGTCGAGTGTCTCGGCGCTGGGCCGGGACTGCCCGAGCTCGTACTGGGACACCGCCGCCGCGGTCCGGTCGATGGCCTCCGCGAGGTCCCGCTTGCGCAGGCCGGCGAGCTCGCGGGCCATCGTGAGCCGGGCGGGGGCGAATGCCTGCGCCACGGCGAAGGCATCCGGGTGCACGGGAGTAACTCCTTGATCAAGTACAGGAAGTCAGGGCACATGGTGGACCAAGCACCGAGAGTCGCGTTCGGCGGGGTCCGCTGTCAGCCGGAGCGGCGGTCCTCGCGCGAGTCACGTGGCCGCAGCGGCAGCCTGGGCTCGGGCAGGTCGAAGATCGTGGGGTCGAGCGGACCGGTGGTGCGAGGCGTGCCGGCCGAGCTGGTCTGGTCGAGGAGCGGTACGCACCAGTCCCAGTCGATGCGCTTCTCCAGCAGTTCACCCTGCCCGGCCCACGCGCCGGTGAGCCCGTGCTCCTCGGTGCCGCTCCACACGAGGAACAGCCGTTCGCGGCCGGCGAGCCAGATCTCGGGCCTGCTGATCAGCCCGTCGTCGCCGGTGTTGGACAGCAGTTCGCGACGCAGGTCGCTGGTGTCGCCGAGCGACCCGTACGGCCCGGCCGGCATGTGCAGCTGGTAGATGCCGACCTTCGGCAGCTTGAGCAGCACCGACTGGAACGCGGTGTCGACCTGCAGGTCGGGTAGCTCGGCGGTGAGCGAACCGGCGGTGGTGAGCAGGAACTGATACCGGTCCACGCCGAAGCTCGTGTTGTTCTGCCAACTGCCGCGCGGTCCGCTGCGCCGCGTGCGCTGCAGGTCGGCGGCGACGTCGTGCGCGTCCTGCAGCCACCGGCTGACCGCGGCGGTGAAGTCGGGCAGCGGCACGGGTTCGATCAGCTGAGCCAGCCGGTCCACGTAAAGTCCCCCTACTTGATCCACCACTCGCGTTTTGCTCCGTACCACTTGATTTTCGCGCACGATCCGGCCGCGGCCACGTATTCGCGACGGCGTGTCGCACATCAGAACGAATCAGTTGTGCTGACGGCGTACTCGCTCAGCGCGATCCGGTTGGGCAGGCCGGTCTTCGTGATCAGGCTCGACACGTGTTTCTCGACCGTGCGCGGCGACAGGTGCAGGCGGCTGGCGATCTCCCGGTTGCCGAGGCGGTCGGCGAGCAACCGCAGCACCTCGTACTCGCGCACGGTGAGCCCGGCAGAACGCAGTGCCGAGGGGATCTCCGCGGTTCCGGTCCGTCGCTGCGCCACCCGGACCCCGCTGCTGCGTAGCAGGGCACGACACGCGCTCGCCACCGCCGGAATGTTCGCGGAATGGAAGAAGTCCTCCGCGGATCGAAGCCAGTCGACGGGGTTTCCCCAACCATCGGCCAACGCGGCCTCCGCGACCAGCCGAAGTCCGAGGTGGCGGCCCATCAGGTAGGGGGCGCCGGCGGTCAGCGCGTCACGCACCGCGGCATCGGCGTCGTCGGCCGCACCGGTGCGGCCGGCCAGCACCGCCCGGGCGAACGCGGCGAACATGCGGTCCCACCGCAGGCGGGCTGCTGGTGCGCTCGTGACGGTCTCGAACTCCTCCGGGGACACCTGCCCGGACAGGGCCTGGAGCAGCAGGTTCAGCCCGTATCGCCCGGTCAGGTGATACACGGTCGGTGTCGCGTCCTCGGCGCGGAGCGCGTGCGCCTGTTCCTCGACGGCACGCGTCCGGTTCTCCTCCAGCAGCGCGCAGAACGCCCGTGCCAGCCCGTGCACTCTCGGCGCGTACAGGGGCTGGGTGTCGCCATCCCATTGCCGGAACGCCGTGAGGGCTTCGTCCATGTCCCTGCGGCGAGCGCGGTGGGCGGCGAGGATCGCGCGAACCACGAGCACGTAGTGCACGTTCTCGACGAGCTTGAGCCGGGCGGCGGCCGCGTACACCTGCTCGGTGAGGGTGTCGGCGGTGGGGAAGTCGCCGGCCAGCACCGAGTACAGCGCGATGCTCTGTTCGGCCTGGTAGCGGGCGGTGACCGCGCCGACGAGGCTGGCCTGGGTGCGTGCCTGTTCCAGCCGGTCCAGCCCGGCGTCCCGCAGGGCGTCGTCGTTGCCGAGCCGCACCAGCGCGTGGATCTCCCAGATCGGCAGGTCGTGCCGCACGGCCGTGGCCCGTGCCCGTTCCAGGCACGCGGTCGCCTCGACCGGGTCCTTGGCCCGCAGCAGCGCGCCGAGCAACTGCCAGGCTTGACAGGCGACCACGGGCAGCGGCACCCGGTCGGCGACGTCGGCGGCTCGTCGCGCCAGGTGTTCGGCCTTGTCGATCTGGGCGGGGCCCGGCAGGTCGAGGGTGAGGTGGGCTTCGACCACGTCGAGTGGCGCGGTGTCCGCCTCGTTGGCGTCCGGACCGAGCAGCGTCCTGGCCGCGGTGATCTGCGCCAGGCTGTTCGGGCCGGGTCCCGCGACCTGCGCCGCCCACGCGAGCCGGGTGTGTAGCCGGGCCCGCCGCGTCGGGTCGAGCCCGCCGACCTGGTCGAGTGTGGCCGCCGACGCGAGCGCGCGTTCCACCAGTCCGGCCTCGGCCAGCGCGTAGACGAGGTGCTCGAGGGTGTCCGCGCGTTCGGCGGAATCGGCGTCGGCGAGCAGGTCCCACGCTGTGTCCAGTAGCCCGACGGCAGAGCTCGCCGCGCCCTGGGTCAGTGCCCGTCGTCCGGCCTCGGTGAACAACCGGCCGGCGAGTGTCGGGCGGCTGGCGTCGAGCCGGAGGGTCGCGGCGGTCTGGCACCACTCGCCGGGCAGTTCCGGGTAGACCTGCTCCACGGCGTCGGCGACCTGGTTCGCCAGCTGGACTCGTTCGGCCGGTGTGTGGAGTGTCAGCACCGCGTCGCGAATCAACTGGTGCTGGAAGGTGTACCAGTCCGGGACGGCCTCGTCGGGTTGCACGAGCTGGGCGCCGGGTTCGCCGTGGAGGTGCGACAGCAGTTCCCGGTCCGACAGGCCGGTCACCGTCTGCACCACGGCCAGCGGGAACCTCTTGCCGACCACCGCGGCGACCGACAACAGCTTCTGGGGTGCCGGCCCGAGCGCGGCGACCCGGCGGGCCACGGTCCGTGCGAACGTGGCCGGCACGTCCGCGGGTGCCGGGTCGGCCATCCGCCACCCGGATTCGGCGGGCACGAGCAGGCCGCCGTCGACGATCCCGCCGAGTAGCTCCTCGACGAGGAAGGGGTTGCCGGCGCTGCCCGCCCACAGCAGGTCGATCACCGGCTCGGGCACGTGGTCCGCGTGCGTGTTCGTGGCCAGGCAGGCGGCGGTGAGGCCACGCAGCCCGGCGCGGTCGAACCGGCCCAGTTCGACCAATACGGCTGTACCGCGACGGGCGGCGGCGCGGGCCAGGTCGAGTGCCGGGCATGGCTCGTCGCGGATGGCGCCGAGCAGCAAGGTGGGCTGCCGGTCGAGGTTGTCGATCAGGTACTCGACGACCGCGAGGCTTTCGGCGTCGGCGTCCTGCAGGTCGTCGAGCGACACGAGGCAGCCGCGGCCTTTGCCGGCGAGGCCGGTCAGCCGCAGCACCGCCTCGGCGAGGATGACGAGGGACCCGTCCGACTGGGCCGCGGGTGCGCCCCAGTCGGGGATGAGCCGGGCGAGGACGGGTCGGTACGGGCCGAGCGCGGCGATGTCGACGGCCGCGTCGGCACGTACCAGCGACAGGAGAGCCTCGGTGAGGGACCGGAACGGGACCATCGGGCCGATGGCGCTGCCCCGGCCCCGCATCAGGACCATGTCGGCGTCGAACGCCCGGTCGGCCGCCGCGGCCGCGAGGCGTGACTTGCCGACGCCGCTCTCCCCGATGAGAAACACCGCGCCGCCCCGCCCGGCGGCCGCCGCGGCCAGGGCGTCGGAAATGGCACGCAGCTCTCGGTCCCGACCCACCACCGTCGATGAGCGGTTCCGCACGCGCCGACCCTACCCAGATCTCACCCCATGATCCAGGCAGGTAAGACCACCGGCATCAATAGGTGTTGGGGTGCTCGGGTCCGCAGCATGTGGTGTTCGCGACCGGCACCGCGTCGTCGAAGGCGCCGGCCAGGCCGAACGCGAGCGCACCGGCGGACACCGCCATCCCCGCGAGCGCGGCCGCACGCATCCCGAACGTGATGGCGGGCATGAAGCGCAACAACGGTGTCGGGTAGCCGCCCTGTGGTTCCGTGCGTTCCTCGGACACGGTTCTCCTCTCAGTGGTGTGTTGGTTCCAACAGCAGGACGGACGGCACGCGGTCGGCGAAACCGAGGCGCAGCAGTCCGTAGCCGATCCCGGCCAGTCCGGTGAGCAGACCGGGAGTTGTGACGCCACCCGGTGTACCGCAGGTCGCGCCGTGGCGGGTGTATGCGTCGAGGATCAGCCCGGCCCGACGCCGTCGTGTGGCCTCCCCGGCGCCGGCGAGGGCGTCGACGATGCCGAGCTCGCCGTGGCAGAGGCTGAGGTCGGCGAGGACCGGGCGGTCGGCGACCAGCGGGTCGAGGTCGCTGGCGCCGGCCATGACGAGCCCCGCGGTCCCGGCACACCAGCCGAGGTCGGCGGAAGCGTCCGGCGGATCGTGGCGGGTCGTCGAGCGAGGGCACGGTACGAGGCTGCGCGGGTCTTGGTCGCTGGGGTCGACGGTCAGCTTCAGCCGGGCATGCCCCGCCCGGCTGAAGCTGACGGCGGGCGCCCGGTGGCCGAGCGCCCAGGTGATGCCGGCTGTGCCGGCGAGGAAGCCGGATGGTGTGTCGGCCAGGTCGGTGACGCGGACCAGGTCGGTGAGCCCGTCCGCGCAGTCCTGTGCCAGGCTCGCGGCCGGTGCGAGTCCGAGTTCGGTGTGCACTGCGGTCATGGCGGCGAGGCAGCCGGCGGCGCCGTCGGCCACTCCCGCGGGGCCGGGGGCCTTGGCGGCCGCGGCGGCGAGGTCGACGGCGGCATGGGTGGCGTCGAGCAGTTCGGGATCGCCGAGCAGGGTGGTGAGTCGGGCCAGGCCGTAGGCGATGCCGCCGAAGCCCTCGAATCCGCCGCAGCCCACCGCGGGGATCAGGTCAGGGCGGCGTGCCATCAGGTCGAACAGGACAGGCAGGCCGCGGAGCGCGCGGCGGGCCATGTCGGCGTAGCGGGCGATGCCGGACAGTTCGGCGACCTGTGCGAGGAACAGTGCGACGCCGAGGTAGCCGTTGCCGAGACCGGCACCCATCGGCAGCACCATCCAGCGGCTGTCGTCGACCAGTTCCAGTCCGAGCCAGTTGACCCGTTCGCCGCGCTCGTGGTGGCGGGCGACGATCTGGTCGGCGATGGTGCAGGCGGCCACGAGCAGTCGGTCCGGTGGTGCCGCGGTGCCGGCGAGCCGACCAGGCAGGGGTGGCGCGGGCCGGTGGCCGCTGTTCGGTCGGGTGGTGGCGAGGGCGGCGGTGACGATCCATTCCTGGTCGCGGCGGTCGATCTCGCTCATCGCGTTGACCTTGGTGAGTGCGTCGGCGAGGCCGGGGCGGTCCAGTGCGCCCGGCAGGCGGCGGCCGGCCGCGCTCCACAGGTCCGCCGAGCCGGGTCGGGTGGTGAACAGCGGCACGTCCCCGGCCCACAGGTCGGCCAGTTCTTCCCGGCACACCCGCCACCGCAGCGGGTGCCGGGTGGACTCGGTCCACAGCAGGTCGAGTGCGTGGTCGCGGGCCAGGCCGTCGCGGAGCAGCTCGGGACGGGTGGACTCGGTGATCAGCCGTGCATAGCCGGCGGAGTGGCGGACCGCGACGCGGACCTCGTCGTCGCCGCATTCCTCCAGCAGGTCGATGAACTCGGTGCGGTGCCGCAGGATCGCGTCGTAGACGGACCGGAACCCCGTCAGCAGCGCCTGTTCGTGGTCGGTGACGGCAACGGGACGGCCGGCGAGGGTCGGCAGGTTGCCCGTGCCGGTACGACTGACTTGCTTACGCACCTCGCGAAGAGCGCCGTGTTCGTCGGGTGCCCAGTCGGTGACGACATCGGTGACGGTTGATCCGCCGATCGCGGACACGTCGGCGGCGCCGCCTTCGCCAGCGACCACGACCGGCAGCAGCCCGGTGCGCTGGACGGACTCGGACAGCACGCGTGCGGCCGGGTCGGGCGCGGCGTCCGGAGTGGTGAGCGACGGGTGGAACAGTGTCTCGACGTCGATCGGGACCGGTTGGTCCCCGCACGCGATCACGTTCTCGAAGTGCATGTCCGCGGCGTGCAGGGCGTGCAGCAGCGCGAGCAGCCCGCCGTGGCGGCGGTAGAACCGGTCAGCGCCGGCGAGGTCGGGCAGGGGTCTGGTGGGGATGAACTCCACCCAGCCGTACCCGTCGCGGGCCACGGCGGCCGCGGTGCGCAGCTGGAGGTCCGGTACGACCGTGTTGAGCCAACCGACGGCGCGGGTGAACCGTTCGTGCGTGCCCAGGTCACGTGGCTTGTAGACGACCTTGTCGCCGCTGGCGAACGTGAGGAGGGCGACGGTACGACCGTGTCGGTGTGTGTCGCCGATCCCGGCCCGGACCTCGGTGAGCCGGCCGGGATCGGCACCGTTGCACAGGGACTCGACGAGAGCGGCGCGGTCGGCGGCGAACCTGCTGAGCAGTTCGGCGGCCGCGTCGGCGCGGAAGGTGCTGGCCTGCCCGAGCAGCCTGGCCAGCACCGGGTACGTGGCGCACAGTTCGGCGAGTGCGGTCGGCTCGGTCAGCTGTGTCGCGAAGTCGGCGGCGCCGGTCGTGCTGCCGGCCGCCAGGCGGGTGTTCAGCTCGTGGACGAGCGTTCTGGTCGCGATGCCGACGAGCAGGCGGGACAGCCGGTCGGCGAACCCGGCGGTGATGGCGGGCAGGTCGATGTGGCGGACAGCGGCGGCCCGGGTGGTGAGGTCGGTGACGGCGTTGGTGACGAACGGCCGCAGCGGCACCGCGAACGCGGCCCGCCAGTCTGTCGTATTGGCTTGTTGGGGTGTGGCGGCGTGAACCGCCCGTTCGACTGTCTTGGCCCAGTCGGGTCGCGGGACGCGTGCGGCAAGTGCCCACCGGGGTTCGGCGAGCAGCCCGAGTAGCGCGTTCTCGTCGAGGCCGTCGGCGGCCAGCCGTTCACCGAACCGGACGCCGAGGGCGGCACGCCAGCGTGCCAGCCGCTCCCGGGCGGCGCCGCTCGACACGGGGTTGCCGGCCGGTCGTTCCGCCAGCGCGAGCCCTGGCGCCCACCAGCCGGCCGGCATCGTGTCGGTCATGCCCCGAGACCGTGCCAGCGCCGGAAGGCGGGGTCATGGGTGGAAACCACCCACATTCCCGCGTGCGCCGTTCCTGGGTCATTGGGCCGCGCGGAGCAGTGGTGTGGCGGCGAGTTCCCGCGCGTACTGCCTGACCAGCGGGTTCATCCGGTAACCGGAACCGTGTGGGGTGAGCAGGTTCGCCTGTGCGAGGCCGTCGAGGTCGTCGCGGAACTCGGGTTCGGCCGGGTTCACGTGTTCGGGTGAGTGGGCCAGTTGGTGGAGCAGCTGCCGTTCGGCCGGGCGTAACTCGGCGGCGTGGGCACTGATGCTGGCCCGCATCGACAGGTCGGCGACGGTGAGCCGGTCGAGTGCCCGGTCGGCGAGCAGCGCCGCGAGTTCGGTGACCGCGCGGTGTGGGCGGGTGGCCAGCCAGGTGCCGGCGATCTGCAGTGCGAGCGGCAGCCGCGCGCAGGCGTCGATGACGGCGTTGGCCGCGTCCGGTTCGGTGAGCACACGCCGGCCGGCTAGGCGCGCCAGAAGCTGCCAGGCGGCGCGGGTGTCGAGCGGGCCGAGCCGGACGTGCCGGGCGCCGGGCAGTGCGACGAGCCCGCAGCGGCTGGTGACGAGGATCGCGCTCGGCGAGGCGGTGGTGAGCAGTGGGCGGACCTGCGCCTCGCTGGCCACGTTGTCCAGGACAACCAGCATCCGCCGGGCGGCGAGGCGGGCACGCAGCATCGCCGCCCGCTCGTCCCGGCTGGCCGGCAGGTCGGTCGTACCGAGTGAGCGGAGCACGCGGCCGAGTACCGCCTCGGGCGGCAGGATGCCGTCTGGGTGGGTGAGGTCGGCGAACACCTGGCCGTCGGGGAAGCGGTCCCTCACACGGTGTGCGACGTGCACGGCGAGCGCGGTTCGTCCCACGCCAGGGCCGCCGTCGACCAGCCCCAACCGGGCACCGGGGGTGGTGAGGACGCGGGTGATCGCGGCGACGGCGTGGTCACGGCCGGCGAGGTCGGGTACGTCCGGAGGCAGCTCACAGCGGGCGGGGCGGGTGGTGTCGCGGCGGCCCGCGGCGGCGAGAAGTGCCGCGCGGTCGGGTTCGGCCAGCCGCAGCGCGGTGGCGAGCAATACGACCGACTGGCGCTGTGGCCTTTCGGTGCGTCCGATCTCGAGGTTGCGGATCGCGCGGACGCTGAGCCCGGAGCGGTCGGCGAGCTCCTCCTGCGTGAGCCCACGGTTGGTCCGGTAGCTGCGCAGGACCGTGCCGAACGCGGGACGCATGTCAGATCTCCCTGCTGCTGACGGGTGCCGGTGGGGGACGGCTTCACACTCGTGGATCAACCTTGGCTACGCATGAGTGTTGGCCACCCACATTTCTCTTCGGAGCGGTCGTGCTCGCGGATGTGCCGGTCGAAGTGCCTGGCCTTGTCCCGGCTGATCGGGTTTGGTCCTATCGGGAGCGCCGATCGGCCTCTTGTTTCGGTGGCGGCGCGACGCCGGCCGGCCCCCTCACGGTTGCCGCGCCGCCACCGCCACGTCACGGAGGTTCGAGGGTGAGCAGCGGGTTCGCACGGGGTTTCCCGGTCGGGTACGAGGACGTCGACGTCCTCGAGCTCGCCGGCTACACCGCCGGCCTGTCCGCGGGGCTGGCGAAGGCGCTGGCGGATGTCGACGACGCGGACCTGACGGCGGCCGCCCGTGGCGGGTTCGTGGCCGTGCCGGCGGGTCGGGTGCGGGACGGCGCCACGGTGGTCGAGCACCCCATGGCCGAGGCGGAAGGGGTCGCGATCCTGGACGTGCGGCTGCCGGCGGGACTCGTGCTGCTGCGGCACGCGGGCAACCGGCCCGAGGTCGTGGGACTGCGGCTCGCGGCGGTGCGGATCGGGTTGACCCGCCGGCTGCTGGACCACGCGATGGAGCAGCCGCGACGGGACCGGGTGCTGCTGCGGGGGATCGCGGACGTCGTCTCGGCGTTGGAGCCGCTGCGCCACCAACTGGTGAGCATGACGCAGCACCCGCCACGTGCGGCGGTCGCGGAGGTCCATGCCCGCCTGGACGGACTGGGCTGGCAGGTAGCACGGCTGTTCTGGCCCGACGGATATCGCGCCGACCATCCAGTACGGGCGCTGTTCGTGGCCGAGCTGGTCGCGAACACCTGGCTCGGGACCTGAACGGTGCCGGAACCGCCGCAGGAGGACCCGATACGAGTGACTTGCTCCGGCACGGGGTCGCCTCCGCTGCCGGTGCTGGCGCGGGTGTCGCACGTGTTCGCCGGCCGGGAACCCGCCGACGTGTGGCTGGTGCTGCGCCGCGAGCTGGCCGCCGGCACGGTCGCACCGGGTGACCTGGTGCTGTTGCGCATCGGTGGCAGCGCGGCCGAGGAGTGGACAGAGCTCGCGGCGCGATAAAGGAAAGGAGCCGTCCACGCCCGCCTGCGCCGCCCGCCTGCGCCGCCCGCCTGCGCCGCCCGGCGTGGACGCCCGTCTCTCCCCACCAGGACCCTGGGGGAGCACGAATGTCCCATTCGCTCGGACTCGTCGGCGAAAGTTGTCCACAGGGGTCCGCGACCAGGGGTTTTGTCCCTGTCGGTTGGTACGATGGCCTCGGGGTGGCCCCCCGGGTATGGGTGGGGGATGCCTACGCAACCATCTGGGGTCGCCGAATGCGGCTTTTTTTCCGATGCCGTGGAACGGTTAGCGGGCGTCGCGGACCAGGAGCGCCACCTCGACCCTGTTGGCGCAGGTCAGCTTGGTGAGCACGCGGCTGACGTAGGTCTTGATGGTCGGCTCGCTCATGTGGACTCGGCGGCCGATCTCGGCGTTGGAGAGGCCTTCGGCGACCAGGTCGGCGATCTCGGCCTCGCGTGAGCTGAGGACGGCGAGGCGGGTCGCGGCTTCCTGGCGACGGCCGGCGGCCGGGGTGACCATGCCGAGGACGAGCCGGGTTACCTGCGGTGAGAGGTAGGCGTCGCCGTCGTGGGCGGCGCGGACCGCGCGGATCAGTTCGTCGGGCGCGCAGTGTTTGAGCACGAACCCGGCCGCGCCGTCGCGTAGCGCGCGCAGCACGTTGGGTTCGGTGCCGAACGAGGTCAGCATCACCGCCCGCGCCGACGGGACCTGCCGGCGCAGCTCGCCGAGTGCGGCGAGGCCGTCGAGCACCGGCATGGTGATGTCGAGGAGCACGACGTCGGGCCGGTGCCGGACCGCTTCGGCGACGGCGCTGCTGCCGTCGGGTGCGGTGGCGACCACCTCGATGTCCCCGGCCGACTCGAGCACGGTGCGGATGCCTGCGGTGATGAGCGGTTCGTCGTCGGCGACCAGAACGCGGACCACGCTCAACCACCGACCCCGACCACGACGGTCGCCGGTAGCAGGATGAACAGGAGGGTCACGGTCGCGGCGGCGATCAGCGCGACGCGGGTCCTGGTCAGCGATGGTTCGGCCAGGTCCGGTGATGTGGTGGGCAGCATCGCCATGAGCCGGAACTCGGTCTTGGTCACGCGGTGGTCGACGAACCCGCCCGCGGCGCCGGCGCGTTCCGCCAGCCCGGCCAGGCCATAGCCGCCGCCGGGCGCGGAGTCGGCGACCACGGAGTTGGTCATGGTGATGATCAGTGTGCCGGTTTCGCGGTTCAGCTGTATGGAGACGGGTTGGCCGGTGGCGTGTTTGGCGGCGTTGGTCAGCCCTTCCTCGATCACCCGGTAGGCGGCCCGGGAAGCGGCGGGGGGCAGGTCGCCGGCGCTGCCGGTCACGGTCACGGCGGCGCCGACGGCACGGAACTCCTCGACCATGGCGGGGATCTGCTCCACGCCGGGGCTGTCGTCGGCGGCGCCGCGCAACGACCCGATGAGCTGGTACAGCTCTGCGACGGCGTCGCGGGCGCTGCCGGCGAGGGTGGTGACCGCTTCTTTCTGCGCGGTCGGCAGGTCGCTCACCTCCAGCGCGGCCGCCTGCACGGACACCAGGCTGAGCCGCCGGCCGAGCGAGTCGTGCATGTCACGGGCGATCCGCAGCCGCTCCCGCAGTTGTTCCTGCTCGGCGAGCAGTGCCTGCTCGGTCCGCTGGAACAGCCAGTGCTGGGTGCGGTACCGGCCGACCAGCAGGGGCAGCACCAGGAACACGACGATCCCGGACACCTGCGTGGGCACGACCTGCGGGTTGTAGGCGATCTGCAGCCCGGCGGCGACGAGCGCGGTGCCGGCGACGACGGCGAGGTCCGCTCGTGCCCGCAGGACGCGCCCCGTGGTGTAGGCGGTCCACACCGTCAACCCGTACGCGGCGATGACGAGCGGCACGAAGATCCCCTCGTTGCCGTGCAGTCCGGCGACGAACACCGCGACATTGGCCACGAGCAGTGCGGCTGCGGCGAGATATCGGCCCATGACAGCAGGTTACGGGTCGACTTTCGTTGACAGTACGCACGACTTTCGATGACAGCGGTGCGGCGGCGCGGGTTCCTAGTGTGCCGGTGTGATCGAAGTGGAAGGACTCACCAAGCAATACGGTCGTACGGTCGCGGTCGACGACCTGTCGTTCCGGGTCGAACCGGGTCGGGTGACCGGTTTCCTCGGCCCGAACGGCGCCGGCAAGTCGACGACCATGCGGATGATGCTCGACCTGGACCGGCCGTCGGCGGGTCGGGTGTTGATCGACGGTCGACCGTACCGGTCGTTCACCGCGCCGCTGCGGCATGTCGGCGCCTTGCTGGAGGCGCGGTCGGTGCACGGCGGCCGGCGGGCACACCACCATCTGCGGTGGCTGGCGCACACCAGCGGGGTGCCGTCCGCCCGGGTGGACGAGGTGCTGGAGCTGGCGGGGTTGGCGGGCGTGCGACGCAAGCGGGTCAAGGGGTTCTCGCTCGGCATGCACCAGCGGCTGGCGCTCGCTGCCGCGCTGCTGGGGGACCCGCCGGTACTGCTGTTGGACGAGCCGGTGAACGGTCTGGACCCCGAGGGCATCGTCTGGCTGCGCACGCTGCTGAAGGACCTGGCCGCGCGGGGCCGGACGGTGTTCGTGTCGAGCCACCTGATGAGCGAGATGGCGTTGACGGCCGAGCATCTCGTGGTGATCAGCCGGGGCCGGCTCCTGGCCGACACCACCGTGGAGCGGTTCATCGCGGAGAACTCGAGGTCATACGTCCGTATTGCGACTCCGGAGCCGAGCCGGCTCCGGGAGGCCTTGGCGGCGGAGGGAATACAGGTGACCGACAGCGGGGACGGAGCGCTGGCCGCGGCCGGCGCCGACCCGGCACGGGTGGGTGAGCTGGTCGCGGCGCACGGCGTGGTGGTGCACGAGATCGCGGTGCGGTCGGCGTCGCTGGAGGAGGCGTTCGTGCGGATGACGGGAGACGCGTCGTGAGCGCGATATCCGGAGCGAACCATCGAGGACCGCGGCGGCTCGCGGCGGTCAAGGGGGAGTCGTGAGTGTCTTGGTGCCGGCGTTGCGGGCGGAATGGACCAAGGCCCGCACCGTGCGCTCGACGTGGTGGAGTCTCGCGACGACCGCGATCCTGTCGGTCGGGCTCGCCGTGCTGCTGGGTTTCCAGATGGCCGGGTTGCCGCCGGAGCGCAGGGCGGACATGGATCTGGCGCAGCTCAGCTTCCTGTCGCTGCTGATCGGGCAGATCGCGCTGGTCGTGTTCGGTGTGCTGCTGGTCAGCGCCGAGTACACGTCGGGCACGGTCCGGGCGTCGTTGGCGGCGGTGCCGCGCCGGGGCGTGTTCCTGGCGGCGAAGACGCTGGTGGCGGTGGGGGTCGCGGGTGTGGTGGGGGTGGCCGTCGCGTTCGGCACGTTCTTCGCCACGAACTGGGCGTTGGGTGGGCACGGCACGACGCTCGGTGAGCCCGGTGTGCTGCGCGCGGTGCTCGGGGCGAGCGCTTATTTGGCCATGATGTGCGTGTTCGCGATGGGTGTGGCGACGGTGCTGCGCAGTTCGGCGCTGGCGTTGGGGATCCTGATCCCGTTGCTGTTCCTGAACTCGCAGGGGTTGGCGAGCCTGCCGGCGATCCGGTCGGTGACGCAGTACCTGCCGGACCAGGCCGGGGCCGGGATGATGCGGATCGCCCCGGACGAGGTGTTCTTCCTGGGAGAACTCGATTTCGGCCCCGGTGTGGCGTTCCTGATCATGCTGGCTTGGGTGGTGGCCGCACTAGTGGGTGGTTACCTGTCGCTGCGCGGCCGTGATGCCTGACCCACGGGTACCGTACGCGGGTGAGTGCGGAGCCCCCGACTGGCCGGCGTCCCGGCCGGCCGCCGTCGCTGACCAGGGACGATGTGGCGCGGGCCGCCCTCGAGGAGGGTGTGTCCCAGCTGTCGATGCCGACGGTCGCACGACGGCTCGGCGTCGGTCATTCGACCCTGTACCGGTACGTGCACGACCGGGATGACCTGTTGCTCGCGGCTCTGGATCTGGCGATGCGGGAGTTCCCCTGGCCGGCGGCCGAGCAGGGCTGGCGGGAGCTGTTGACGTCGTTCGCCGACGCGATGTGGCGGTTCCTCGAGCAGCACCCCGGGCTGGGTGAGGTGTCGCAGGTCGTGCCGGGGCTGCCGGCGACGGCGCTGGACATCGGGACCCGGTATGTTGCGCGGCTGCGTGCCGAGGGGCTCTCCGACCGGGACGCGGTGACCGCGGTGAGTTTCGTCGCCGACCTGGCGGTGGCGACGGAGATCAGCGCGCGCCGGATGAACCGGCTGTTGGACACGCCGCGCGGCCGCCGCAACTTCCAGGAACTGTACGGGGACCTGGCCGGCGAACCGCGTGGTTTGCTCGACGACAAGCTGGCGGTCCTGCTCGACGGGCTCGCGAGCCGCATGGGCAAGCCCGGTACAGGCGTATTGCCTCAGTCGCCGAGGTCGACGCCTTCCACGGTGGCGCCGCCGCGGGAGGCGATCGCCGAGGCTGGCCGGCGGCTCGCGCGCCGGTCCGGGCTTTCCGCGGTGTCGGTGCACGCGGTGGCCGGTGAGCTGGGGGTGGACGTCGACGCGGTGCTGCGGGCGGTCGGTGACCGGGACGGGGTGGTGGTGGCGATGCTCGACGCGGTCGCCGGGGACATCGTGGTGCCGCCGCCGTCCCCCGATCCCCGCACCGAGCTGCTCGCGGTGGCCACGGCCGGGTACACGGTGATGTCGGCCGATCCGTGGTCGGTGATCGCGCTCGCGGTCGATGGTCTGGCGGCGCCGGCGATCATGCCGGTGGCGGAGCGGGTGTTCGTGGCGTTCCGCAAGGCCGGGGTGCCGGACGAGGCTCTCGGCCACGCGAACCGCATCCTGTGGGGTCATGTGTATGGGGCCGTTCTCAACCAGGCCCCGGCCGGCACGTTCGCGCGCCGGGTCGCGACGAGCGCCGACTTGCCGGCACCCACGGGCCCGACCCGCTCCACGCTCGGGATCGAGATCATCGTGGACGGGCTCCTGGCACACCTGGCCACCTAGGCACTGTCCACAGCGGACGACCGAGGCTCCGGCGTTACAGCGGGGTGCGCGCCAGCGCCTAGGATGATCGCGTGCGAGCGACGTCCATGACTGTGCGGGTGGACACGACCGACTTCCTGTCCGATCCGATCGGCCCGGCGACCGTCGCCCGCGCGTTGGTTCGCGAGCCGGGGGAGGGCCGGCTGCTGTGGGCGGCCTACGCGAAGGCCTCCTACTACGACGTGCCCGGGCTCGAACCGGACGGCACACCGCGGCAGAACACGTTCGCCCGGGGCGCTGGCAAGGTGGGTGACTTCCTGTCCGACCTGCTGTCGCCTGCTCGGGGCGACGACGGTGACGGGGACTCGCCTGCGCCACCGGATCTCATCGTATGGGGTGCGGGCCGGGACTGCCTGGCGCACCGGTACGTGCGGGACATCTCGTCGGTGGGCGCGGCGCTGCGTCGGTTGTGGACGCTCACCCCGCAACGACTCGCGCTGCACACCGAGGTCGTGCCGGTCGAGCCGGAGCCGGAACCCGACCATGGCGGTGGGTTCCTGGCGAAGGCGGCGCGGGTGGGCAGCGGGCTGGCGAAACTGGGCCGGGACATCGCGGAGAAGGTGTCCGACCACCGGCTGAGGTTCGGCGCGAACGTCGAGGGCGAACCGGTCGCGTTACCGACGCTGGAGCCGCGTGCGGAGATCCCGCGGTCGCGGATCGCCGGGTTCGAGGTGGCGCATCGCGGGTCGGCACCGGTGCTGCGGTTGCGGCTGGTCGACGGGTCCGGGGTGGACTTCCTGGTCGGCATGACCGACCGCGACGAGTGCGAGTACGCGGTGGGGCTGGCCAACGGTGAGCCGGCGCTGCGGCCGGGTGCGCGTGCCGAGTGGGTGGCCAGGCTCGCGGACAAGTCCCGTGGGCTGGCCGAGCGACTGGTGCGGCGGGGTGAGCAGGTGTTGCTGGCCGCGACCACGAACCTCGGGTACGTGGGGGTGCAGCTGGGGCGGGAGCTGCGGGTCCCGCACACCCCGCTGGGGCGGGTGCCGGAGCTGAACGTGGGGACGCTGCGGTGGCCTCGGCCGGCCGTGACGTCGCAGGAGCCGAACGGCTGGCTCGACGACCCGACGATCGCGTTCTGGGCGCAGGCGGACCGGGCGGACCGCGACGCGGTGGTGGTGGCGGACATGTTGTCCCACACCCGAGGGGACGCCCGGCTGGTGTTGACCCGGGACCGGTTGGTGATGCTCGCCGCGACCGATCTGTTGACCGCGCCGCCCGACCCGGCGCCGCCGCTGACGGCGGTGCTGGAGCTGCCGCCGAGTCGGATCCGCGGCGTGGTCGCGGAGTTCGCGGGCCGCAGTCTGCCGCCGAAACCGTTGCTGCGTATCGACTTCACGGACGGTTCGACGCTGCGGCTGCGGGACCCGATCGCGGCGCGGCAGGCCGCCGCGCTGGTCGGCGCCTAGCGCGACCGGCGGGGCTTCGGGGTCAGCCCGTGCCGGATCGCGTTGCCGGCGTGGATGCCGTACACGAAGTCGAGGGCGATGGTCCGGAGACGTCGGAGAACAGTACGCATACAGACATCGTGCGTTCCCGTACGACCGTATGGGAGTGGCGTGGAAGACACTCTTCGCTAAGATTTCGCCATGGCGCCGACGGTATCCGTACTCGCCTACGACGGCATGACCGCGTTCGAGACCGGCATCGTCACCGAGGTGTTCGGGCTGACCTGGCCGGACGTGGACATCGAGTGGTACGAGCTGGCCATCTGCACCGAGCGGGCCGAGCCGGTGCGGATGATCGGCGGCGCCACCCTCAGCACCCCTCACGGCTTGGAGGTGCTGGCGGCGGCCGACACGGTGATCGTGCCGAGTGTGAAGAACATCGACGTGCAGGTCTCACCGGAACTGGTCGCGGCGCTGCGCCTGGCGCACCGGCGCGGCGCCCGGCTGGTGTCGATCTGCTCGGGTGCGTTCGCGCTCGCCGCGGCCGGCCTGCTCGACGGCCGCCCCGCCACCACCCACTGGCTCTACAGCGATCAGCTGGCTCGCCGTTTCCCGGCGGTACGGGTCCAGCCGGCGCCGCTGTATGTCGACGACGGTGACGTGCTGACCAGCGCAGGCTGCGCCGCGGGCCTGGACCTGGCACTGCACATCGTGCGCCGCGACTTCGGCGCCGCCGTGGCCAACGCGATCGCCAGGCGTCTGGTCGTCCAGCCCCACCGCGAGGGCGGGCAGGCACAGTTCATCGAGACCCCGGTCGCCGCGGACCCCGACGACGACCGGGTCGCCCGCAGCATGGCCTGGGCCCGTGAACACCTCACCGAACCCATCACGGTCGACCTGCTGGCCCGCGCCGCGCACATGTCGCCCCGCACCTACCTGCGGCACTTCAACAAATGTGCCGGCACCAGCCCGATCCGCTGGCTGATCATCCAACGGGTGCAGGCGAGCCTGGAACTGCTCGAGACCACGACGATGCCGGTCGAACGTATTGCCACCGCGGTCGGGTTCGACACACCGGTGACGTTCCGGCATCACTTCCAGGCCACCATGCACACGTCCCCGTCGATGTACCGGCGAACGTTCCGGTCCGGCGCCGATTAGAGGACCGACGGCTCGGGGTTGCCCACCGCGCGGATCGCCCGCCGAACCGGCACGAAGAACATCAGCACTAGGCCCACGAAGAAGAAGATCACCAGCGAGATGATCGCCGGCCGGTACGACCCGGTCGCGCCGGCGACCGACGCGAACAGCAGCGGCCCCATCCACGACGTGGCGCGCTCGCTGATCTCGTAGATCGAGAAGTACTGGGCCTCCTTGCCCGGCGGCACCATCTGGCTGTACAGCGACCGCGACAGCGCGTTCGTCCCGCCGAGCACCAGCCCGATGCCGACCGCGAGCAGATAGAACTGCATCGCCTGCCCGGCCTGCACGAAGTACGCCGCACCGATCACCACGACCCACACGGCCAGGCTCATCATGATCGTGCGCTTGGCACCGAACCGGCGGGCCACCAGCCCGTGCAGCACACCGCCGAGGAACGCGACGAACTGCACGATCAGGATGGTCGAGATCAGCACGGTGTCCTCGAACCCGAGTTCCTCGCTGCCGTACTGGGCGGATACGTTCGCCACGGTGGCGATGCCGTCGGTGTAGATCAGGTAGGTCCCCAGGAACGCGAGGGTCAGCGGGTAGGCCTTGGCCAGTTTCACCGTGTCCACCAGCTCACGGAACCCGCCCCGCACCACACCACCCGGGCCGTGCTCCGTGCCGTGCGGCCGTTGGTGGTCCTTCAGGCGCCGCAACGGGATGAGGGTGAACGCCGCCCACCACAACCCGGACGTGAGGAACGCGATCTGCGCGGCGTTGCCTTCGGTCAGCCCCAGCGAATCGTGCATCAGGTACACGACCAGCTGCAGCGCCAACGCCACGCCGCCGCCCAGGTACCCGAACGCCCACCCTCGGGTGGACAACGCGTCCCGCTCGTCAGCGGTGGCGATCTCCGGGATGAACGAGTAGTAGATGACCACTGACGCGCCCCAGCCGATGTTGGCCAGGATGAACAGGATCGAACCCAGCTGCCAGTTCGTGCCGCTGACGAACACCATCAGCGCGCAGGCGAGCGACCCGCCGAACGCGGTGAACGCGAGCATCCGCTTCTTGTGCTGTGTCCGGTCGGCTATCGCGGCCAGCAGCGGCACGATCAGCACCTGGACGATCGTGGCGGCGGCCAGCAGGTAGCCCCACAGCGAGCCGGCCTGGAAGTGCCAGCCGAACAGGTCGATCTGACAGTCGACCAGTTTGTTGGTGCTGCCGTCGGCCTTCTCCGGACACGGGTTGGGTCCGTTGGTGGCGGTGTCCGCGAGCGCGGCATCGGCCGCCACGGCCGTGAGGTACAGGGCGCCGAACACGGTGGTGACCGTGGTCGGGAACACCTGGTTCGCCCAGTCGTACCACACCCATCCGCGCTGCTCGCGCTTCCGGTCCGGTGCGCTCGGCACCGTGTCGCGGCCGTCGTCCACCACGCTCATCGATCCTCCGTCGTCGTTGCGCGAGCTCCACTCAGGAAACCGGCACGCGGACCTTATCGGGAGCGGCGGCGTTGGTGATCGACTCGACACACCTGATGCCAAACAGTGCCGTGGTCACTGTGGCTGGTGTTGCGGTTGTGGCTGGTGTTGCACCGCCGTACCGTCCGAAGGCATGAGCGGTAGGCGGATCCTCCTGATCACCCTCCTCACCGGCGCGGCGACGCTCGGCCCGGCGGCCACGGCCACCGCCGACCCACCGGGCGGCGTCTGGGCGCGGCTGCGCCAGTGCGAGTCGGGCGGCCGCTACGGCATCGTGTCGGCCAACGGCCGCTACTACGGCGCCTACCAGTTCGACCTCGCCACGTGGCGCGGCGTCGGCGGCGTGGGGAAGCCGCACCGGGCGTCCCCGGCCGAACAGGACTTCCGCGCCCTGTACCTGTACCGGATGCGGGGATGGCAGCCGTGGACCTGTGCCCGCGTTCTCGGCCTGCGTGAGGACCGGGACGCCCGCAGCAGACGGGTGCCGACCTATGCCGAGTCCGCCGCGCTCGGCGGCGCGGGCACACCGCCGTGGCCTGGCAAGGTCTTCCGGTACGGCGACTGCGACCCGGCGCTGCGCACGTTCCAGCTGCGGATGAACGTCCACGGCTACCGGTTTCGGGGCACCGGCTGCTACCGCGACGCGACCCGCGCGGCGGTGCTGGCCCTGCAACGCGCCAACGGCATCCGGGACTCCGGGCTGTTGGGTCCGAAGACGTGGGTGGCGGCGTGGCAGGGCAGGCCACCTATCCGTTGACCCGCCGGAACCGGCGGATCAACAGCAACGCCAACCCGATGAGCACGGCCCCACCCGCGACCGGGGCCCACATCGGAAGAGCCGGGTCGTCGGGCGTGGTGTGGGCGCGGGGCGCGACCTCTGTCTGTTCTTTCGGCGGGATCGGTGGCGAGTTCTGCGCGTCGGCGGCCGGTGGCGGGAAGGAGGGCCGAACCGTGCCCCACTCGTAGGGCGCCCGCTCGGTCATGTCGCTCGGGGTGATCGCCACGGCGCCGGGCACGGTGACGACCGCGACGTTCGGGTCCGTCATGATCACCTCGTGCTGTGAGGAGATGGTCCAGGTGCCGTCGTGCGGGAACACCACCTCGGCCGAGTAGTGCCCGTCGGTCGCGGACCCGGTGCCCGGGAAGTCCACGCTCGCGCCCTGCTCGTCGGTCGCGCGCAGCGCCGTCGGGCCGAGATCCCCGCCCTTGAACGGGTAGGAGCCGTGCTGGAGGATCCAGTAGCCGAACGTGTAGGTCACGCCGGCCTCGATCCGGGCCGGCGGCGGGTCCAGGAGCGTCTCCTCCCAGGCGCCGGCCGACGCTGGTGTCTGCGTGAACAGCCCGGCCGCCAGCACGGTCAGGGCCACCACGAGGATTCGTCTCGTTCTCATGTTCTGACTACACCGGTGGAACCGACCCGGTTCCGGCGGTGTAGTCAGCTGTGTAGGCCGGGCCGGGGAGAACCCGCTTCTGAGTGAAGCTTGCGGAGCGAACATCGTTACCGACGACGAGGCAGTCGAGCGAGCGCGGTCAGGTGACCGGGACGCGTACGCGATCCTGGTCACCCGCTACAGCGCGCTCGCGCACCGGACCGCGTACCTGCTCGGCGCGGGACACGAGGCCGAGGACGTGACCCAGGAGGCGTTCGTGAAGGCGTACCGGGCGCTGTCCACGTTCCGCGCGGGGTCCTCGTTCCGGCCGTGGCGGTTGGG
>NZ_DASUVO010000131.1:0-70194 GCF_036378875.1 Actinophytocola sp.
ACGTTCCCGACGAAGTTCGTCTCCTCGAACCCCACCCGGTGCCGGATCTCGTAGTACCCAGCCATATCGCTCAGTCACTCCTCCGGGTCGGTCACACGTTCGGTTTTCCAGGTCAAGCATGTAATACCGTCGCCGCCGGGCGACACTCCGATCGTGCTTTGACCGGCGTAAACCCCTGAAAGCACTGGTGAAGAACACAAATGTGGGCCGCTGTCCGTCCACACCGGACAGCGGCCCACACGTTCTTCCGGTCAGGCGGCGCGGCTGACGCCCGTCGCGCTCGCGTCGAAGCGCGGCGAGTTCTGGTAGGCGGCCAGCCGCCACTCACCGTCGCGCCGGACGACCAGCCAGGAGGCCCGGATCGCGCCGTTCTCCGACACCTCGGTCTCACCGGACTCGAGGACACCGCCGCTGCTCAGCAGGATCGCCACGTCCGGCCCGAGCACCCGGATGCCGATCGGCTTTCCGGTCACCTGGGTGCCCTTGTACTTGCCCTCGAACGCCTTCGCGAAGTAGTCGCGGATCTCGTCACGGCCGTTGCAGAACACGCCGGCCAGGATCATGGTGCCGTCCTCGACGAACAGGTTGGCGATCGTCTCCGCCTCCCCGTAGGCCCACCCCGACACCATCCTCTGTGTCAGTGCGGCGATCGCGGCCTGGTCCGAACTGGCGGTCATGGTTTTCTCCGTTCCTGGGGGTCAACGCTAGATGTAGAGCGAGTTGGGTTCGAGTCCACACAGGACCCGGCCGTAGAGCTCGAAGTTGGTGTTCGGGTGCATGAGGGCGTGCAGGTTGACCGCCTGGATGTCCCGGTTGATCCGCTGCATGGGGATCCCGCTGTAGATGGAGGATCCGCCACTGGCCGTTGCGAGGATGTCCACCGACTCCTTGGCCAGCCGCACCACCGCGCCGACGTCGGCGCGTGCCCTGGCCCGCTCCTCGAGCTTCCACTCGGTGCCCTCGGCGCTCTTGGTGTCCACCTGGGTCGCCAGGCGCCGAGCGTGGAACTCGGCCTGGTCGCTCTTCAGCGTCGCCTCGGCGACCTGGAAGTGGGTGACGGGCGCCTCGCGCTGGCTCTCGTAACCGGTGTAGGTGATCTTCCGGTCCGGAAGCCGCTTCAGGAAGAGTTCCTGAGCGCCCTTCGTGATGCCAACCAGCGTGCCGACCGAGGCCGCGGAGGCGACCGGCAGCAGCGGCGCGCGGTACACCGGGGAGTTGGCGTTGCGCTGGGAGGCGATCTGTCCCTGCAGCACGGCCGGCAGCGGCAGGATGCGCTCTGCGGGGATGAACAGGTCCTTCGCCACCGTGCTGACGCTGCCGGTGCCACGCAGGCCCGACGTGTGCCAGTCGTCCACGACCAGCAGGTCCGACATCGGCACCAGCGCCATGATCGGGTACGGCTCACCGTCCGGCGGGACGAGGATCGCGATGATCTCCTGCCAGTGCGCGTGGTGGGCGCCGCTGATGAAGCCCCACTTGCCGTTCACGACGACACCGCCGTCGACGGGAGTGGCCATCCCAGACGGGCTCAGCGTCCCGCACACGCGGACGTCCGGCGTCGAGAAGACCTCGTCCTGCACCTCGTCGGGGAACTGGCAGGCCATCCAGGTCGGGATCCAGTACACCGACGCCACCCACGAGGTGGAGCCACATCCCTGGCCGAGCGCCGTACCGACGTCGACCAGCGTGTTGCTGTCCACCTCGTAGCCGCCGAAGTGCTTGGGCCGCCGCAACTTGAACACGCCGGCGTCGGCCAGCGCCTCGATCGTCTCGTCGTGCAGCCGCCGGTTCTCCTCCGCCCAGGACGCGTGCTTTCGCAGGAGCGGGATCAAATCCGACGCCTTGCGCGCGATGTGTTCGCGCGTCGGGATCGTGGTGGCCAAGATATCCTCCAAGCAAAAGGAACGGGCGCCGGTAGTGCCATTTCGAGGTTGCGCTCGCGAACGCCAGAACGCATCTCCCGCCTTGCGGGTTAGGACAGTGGGCGGGCGAGCAGGTCCACGCCGTCCGGCGGTCCGGTCAGTTCGCCGACCTTCACCCATCCCCACCGGCGGTACAGCTCGCGTGCCGGCGCCTTGGTCGACGCCGCGAGCACCGCGCACCGTTCGGTGCGGTCGGCCAGCAGCTCGTCCAGCAGTCCTCGGCCGTGCCCCTGGCCCCGCAGCTCCGGGACGACCGCGAGCTCGTAGACGTAGAACAGCGGCCAGCACACGTCCGCGGGCGCGGGCGTGGCGGCTCTCGGGTGCCACCACCCGTCGTCGCGGCGCACCCCGTAGGCGAACCCGCCGAGCGCACCGCAGTCGCGGACGCCGGTCACGCAGAACCCGGGGAGCGCGGCGTGCTCGGCCAGCTGCCGGGCGAACCCGGCCGCTGCCGCCGCGTCCTCGTGGTACGGCGGTTCCCGGTAGACCCGGTGGTAGACCTCGCGGAACTCCGCGACGTCGGGGACACCGGCGGCGCGCTCATACACCGGCGGTCTCCCGCCGCGCGTGCCCGGGGAGCACCCGTTCCAGCCTGCGCAACACGAGGACCGCGCCGAGACAGCACGCGCTGAGCGCGAGCCACGGCAGGACTGGTCCCTTCGCCAGCAGCCAGGTGAAGCCCGCGGGCGCCATGACCCTGGCCACGCTCCACATCAGCTCCTCCAACCCGAGATAGCGGCCCCGCAGGTGCTCGGCCGCGATCGCCACCGTCAGCGCGCTGCTCGTCGGCGCCTGGAGCAGTTCCGCGACGGTGAAGACGACCATGCCCAGCGCGAGCAGGCCCAACGCCATCCCAGCGTCCCCCGACGGCACCATCGCGAACAACGCGAACGACACCACCCAGATGCCGGCGGCCAGTTGGAGCACCCTGGTCCTGCGGTGCCGTTCGATCATCCCGGCCACCGCGGTCTGTGCCAGCACCACCAGTGCGGTGTTGATCGCGAACAGCACCCCGGGCTGCCACGCTGGCAACCCGCGTGCCTCGATCACGTAGGCGCTCATGAGGACGGTCAACGCGAGGTCGCACAGCGCGAACACGCACACCGTCGTCAGCACACCGAGGAACGCGCGGTCGGAGAGCACCTCCCGATACCCACCGCGTTCTCGCGGTCGCCCGTCGGCCCGTCGTGGTGGCTCGCCCGAACGCCACGACGCGAAGAGCCCGGCCGCGGCGAGGAACGAGATCGCGTTGAGCAGCACGACCGCGGTGTATCCGCCGGTGCCGCCCCAGGTGACCAGCACGCTGCCGACGAGGCCGCCGACACCGATGCCGACATTGCGCAGTGCCCGCTCCAT
Source organism: Actinophytocola sp. (assembly GCF_036378875.1). Taxonomy (GTDB): domain Bacteria; phylum Actinomycetota; class Actinomycetes; order Mycobacteriales; family Pseudonocardiaceae; genus Actinophytocola. Next base: position 3,279 of record NZ_DASUVO010000131.1, read on the forward strand.
CGCGTACCAACGCACCCGCTGCCCGTCGTCGGCGACCTGGGCCACCAGCGCGGCGGCCCCCGGCCAGAACATGCTCTCACCCCACAGTGTGATCGTGACCAGCACGACCAACTGCCATGGCACGTCGGCGAACACGTAGCCGCCGAAGGTCAGCACTCGGATCAGCAGGCTCGCGATCACCACTCGCCGCGGCCCGAACCGGTCGACCAGTTGGCCTGTCAGCGGGCCGGCGGGCAGGGAGAGCAGCGCGGCGACCGACAGGATCGCGCCGACGGTGGTCAGTGGAATTCCCTTGGCGGCGTGGAAGTACACGACCGCGAACGGCAGGAAGAGCCCGGTGCCCAGTGCGTCGACGGCCTGCGCGACGATCAGGGGCACGCGCCCCCGGGTGTTGGGGAGGGCGAGCGCGTCGATGAGAGCCATCATGTCCCTCAGGCGTGGGGCAGCGGGAAGACGTTGAACTCGTTCTCGGCCAACGGTTCCGTTCGCCAGCCGAGTTCCACCGCGGCGCGGCTGATCCGGCCGTTCCCCCAGAACGGCAGCCCGGCGGGAAAGTTCGACACCAGTCCCGGCACGAGCGTGTGGACCGCGCTGAGCCCGGCGGCCTCGACGTCACAGGTGGTCATGTCGACCGTGATCACCTCGAAGCCGCGGGCCTCGACGCGGGCCAGGTACGTGGCCAGCTTTCGCTCACCGAGGTCCGGGAGGCCGTCCCATGAGCGGGTGGGCAGGTCACGCACCAGCGGCGCGACTCTCTCCCCGGCCCTCGGGTCCAGGTAGATCTGCTGCTGGCACAGCAGGTCGCGGACATCGGCGAAGTCGTCGCGGTACGAGTCGAGATAGCGCCGGTCGGCCCGGTACGGCTTGAGGTTGCCCAGGTGCGGCAGGTCCGCCTGTCCGCTGGCCAGCTCCTGCTCGTTGTCCAGGTAGTGGCAGGTGTGGTGCAGTGTGAACCCCTCGGCGAGCGCCTTCTCCGCCGCGGCCATGGCGTTGGGCCGGGTGGCGAAGCCGACGGTCAGCCACCCGGTCTCGCGGTCGCGCACCGTCGCGGCGACGACCGGGACACCGAACTCGTTGTCCAGGTGAATCAGCGTGACCTCGTAGGTGTCGAGGCTGTCGGCGATCAACGCGCGGATCCCGTCTGGCAACGGCAGTCGCGGAAGGCGGGCGGCGTTCGCCCACCACAGCATCGTGGTGTCGCGCTCGATCACCTCCTCCAGCCCTGAGGTGATGGCGTGCTCGGTGTCCACGCCGGCGGCCACACCGGCCACCAGCGGGTCGGAGTAGCGGACGGGGTCGTACTCCCCGTGGGAGGCAAGGAAAGCGGGCACCCAGACTGGCTCGCCGGTCGTCCAGGAGCGGCCCTCGACCCACGCGCACTCCGCGTCCACGGTGAGCGGCGCGAACGGGAAGCCGTCCGACTGGTACTGCCGCGCCGAGAACAGGTGCAGCCGGCGGGGGTCGAGCACGGGCACGCCCGCGCGACTCAGCTCGGCGTAGCTGCCGTGCCGGAGCCGGTCCTTGGGCAACCAGCTGCCGCAGTACCGCTCCACCGCCTCGCCGACGGCGCTGCGGCGGGCCGGGTCGAAGTCGGACCACGAGGTGCCGAAGGCCTGGCGGTCGTTGGGCCAGTCGGCGACGCGCCGCATGTCGGCCACGTCGACCGCACACACCCGCAGCCGAGCCGGCATACCAGGAATCGGGGCCAGTTCGTGCACGCCGGTGACCACGCCGACCTGGTCGTCGACCAGCAGGTTCGCCTCGGCGTCACCGCGGACCACGGGCCGGGGGCGGGTTGGCACCGGCAGCACGGTCCGGCGGAGCTGGGTGAGCGAGCCGGGGTCCAGCTCGACCTCGGGCAGGGGCTCGCCAGCGATCCAGCGTTCGAGGTGGACGCCGAGCTGCGCGGCCACCCAGCGAGCGTCGCCGCCGCGGAAACCGGGGCTGTGCTCCTCCGGTGCGGCCATGATCGCGTCGACGATCCGGGGGTCCTGCGCGGCGGACCGCCTGCGGTCCACGACGTCGGCGAAGTCGACCGTGACGCCGGGCGTGATCGCCGGCCCGAGGATCGCCCTGCCGCGTTCGCGACGCAACGGCAGCCAGCGCAGGCCGAACCGGGCGCACTCCTCGCCGATGCGGGTGAGCTGGGCGTAGGCGGGGTGGTCGAACGCCGCGACGAGCACGGTGTCGCGGACGTCCACATCGGAGAGATCCGCGGGCGCTGGCGCGACACGGGCGTAGCCGCTCAGCGCGTGTGCCAGCGCGGCGGTGAGGTCCGGCGAGCCGGTGGTGAGCACGGTGGTGCCGGCGTCCCGCGTTCCCGAGACGGGACGCAGACAACCGTCCTGCGCGAGGACGTCGACCACCTCGGCGTACTCGGGCGCCATGTCCACCAGAAGCTCGGCCCGGGTCCGGGTCCCGTCGCAGCGCGCGGCCCACGCCCGGAACTCGGTGGTCGGCGCGGAAATGTAGAACTGCCCACCGTTCGGGGTGACGAGGAGGCACAGATCCCGTTCGAGGTCGTAGAGTTCGACGTCCACGAGCTCCAGGTTCACGTCTTCTGCTGGCATTTCAGCCCCTCGTCGAATAGGATTGCGGTATTAAAAGGCCACGGCCTTGGGGGCCAGCCCAAGACCGTGGCGTGTACCTGCTCTGTCAGTCAGGTTTACTTCGCGACCGCGCGGTTGTGCGTAACCGCGCGGTTGTGCGTCACGGCGCGGTTGTGCGTGACAGCCCGGTTGTGGGTCACCGCGCGGATGCTGGTGGTCTCCACCGTCGAGATCATGCAATTACCTCCTGGTTGTTTGCGATTTCTCGCGTCACCACTCGGGGTGACGATTACTAGTGTTGGGCATATCGCCTCTAGTGCGCGACTTCTCCCGTGCTCGCCTGATGGTTGTTCGCCCCTCGCCGCATCCTCGCCAACTGTTGGACCCCCGCTGAACTCTCGACATAGCACGCAAAGAAGCAGGCCGGGTGACGTGGTCACCCGGCCTGCTTCTCTTGTGGGAGGGGAGTTCAGCGGCGACGGCGCCGCAGGGTGTCGACGGCGAACGCGCCCGACCCGAGGGTGCCGATCAGCAGGAAGATCCAGCTGAACAGCGCGGCCGGCTCGCCGCCGTTCGGGATGGGGAACAGCGCGATCGGCTGGTGGACGGTGAAGTAGGCGTAGGCCATCGCGCCAGAGCACAGCAGTGCCGCTGGCCGGGTGAACAGGCCGACCAGCACGAAGGCGCCGGCGACCAGGTGGATCATCGAGCCCCACCAGTCCGGCCAGGAGAACGCGGCGACTGTGCCGCCCAGGCCGTCGACGCCACCGAAGGCGCCCCACAAACCCACCAAACCGTGACAGATGAACAGGAACGACACCACCACGCGAGTCACGCCGAGAACAGCGGCCGGCACCTTTCCGGTGACCGGCGAGTCCGTCGACGTAGTGGGTGACTCGGTGGTGTGCAGGGTCGCAGTCATGAACTGTGCATCCTTCCGTTGAGAGGAATCCGAACCTTCTTCGTCAGGGTCGAAGAAGGCACGACCGGATCTTTCGGCCCGGTCCGAACCAGACGAACGTGGTGAGCGAGCACCTCCACGAGACTCAGGCCAGTGCGGCGAACACCCCCAGCCCCAGCAAGGTGATGCTGGACACCAGGCGCTGCCAGAACTGGAACTTCGGGTTGCGGTCCAACCACCGACCGACCGCCACGGAGCCGAGCGCGTACAGCAGGTCCAGCGCCAGCGCGATGACGAAGAACACGAGGCCCAGGATCAGTGTCTGGCTGGGCACCGAGCTCCGGTCCGGGTCGATGAACTGTGGGAACAGTGCGAGGAAGAACAGCGCCACCTTCGGGTTCAGCACGTTCACCAGCGCGGCGCTGCCCAGTGTGCGCAGCAGTGACTGGTCGGGCACCACCTGCGCCAACTGGCTTTTCGGGGCACGGGACGCCCGGTAGGCGAGGTACACGAGGTACGCCGCGCCGGCGTACTTCAGGACGTTGAACGCCACCGGCGACGCGGCGATCAACGCGGAGATGCCGATCACCGTGCCGAAGACGTGCACGAGCGTGCCAAGCTCGACCCCGAAAGCGGACGCGAACGCCGCACGGCGACCGTAGCTGATCCCCTTGCTCAGGATGAAGAACATGTTCGGTCCTGGCACGATCACGAGCAGGAACGCCGTGCCGGCGAACAGCAGGAGCGTCGCGGTCGGCGGGATGCTGAGGTTCATGGCGATGTTCCGTTTCCGTGCGCTTTCATCCGTCCCGTCCACCTCGGCGTGTCCGGCAGCTCGAGTCCGAACTGGTCGAGGACCCGGCTGACGACGTGGTCGACGACGTCGTCGACGGAGTCGGGTTTCAGGTAGAACGCCGGCACCGGCGGGACGATCACCGCGCCGAGCCGTGACAGGCCGAGCATGTTCCGCAGGTGGACTTCCGACAACGGCAGTTCCCTCGGGATCAGCACGAGCTTGCGGCGTTCCTTCAGTGTCACGTCGGCCGCGCGCGGGATCAGGCCCTCGCCGTATCCACTGTGGATCCCGGCGAGTGTCTTCATGCTGCACGGTGCGATGACCATGCCGTCCGTGCGGAACGACCCGCTGGCGATCACGGCACTCGCGTCACCTGGCGCGTGCACGTGGTCGGCGAGGTCACACACCTCGCGCGCCGAGTACTCGGTCTCCATCTCCAGCGTCGCCCGGCCCCAGCGGGACAGCACAAGGTGCGTGCTCACCCCGAGCGCACCGAGCGCCGCAAGCAGTCGGATACCGATGATCGACCCGCTCGCTCCGGTGATACCCACGACGACTCTCATCAGGCGGCTCCCTTCGCCGGCATGGCGAAGCTGCGCCGCACGGTGTCACGCAACGCGAACGGCACCGTGGCGTCGATCAGCGTCCGCTGCCCGTCGCCGGCCGGCAACCCGCGGGCACCCGCCCAGGCCGCGGTCTGGGATGGGTCCATGGCGAGCGGCCGGTATCCGGTGAACGTGACGGCGCCGCCGAGGTTGCAGCGCGTGGTGACCGCCCACCAGACGTCCTCCGCGCACCGCACGTCCACGTCGTCGTCGACGCAGACGATCAGCTTGACGAACGGGTGCCGGTCGAAGATCCGTCGCGCGAGCGGCGCGAGATCCTCGTCGCGCACGGATCGCTTGCGCACGGCCAGGAACAGGGTGAGCATGCCACCACCGGCCGGCGAGAGGTGGACGTCGTGCACGATGCCGAGGTCGTCACCCATGGCGACCGACAGCGCGCCGGCGAGGCCCAGGATCACCGACTGCTCCCGGCCGGGGCCGATCACCGCCTGGTAGACCGGATCCCGCCGCGTGGTCACCGCGGTCACCGTGAGCACAGGGACCGTGTCGCGGGCGTCGCCGTCGTAGCCGAGGAACTCCGGCATCGACACGTCCGGCACGCCGTCCACCGACTCCGCCGTGACCTGGTCGTCGAGATGGCCCTCGAGCACGATCTCCGACTCGGCCAGCACGTCGGTGTCCTGGCTGACCGCACCCGCCAGCGCGATCGACTCCCCCGCCAGCGCGCCGGCCACGGCCAGCTTGTCCGCCGTCGGCGCGAGCAGGTCCGCGGTCAACGCGGCGGCGACGACCGCGGCGGGCGGCGCGCCGATGTTCACCGAAACCGGCAGTCGCTCCCCTGTGGACACCGCACGGTCGTGCAGCGCGCGCAGGCGACGGCTCGGCAGCATCCAGATCGCGAGCCGGTCCTTGCCGACGATCAGCATGCGATGTGTGGACAGCGCGACGGCGCCGGTGTCCGGATCCCGTGCGTACACCACCCCCAGCGTCAGGTACCGGCCCGCGTCCCGGGGGGTGGCAAGCAGCGCTGGCAGCGCCGTCACGTCCACTTCGGACGCGACCAGCTCCTGACAATGCGGGCGCTCGACCCGATGTGGCGGCCGTGCCGCGGCGAGCAGGTCGGCGACGGCGACGGGGCTGGCGTGCGCCGGCAGCCCGGGCAGCCACGACCGCACCCGCGGCTCACTGCCGTACGCCCCGAGGAGCACCGGCATCGCCGCGCCGCCGGTCCGGTACGTCACCACCTTTTCCTCGCGCGCGAAGGAGTTCGCCGGGATGCCGGCGTACTGGGCGGCGAAGTGCGCGATGATGCCGTCTGCGGGCACGTCGTGCTCGGCGCGGTCGCCCTCGCACAGCGCGGCCAGCGCGGCGCGGAGCGAGTTCGCCGGGTTGCCGGTCACCGCAGACACTCCCGAAGCTCGGCCAGCCACGCGCCGGGGCTGGCCGAGGAGAGCAGCCCGGTCCCGACGAGCAGCCCGGTGTAACCCGCCTCGATCAGGCGGGCGCCGTCGGCCGGGCTGGTGATCCCGCTCGCGCTGACCGCACACAGGACGTTGGCCGCACGCAGTGCCGCCAGAAGCCGCACACTGCGGTTCAGGTCGCCATCGCCGCGTTCGCGGGTGGCGATGTCCTTGTTGTTCACCGCGACCACGCACTGCTCAGGGCGGCGCAGCGCGGCAAGCTCCTGTTCGTCCACGATCTCCACGAACGGCGTGAGACCGAGTGCCAGTACCGAGTCGACCAGCCGGTTCAGCACGTCCGCCGGCAGCAGGCCCGCGGTCAGCAGCACCGCGGACGCGCCGTGGTCGGCCGCGGTCCGCAGCTGCGCCTTGCGGGTCAGGAAGTCCTTCTGCAACACGGGAAGCGTGGTGTGCGCGGTGACCCGTGGCAGCAGGTCGGCGGTGCCCCCGAACCACCGTCCGGTCACGACGGACACGCAGCCGATCCCGTTGTCGGCGTACGCGTCCAACACGTCCTCGACAGCACGATCACCAAGAAGCGCCACACCGGCGGAGGACCGCAGCTTGATCTCCCCGATGACCGGCACGGTCGCACTCTCCAAAGCGGAGGCGAACTTACTCACGCCGCCTCCTCGCCCGCTTCGTGCCATGCCTGACGGATCGCGGCAACCCGGGTCACAGCGAGGTGGCCGTTCGCGTCGCGGGCCGCGGAGTCCACGTCGATGCCGAGGAACTGGGGATGTGCCCGGACCGCGGCGAACCGTGCCGCGTTGGTGGCGGAGATGCCGCCGGCGAGCAGGAACGGCGCGTCCGCCGCTTCCGCGACCGAAAGCGCCACCGCCGGGTCGATCTCGCGGCCGGTGCTGCCGACGCCGCCGTCCGCACCGACCGCGTCCAGCAGGAACACGTCCACGCCTGCCCGCCGGTAGGACCGCAACAGCCGCTGCTCGTGCGACACCGCACCGTCCACATGCAACACCTTGACCACGGTCGCGCCGGTGGCCTTGATCGCACGCACGACCGGCGGCGCCTGGTAGCCGTGCAGCTGTACGACGCCGATCCCGGACTCGGTCAACGCGTCGGCCACCGCGGCCGGGTCACCGGTGAACGTGACGAGAACCGGTGTCCGGCCCCGCGCCACGGCCGCCGCGGCGAGCTCCGTGAGCCGTGCGCGGTCGAGGTCGGCGTGCCCACCGGAAACGCCGTGCCACAAGCCGATCAGGTCGGCGCCCCCGTCGGCGAGCGCGGACACGTCGACGCCGCTGGTAGCGCCACACACCTTGAGGAGCGTGGCGCCCAGCGGCGTCTCGAACGGCGTCAGATCAGGCATCAGGCACAACGGGTAGATCGTTCAGCGCGGCCGCCACCCCGACGGAGTCGTACGGCTCGTCCCGCAGGTCGCCGGTCAGGTAGGCCTGGTACGCCGAGAGGTCGAAGTGCCCGTGCCCGGACAGTCCGAAGACGATGGTCTCGCCGCGGCCCTCCTCCTTGCAGCGCAACGCCTCCGTGATGGCCGCGGAGATGGCGTGCGTCGACTCAGGAGCGGGCACGATGCCCTCGGACTTCGCGAAGGTCAGACCCGCGGCGAAGCAGTCGGTCTGGCTGATCGCGACCGGCTCGATGTAGCCCTGCTCGACCGCGCCGCTGACCAGTGGCGCCATCCCGTGGTACCGCAGACCGCCGGCGTGGAAGGCGGGCGGCACGAACCCGTGGCCGAGCGTGTGCATGCGCAGCAACGGGGTCAGCCCGGCCGTGTCGCCGAAGTCGTAGGCGAACTTGCCCTGGGTCAGGGTCGGGCACGCGGCGGGCTCCGCCGCGATCACGCGCACGTCGGACCGCCCGGCCAGCTTCTCGCCGATGAACGGGAAGCTGAGCCCACCGAGGTTGCTGCCGCCGCCGGCACAGCCGATGACCACGTCGGCCTGGTCGTCGGCGAGTTCCAGCTGCCGCAGCGCCTCCTTGCCGATCACCGACTGGTGCAGCAGCACGTGGTTGAGCACGCTGCCGCCCGCGTAGTTGGTGAGCGGGTCGTTCGCCGCCAGCTCGACCGCCTCGGACGTGGCGATGCCGAGGCTGCCGGTGCAGTCCGGGTCGTCGGCCAGGATCGCGCGGCCCGCAGCGGTTTCCGTACTGGGGGACGGCACACAGCGCGCGCCGTAGGTCTCCATCAGCAGCCGGCGGTAGGGCTTCTGGTGGAAGCTGACCTTGACCATGTAGACGGTCACGTCCAGCCCGAGCAACGCGCCGGCGAAGGACAGCGCCGAACCCCACTGGCCGGCGCCGGTCTCGGTCACCAGCCGGGTGATGCCGGCTTCCTTGTTGTAGAACACCTGCGGGATGGCGGTGTTCGGCTTGTGGCTGCCCGCGGGGCTGACGCCCTCGTACTTGTAGTAGATCCGCGCCGGGGTGTCCAGCGCCTGCTCCAGCCGGCGGGCGCGGAACAGCGGGGAGGGCCGCCACTGCGCGTACAGCTGGCGCACCTGCTCGGGGATCTCGACCTCGCGCTCCGTGCTCAGCTCCTGGCGCGCCAACTCCTCCGGCATGATCGGGGCCAGGTCGTCGACGGTGATCGGCGCGCCGGTCCCCGGGTGCAGGAGCGGGTCGAGTCCGGGTAAGTCGGCCGCGATGTTGTACCAGGTAGTCGGTAGGTCCCGCTCGGTGAGCTGGAACTTGATCTGGCCGGTCATGCTGCGTCTCCTTGGCTGGTCTGGTTACGGTCGGCGTCGGCGACGAGCGTGCCGGCGACGAACCTCGTCGGGCTCGCGAACAACGCGGGGTGGGCGGCCCGGAGCCCGGTCAGCACCAGGTCGTAGGGGAAGTCGTCGAACTCCCCGTGTTCGGTGAGGAACTCCATGTGCTTGCGACCCTTGAGGTCGTACGGGTGGTGGAGGCTGTCGTGCTCTCCGTCGAAGTCCAGTGGCGCGATGCCGTACAACCGGCACAGTGTCCGGTTGAACACCGGCGTCGCGCGGACCCAGCGCTGTCCGTTGTGGACGACCGTGAGGCCGTGGAAGGTGAACACTTCGCCGCCGACCAGCTCCAGCAGCCGTGGCGAGGCGAGGTGGTTGCGCACGTCGGTCAGCAGCAGCTTGCTGGGCACACCGACCGCGCGCAGGGTCGCCGCGTAGAGCACCGACTTGTGCAGGCACATGCCCGTGCCCCGGGTGATCACCTGGCTGGCTCGCAGTCCCGCACGGGACAGGTCGGCGCCGAAGACCTCGTAGTTGACGCGGTCGCGGACCGCCTTGTACAGCGCGACGGCCCGCGAGATCGGGTCGTTCGCGTCCGCCGGGAGCCACCGGTGCACGAACTCGGCGACCTCGGCCGAGTCGTGGTCGAGGAACTCGGTCACGCGCAACTGCGCGTCGGTCACCGTCATGCCGCCCTGCTCCCGCCGAGTCCGAGAGCGCTGGCGATCCGGTTGCGCTGGATCTCCGACGTGCCCGAGTAGATGGTGCCGGCCACGGCGTTGCGCAGGTCCTTCTCCACGCCGTACTCGGCCATGTAGCCGTTGCCGCCGAGGATCTGCACCGCGGCCATCGCGGAGGCCATGTTCTGCTCGCTGGCGACGAGCTTGGTGATCGCGAGGTCGGTGGTGATGTTCTCACCGGCCGCGAACTTCGCCGCCGTGTCGTAGAGCCATTTCCGCGTGGTCTCCACGCCGATCTTCATGTCCGCGATCTTGTGCGAGACGGCCTGGAACGACCCGATCGGCGACCCGAACGCGGACCGCTCCTTCGCGTAGGCGATGACCTGTTCGAGACGGTGCTCCATCTCGCCCAGGTTGATCACGAACGAGCAGAGGATCTCCCACTTCATCACGTGGTCCAGGACGAGGAAGCCACCGCCGGGCCGGCCGACGACGTGCTCGGCGGGCACCCGGCAGTCGTCGAAGAACAGCTCGGTGAGCGGCGACGTGCGCAGCCCCATCTTCGGAATCGGGTTGCCCACGGCGAAACCCGGTGTCTCGCGCTCCACAACGAACGGGGTGATCCCCAGTGGCCCGCCGTCGGGGTGGGTGCGTGCGTAGACCACGAAGACGTCGGCGACGGCGCCGTTGCTGACGAACGTCTTGCTGCCGTTGAGCACGTAGTGGTCGCCGTCCCTGCGTGCGGTGGTACGCATGGCCAGCGCGTCGGAACCGGATCCCGGCTCGGTGATCGCGTGCGCGCCGATCCGGTCACCGTCGCAGATGGCCGGCAGGAACCGTGCCCTCAGCGCCTCGTTGCCGAAGCGCTGGACGGGAATGCCCGTGCTCACGATGTGTGTGGACACGGAGAAGTTGAGTCCACCGTCCCGGCACACGTTGCCGAGACCCTCCAACAGGTACATGGTGGTGAGCAGGTCCTGACCGAGCCCACCCCACGACTCGTCGAACGGGATCCGGAGCAGGTCCGTCTGCTGGATCAGCTTCCATTTGTCGTAAGGAAACGTGCCGGCGGCGTCGGCGGCTACGTGGTCGGCACTCAGCTTGTCCGACCACGCGGCCAACGCCTCACGTAATCGTCGTTGTTCTGGGCCCCAGTTTTGCATGATTCTCTCCGCTAGTCCGGTGCCCCATGCTGGCATGTTTCCGGACGCGGTTCTTACGCGATCGTGCTGTCCTTCAGTAGCTGGAGAACTCTGCGGCGTCGAGGGAATGGACCTCGTCACCCCGGAGTGCCGGGCTGAACACGCAGACTAATCGCAGGTCCTCGTGCGGCGAGGCGATCAGGAAGTGCGGGTCGTGGTCGTCGAGTGCGTAGAGCGTGCCCGGGGTCAGCGGGTACGAGTTGCCTGCCATGTCGACGACCTCGCCACTGCCCTCGATGCAGTAGCAGGACTCCAGGTGGTTGCGGTATTCCAAGCGGGACTTGGTGCCGGCGAGGACGATGGTGTCGGTGACGGTGTAGTTCATCCCGTCGGACTGGAGCAGGAACCGGCGGCTCACGCCGTTGCCCCAGTCGATCGAGGGAACCTCCGAGATGTGCCGGACGAACATCGTGCTACTCCTCAGGTCTGATCAGGTTTGTGACGAAGGTGGACAGTGCGGCCACCGGGTCGGACTGCTCGTTCAGCGCGTGCTCGACCGCGGACACCGCGGCGCTGCCGACGACGGCGGCGTCCGCCCCGAGCTCGCCGATCGCGGCGACGTCGCCGCGGTCACGCACGCCGAACCCCACCGCGATCGGCGCGGTCGCCGTCTGGCGCAGCGCGTCGACGGTGCCGCGCAGCTCGGTGAAGTCCTGGTCGGACCGGGTGCCGCTGCGGCCGTACCGGGCGACCAGGTACACGTAGGCTCCGGCCCGGTCCGCCGCCTCGGCAACCACTTCCGTTGCCGAGTTGGGATAGCAGGTGGTGACAATGGGCACAGCGTGCTCGGCGGCGGCGTCGTGGTACTCGTCGCGCAGCAGCGGCGGAAGTCCGTGCAGCAGCAGGCCGTCCACCGGTTCGGCCGCGACGCGGTCGAGGAACCAGTTGAGCGACCGTGGTTTCACGGTGTGGCTCCAGTCGGCGAGCAGTGCGATCTTCATGTGCCGCAGCTCCCCCGCGACGTCCCCGACGAACCGCAGTGTGCTGTCCAGGTCCACACCGGCCTCGAGTGCGCGGGTGGCGGACCGGCGGACCACCGGGCCGTCGGTGAAGGAGTTCGGAAAAGGAACCGCCAGTTCCAAACAGTCCACCCGCTGTTCGTCCAGCGCCAGCACCACGTCCCGCAGAACGGGTAGGGGCGGGTCACCGGCGTTGAGGAACACCGCGAGTCCCGGCGCGCTGCCGGTGAAGAAGCCGTCAGCCATGACGGCCTCCCGTTGGCAGCGGTGTCCGGGCGGCCAACCGCTTCGCGAGGTCCAGCGCGGCACCGTCCTCGATCGCGACCCGCGCCGCGCGCACGCCCTCGGCGAAGCCGGGAGCGACGCCACCGAGCACCGCGAGCGCCGCCGCGTTGAGGCAGACCGTGGCGACGGCCGCCGCGGGTGCCTGTCCCGCGAGCAGCGCCAGGAACCCGGCGGCGTGGTCGTCGCCGGCGGGCCTGCCCAGGTCGGCGAGCTCGCCGCCGCCGAGCCCGAGCGCGTCCGGGTCGACCGTGAACTCACCGAGGCGGTTGTCGTGCACGTGGCTGGTGGTGAGGCTGAGCAGCTCGTCGGCACCAAGATCGTTGTGGCACAGCCAGATCCGGGTGTCCGGTGTGGCCGAGGCGAGCTCACGGAAGGCGGGAAGCGCCGCCGGGTCGGAGATCCCGGTGAGCTGCGCGCCCGTCGACACGTTCGCCAGGAACGGGCCGAGTGTGTTGACGAACCCGCCGATGGCACGCAGGCCGAGCGGCACGACCGTTCTGGCCAGCCTGGGCAGCTCGCTCGGGTACACGAACTGGCCGGCGAACGTGATGCCGGTCCGGTCGAGCTGCGCCACGGCCTCCTCTGCCGAGCGGGCCAGCGGAATGCCCAGCTTCTCCAGGATGTCGATCGAGCCGACAGTGCCGGAACCGGCCCGGGAACCCGTCTTCAGCACCTTCACCCCCGCCGCGGCGGCCACGATGGCCGCCGCGGTGGAGATGTTCACCGTCGCGGGGCCACCGCCGGTGCCGACGATGTTCACCGCCGACGGCAGCCGGACCGGCGGCGTCGCCCGCCGCTCGGCCAGCGAGGAGAGGAAGCCGGCCGCGGTGCCCGCCTCCAGCGTCCTCGCCGACAGCGCGGCGAAGAGAGCTGCCGCCTCCGCGCGGTCCACCCGCCGGTCGGCGAGGGCGTCCCAGAACTCGTGCCAGGACGCGGCGGTCAACGTCTCACCGCGGACGGCCGCGGTGACGATGGCGCTCATGTCAGTTGATCCCCGCGGGCTGGCCGGCGCGGGTGACGAACGCGTCGATCGCCGACACGCTGCGGAAGCTGTCCGGCTCCAGCTCGAGGTCGTCGATGGCCAGCTCGAAGCGGTCCTCCAGCCACGCGATGACCTTCAGTAAGCCCAGGCTGTCCACGACTCCGGTAGCCAGTAGGTCGTAGTCGGCGGGGAGGTCGGCCGGGGCGCTGCCGGGCAGGAACTCCTCGACCACGAAAGCGGTGATGACGTCGATGTTGCTCATGTGGAATGTCCTTTTCAGAGATTCGCGGGACGGACTGCGATCACCTTCAGTAAGCCCAAGCTGGCTACAGCACCGATGGAAAACAAGTCGCGCTCCATGGGCACTTCAGGGATTCAGGAGAGGCGGCTGCGAAGGAGCTGGCGGTCCGGCTTTCCGGTGGACGTCCTTGGCAGGGCGTCGTCGATGATCTGGAGGGTGGACGGAATGGCGGTGCGGGGCAGGCGGTCGGCCAGGTACTGCCGTAGTTCCAGACCGGTGAGACGGGAGCCGTCGCGGCGGCGGGAGATCGCGTGTAGCCGGTTGCCGGCGACCGGGTCCGGGACGGCGATCGTGACAGTCTCGGTGATGTCCTCGTGCTCGGCGAGGACGCGCTCGATCTCGCCGAGGTTGGTGCGCACGCCGCGCACCTTCACCTGGAAGTCGGTGCGGCCGACGAGGGTGATCCCGCCGTCCGGCGCGACCCGCACGAGGTCGCCGGAGCGGTAGTACGTCCGGTCGTCGGCACCGGTCGGGTGCGGCACGAACCGGCCGGGGTTGAGCTTCTCGTCCAGGTATCCGGTGGTCTGGAACGGGGTGCTGACGTACAGCTCGCCTACCCCGTCGCCCGTCACCACGGCCCCGGTGTCGTCGACGACGATCACCGTCACCCCGGCGAGCGGCTCGCCGAGCGGGATCGGGCCGGCAGGCAACGCGTCCCGGTCGAGCCGGTGGAGCATGCTGTCGTTGGTCTCGGTGCAGCCGTACAGGTTGTACAGCTCCGCCGAGGGGAACATGGCGGGCAGCGCGGCAAGCGTGCGCTCGTGCAGCGTGTCGCCGGTGACGATCACGTGCCGCAGGTCCGGGAACTCACCCGCGTCCGCCAGTAGCTGGAACGCCATCGGCACCGACTGCATCACGGTGACCCGGTGCCGGCGCAGCAGGCCGGCGAGGTAACGGGCGTTGGTCGCGCGCTCGGGGTCGACCAGGACGACGCGGCCGCCGTGCTTGAGCGTCGCCCAGATGTCCAGCAGGCACAGGTCGAAGTTGAGTGGGCTGTAGTTCAGGACCGTGCTGTCCGGGCCGAGGCCGAACCGCGTGCCGGCCCAGTCGGTGAACCGGTCGACGGCGCCCTCGGTCAACGGCACGACCTTCGGCGTCCCGGTCGAACCGGAGGTGGTCAGGTGGAAGGTGCGCGCGTCCGGTCGAGGCGCGAACTCGGTCGGCTGCCAGGAAACGTCGGTGGTGGCGGGAAAGTCGTCCGGCGACACGACCGCGGCGCAACCGGCCGCACGGAACAGCTCGGTGCGGGTGCGCTCGGCGAGCGTGAGGGAGGGCAGGAGGAACGGGCGGCCGGCGAGCAGGCTGCCGAGAACGAGTGCGATCCCGTCCGGCGTCTTCGGCGCCAGCAGGCCGATCAGGGAGTCCGGGTTGCCGGCCAGTGCCCCGGCGAACCCGGTCGCCCTGCGGAACAGCTGGCCGTAGGTGATGGTCTCGTCGCCGTGCTCCAGTGCTGGCGCGTCGGGTGTGGTCTCGGCGTGGCGGCGGAGCGCGGCGACGAGTAACTCGGTGCTCAAGGAGGGCCTCCCCGGTTGGCATTTCGTTGTTATATAACACCGTAATTTCGCGGCTCGAAGCTTGGCAAGAGCCACCGGGGCAGGCCGCACGATTGAAGAAATCGCCGTTATGTCACGTGTGGACCGAGGGGAGAACACCGCATTCACAAGGATGTCCAGGCCAGGACGGCGGTGTGATGCTCAGGGCTGATCCCCACGTTCTCCGAAGGGATGACCAGGACATGACAGCCGCCAGGAGTGCGCCAGCGAACGGCTACCCGTCCCCGCCGGAGCCGGGGCTGACGCCGGAGGAGGCGGTCGCCCGCGCCGAGCGGATCGCGGCGACCCTCGTCGACCGGCAGGCAGAGACCGAGCAGCGCGGGTACTACGCGCTGGACACGCACAACGAGTTCCTCGGCGCGGGCCTCTACCGGCTGCTGGTGCCGCGGCGGTACGGCGGCTACGAGTTCGGCCTCGGTACGTACCTGCGGGTGGTGTCCGCGCTCGCCCGCGGCTGCCCGTCCACGGCGTGGATGTACACGTTCGGCGCGGCGCACGCCCACATCGCCGCCTCGCTGTTCGAGGAGGCGGCACAGGACGAGATGTTCGCCGGCGGCGACTTCATCTGCCCGGCCACGGTCGCGCCGGTCGGGTTCGCCGAGCGGGCCGAGGACGGCGGCTGGATCATCGACGGCGTCCACGGCTACAGCTCCGGCTCGCCGTACGCGACCCACTTCATCGGCCACACGCTGGTGGCGGGCGAGGACGGCGAACCGCCAACGCCGATGATGTTCGTCGTGCCGCGCGCACAGTGGCGGCGGCTCGACGACTGGGGCGCGCAGCTCGGTCTGAAGGGCAGCGGCTCGCACAGCGTCGCGATCGAGAAGGCGCACATCCCCGAGTACTTCGCCCTGCCTGGCGTCCACATGGGACAGACGAGTGTCGTGGACGGCACCGTCGGACAGGAGCTGCACGGCACGTCCCTCTACGGAGGTGGGGTGTTGAGCGCACTGCAGTTCCAGTTCGGTGCGCTGGCCGTCGGCATGGCCGCCGGGGCCCTGGACGCCTTCGCCGAGCTGATGCGTGCTCGCAAGACGATCTTCCCGCCGATCACCCCGCGCACGGAGGATCCCGACTACCAGCTCCACTACGGCGAGGCGGCCGGCCGGATCGCGACCGCCGAGGCGGCGTTGTCGGACGCGGTGCGGCAGTGGGAGGAGGCGGCCGCGCGCGGCCCCGGGGTGTTCACCCGCGAGGTCGACCTGCGACTGTCCACGATCAGCCGCGAGGCTGTTCGGCTGTCCTGGAGCGCGGTGTCCGAGAAGCTGTTCCCGACCGCGGGGTCGAGCTCGGTACGCGCGGGTGCTCGCATCGAGCGGGTCTGGCGTGACATGTCCACTGTGCACAGTCACGCCGGGTTGAGCATCTTCCTCGCCAGCGTCGCCAACCGCGAGCTGGCCAAGCTGGTCTTCGACGTGGCGAGCTGACCCATGACCGAACCGACCCGGCCGCTCACCGGCGCCGAGTACATCGAGAGCCTGCGCGACGACCGCGAGATCTACCTCTACGGTGAGCGCGTCAAGGACCTGACGCAGCATCCCGCGTTCCACAACCCGGTGCGGATGACCGCGCGGCTCTACGACGCGCTGCACGACCCCAAGCACCGCAGCGTGCTCACCACGGACACCGACGCAGGCGGCCCTCCCGGCTACACCCACCGCTTCTACACAACGCCACACACCGCCGAGGACCTGATCGCCGACCAGGCGGCGATTCGACGCTGGGCACGCATGACCTACGGCTGGATGGGCCGCAGCCCGGACTACAAGGCGTCGTTCCTCGGCACGCTCGGCGCGAACGCCGACTTCTACAGCCCGTTCGCCGACAACGCACGGCGCTGGTACCGGGAGGCGCAGGAGAAGGTCCTGTTCTGGAACCACGCGATCGTGAACCCACCGGTGGACCGGGACCGGCCACCGGAAGAGGCCGCCGACGTGTTCGTCCACGTGGAACGCGAGACGGACAACGGGCTGATCGTCAGCGGGGCGAAGGTCGTGGCGACCGGGTCGGCGTTGACCCACTACAACTTCATCGCCCACTACGGACTGCCGATCAAGGACCGCAAGTTCGCGCTCGTGGCCACCGTGCCGATGAACGCACCCGGGATGAAGCTGATCTGCCGTCAGTCCTATTCGGCCACGGCCGTGCTGGCCGGCAGCCCGTTCGACTACCCGCTGTCGTCCAGACTGGACGAGAACGACACGATCCTGGTGCTGGACAAGGTTCTCATCCCCTGGGAGAACGTCTTCATCTACGGCGACACCGCCAAGGTCGGGATGTTCAGCGGGCAGTCCGGGTTCATCGAGCGGTTCACCTTCCACGGCTGCACCCGGCTCACCGTGAAGCTCGAGTTCATCGCCGGCCTGCTGGCCAAGGCGCTGGAGATCACCGGTGTCAGCGACTTCCGCGGCGTGCAGTCGAGGCTGGGCGAGGTGCTCGCCTGGCGGAACCTGTTCTGGGCGCTCTCGGACGCGGCCGCCCGCAACCCGGTGCGGTGGCGCAACGGCGCGGTGCTGCCCAACCCACGCTACGGCCTGGCGTACCGCTGGTTCTCCCAGCTCGGCTACGCGCGGATCCGCGAGATCATCCTGCAGGACGTCGCGAGTGGACTGATCTACCTGAACTCCAGCGCCAAGGACTTCCAGAACTCGGACATCCGGCCGTACCTGGACAAGTACCTGCGCGGCTCACACGGCGTCGACGCGGTCGAGCGGGTCAAGGTGCTGAAGCTGCTGTGGGACGCCGTCGGCACCGAGTTCGGCGGCCGGCACGAGCTCTACGAACGCAACTACGCCGGCAACCACGAGAACACCCGGGTGGAGCTACTGCTCGGACAGATGGGCGACGGGCAGTTGGACGGGTACAAGGACCTCGTCGACAAGTGCCTGGCCGAGTACGACCTGGACGGCTGGCAGGTCCCGGACCTGGCCTCGTTCGAGGACCTTGGCGACATCGGCCGAAGCGCACTTGGCAACTGACGAACAAAGACGGAGCCCGCGGCCACCGCCGCGGGCTCCGTCGTCTTTCCTGTCAGTGGTTGAGTACCGGCGCGGGGCCGGAGAGCTGGAACAGCTCGACGAAACTGGGCAGCAGCTCGGCATCGCCGGTCACCGTCACCATCCCGGCGGCGATGGCGTCGTCGGTGCTCACCGCACCCACGAGCAGCTCCCTGAGCACCACCCCCGCGTGGATGACGAGGTCGGCGCCAGGCAGGGGGCCAGGACAGACCGTGAGGGTGCCCCGGTTCACCACCGCGTTCACCACGGCCTCGTCGACGTTCAGCTCGAACGCGACAGTCAGCTCGCGCGCGGCCTCGGGGCGGAACATCGAGCGCAGCGCCATCGCCAGCGCGTCCTCGGTGAGCACGTCCTCCGGGCGCGGGGCACCGAGGGACATCGCGCCCCACCTGCTCAGCGCGAGCAGCGCGTCCTCGACCGACCGACCGTACTCGGTGACCTCGTAGACGGCCTCGTCCCCCGCCGGCCCCAGCCTGCGCACCACGCCGCCGCGCTCCATCTCCCGCAGCCGCATGGAAACCTGGTCGACCGAGATCCGCGGCAGGCCCACCCGAAGCTGGGTCACCGTCTTCGGACTCACCAGCAGGTCCCGCATGATCAGCAGCCCCCAGCGCTCCCCGATCATCTCGGCGGCCCTGGCGAGCCCGCAGTACTGGCCGTAGTTGTCCATGGTGACGGTCTGCAGTTCGTTCAGCACGGCGCCCAGCTGGGTCGACCCGGTGGCGGCGGTGGTGAGTTGAAAGAGGTCGCTTCCGACGGTCACCCCGTCGAAGTCCATGACGACCTTCCAGCTGTTGCCAGCCATGCGCGATCTCCTGTCTGCTCAGCTGTGTTCCTGCCAGGGTCGAACACGGCGGGTGGAGAACGCACCTTCTAGGTTGCGTCTTGCGGGCGGAGTTGCCCTGGTGAGCGCTCAACGCCGAGCGGAGCATTCTCGGAGATGCGGAACCCCGGCCTCCTGAAGAGGATGTGACGTGAGGCTGACAGCCGCCCATCGGCGTGCCCGTCGCGACAATTGTCCAGAGGAGTAGTCATGAGCGAGGCCGTATCCAACGTCACCGGTCAGAGCGCGTTGCCCGAGGTGACCGCCGGCACGTACGTGATCGATCCCGTTCACTCCTGGGTCGGCTTCTCCGTTCGGCACCTGATGAGCAGGGTGCGGGGCCGGTTCACCGAGTTCGCGGGCGAGATCGTGGTCGGCGAGACGACGGAGACGTCCTCGGTGACGGCGACCATCGAGCTGTCCTCTGTGGACACGGGCAACGAGATGCGGGACAACCACCTGCGCACCAAGGACTTCTTCGACATCGACGAGACCCCGAGGATGACGTTCTCGAGCACCACCATCCGCGCGGACGGTGACTCCTGGGTGCTCATCGGCGATCTGACGATCCGGGACGTGACCAAGGCGGTGGAGCTCCAGCTGGAGTTCCTCGGCGTGGACCCGACCGGTCTGCAGGGCGAGCAGCGGATCGGCTTCGACGCGAAGACGTCGATCACGCGTGGCGAGTTCGGGGTCAGCTTCGGACTGCCCATCGAGGGCAGCAAGATCGTCATCGGGGACAAGGTGGACATTCACCTGGAGATCGAGGCCGCCCTGAGCGAGTGAGCGTCGCCGACGACGGGACCACACCGTGACTCTTGTAGGTACGACTGCCGGGCGGCGGGAATGGGTCGCGCTCGCCACCCTCGGGTTGCCGACCCTGCTCGTCGCCATGGACTTCTCCGTTCTGTACCTGGCTGTTCCGCATCTGAGCGCCGACATGGCGCCGAGCGGGACCGAGCAGCTGTGGATCGTGGACATCTACGGGTTCCTGATCGCGGGGTTCCTGGTCACGATGGGCACCCTCGGCGACCGGATCGGCCGGAAGAGACTGTTGCTCATCGGCGGGGCGGTGTTCGGCCTCGCCTCGGTGGCCGCGGCCTACTCCACCAGCCCGGAGACGCTCATCGCGAGCCGTGCGCTGCTCGGGGTCGCCGGCGCCGCGGTGATGCCGTCGACTCTGGCGTTGGCCAGCGGTCTGTTCCCCGACCCCAAGCGGCGCAGCCGGGCCATCGCGATCTACCTGAGTTGTTTCATGGGCGGACTGACGCTCGGACCGGTCGTCGGTGGTCTGATGCTGCACTACTTCTGGTGGGGCGCGGCGTTCCTCGTGGCCGTACCGGGGATCTTGCTCCTGCTGATGCTCGGCCCCTCGCTGCTTCCCGAGCAACGCTCGCCGGTCGCCGGCCGGCTCGACCCGGTCAGCGTCGCGCTGTCCCTCGCGGCGATCCTGCCGTTCGTGTACGGGCTCAAGGAGCTGGCGCGCGACGGCTGGTCGTTGCTTCCCGCCGCGGCGACCGTGTTCGGCGTCGCGGTGGGTCTGGTGTTCGTCCGCCGGCAGCGGGCCCTTGTCCACCCGCTGCTCGACCTGCGGTTGTTCGCCAACCGGACCTATCGTTCCGCGCTGGTCGTGATGTTCGTGGCCGGCGTGGTGGGCACCGGGACCTACCTGGTGATCACGCTGTACCTGCAGAACGTCGCCGGCGTCTCGCCGCTCGTGGCCGGACTGCTGCTGGCGCCGCCCGCGATACTGATGATCATCGGCAACATGGTCAGCCCGGCCATGGCCAACCACGTCCGCCCGGCCTATCTGATCGCGGGCGGGCTGTTCCTCGCCGGGCTGGGCTACCTCACGTTCACGCTCACCACCGCGACCTCCGGGCCCACCATGATCTTCGTGGCGTTCTGCGTCGCCATGGTCGGCACCGGTCCGATGGCCGCGCTCGGCAACCACCTGGCCATGGGGTCCGCGCCGCAGGACAAGGCCGGCGCCGCGGCGTCGATCATGCAGACGGGCAACGAGTTGGGTCTCGGCCTCGGGGTCGCGGTGTTCGGCACCCTGGCCACCGCCGTGTACCGGGGCAATGTGGAGAGTGCGCTCGGCTCGCTCCCGCCCGACGTGGCGGAAGCGGCCCGCGAGAGCATCGACGGCGCTGTCGCCGCGGCGGAGCGACTGCCCGCCGACGCGGGCGCCGAACTCCTCGCCACCGCTCGGGACGCGTTCACGTCCGGTGTGCACGCGGTGGGCGCCGTCAGTGCCGTCGCCTTCACCGGCCTGGCCGTACTCGCCGCGGTGGCACTCAAGCACGCGCGGAACGTGCACGGCGAGGAGCCGGCGCCGCCGCCGGAGCCCGATCCGCTCGACGAGATCGACGAGTTCGAACGGTGTTCCGAGACGCTGCCGTGGGGGCCGTACTGCTCGACGTACCGGCGGCGTTGACGCGCACTCACGGAGATGTTCCGGTCATGCCCCGCCGGCAAGATGGTGGGGGTAAGCCGGGTTGCACTCGCCTCCTCAAGTCGATGGGAACGCCGAATGCACGACAAGTACGGCCCAAGCCTGCTGCGCGCACGCCATGACCAGGTCCACGTGACCGACGAGGCGGTGGCGGAACTCTCCTCGTTCAAAGCCAAGCCGATCAACTTCAAGATCGGGTTCTGGGATCCGGAGAAGAACGGCGTCCGGTACCTCAAGGCGCTGATCTACAACTTCGCCGCAGGCCTGTCCGACGAGAACTGGAAACGGTTGCGGCGCATCAACAACCGCGGCGTCGGCGAGCCGATCACGATCACCTACGACGGCGAGCCGGTCTGCATGGACTACCTGCTGGCCGTGTTCGAGCTGGAGTTCATCGCGAACCACGTCGAGCTGGACGGGGCGCGGGTACTGGAGATCGGCGCAGGGTACGGGCGCACGTGCCACACCATGCTGTCCAACCAGGACGTGCTGGAGTACCACATCATCGACCTGCCGAACTCCCTCAAGCTGTCCGCGGGATACCTGCGTTCCGTGCTCGAGGAGGAGCAGTTCGCGAAGATCCGGTTCACGCCGATCGACGAGATCGACGAGCGCTACGCGGACACCGAGTTCGACCTCAGTCTGAACATCAACTCGTTCGCCGAGATGAACGCGGAGACCGTCGACAACTACCTGGCGATGATCGACGAGCGTAGCCGCTACTTCTACATCAGGGACCCGGTCGGGAAGTACCTGGACGGCAGCCTGGACGGCCACTCCGAAGGACGCGAGATCGTGGAGCTGGCGCTGAACACCGGCAAGCTGCGGGACGTGATCGACATCCACGACAACCGCGCGGTCGAGGCACACGCGCCGGCGTTCGTGGAGGCGTACCGGCCCGGTCCACAGTGGAGCTGTCTGGCCAACGCGTGGGCGCCGCCGTGGAGCTACTACTGGCAGGCGGTCTTCGGCAAGGAGGCTACGCAGCAGCTCGTCCTCGGCGAGCAGCTGCGGCTGGAGAACGAGATCCGTCCATGATCCCGCTGTTCAACGTCGCGATGTCGGAGCAGGCGGCCCTCGACCGGGTCGCCGGCGTCCTTTCCAGCAGAAGGCTGGAACATGGCCCGGTCGTCGCCGAGTTCGAAAGCGCTCTTGCCGGCGAGATCGGCAACCCGAGGCTGGTGGCGCTCAACAGCGGCTCCTCCGGTCTCCACCTGGCGCTCGATATCGCGACCCGCGGCACGCCGCCGGGTGAGGTGCTGTGCACCCCGCTGACCTTCGAGGGCACCAACTGGCCGGTGCTGGCCAACGGGCAGCGACTGCGCTGGGTGGACGTCGACCCCGCGACGTTGAACATGGATCCCGACGACCTGGCGAGGAAGATCACCCCGGAGACCCGGGCGATCCTTCTCGTGCACTGGGCCGGATATCCGGTGGACCTGCGTCGGATCCAGCATGTCGTGGCCGAGGCGGAACTCCGGTTCGGCATCCGGCCGGTGGTCATCGAGGACTGCGCACAGGCCTGGGGCGCGACGTACCGCGGTGCGCGGCTCGGCAACCACGGCAACCTCTGTGTGTTCAGCTTCGGCGCGTTGAAGACGCTCACTTGCGGCAGCGGCGGCCTGCTCGTGCTGCCGGACGACGAGCTGTACGAGCGGGCCAGATCCCGCCGCTTCTACGGCATCAACCGCAACTCGGCCCGCGCCCACGGCGACTACGACGTGTCCGAGTGGGGCTTCCGCTTCTACCTCAACGACATCGGGGCCGCGATCGGGCTCGCCAACCTCGGCTCGGTGGCGGAGTTGTCGGCACGCCACCGGGAGAACGCCTCCTACTACGACAAGGAGCTCGCCGGGCTCGACGGGCTCGAGCTGACCGAGCGGGCCGACGACCGGGAACCCTCGTTCTGGGTGTATCCGGTCAAAGTGGACGACCGCGAGTCGTTCATGCGCAGGCTCGCCGACGCGGGCATCGCGACGAGCCTCATCTCGCGGCGTAACGACGCGCACAGCTGCGTCGCCGGGTCCAGCACGCCCCTGCCCGGCCTGGACAGCGTCTACGACCGGGTCGTGTACCTCCCGGTCGGCTGGTGGTTGTCCGAACAGGACCGCGAACACATCGTGGACACGATAAGGGTGGGTTGGTAACCCCGTCCCACTTGTTGTTTTCGAAACCAATGGTCGCCGGCGGTCCGAACAGACCACCGGCGACCGTTTCGTGCTGTCAGCAACCGTCCTGGGACGGGGTCCGCACGATCTCGTCCCTCGGCGTGCCCATGTAGTGCACCACGATCTCGTGGTTGGTGGAGGTCACCGCCGACTCGGCTCCCTTGCGGTAGTACAGGTCGACCGTGCAGTCGGTCTGCGACAGGTCGGGGTCCTGACCGGCCTTCAACCCGGCGACGATCCTCGGGACGTCGTAGGCGAGCGGCACGTCCCGCAGGAGGTAGTAGGACTCCTTGAACTCCTCGACCACCTCGTCGCCCGGCAGGTCCCCCTCCGGCCGGTAGACCGGCCGGGTGAGCAGGTCGTACCGGAACACCTCGGCGAGCAGCGGCGCCATGTCGGCCGGGAGCAACGGGTGGATCGACTCCGTCCACCACCGGTTGAGCAGGCGCTCGGCGTCCGGCTCGGTGAACAGGAACTTGATGGCCTCACCAAGGCCGTTGGTGCCCAGCTCGCTCTGCCAGCCACGCAGCAGCTCCGCCGCAGGGTCCGCGGCGGCGGCGACCCAGTCGTGGAGGTTGCGCAGCGCCTGGGACTGGGACACGCCAGCCAGCCTGCGGAGGGCGACCCAACTGTGCCGCAGAATGGAGTTCTCGGCGACGACCCGCGCCCAGAAGATGAACCGCTGCATCTCCTGGTTCTCCTCGAAGGACATGGTGTCGTGCGCGAGGATGTACTCGAAGTCGTCGGTGTCACCTCGGACGGTCTTGAGACCGAAGAGGCTCTTGCGCTCCGCGTAGTTGGTGTTCGGCAGCAACAGCATCGGGTAGACGGCGATGCGCGACATGCGCGCGGCCAGCCGGTCGTAGCCCTCCATGAAGGACTCGACGGTCTCACCGGGGGCGCCCCAGATCAGCTCCGCGTAGCAGTCCAGACCCTCCTCCGCGAGCCAGGTCGTCAGGTCCTCCCAGTCGTTGACCTTCATGTTGCGCCGTCGCATGCCTTCGAGCGCGTCGTCGCTGAGCGACTGCAGCGCCAGCGTGAACGAGCTCTTCATACCGGCGTCCTTCATGGTCTGGACGATGCGGTAGAAGTTCTTCGACTTGTTCTTCGCCCACGAGGTCTCCAGCGCGCGGGGGAAGCCGAACCTGTCCCTGGTCTCGATCAGCGCCTCGACGAAGTCGTAGTCGCCGGGGAGCAGGCCGAAGTTGGCGTCGCAGGCGACCACCGTGTGTACCTCGAGCTTGCCGAAGACCTCGAGCTCCTCTCGCAACCGCTCGAGGGAGAACGCCCTGACCTTCTGCCCGGTCGCACCGCCCCAGTAGCAGAACGAACACTTGTAGGGGCAGCCCCGGTTGGTCTCCATCAGGGCCACGTCGTAGCGGAACTTCCCGTCCTCGTCGACGAGGTCGAGCGCGCCGGTGAGGACCGGGGAGGGGATCGTGTCCAGGTCCGCGATCCGGTCGCGATCGGGGTTGTCGATCACCTGACCGTCGGCGCCCTGATAGGAGAGACCGGCGATGGCACCGAGGTCGTGCTTGCTCGCACCGTCCAGGTAGGCGAGGAGGAGCTCGGAGAAGGTCAGCTCCCCCTCGCCGTTGATCACGACGTCGACGTCGGGGTACATCCGGAACACACGGGCCGACTGGTTGGACACGTGGTTGCCGCCGAACACCACCAGGCCGTTCGGGTTGAGCTGCTTGAAGGTCTCCGCGAGTGCGCCGAACGAGTTGTAGTTCCAGCCCAGCACGGAGAAAGCGAGGATGTCCGGCACACCGGTGGTGAACATCGAGTTCGCGATGAAGGTGTTGGTCGTGGCGCCCCGGAAGTTCTTGATCTGGATGTCCATCGCACCCTTGATCCGGCTGTCTGCCATGGCCGTCGACTTGAGATATCCGGATGCCAGCGGCATCGACTCCAGGGGCATGTCCCAGACACCCTGCTGCACCAGATATACCGATGTTTTGGCGGGGATTTCCGCTCCCCGATCGCTTGGCACGGACTTTCTCCTTGCTCCCTTGTGAAGCCGGTGTCGAGGACTGGATGGCGACGTCAGCAGCGGATGGCGAAGCCGGTGATGTAGCGGGTGTTGGAGCGGTAGAGGATCTCCTCCGACAGGTCGCTCAGGATCTCGTCGACCTGGTTGTTGTAGAGGACCTCCGACCGGAACGACCCCCAGTTGACGCGGCCGTTGGTGACCTTCAACGCGATGGCGTTCGCCAGGAAGAGCACGGCGCGGCCGAGGTGGCGCAGGGAACCGTGCACGTTGCGCTGGTACTCGTGGTAGTTGTCCATCGTCCACACGTTCCCGATGAGCACGCCACCTGGCTTGACGAACGTCCTGAGCCGGTCGATGACCTCGCGCACGCGGCCAAGGTGGTGGATGGCGCCGACACAGATGACGACGTCCGCCTTTTCGAGCTCCAGGTCGGCCCAGAAGTCGCCGTTGACCAGGCGCAGGCGAGGGTCGTTCACCCGGCGCTTGGCGATCTCGAGTGCCTTGGCGGAGACGTCCACCCCGACGATCTCGGGTGCCGGCGTGTACTTCGCCACGGCCCTCAGGTAGTCACCCGGGCCGCAGCCGAACTCGATGGTGCGCTGCGCGTCCTGGGCGTACTTCTCGATCAGCTCGACGATGCGTCGTTCGTTGTCCTCGATCTCGGGACCGCCGAGCGTGGACCTGTTGTAGCGGGTGGGGTCCCAGGCGCGGCGGGCGAAGTACTCGCGTCCCCTGGGCCGTTGGCCCTTGACCAGTTGGCGGCCGATACCGAACAACACCTCTGCAAGCATGTGCCCTCCAGTGCTTTCGAATTGGACCTGAGTCAAATGGGCGCGGCGGCGGCCGGCGGTGCCATGACCCGCGATTTGCCCGACCAACGCATCGTCACATCGGCGCGAACGGCCGGGCATCTTCCACGGTGCGCGCTCGGGGACGAATCGGGGCGACCTGGACCGGGACCCGAATCGCACGCACAGAGTTGTGGGCGGGGACAACGGAAAATAGCCTGTGAAAACCCGGTGTGCTCAGGAAACAAAACGTTCGAGGAGAATTCATGCGAATCCTGTTCACCTGCTATCCCGCGAATGTGCACGTTTATCCGTTGACACCGGTCGCGACCGCGCTGCAGCACGCCGGGCACGAGGTGCTCGTCGCCTTCCACGACCACCCGGGCATCCGCGGCTCCATCGAGCGCGTCGGCCTCACCCCGGTCCCCCTCGGCGACTCGAACGAGCACGACCCCCGGTTCCGCAAGGACGCGGCGCAGCTCCGCAGCGCCGAGGAGGTCCTCGCCTACGCCGAGGCGATGAACCTGTCCGACAAGGACCTCGAGCACTGGATCCCCTACTTCCAGCAGGTCAGCTGCGGGATGTCCGACTACGGCCGGGCCGACCTGCCCTACGCGACGGACCTGATCAACTTCGCCCGGTCCTGGAAGCCGGACCTGGTGATCTGGGACCCGGTGTTCGGGCCGGCGGGAGCGGTCGCGGCCAGGGTCGCCGGGGCCGCGCACGCTCGCTTCCTCGGTCCCTGCCTTGACTGGCCGTCCTACTTCCACCGCAAGCTCGAGGCGGCCAGGCCGGCCATCCGCGCCGCGGGGCTGGCGGACAACCCGATGACCGACCTGATCCGGCCGCTGGCCGACAAGTACGGCGTCTGGGTCGACGAGGAGCTGCTGTTCGGGCAGTGGACGATCGACCCGCTGCCGGAAGGCATCCGGATGCCCACCACGCAGCCGAAGGTCGCGGTCCGCTGGGTGCCCTACGCCTACCCGGAGCCGCTGCCGGACTGGCTGGTCCAGAAGCCGGAGAAGCCGCGCGTGACGCTGTCGCTCGGTGAGTCGCTGCGCCGGTTCGTCGACGGCGACTGGGGCCGTACGCCCAAGATCTTCGAGGCCGTGGCGGACATGGAGCTCGAGCTCGTCGCGACCGTGAACGACTACCAGCTCAAGGGCATCGACCGCATCCCGCCGAACGTGCGCGTCATCGACTGGGTGCCGATCAACCGGCTGCTGCCCACCAGCTCGCTGCACATCCACCACGGTGGCAACGGCACCTGCCTGGCCGCGGTGGCGAACAAGGTGCCGCACATCGTCACCGACACCGACGAGTCGATGCTGATGGAGTCGCTCCCGTCGGACGAGTCCTCGGAGTTCGTGGTGAAGTCCGGCACCGACTTCGGCGTCGTCGAGGACGAGGAGCCGGAGAGCACGTTCAAGATCCCCGCCAAGCACGTGATGGGCCCGATCTGGGCCGAGCACGTCACCAAGTACGGCGCCGGTATCCGACTGAACTACCAGAAGGAATCGGTCGAGGAGATCCGCACACAGATCGAGCGCGTGCTCACCGAGAAGTCGTTCAAGAAGGGCGCCCAGGCGCTTTACGACAACTGGATCGGGACGCCGACGCCCAGCCAGATCGTCCCCAACATCGAACAGTTGACGGCCGAACACAAGCCATGACACCAGGCTATGACAAGAATGCCGCGGCCACCGGATATCGGTGGCCGCGGCATTTTGTCACCGGTCGTCACTTGCGTATCGGAAAACAGAGGTGGGTCACCCGCTCGCCGACGAACACCCGGGGGTTCTCCAGCATCCGCAGCGCGCCGCCCTCGTGGAAGAACCGCTTTCCGTGGCCGAACAGCACCGGCACGAGCTCGAGGTGCACCTCGTCGGCGAGGCC
Organism: Actinophytocola sp.; assembly: GCF_036378875.1. Lineage (GTDB taxonomy): Bacteria > Actinomycetota > Actinomycetes > Mycobacteriales > Pseudonocardiaceae > Actinophytocola. The sequence continues at coordinate 31,349 of NZ_DASUVO010000131.1, forward strand.
GGCCTCGATGACCTGGGTGCCGATGTCGCCGGCGCTCACCGAGACGTGTCCGTCGCCGGCGAACTCCCTGGCCTGCGCGATCGCGTTCTCGACCCCGTCGGTGACGAAGGTGAACGCCGCGTCCGGGTAAGGCCAGTCTGCGGGCGGCTCGTGGGTCACCACGTACAGGTGCTCGCCACCGGGCACCTCGCCGTTCCACCCGTTGGCGTGGTCGAACGAGTTTCTGCCGACCACAATGGCGCGTACGGGCAGGAACTCCGCGCGGATGTATTCGGCGCTGGCGTGGGCGACCCGAAGCCCCGCATAGTCGCCGTCGTCCGTCACGGCGACGTCACCGCTACCCATCCAGTCGAACATCGGGCCGATTCCGTCATTCTCGTCCGCGATGAACCCGTCAACCGAGACCGTCGCGTTCACAATTACTTTGGCCATGACTTGACTAGCAGCTCCCATGCAGTTTCGGAAAAGTTTCCCCGCGAGGCTAACAGACCAGGCGGCAGAGCGCCAGCACATGGCACACGGAATGTCAAGCAGGTAAGTGGAAATGCCGAACTGGCCGGTGCGGTCACGACCGCCCGGCCAGTTCGGCATCAGTTATTTCACTATGACCGGATCCGGGACGTGGGCCGGTTCGCCGGTTCGCGTCGCGTTATCGGCGACGCTTTTCTTCGAACGGCTCCAGTACTTCATCGCCGGAAGTTCGACGCACCTGTAGAGCAGCCAGCCGCATGCCACGTTCGTGAGGAGCAGGCCCAGGATGAGCAGGATGCCACCGAACGTGCCGTACTCGGCGTCACCGAACACAGCTGGCCGGATCGCGAAGATGACGATCGCCTGGGCCAGGAAGAACCCGAAGGAGATCTTGCCCAACCACACCATCGGCCCGGTGCCCAGCACGGTGCGGCTACCACGCAGGTTGGCCGACGCGAGCGAGCCGACCACCGCCGCCAGCGGGATCATGTTGAGCAGCACGACCCGGTACGGCGACGGCACGACGAACGTGAGCAGGTAGCCGCCCACGACCAGCGCCCCCACCAGCGCGAAGGGGATGCGCGGCCACCGGCCACTGATCACGATGCGCGCCACGATCATGCCGAGGACGAACTCGAACAACCGCATCGGCGGGAACAGGTAGACGAACCAGAACTGCGGGATCGACACCTGGTCGAACGCCGGGGTGTCCGGAATGACCGTCAGCGTGAAGACGCAGGCGGCGGCCGCCAACAACACCATGCCGCCCGCCCAGAACCACAGCTTGTCGTCCGCGATCCGCTTGATCGGGAACAGCAGGAACGGGAAGAGGACGTAGAACAGCATCTCCGCGTTCAGCGACCAGGCCGGGCCGTTCGCGCCGCCCCAGAAGGTCATGTCGGAGAACCAGGTGTCGATCAGGAACAGGTTCAGCAGGCCGTTGTTCGTGGTGAACGCGGACGCGAACAGGAGCATCGCGAGCGCCCAGGTCACGGCGTGGCTGGGGAAGATCTTCACCACGCGGCGCCGCCAGTACGCCGTGACCCGCTCACCGGGCTTGGCAGACCAGGTGATGACGAATCCGCTGAGCATGAAGAAGCACGACATGGCCATCAGGCCGGCCCCGTAGCCGAGGTTGCTGAGGACCGCGGTCAGGCCTGCGTCGCGGAACGGCTCAGGGGCGTCGGGGTTGCCTGGGTTCGTCGGGTCCGCGACGTGGCAGAAGAACACCATCAACGCGGCGACGAACCGTACGCCGGTCAGCGCGGGCAGGTCTGGTCGGCGTTTGCTTGACGATTTTAAATCGACAAGCGATATGTTGGCGGACAATGTCAACTCCTCTACGTCAACTGGCCTAAACCAGATAAACGCCGCATTGGCGGGAGCTCCGCTGAACGCATGGCTTACCCTCACTCATTCGCGATTGGCCACGACGGCGTGCGCAATATTTTGCGACCTCAGGATAAGCGGCGCGACAACGGTCGACATTATTCGCTGTTGCGCAGCCGCAGGTGCGCAACCAGGCATAGGCGCGCCGAACCCGGGCGGGTGACGAACAACCCGCCCGGGTTCGGATTCCGCTTCTGGTGCTCAGGCCGCGGCCCGGTCCACGTCGGGATCGGTCTCGTCACTCGCGTCGGGGGCGTCCTCGGCGGGCGCACCGTGTCCGGCGCCGAACGGCAGGACATGTCCCAGCCCGCGCCACGCGATCGCGGCGACGATGACGAAGCCGACCGCGGTGATCACCGCGACGGTGATCAGCCCGGCGTTGAACGCCTCGCGCGCGGAGGCGAGCAACGCGTTCGCCTGGCCCGCCGGCAGGTTGGCCGCGGCGGCCACCGCACCGGTGATGCCCTCGCTCGCCGACGCCGTGACGTCCGCGGGCAGCCCGGCTGGCACGGTCACGTTCCCCTGGTACACGGCGGTCGCCACGCTGCCGAGTACCGCGACGCCGAACGCGGCGCCGAGCTCGCCGCCGGTGGAGACCAGTCCACCGACCGCACCCGCCTTCTCCGGCGGCACGTTCATCATGACCACCTGGTTGGCCACCGGACCGATCGGGCTTGCCCCGATCATCACCACGGTCAGGCCGATCATCACGATCAGCACCCCGCCGACGGACTCGGCCAGCGTCAACAGCAACGACCCGGCCATCGCGATCAGGAGCCCGACGGCGATGACGTGACCAGGCCGGAACACGCCGGCGAACTTGGGCGCGATGTTGTTGAACGCCAGCCCGATCAGTGCCGCGGGCAACATCCACATGCCGGCGGCCAACGGCGACAACCCCTCGACCAGCTGCAGGTACAGGGCGATGACCAGGGCGAGCGCGCCGGCGAACAGTCCACCGGAGACGAACACCGACATCCCGGAGCGAACCACCTTGTTCTTGAACAGCTTCAGGTCGAGCAGCGGGTTCGGGATACGCGACTGCCGCCGCACGAACAGGAAGATCCCGACGGCGCCGAGCACCAGCAGCAGCGCGGGCCGCAGGTCGAACCCGGACCGGGCGACCTCCTTCAGCGCCGCGACCACGGGCAGGATCGCCACCAGGAACAGCGCGACACTGCGCAGGTCGATCGGGGCGCCGTCCGGGTTGCGCGACTCCTTCAACAGGACCGGCCCGGCCAGCAGCAGCACCAGCATGATCGGTACTCCCATCAGGAAGACCGAGCCCCACCAGAACGAGTCCAGCAGGATCCCGCCCACCGGCGGACCGAGCACGACGCCGCCGCCGAGCGCGCTGGCCCACACACCCAGCGCCGTTCCCATCTGCTTCGGGTCCTGGAAGATTCCGAAGATCATCGCGAGGGTCAGCGGCGCCAGCGCGGCACCGGACGCACCGAGCAGCGCGCGGGCGACGATCAGCATCGGCACCGAGGTCGCGAACGCGCACAACAGCGAGGCGACCACGAACACCGCGGCACTGGCCAGCAGGATCTTCCGCCTGCCGAACCGGTCACCGACGTGTCCCATGGTGACCGTCAGCCCGGCCACGATGAACGCGTAGATGTCGGTGATCCACAGCTGCTCGACCGGGCCTGCCTGCAAATCCGCGGCGATGTGCGGCAACGCCAGTAACAGGACGTTCAGATCCAGCGTCACCAGCAGGGTGGGCAGAGTCAGGACGGCCAGCGCTATCCATTCTCGACGCCCGGCCTTCGGTGGCGCGTTATCGACGGTCACGTTTCTTGTCCTTCCCGTTGGCTACACGTCGGGCACCGCCGCCACGTACCCCAGCTGTAAACCCAGGACACCGCGGGCTGTGTCTCTTCGTTCCGCACGTTGACGCTGGCACGTCGATCACCGCCGCGCATCTTTCTGCGTGCGCTCCTCGATCCGCGCCGCGCCGGTCCATGCGTGCCTGATCAATCCGGCACGCCGCGAGAACGGGGAAATACTTGACAAGTTGTACCTTCGAGGCAATCCGAGGAAAGGAAACAGGATGAACATGATGGCCAGAGAGCGTGCGGTCGTCCTCGGTGGCAGCATGGCCGGCACCCTCGCCGCGCGCATACTCGCCGAGTCCTTTTCGGACGTCGTGGTCATCGACCGCGACGACCTCGTCGGCGTGCGGGAGTCGCGCCGCGGCACACCACACTCACACCACGCGCACGGCCTCCACTCACGCGGCCTCATGATCGTCGAGGAACTGTTCCCCGGGTTGACGGAGGAGGTCCTGGCCACCGGCGCGTGGAAAACCGACATCGGCCGGATCCGCTGGCACTTCGACGGACGGCCCATCGCACCGACCGACACCGGGCTGGTGATGCTGGCGCCGTCCCGACCGGTGCTCGAGTACCACGTGCGTGGCCGGGCCGCCGCGTTGCCGAACGTCCGGTACCTGGAACGGCACGACATCCTCCGGCCGTTGAGCACCCCGGGACGCGACCGGGTGACCGGCGTCCTCGTGCGCAGGCAGTCCGACGGCAAGGAGTTCGAGATCGAAGCCGATCTGGTGGTCGACGCCACCGGCCGCGGTTCGCGCACGCCTGCCTGGCTGGCCGACCTCGGCTACCAGCGACCGGCGGAGGACCGCGTCAAGATCGGCCTCACCTACACGACCCGCCACTACCGGGTCGATCCGAAGTGGTTCGAAGGCGCGCAGTCGATCGTCTTCATCGCCTCTCCGGCACACCCACGCGGCGCGTTCTTCGGCCAGCTCGGCGGGGGCGTCTGTGTGCTGTCGTTGACCGGGATCCTCGGCGACGTACCGCCGACCGACCCCCGGGGCTTTCTCGAGTTCGCCCGCACGCTGCCGTCGCCGGTCATCTACCAGGCGATCCGGGAGTCGGAACCACTCGAGGACGCGGTCAGCTTCCGGTTCCCGACGAGCGTGCGCCGTCGCTACGAGAAACTGCCCCGCTTCCCGGCCGGCCTTGTGGTGCTCGGCGACGCCGCGGCCAGCTTCAACCCGCTGTACGGCCAGGGCATGACCGTCACCGCGATCGAGGCCATGGCACTGCGCGACATGCTGCGGGCGAGCAGGACGGGCGACATCGACACGAAGAAGTTCAACAAGGTGGTCGCGAAGGCGGTCACGACTCCGTGGGAGATGAACGCCGGCGGCGACCTCGCCTACCCCGACGTGCCGGGTGAGCGCACCGCGAAGATCCGGTTCGCCAACGCGTACATGGCGCGTCTGCAGTACGCCACAAGCAAGGACCCGAAGGCCACCGAGGCGATGATGCGGGTGGCCGGCATGATCGACCGGCCGGAGAAGCTGTTCAAGCCGAGCCTGGTGGCCAGGGTGTTGCGGCTCTCGCCGGGCATGCCGGAGCCCGGTCCGTCCTGGTTGGACACCGAGACCCCGGGGAACGCGCCGGAAACGGATTTGCCGAAAGCCGCGTGAGAAGCACGACAGATGGGGCGGACACCGTGTGTCCGCCCCATCCTGGCTCCCTCGACCGGGCCCGTCGCACGCCGGTGACGCTGTTCAGCGCCTCAGCCGCACGGCGAGGTCCGTGACCCGCGACCACTGACCCCACGCGATCAGCGCCGCCACCAAGAGAAAGACGATCGGCATCGTCGCGTCCGCCTCGAGCACGAACACGTTGGTCACGGTGGCGCCAACCATCAACGCGACCAGGCCGAGCGCGGCGAGTCCGGACAGGGCGGGGATGAGCAGACCGACCGCGCCGGCGATCTCCGCAAGGCCGACCAGGTAGCGCAACCACTGCCCCGCGCCGATGGCGGCGAACATGTCCACCATCAGCTGGTCACCGATCAGCTTGGACGCGCCGGCGATGACGAACTGGATGGCCAGCAGGGCTTCGAGCACCCACAGCACCACGATGATGGCACGGCTCCGCCCTGGTGCGACCGTCGGCTTGGCGGCAAGGGTTTTGTCCATTATGTCCTCCTGTCTCTGAGCATCCAACCGTGACAGTCCGTCACGTCGGCGGCATCTTCCGTCGTGCTCTGTCGGCTGTGCTGTTACTTCCCGGCGAGTGCTGCCAGCTCGTCCACCACGGCTGACAGGGCCGGCTGCGCGGTGACCTCGCCGGCGAGTTCCCTCGCGGTGCGGGCGAACCGGGGACCGCGCAGCAGTTCCTCACAGTGCCGCGCCACCTCGGACGGGGAGAGCTCGTCCGGGCGCAGGCACACCCCCGCGCCGGAGCGCACCACGGCGTCGGCGTTGTCGAACTGGTCGTCGAGCGCCGGCAGCACCAGCTGCGGAAGGCCTGCGCCGATCGCGGTCAGGGCGGTGCCCTGCCCACCGTGGTGGATCGCCACGTCGCTGGCCCGCATCACATGGGACAGCGGGAGCCTGCCCACGTGCCGGACGGCGGCGAGCAGGTACGTCGGCCACCTCGCCGCGATCTTGTCGTCGACCGCGATCACGACCTCGACGTCCAGCAGTGCCAGCCGCTCCACGATGGGCGCCAGGGTCTCCGCCGCGCCGTCGGGGCCGAGCCGGGGCAGGACCGTGCCCATCGTCAGGCACACCCTCGGCCGCTCCCTCGGGCGCCACGCCCAGCTCGGCACCCGGCCGTCACCGTCGTGGGGCACGTTCCGCATGCGCCCCTGACCGGCGGCGTAGGCCGGGCGCAGGCTCGGCGGCCACGGGTTGAACACGAGTGCTGGCCGGGGCACCGTGGACAGTCCCAGTGCGGCCAGGTCGGCCGCGAGCTCGTCGATCGCGGCCGACGTGTACTCCGGCAGCGGCGCGACGCCCCAGTGCAACTCGGCGGCCGGCACGGCGAAGGTCGCGGCGGCGATCGGGCCAGCGGCCTCGGCGCGTTCGCTCACCACCACGTCCGGTCGCCAGGAGTCCACGAGCGACAGCACACCGGGCAGGTTGGCCGCCGCGATCCTGGCGAACACCCGGCCGTTGGTGTACCGCCGCTCGGCGAGTCGGTCGGGGTCGCCGCCCGCGACGAGGTCGTGGAAGCTCGCCACCGGCCCGACGGAGGTCGCGGCGAGCCCGGAGCGCAGCACGTCGGAGACGAAGTCCTCCGAGGTGGCGACGAGCGCCTCGTGCCCGGCGGCCCGGCAGGCCCAGGCCAGCGGCACCAGTGGAAAGAAATGCCCGGGCAGGGGAACCGTCGTGAACAGTATCCGCATCTTTGTCTCTCCACACGCGACGGACGGCGGAGGAGTTCACCCCGCCGCACTTTCGTGCAGGCGCAACAGGGTGTACCCGGCCACCGTCGAGTTGTCCCGGATCCGGCCGTCGGAGATCATCAGCTCGAACTCGGACCTGGCGAACCACCGGTGCCGCATGTCCTGCTCCTCGATCTCCCGGTTCGGCCGGCCCGGCACGAGGTCGGTGGCGAGGAAGACGTTGAGGACCTGGCCACTCGCGCCGTGCCAGCTGAACAGGCTGCCCAGGGATGTCATCGACCCGGCGCGCAGCCCCGTCTCCTCGGCGAGCTCACGGTGCGCGAGCTCGACCGGGTCGCCGCTTCGCCGGTCGGGGAAGCCGCCCTGCGGGAACTCCCAGAACCGTCCGGCGACCGGGTAGCGGTACTGGTCGACCAGGTGGAAACCGTCCCGTTCGAGCGCGATGACCATCGCGGCGTCCGGCCGGTCGACCACCGAGTAGATGCCGTGCGACCCGTCGGGCCGCTGGATCCGGTCCTCGCGAACGCTCAACCACGCGTTCTCGTACACGAGTCGGGTCGACAGCTGCCGGATCGGCACTTCCTCGGAGTCGAAAATGGACGCCACCGACCCAGTCTATTGATTTCTGTTTCGCAATCTTCTTCACTGGTGCGAAAACTCCGGCTCCCGTGCCGTTCGTCGAGCTAGCACGTCAGGAGATGCCACGCCAGTCGCGACGCGACGAACATTGTCGGCACCGACCCGATCGACCTGGCTCAGATGGGGGCGAAAATGAGTTTTTCTTTCGGCCGGCGGGATTGTCAGGTAGCGATCGTCGGACTCGGTTATGTCGGCTCGTGCATCGCCGCGGTGCTGGCCGAGCGAGGTCTCGACGTGGTCGGTATCGACACCAACACCAAGCTGATCGACGAGCTGCGCGACGGGCACTGCCGGTTCGTCGAACCCGGGCTGTCCGACCTGATCCTCGGTGGGATTTCCGCCGGGCGGCTCCAGGTGACCACCGACTTCGCGGCGGTGAAGGCGGCCGACGTCGTGCTGATCACCGTCGGCACCCCGGTTCGGGACGACGGCGCGCTGGCCGACGAACAGCTGCGGGACGCCTGCGCCGCGCTGAGCCAGCACCTGTGCGCTGGCCAACTGTACGTGCTGAAGAGCACCGTCCCGCCCGGCACCACGCGAAACCTCGTGCTGCCCCTGCTGGAGGCGAGTGGGCTGGTCGGCGGTGTGGACTTCGGGCTGGCGTTCACCCCGGAACGGCTCGCCGAAGGCACCGCACTCGGGGAGCTGCGCACGCTGCCGATAGTCGCGGGTGGACTGGACGCCGACAGCACGGCGGCCGCCGCCGAGTTCTGGCGTTCCGCGCTGGACGTCGAGGTGGTGCCGCAGGAGTCCCTGGAAGCCGCCGAGATCATCAAGTTGGCGGACAACTGGTGGATCGACCTCAACATCGCGCTGGGCAACGAGCTGGCCAAGTTCTGTGCCCTGTACGGCGTGGACGCGCTCGACGTCATCGCGGCGGCCAACATGATCCCCAAGGGCACCGGCAACGTGAACATCCTGCTGCCCAGCGTCGGCGTCGGCGGCTCCTGTCTGACCAAGGACCCGTGGATGGTCTGGCACGCCGCTCGCGAGCGCGGCCTGGAGATCCTCACCGCCCCGGCCGGCCGCGAGGTCAACGCCGGGATGCCGGACTACACCGCGCGCCTCGCCCTCGACGAGCTGGTCCGGCTCGGCAAGGAACCGGCCACCTCGAAGGTGGCGGTCCTCGGGCTGGCGTTCAAGAACAACACCGGGGACCTGCGCCACACACCCACCCAGGCCGCGGTCGCCGCGCTGGAACGGGCCTGCGCCGAGGTGACCGTCTACGACCCGCGGGTCGACCCGGAAGAGGCCGACGAGCTGTTCGGCATCACGCCGTCGCGGTCCATCGAGGACGCCGTGAAGAACGCCGACTGCCTCGCGATTCTCGCTCTGCACAATGAGTTCCACGACATCGACTTCGCCGACCTGCCGGTGCGGGAGTCGTGCCTGGTGCTGGACGGTCGGGCGTACTACTCGCGGGAGAAGATCGCGGAGCTGCGGGCACTCGGCTACCACTACCGCGGAGTCGGGCGATGAGCCGACATGCGGTGGTCACCGGTGGGTTCGGGTTCATCGGCGGCCATCTGGTGGACCGGCTCCTCGCCAGGGGCGACGAGGTGACCGTGTTCGACAGCGTGCCACCGCCGGCGCACCTGCGGACCGGATCCAGGCACGTGGTCGGGGACATCCTGGACCGGGACGCCCTCGGCGAGGCGATCAGGCCGGGCGTCGACATGGTGTACCACATGGCCGCGGTCGTCGGCGTTGACCAGTACCTGGCCCGGCCGCTGGACGTCATCGACATCAACTTCTCCGGCACCCGCAACGTTCTCGACCTCGCCGAGCGGGCGGGCGCGCGGGTCGTGGTGGCCAGCACCAGCGAGGTGTTCGGCAAGAACCCGGCGGTGCCGTGGCGCGAGGACGACGACCGGGTGCTGGGCTCCACATCCGCCGACCGATGGACCTACTCCTCCAGCAAGGCGTTGACCGAGCACCTCACGTTCGCCTTCGCCCGTCAGCGCGGCCTGCCGGCCACGATCGTGCGCTACTTCAACGCATACGGCCCTCGGCAGCGGCCCGGGTTCGTCGCCAGCCGCTCGGTGCACCGGGCGCTCAACAACCGGCCGGTGGTCGTGTACGACGGCGGCCGGCAGACCAGGTGCTTCACCTACGTCGAGGATGCCATCGACGCCACCCTGCTGGCCGCCGAGCACCCCGCGGCGGTCGGGCAGGCGTTCAACATTGGTAGCATGGCCGAGAACACGATCGGCGAACTCGTCGAGCTGATCCGGGAACTCACCGGCGGCACGGCACCGACCACGGCGATCGACTCCAGCGTCTCACTCGGACAGTCCTATGAGGATTTACCGAGACGCATACCGGACAACACCAAGGCGCGCGAGACCCTCGGCTGGCAATGCACGACGTCCCTGCGGGACGGTCTCACCCGGACGATCGACTGGGCCAGGGCCAATCCGTGGTGGCTCGCACTGCCCGACAGCGGCGCCGCCTGACCACTGACGAGGATGCACCTGATGACAGACATTTCCGGGTACAGCTGCCGCGTGTGCGGTGGCAAGGTGGCGGAGTTCGTCGACCTGGGACAGCAGCCGACGGCGAACGGGTTCCTGCTCCCGCACGAGGCGGACGACGTCTTCCTGTTCCGGCTCGCCGTCGGCGCGTGCGAGGACTGCGCGCTGGTCCAACTGCTCGACGAGGTGCCGCAGGAGTTCCGCTACCACGCGAACTACCGCTACCACGCGTCCGGTTCGGCGAGCCACCGCAAGCACTTCCAGGGCAACGCCGAGCACTTCCTGCGAACCGAACTCACCGGGCCGGACCCGTTCATCGTCGAGATCGGCTGCAACGACGGGGTCATGCTCGGCACGATCGCCGCGGCCGGCGTGCGCCACCTCGGTGTCGAACCGTCCACCAACGTGGCGGAAATCGCGGAGGCGAAGGGCGTCCGCGTGCTGCGACAGTTCTTCGACGAGCAGACGGCGACGGCGATCCGAGCCGAACACGGCCCGGCCGACGTGGTGTTCGGGGCCAACACCATCTGCCACATCGCGCACATCGGTTCCGTGCTGCGCGGCCTGGACACCCTGCTCACCCCGAACGGGATCTTCGTGTTCGAGGAGCCCTACCTTGGCACGCTCATCGACGGGATGGCCTTCGACCAGATCTACGACGAGCACGTCTTCTACTTCAGCGTGACGTCGGTGCGCAACATGGCCGAGCAGTACGGCCTCGAACTGGTCGACGCGGAACACATCCCCATGCACGGCGGCGAGATCCGCTACACACTGGCACGCGCCGGCGCCCGGACCCCGAAACCCGCGGTGGCCCAACTGCTCGCCGACGAACAGGCGAGGGGCCTGTCCGACCCGGAGACCCTCGCCCAGTTCGGCCACCGAGTCGAGAAGATCCGCGAGGACCTGCTGGCACTGCTGAACGACCTCAAGGCCAAGGGAAAGACAGTCGTCGGCTACGGCGCCCCAGCCAAATGCACGACGGTGACCAACTACTGCGGCATCGGCACGGACCTGGTCCCATTCGTAGTCGACTCCACCCCGGCCAAGCAGGACCACCTCGTGCCTGGCGCCAACCTACCCGTGCGGCCACCATCGGAGTTCACGGACGCGTACCCGGACTACGCCCTACTGTTCGCCTGGAACCACGCCAAGGAGATCATGGCCAACGAGGAGGCCTTCCGCGCCTCCGGCGGCCAGTGGATCGTCTACGTCCCCGAGGTCCACATCCGCTAGGCGGTATTGGGGATGGCTGTGTTTTCCGGCCCGGCGAGTGACTCGCCGGGCCGGATCTGTGCGGGTTGCCGCCCCGGGGCTCGCCGAGCGGGCGAAGCCCCGCGAAGCCCCCGCGAAGCGGGCAGGCGAAGCCCCCCGATGCGCGCAGGCCCGGTGGTCCCACCACACGTGGACTCGCCCTCCCTTGCCTTCGTGTCGCGAGGGTCGAGCGGCTCGAGCCGGCTGCCACGTGAGGAAGGTCGTCCTTCATCACGCCCGCAGTGAGGAAGGCGTCCTTCATCGCCCGCCGATACCGCGAGTGGCGTGTTCGCGCCACGGAACGATGTCCCCGAAGACGCGCTCATGGCGTTGAACCTGGATCCATCGATGATCTTTGTCGGGTGTCGCACCTTGCGGGAAGTTTGCGGGCCTGGTCAAGCCGCGCTTCGCGGGCGTCGGGGCGCGCAGCGCCCGACGCCCGCCCGCTGGGTGTGTCCCGAAAGACGCGTTCGGGGCATCGCCGATGTCTCGAAAGACGCGCTGATGACGTTCAACGACCTGAAAGCGTCTTTCAGGACAGCGCCGGTGGTACAAACAGCACTGGGCTTCCCGCGCGGTGTCCGTGCGCGAAGCGGGGTTTCGCCCGCCGGACCCACAGAACCACTACCGGGCAACATGATCACCGGCATGATTTGGGCTGAACGTCCCCATCGCGCCGTTCGAGACATCGGCCGGACGGCCAGCAGAACCTAGTGGCGCACGAGCGTCCCATTCGCTCGAACTCACCAGAGAAAGTTGTCCACAGGTCCCCGCGACCAGGGGTTTTGTCGGTGCCACTTGGTACGATGGCCTCGGGGTGGCCCCCCGGGTATGGGTGGGGGATGCCTACGCAACCATCTGTGTTGGCGTTGATCATGAACCGCTTGCCCGGGGAACGTGGGTGATGCTGTGCGGGCCGCGAGGCCAAGCGTTCAGCCGGCTTCCAGGGCGTCCGGGGTTGTCGGGGGGTTCGCGAGGCAGGCGGCGTTGTAGTGGTCGAGTAGGGCTTGTGCCTCCTGCGTGGCGGCGAGGAAGCGGGGCGCCGGGTCCGGGCGGGTCGTCAGCACGTCGTGTATGGCCGCGGTCAGGGTGTTATGGATGCGGTTCAGGTCACCGATCATCGCACCGCTTGCTGCTGGGGTCAGGTTTGACGCGGCGACCTGTTCGGCCCCTGCGCGGAAGTACGGGTGCTGGTCGAAGAAGCCCTCCGCGGCGAGCTGTGACTGGGCGGGCACCGTCAACGGCAGCGAACCGGCGTACTGTCGCTTCACCGCGTGGTACGGGTTCAACAGGTGTTGCGTGAACGCGAGCGCGCCGTCTTCCTTCTCCCGGGGTAGGCCCGCGGTCAGGAACAACGACTGTCCACCCAGGAGCTGGCCCGCGTACGGCACGTCCCCGTTGTGCGGTAGGACTCCCGTGCTCAGCGAGAACCCGGCGGACGCGGCCATGTCGGCGATCATCAGGCCGACCGCGGACGAGCTGACGACGAACGCGACCTCCTGGCGCTGGAAAGCCTCCATGCCAGCGAGCCAGTCCCGAGGTTCACCGGTGTGGCGGTAGTGGCCGCGGGCATGCATGCGCTGCCACCACCGCACGTAGTTCATCATCTCGGGGGAGTTCAGGGTGACCCTGGTGGCGCGTCCGGACCGGCCGTTGTCGTTGTCGCCGAGTAGGCCGCCCTGTGCGGCAACCTCCATCTGGAACATCCAGCCGTGGTTGGCCCACGTGATGCGGTGTGCCGGACCGTCGGGGAGACGGGCCACCGCGGCGCACGCGGCCTCGAGCTCCCGCCACGTCCTGGGCATCCGGTCCACTCCGGCGCGCGTCAGCATGTCCTGGTTGGCGAACAGGATGGCGGTCGACACGTTGGTCGGCATGGAGAGCAGTTCGTCGCCACGGCTGTAGTACGCGCGCACGGCGGGCACGAGGTCGTCGACGACCACCGGCTCGCCAAGGATCTTGGTGCGCTCGCCGATGGCCCGCTGGATCGGGGTGAACAGCGGTTGGCCGTTCGCGGCGCGGGTGTCGAGCGCCACCTGGGTCGCGGTGAAGTAGTACTCGGCCAGGTCCGGTGGGTTGCCCTGCTCGACCGCGCGGGCGACCTCACCCGGCAGGTCGCGGAAGGGGACCGCCCGGAGCCTGATCTCGTACCCGGGGTGGGTCCGGGTGAACGATGCCACCGCTTCCGCCACGGGGTCCAGGAAATGCGGGATCGGATGATCCGCGAGCCAGACATCGAGGACGATCGGCTCGGCAGACTCTGCCACGGCTTCCTCCAGTGCGGACACGTAGCCATGCTATGGACCGGGCCGCCGGCTCGACATCCTCCGCGATGCGGTGGTCGTGGGGCGGAACACGCCCGCCCCTCGACCGTCCTCAGGCGACGACCTCCATCTGCGCCATCATGCCCAGCGCGGAATGCTCCAGGTAATGGCAGTGGTAGACGTACTTGCCGAGATGGTCGGTGAAGGTGACCTGCACCCGGACGGTCTCCCCCGGCGCGATGAAGATGGTGTCCTTGCGGCCTGCGTCGTCCAGGCTGGGCGGTGCGCCGTTCCGGTCGAGTACCCGGAACTGCTCGAGGTGCAGGTGGAAGGTGTGGGGTATGCCGAACTCGACGTCGTCGTTGCGGACGTGCCAGATCTCCGTCGTGCCGCGCTTGACCCGGAAGTCCACCCGGTTCGGGTCGTAGGGCCGGCCGTTGACGAGGGCGACCGGCTCCGCACCGGACAGGTCGAACTTCATCGCGATGTCACGCTCGACGGTGGCCGGGGGAAGCGCGGGCAGTGGTCGCAGCACGGCGGGCACCACGCTCGGGTCGGGTGCCGCGCGTGTCACGTCGAACCGGAGCACCGGACCGCTCACGTCGTAGAGCACGAGGTGGGAGCCGATCGGGTGGCCGGAGAAGTCGATCACGACGTCGGCCCGCTCCGCGGAGCCCAGCACGATCTCGGAGCGAACCACCGGGGCCGGCAGGAGCCCGCCGTCTGAGCCGATCTGCACCAGGGCGGCGCCACCGAGACTGAGGCTGAACGTCCGCTCGTTGGCGGCGTTGAGCAACCGGAACCGGTACTTCCTCGCCGCCACCGGAAAGTTGGGCGTCACCACGCCGTTCGCCAGGATCGTCGTGCGGTTCGGCGGGTGGCTCGGGTAGACGAGCGCGCCGTTCGCGTCGAGTTCGGCGTCGCGGAGCATGATGGGCACGTCGTACGGTCCGCCCGGCAGGCCGAGGTTCTTCTCGGCGTCATCCTCGATGATGTAGAACCCGTGCAGTCCGAAGTAGACGTTCTCGGCCTCGAGGTGGTGGGCGTGGTCGTGGTACCAGAGTGTCGCGCCCTGCTGGGTGTTCGGGTAGTCGTAGGTGCGGCTCTGCCCGGGGGCGATCATGTCCATCGGGTGGCCGTCACTGCTCTGCGGCACGTGCCCGCCGTGCAGGTGCACGTTCGACGCCACGTCCAGCTCGTTGGTGAACGTGACCCGAACCGGTCGGCCGGTCTTCGCGCGAATGGTGGGGCCGACGAACTGGCCGGCATAGGTGCGCACGGCCGTGGGATGCCCGGTGCGGAACTCGGCCTGGCCCGGCTGGATGGGGATTCGGTATAGGTCGACACCGGTGGCTCGCGTCGGCGTCAGCTGACGTGGTACCGGCATACGTTGGCTGAACTGGGTCTCTGGACGGATGGACCGCGTCCCGGCCACCGGCTCGACACCATGTCCATTGTGGCCGGTGCCGCCAGGAGCCGGGGTCTGTCCTTTCGGGAGCAGTACGGCCCCACCCAGGATGCCGCCCGCGGTGATCCCGCCCAGCGTGAGTAATCGTCTTCGGTTGAGTAATCGCCGGTCTGGCATGTGTGGTGCTCTTTTCTTGTCTGGCAAGGGGATCAGGCGGCGGGCCGGACGGTCAGCTCGAAGCTGGACACGCGCCGGTCCTGCTGGATGGCGTCGACGTCGAACCGGACGTGCCCCGTTCCGTCCGGTTGCTCCGCCGAGAGCCTGGCGTGCAGGACGGTCGGCAGGTCGAAGTCGGCCACCGCCAGGTACTCCGCCGTGACCCCGCACATCTCCAGGCCCGTGGCCGGCAGGCCGAGCCGGCGGGAGGCCGCCACCAGGGACAGCTGCCGGGTCGCCTCCAGCTGGACCATCGCGAAGATGTAGTCGGCGGGGTGGTCGAACATCACGGGGTGCCGAAGGTCCGCGCGTATCGAGGCGCGGTAGCCGTCGTCGGCCTCGCTGACGGCGGTCAGCAGGACGTTCTCCGGGTTGAGCCGGCCGACCTCGGCCGGCGCCAGCTCGCTTGGGCCGGGAGACGACACCGCGCCCATCTTCGCCGGCAGCCCTCGCCCGGTCCGCAGGCGGGTGCGCATCTGCCCCCACACGGACCGGCCCATCAGCGACTGCGCCATCCTGGCCCTGCCGACCACGACCTCGCCGACGCGCACCGTGAACGCCCAGACCAGGGCGGAGATCTGCCCGGACCGGCGCGCCAGGTGCTCGACGACGCAGTCCACCGCGACGTTGACCGGTTCGTCCGTGTCGAACGGGGTGGTGTCGACGAACTCCCCGGACAGCTCCTTCATCAGGAACTTGGCGTCGCTCGGGCCGCCGAGCGGCACGTCGAACTGCTCGTGCGCGACGACGAAGCAGGCCTGGCGGCAGATCTCGACCAACGTCGCCAGATCCGGCACCCGGTTGCTCACCAGGAACTCGTTGTAGAAACCGTGGGACCTGGGCAACGTCGCGCCCATGACCGACTCCCGCGGTCCCCGCACCGCGAAGCTGGTCAGGAACACATCGTCGAACCCGTCCTTGTGCACCAGCGCCTTCGGCAGGATCTGGTGGTGACTGACGTCCTTGTCCTCCACGGGACGCACTCCTCTCCGTGACTCTCGCACGGTCACAGGTCCAACATGACGTCGTTCGCGCCGAGCCAACGGTTGAGCCACAACGCCATCTCGAGGCTCCCCCGGTCGTACGCCCGGCTCACCGCGCCGGGCTCCCGGGACGCGACCACGCGCGCCTTGTCGAGGTCGAGCAGCGGGCGGGCCGGCGCGTCCGGGTCCGCGAGGAGCTCCTGCAGCTCGGTCCGCAGAGCGGCCTCGTACCCCGGGTCCTGTGTGGCCGGATACGGCGTCTTGACCCGCTCCAGGATCGAGGTGGGCAGCAGGTCCGCCACGGCCGCGCGCAGGAGGCTCTTCTCCCTGCCGTCGAAGTTCTTCATCTGCCACGGCACGTTGAAGACGTACTCGACGAGCCGGTGGTCGGTGAACGGGACCCGCACCTCGAGGCTCGCGGCCATGCTCATCAGGTCCTTGCGGTCCAGGAGGGTCTGCACGAACCGGGTGAGGTTCAGATACGTGATCTCCCGCATGCGCCGGTCCTCGGCCGGCTCGCCCGGCAGCGCGGGAACCTCCGCCATCGCCTCGGAATAGCGCTGCCTGCGGTACTCGGGCAGGTCGAGCTTCTCCACCAGCCCCTTGTCCAGCAGGCCGAGGCCGCCGAAGTAGCGCGACGAGCCGGACGTGAGCCACGGGAACGTGTCCGCGCGGATCGCGTTGGGGTTGTGGAACCACCGGTACCCGCCGAACAGCTCGTCGGCCGACTCACCCGACAGCGCGACCGTCGAGGTGAGCCGGATCGCCCGGAACAGCAGGTACAGCGACGGCCACATGTCGCCCCAGTAGGCGGGTGGCCGGTCGGCGGCGTACAGGACGGCCGCGCGCACGGCGGGATCGACGAGGTTCGCGCTGTCGAGCAGGATCTCGGTGTGGCGCGAGCTCACGAACTCGGCGAGCTCCTTGGCGAACGGAGCGTCCGCGGAGCCGCGGACCGCGTCGGCCTGGAAGATGTCCTCGGCCCCGGCGAAGTCGACCGAGAACGACCTGACCTGGTCGCGGCCCAGGGTCTTCGCCGCCAGCGCGGTGACCGCGGAGGAGTCCAGCCCGCCCGACAGCAGCGAGCACAGTGGCACGTCGGAGTTGAGCATGCGGTAGACGATGTCCTCGAGCAGCTCGCGGACGTGGCTGATCGTCCCGGGAAGGTCGTCGGTGTGGGGACGCGCCTCCAGCGACCAGTACCGCTGGTCGACGACGCCGCCGTGGTTGACGCGGACGAGGTGTCCTGGCCGTACCTCACGGATTCCGACGTAGACGCTCTCCTCCGGAGTCTTCACCATGTCGAAGACCTCGCAGAGCCCGTTCGCGTCGGTCCTGGCCTGTGCCATCGGGTTAGCAAGGATGGCCTTGGGTTCCGATCCGAAGAGGACGCCGTGCGGCGTCTCCATGTAGAAGAGCGGCTTCACGCCCATGCGGTCACGGACCATGACCAGCTCTTCGGTGCGGGCGTCCCAGACCGCGAAGGCGTACATCCCCAGCAGTCGGTCCACACAGGCCGTTCCCCACTCCAGATAGGAATGCAGCAACACCTCGGTGTCGCTGCGGGTCCGGAAGTGGTGGCCGCGGGAACGCAGCTCAGCCCGTAACTCGCGGAAGTTGAATATCTCCCCGGAGAAGGTGAGGACCGCCAGCTGTTGGTTGTCGTCGCTGAACTCCATGGGCTGCGCGCCACCGACGATGTCGATGATGGCGAGCCGGCGATGTCCCAGCGCGACGTGTCGCCCGGACCAGACCCCTTCCGCGTCGGGACCCCTGTTCTCGAGCGTCCTCGCCATCGCCCGGATCGTGGTGTCGTCCTTGGACAGATCCCGACTGAAGTCAACCCAGCCCGCGATTCCACACATGAGTTCTCCAACCCCCAGCGCCGCTGATCACGCGCTGCGAGATAAGTTCTGGTTGACCAGGTCGAGCAGGCCGTTCGGTGTCTCCACGGCGAGCACCGCGTCGAGCGAGAGCTTCACCGGGTAGGCGCTCTCGATCTCGACACAGGTGTTGAACAGGGAGAGCGAGTCGAATCCCAGTTCCTCAAAGGACACGTCGCCGACCTCGTCGTCGAGTGCCCGTTCCGCCGCGGGATCCCGGTCGCCGCACGCTTCCATCAGTTCCGTGAGCCGCTGCAAGGTAAGCGCAGACACGTCGCCTCCCAGGTCTTTCGGTAAAGGTGTGCTGTAGCTGGGTAACATCCTCTGCCAGTGAGCAGACGAGGACATCTCTGTGCTTGCTGAGTCCTCAGCGGTCGCCGGCGTGCTTGGCGACGAACTCGGCGACGCTGCGCGGGCGCAGGTCCACCCAGTTCTCCCGCACGTAGTCGAGGCAGCTGTCGCGACGGTCCGGTCCGAACGCGACCGTCCATCCTGCCGGCACGTCGGCGAAGCCGGGCCACAGCGAGTGCTGGTTCTCCTCGTTGCGCAGGACTGTGTAGTTGGCGTCCGGCACCTCGAACGGGTTGGTCATCTGCGCCTCTCCTCCCGGCTCAGGCCGCGGCGGCCTCGCTGTCGATGTACTTGGCCAGCCCGGCCACGGTCGGGACGTCGAACAGCACGTTGATCAGCAGGTCGACGCCGAGCTCGGCCCGGATCCGGCTGAGCAGCCGCATCGCCTGCAGCGACTGGCCGCCGAGGTCGAAGAAGCTGTCGTCGATGCCGACCTTCGCCACCTCGAGCACCGAGCTGAAGATCGCGCACAGCGCTTCCTGCCGCGGCGTCTCCGGCGCGCGATAGGTCGACACCGCGTCGAAGTCGGGTTCCGGCATCGCCTGGCGGTCCAGCTTTCCGTTGGGGGTCAACGGAAGGGACTCGATCTGGACGAACGCGGCCGGCACCATGTAGTCGGGCAGCGTCTCCCTGACGTGGGCGCGCAGCGCCCCAAGGTCGATCTCGCCTGCGTCCGGCACGACGTAGCCGACCAGCCGCTTCTCCCCCAGCTCCAGCTCACGCACCACGACCACGGCGTGCGCGATGCCGGGGAAGCCGGCCAGCGCCGCCTCCACCTCGGCCAGCTCGATCCGGAAGCCCAGGATCTTCACCTGGCTGTTCGCCCTGCCGACGAACTCGATCAGTCCGTCCTCGCGGCGGGCCAGGTCGCCCGTGCGGTACATGCGGGCGCCCGGCGCGCCGAACGGGTCCGCGACGAACCGCTCCGCGGTCAGGTCCGTGCTGCCGAAGTAGCCACGCGCGACGCCGCGGCCGGAGATGTAGATCTCCCCCTCGACGCCCGGCGGAACCGGGGACAGCCGGGCGTCGAGGATGTGGATCGTGACGTCGGACAGCGCGTCGCCGACCGGGACCACCGTGCTCGGCCGCCAGTCCGCGGTGAGCGGGTGGTGCGCGGAGAACAGCGTGCCCTCGGTCGCGCCGTACATCGCCCTGATCACGATGCCGGGGCAGACGTCCAGCACGCGGCGCACGGCGGCGGGTGCGATCACGTCGCCACCGGTGAGGATCTCCGACAGCCCGGTGAAGGTCTCCGGCGCCACCTCCGCGACCACCCGGAACAGGCCAGCCGTCACGTGGATCCCGGTGATCTTCTCCTCGACGATCAGCCCGCGCAACACCTCCGGCGCCAGCTTGCCCGGTGGGGCGACGACGATCCGGCCCCCGTGCAGCAGCGGCATCCAGATCTCGTAGGTGGAGACGTTGAACGCGTACGGCGCCACCATCAGCACCCGCGCGTGCCGCTCGGGTGTCCACTGCGGATCGAAGATGAGCCGGAGCGCGTCCCGCTGGGTCACCGCGACGCCCTTGGGGTGGCCGGTGGAGCCCGACGTGTGGATCACGTAGGCCAGCTGGTCCGGGTGGATCGGCACCGCGGGATCGGTGACGGGCTGCCCGGCGGTGGCCGGGTCGTCGTCGACGATCACGGTCGGCACGCCGGTCGGCAGGCCGGCGTCGCGGTTGGTGGTGTCGGCCAGCAGCACCACCGGGGTCGAGTGGTCCACCACCCACTGCCTGCGGTCGGCCGGGTAGCCCTCGTGCACCGGGACGTACCCGGCACCGGACTTGACGGTCGCGAGGATCGCGACCACCAGGTCGATGGACCGTTCCAGCAACACCGCCACCCGGTCGTCCTGGCGGACGCCGAGCCCGATGAGGCGGTGCGCGAGCTGGTTGGCCCGCTCATCCAGTTCCCGGTAGGTCAGCGTGGCCGTGCCGGCGGACACGGCGACCGCGTCCGGTGTCCGCGCGACCTGCTCGGCGAACCGCGCGGGGATCGAGACAGCGTCCATCAGTGTGCTCCCATTACCTCTCGCCGCGGGGGTGGGCTAGCTGGCCAGCTCTTCCGGCAGGTCCGGGGCGTCGGTGTCCCGGAAGGCCTTGAGCGCCAGCGGTCCGTCGAAGATGTCCCGCGTGCCGGACACACCGGACAGCACCCGCGCGAAGTCGATCTTGCGGGGCCGCTGGCGAAGCGGGTCGATGTTCTGCTGCGCCGCGTCCCAGTAGTCCTCCTTGGACTTGGTGCGGTCGTAGAAGAAGCGGATGAACTCCAGCAGCGAGTTGAGGAAGTCGACGTAGTTGCGCTCGTAGCGCGCGAAGAGCTTCTCCTCGCTCTCCGGGTTGCGCAGCGCCAGGTCGGCGGTCTCGGCGAGGCCGAGCGAACCACGCAGGGCCAGGCCGACGCCGGTCGACAGCAGCGGGTCGATGAACGCGGCCGCGTCGCCGACCAGCGCCCAACCCGGTCCGTAGAAGTTCTTGCAGGTGTAGGACCAGTCCTTGATCGTGCGGAAGGCGCTGACCCGGGTGGCGTCCTTGGTGAGCGAGGTGATCTCGTCGGCCGCCGCGAGCTCGGAGGCGTGCAGCTCCTCGAGGGACTTGCCGGACTCCTTGTACTTCTCGATCGGCGTCACGTAGCCGACGCTCACCGTTCCGTCCGACAGCGGGATGAACCAGAACCAGCCGTTCGGGCGGTTCTCGGTGAGCGTGTCGCCCCAGCGGGTGCCGCCGTAGCGCCGGCAGTTCTGGAAGTACGCCCAGACCGCGATGTTGCGCAGGTCCTCGTGGTAGTCGATGAGCCCGAACTTGCGTGCGAGGAGGTGCTGCTGTCCAGTCGCGTCGATCACCAGCTTGCAGGTCGCCTCGGTCGGCTCGGAGTCGCCCTTGCGCAGGTAACGCACGCCGACGGCGCGTTCCCCCTCGAAGAGCACGTCCTGTGCGTTCGCCTCCTCGATGACCAGCGCGCCCAGCTCGCGGGCCCTGGCGAGCAGCACCGAGTCGAAGTCGGCGCGGCGGACCTGGAAGGTGTACTCGTACTCCGAGGCCTCGGTGAACCGGAAGTCCCAGGCACCCTGGTTGCGGCCCCACAGCAGCGTGCCGCCGTACTTGCGGACGAAGCCCATGTTGTCCAGCCGCTCACGCAGGCCGAGCGCTTCGATCGTCGGCATCGAGCCGGTGATGAGCGACTCGCCGATGTGGTAGCGGGGGAACTTCTCCTTCTCCAGGACGAGAACCTTGTGGCCCTGCTTGGCGAGCAGTCCAGCCGTTGCCGAACCGCCGGGACCGCCGCCGATGACGATGACGTCGAAGTCGTTGCCAGCCATTGTCGTGAATCCTCCGTCGCGTGGCTTTGTCAGTTCCCGTCGCGGTTGCGCTGTGTCTCGACGGCCTGGTAGAGGTTCTTGATGTTCGAGCTGCCGAACGTGCTCGCGCCGGCCCGCTCGATGATCTCCAGGAAGATCGTGTTCCTGGGGTGCACGGACTTCGCGAAGATCTGGTACAGCTGCCCGTCGTGGTCCTCGTCGAGGAGGATGTCCAGCGCCTGGAGATCCTCGATGCTGTGCCGGTCCGGCCGCACCCGCTCGGCAAGCGCGCTGTAGTAGGTGTCCGGAGTAGACAGTAGTTCGACGCCCCGGTCACCGATCTGCCGCACGGACGAGAGGATGTTCCCTGTGGACAGTGCCATGTGCTGCACGCCTGCGCCGCCGTGGTCCTTCAGGAAGTCGTCGATGTGGCCCGACTCCAGTGAGGCGTCGGCCTCGATCAGGGTGAACGTGACCGCCCGCGACTTGCTCTGCACCACCTTGATGTACATCGCCTGGTCGCCGGTCTCGATCCGCTCGCTGAGCGTCAGGTCGAAGTCGAGCGACCGCTGGTAGTACTCGACGGTCTCGTCGATCTGGCCCGGCTCAACGGCCACCGCGAAGTGGTCGACCCTGCGCAGCCCGGTGCCCAGTCCCGTCACGTTGCCGCCCGGCGGGACCAGCCCGTGCGAGTCGTGTGCCGAGGAACCGGCCGGGCGCTGCACGAAGGTGTGCGTCACGTCGCCGAAACCGATGATCGTGGCGGTCACCACCCCGTTCCGTTCGGTGGGTGGCGCCACCGGCCGCGCGCCACCGCGCACGGCCTCGGCGAAGGCGGCCGCGGCGTCTCGCACCCGCAGGCCGATGTTGGCGACGCCGTCGCCGTGCCGGTCCACATAGGCCGTCGCGGGATGGTCGCTCTCGACCGGCTCCGTGAGCACCAGGTCGATCTCGCCCTGCCCGACGCAGACCGATCGCACCCGCTGCTCGGCGGAGGACTTCGTCGCCGCACGGACCGTGAACCCGTAACCGTCGACGAGCCAGTCGAGATTCTGCGCTATGTCACCGACGTAGAACTCGACATGGTCAACGGTCATGTTCTCGAAAACCTGCGTGCGCGCTGTGGTCATCTGATCCCTCCCGTCACTGCCCTCGACGTTGGCATCCCCCACGCGGACGTGCATCTTCCCGATTGCCGGACCGATCGGCACGTTCGGATAACCGGGCGAACGCGTCCCGTTGCTACGGTCGGTCAGCAGCGACCGTCACGTCTCTCGAGGAGCCGGGAATGACACCTGCCGAAACCCCGTCCGACCGTTTTCCGCTCTCGGCGAATCTCGAGCTCTTCTGCATTTTCGACAAGGGTGACGACGAGGGCGCCTTCGGTCCCCGGCACCTGGTGAGCCACGGCTGGCGCGTGCTCGGCGAGATCGACGTCGATGCTCTGCGCGGTGCGCTCGCCGACGTGGTCGAGCGCCACGAGATCCTGCGCACCGAGGTGGTGCGCGGCGAGGACGAGCAGTACCAGGTGGTGCACCCGCCCTGCCCTGGTGAGGTCGTCGTGATCGACCTGCCGGCCGACGACCCACGGCCCCGCGACGAGCGGACCGACGAGTTCGTCAACCAGATCGAGTACTCCGAGCTGAGCGCCAAGGTGATGCCGCACATCCGCGTGGTCGTCGGACGCTTCGACGAGCGCGACAACGTGCTGGTCATGCTCACGCACCACACCGCCAGCGACGGCTGGTCCATGCAGGTGCTGATCCGCGAGCTCGCCGAGCGCTACGCGGAGCGCACGGGTTTCGGGCCGGCCAACCTGCCGGAACCGGTGCAGTACCGCGAGTTCACGGCCTGGCAGGTGGACGCCCTGAAGTCGGCGAACGCGAACCGGGCGCGGGACTACTGGCGCGACACGCTGCGCGGGGCGCAGATGTCCATGATCGAGATGGACCAGCCAGAGGGTGTGGTTCCCGGGTACGCGGTGCACCGGTTCGTCTGGCCAGCCGAGCTCGCCACGGCCACCCAGCACCTGGCCAAGGCGCTGCGCGCGTCACCCTTCATGGTGCTCACCGCGGCGTTCACCGCCTTGTGGCACAAGATGACCGGCGCGACCGACGTGGTGTGCCCGACCCTCACCTCCGGCCGGGCCGAGTCCCGCTTCACCGACGCCGTCGGCCCGTTCTTCAACCTGGTCCCGCTGCGCACCGACCTGTCCGACTGCGGGTCGTTCTCCGAGCTGGTCACCAGGACCAGGAGGACGTGCCTCGAGGCCTACGCCCACGAGCTGCCGTTCGCACACATCGCGGCCGAGGCGCCGGACCTGAACACACCCTACGCCGCCGGGAACCTCTCGGCCTGCGCGTTCCAGGCGTTCCAGTTCCCGACCAACATGGACGACTCCACCTTCGGGGATCTCACCTACACCGAGGTGCGCAAGAGGACACAGTCCTATCCGAACACCTCCGACATCCCCAACGGGATCGTGTTCACTCTGGACATGCTGCCCTCCGGCGAGATCGCCGGGCACGCCAGGTACAACAAGGCGGACTTCCTGGAGCCCACGATCGAGAAGCTGTGCGGCGACTACCGAGAGATCCTGACGCTGGCCACGGTCAACCCCACGATCAAGCTGCGCGAGCTGTGAACGGCAGGGGAAGGGAAGCACCATGAAGACGCAGCCCCACAGGCGCGCGGTCGTATTGGGTGGCAGCGTCGCCGGTTCCCTCGCGGCGCGTGTCCTCGCCGAGGAGTACCAGGACGTTCTGGTCGTGGACCGCGACAAGGTGCTCGGCGTGGGAGTGGCCCGCAGAGGGGCGCCGCACGCATACCACGCCCACGGACTGCACGCGCGCGGTCACCTGATCATGAAGGACCTGTACCCCGGTCTCACCGACGAGCTCGCCGCCACCGGTGTGCCGCTCGGTGACCTCGGCGAGCTGGAGTGGTACTTCAACGCGAGGCGCCTCCAGCCCGCCCGCACCGGACTCGTCACGGTGAAGGCACCCCGCCCGGTGCTGGAGAACCACATACGCGCTCGGACCGCGGCCCTCGCGAACGTCACGTACCTGGAGGAGCACGACATCCTCCGGCCGGTGACCACCGCCGACGGCAGCCGGGTCACCGGGGTCATCGTGCGCCGGCAGGCCGACGACGCCGAGATCGAGCTCGAGGCCGACCTGGTCGTGGACGCGACCGGCCGCGGCTCCCGCACCCCCGCGTGGCTCGACGAGCTCGGCTACGAACGCCCGGAGGAAGAGAAGGTCAAGGTCGGCCTGGCCTACACGACCCGCCTCTACCGTCCCGATCCATCGTGGACCGGCGTCATCGAGTCGATCAACGTGGTCGCCTCGCCCGCCCACCCGCGCGGTGCGTTCTTCGGCCAGATGGGACCGGACACCTGCATCCTGTCGCTGACCGGGATCCTCGGCGACCATCCGCCGACCGACCCCGAGGGCTTCCTGGAGTTCGCCCGCACACTTCCGGTGCCGGACGTCTACAAGATCGTGCGCGACCTGGCGCCGATCGGCGAACCGGTGCGCTTCCGCTTCCCGGCCAGTGTGCGGCGGCACTACGAGCGCCTGACCCGGTTCCCGGACGGCCTGCTGGTCATCGGCGACGCGTTCTGCAGCTTCAACCCGGTCTACGGCCAGGGCATGAGCGTCGCCTCACTGGAGGCGATGACACTGCGGAACGTGCTGCGCCGCGGCGAGGTCGCGCCACGTGAGGTCTTCCAGGAACTCGCCAAGGCCGTCAACGTGCCTTGGGACATCTCCGCGGGCGGCGACCTCGACTTCCCCGAGGTGGAGGGCAACCGCACGCCGAAGGTCAAGGCCGGCAACGCCTACATGGCGCGCCTGCAGTACGCAGCGACCAAGGACGCGCGGTTGACCACGGCACTCATGCGAGTGGCCGGCCTGATGGACCGGCCGGAGACACTGTTCAAGCCGACCACCGTGGCACGTGTACTGCGGCACGCACGGCGCCGCCCCGAGCCCGGCCCGTCCTGGCTCGACACGGCGCCGCCGGCCGAGCCACCCAAGGACCTACCAGAGGCAGCGTAACCCACGAACGGCCACAAAGGACGTTGCCGATTGACAACGTCCTTTGTGGCCGTTGCCAAGGCTGTGGTGGCGGCGGGCCGAGCAGGCACAGACACTAGTACTTGATGACCGCGCGGAAGCGGACCTCTCCCTTGCCAACCTTGTCGACGGCCTCGGCGATCTCCTCCTTGGCGAAGGTCTCCACGAGCGGGGTGACCTTGCCGCTGGCCGCGATGTCCAGCGCCTCACGCAGGTGCTCGGGACCATTGTGGGTAGCGCCGAGGATCTTCTGGTCCAGCGCGAAGAACGGGTGGGTGTTGGCGATGCCGAACGCGTCCTGCCCGTCGATGCCGGCGAGCACGAGCCGGCCGCCGACGCGCAGGCCCGGCAGGGTCAGCGCCGCCGCGGCGTAGGACGGGCTCGTGGCGATGATGACGTCAGCGCCCCCCGCCTCGCGCAGTTGCTGCCCGTCCGCGACGACGAGGTCGGCGCCCAAGGTCCTGGCGAGGTCGTGCTTGTCCGGTGAGGTCGTGATCGCGATGGTCTCGAAGCCGCACGCCTTCGCGTACTGCACGGCGAGGTGGCCGAGCGCCCCGATGCCAGCCACGGCTACCCGTTCGTGCGGCTTCGGGTCCGCCGCACGGATCGCCGACCAGCCGGTGTATCCCGCGCAGAGCACCGGAGCGGCGAGCTCGTCGCTCAACGCGTCGGGGATGCGCACGGTCTGGTCGGCGGCGACGACCATGTACTCGGCCTGGCCGCCCTGCACAGTGAACCCGGTCGAGACGGGCGCGGCGCACAGTAGTGCGGCGGTGCCGCTCACCGGTCGACCAAGCCGGCAGTAGTCGCACCGCCCGCAGGTGCCCCGGATCCAGGTGGTCCCGACCCGGTCACCGACCGCGCGGGAGGTGACGCCGGGGCCGGTCTCCACGACCTCGCCGACCGGCTCGTGGCCCGGGATGGCCGGGGACACGGACGGGAACGGGATCAGACCACGGGAGGCGGCGACGTCGTTGCCGCAGAGGCCACTCGCCCGCACCCGGATCAGCACCTCGCCGGAACCCGGCCGCGGCGTCGGCACCTCCTGGATCACCCACGCGGCGTTGACCTCTGGAATGACCGCTGCTTTCATCGAACGCCTCCTTGTACGAGAACCAGACCAATCATCACAACGCCGGAGGGCACGCCGTTCTCCACACGTGCGCGATCGCCGCGGTCCAGGCCAGTACGAAGTGGACGCGCAACGCCGGAGATGCCGAGGAAAGGGGGCGGATGTGAGTCTTTTCGCATGGCTGAATTCGACGGCAAGACCGTTCTCATCACCGGCGGTGGCACCGGCATCGGCCTTGCCACCGCGCGACAGCTTGTCGACGCGGGTGCCAGCGTGGTGCTGGCCGGGCGTCGCGTCGAGGTCGTCGACGCGGCGGCGAAGGAGCTGGATCCCACCGGGGATCGTGTCCTTTCCGTGGGGACCGACGTGTCCCGTGAGGACGACCTGGACGAGCTGGCCAGCCGTATCCAGGCTCGATTTGGCCGACTGGACGGTATCTTCGCCAACGCCGGCCTGGCCTCCTACTCCCCCATCGCTCCGCGTACGCCGGTGAGCGACGCCGAGTTCGACCGGTACGTCGGGGTCAACTACAAGGGCGCGTTCTTCACGATCCAGAAGACGCTGCCGCTGTTCGACGCAGGCGGTGCCGTCGTGCTCAACAGCACCTGCCTCGCACACCGGGGCATGGGGCTGGCGATGGGGCTGGCCTCCATGTACGCCTCGACGAAGGCCGCCGTGTCGAGCCTGGCCCGCACCCTCGCCGCCGACCTGGCCGGCCAGGGCATCCGGGTCAACGCGGTCAGCCCCGGATTCGTCCGGACGGACATGTTCGACGAGCTCGCCCCGACCGACGAGGCACGGGACGTGTGCCGTCACCTGGTTCCGCTCGGGCGGCTCGGCCAGCCAGAGGAGATCGCCGAGGCGGTGACCTTCCTGCTGTCGCCGCGCGCGGCGTACATCACCGGACAGGACATCGGTGTGGACGGTGGACTAGTGAGCTCCCTGCCGATGGCCTCGACCGTCCAGGAATGACAACCCACGAATTCAAGGAGGTGACCGCGATGGGCCAGGAGGCTGGAACCCGCGCGGTGGTGCTGGGCGGCAGCATTGCCGGCCTGTTCGCGGCCAGGGTGCTCGCGGACGCCTACGACGAGGTCCAGATCGTGGACCGCGACAAGCTCGTCGGCGTCAAGGGTGTGCGACGGTTCTGCCCGCAGAGCCACCAGGCCAACGGGCTCCTGGCCCGTGGCGTCCAGGTCATGGAGGAGCTCTTCCCCGGGCTCACCCAGGAGATGCTCGACTACGGCGTCCCCACCGGTGACCTGTCCGGCAGCTGCCGCTGGTACGCCAGGGGCTTCCGGCTCAAGCAGAAGCACGCCGGGCTGCAGACACTCGGCGTGATCCGGCCGATCTTCGAGTGGTTCATCCGCGAGCGGGTGCAGAAGTTCCCGAACGTGACCTTCGTCGAGGAGCACGACATCCTCGGCCTCACCGCGTCGGCGGACAACAGTCAGATCACCGGCGTACGCGTTCAGGAGCGCGGCACCGACACGGACAGGGTCATCGAGGCCGACCTGGTGGTCGACGCCACCGGCCGCGGGTCGCGGACCCCGGTCTGGCTGGAGCAGCTCGGCTACGAGAAGCCGTTCGAGGAGCGCAAGAAGATCGACCTCGGCTACGTGACCCAGCACTTCCGGCTGCGCCCTGGCGCCAACGGGTTCGAGAACGACGTGGCGATCAACCAGATCGCGAACGCCGCCGTGCCCCGCGGCAACGTCTTCTTCCTGGTGGAGGACGGCAAGGTCGAGCTGACCACCTACGGCATCCTCGGCGACCACCCGCCAACCGACTACGAGGGGCTCATGGCGTGGCTGAAGTCGTTGCCCGCCAAGGACGTCTACGAGACGCTGCGTTACGCGGACCCGGTCGACAAGGCGATGCCGTTCAAGTTCCCGACGACGCTGCGCCGCCACTACCACACGCTGCGCCGGTTCCCCGAGGGTCTGCTGGTCACCGGTGACGCCGTCACGACGTTCAACCCCGTGTACGCACAGGGCATGAGCGTCGCGGCGCTCTGCGCGCTGGTCATTCGCCGGCACCTGCACAGCGGCGCGGCGCCGGTGCCGCAGGACTACTTCCGCGACCTGGCCAAGGACGCCATCGACCAGGCGTGGGACATGACCAACACGATCGACCTGAGCCTGCCGGGCGTCGAGGGCAACCGCACGTTCCAGGTGCGTATGGGCAACTGGTTCCTGAAGCGGGTGCAGATCGCCGCGACGCGCGACGGCGACATCACCGCCGAGTACTTCAAGACCGCAGGCCTCATCCAGAAGCCGGAGGCGCTGATGCGGCCGGCCTTCGCACTGAAAGTGCTGTGGAAGTCGCTGTTCGGGCCGTCCAAGGAGAGCCAGCAGCCGTACGGGTGGAAGGCGCCCGCGGACGTCGAGCCCGCGTTCACGGACAGCGGGACGAGCACCGAGACGAACACCGGGACGAGCACCGAGACACGCCGGGCGGCCTGATGACCACCGCGCACCGCACGTGTCCGATCTGCCAGGCCGTCTGCGGTCTCCGTATCACCCTCGACGACGCCGACCGCGTCACGTCGGTGCACGGTGACGCGAGCGACCCGTTCTCCAAGGGCTACATCTGCCCGAAGGGAGCGAGTCTCGGCCGCATCGACGAGGACCCGGACCGCTTGCGCCATCCGATGATCCGGGAGGGCGACCAGTGGCGGGAGGCCAGCTGGGACGAGGCCTTCCTCGCCGTGGAAAAGGGTCTCACGACGGTGGTCGAGGAGCACGGTCGCGACGCCGTGGCCGTCTACTTCGGAAACCCGACCTACCACACGATGGCCGGGTTCCTGTACCGCATGCCGTTGATCCAGTCGCTCGGCACGCGGAACGTCTACTCCTCGGGCACGATCGACCACATGCCGAAGCACGTCGCGGCCGGCAGCATGTACGGCGACCCGTTCGCGCTCGCCGTGCCCGACGTGGACCGGACGGACTACGTGCTGATCATCGGTGCGAACCCGTTGGAGTCACACGGATCGCTGTGGGCCGCGCCGGATCTTCCCGGCCGGCTCAAGGAGTTGCGCAAGCGCGGCGGCAAGGTCGTGGTGGTCGACCCGCGCCGCACCAGAACCGCCGCGTTCGCCGACGAGCACCTGCCCGTCCGGCCGGGCACCGATCCCGTGCTGCTCCTCGCCATCGTCCACACGCTGCTCGCGGAGGACCTGACCTCGGTCACGCTCGAGGTCAACGGCCTCGACGAGCTGCGCCTGCTGTCCGGGGAGTTCACGCCGGAGCTGGCGGAACGGGGCTGCGGTGTGCCGGCGGCGGACATCGCGCGGCTGGCCCGCGAGCTGGCCGCGGCGCCGACGGCCGCCGTGTACTCCCGCATGGGTGCGTCCACTGTGGAGTTCGGCACGCTGGCGCAGTGGCTGGTCGAGGTGATCAACGTCCTGACCGGCAACCTGGACCGGGCCGGCGGGACGATGTTCGCCAGGCCGGCCGTGCTCGAGGTGTACCGCAGCGGCGAGCCGTTCCAGGCCGGCAACTGGCACAGCCGGGTGCGCGGCCTGCCGGAGGCTCTCGGTGAGCTGCCGGCGGCCACGCTGGCGGACGAGATCGAGACGCCGGGCGACGGCCAGGTTCGCGCGCTGGTGTCGATCGCGTCCAACCAGGTGCTGTCGACACCCAACGGCCCCCGGTTGGGCCGGGCGTTCCAGAAGCTGGACTTCATGGTCTGCGTCGACCCGTACCTCAACGAGACGACCAGGCACGCCGACGTCATCCTGCCGCCGCCGCGCATCATGCAGATGCCGCACTACGACTTCCTGCTGTCGATCGTTACGGTGCGCAACTACGCCAGGTTCTCCCCGCCGATCCTCCCTTTGGGACCGGACCAGCGGTCCGAGGCGGAGATCATGGCGCGGTTGACGCTGATCGCGGCGGGCGCCGGCGCGGCGGCCGACCCGGCCGGGGTCGACGAGATGATCCTCGGTCAGTTCCTCGGCGCGGCAACGCAGATCCCGGGTTCCCCGTACGAGGGCCAGGACCCGGCCGAGCTGCGTGCCACGCTGGAGGGCGACAGCGGCCCAGAGCTGATGCTGGACATCATGCTGAAGCTCGGCCCGTACGGTCTGTCGCTTGCCAAGCTGAAGGCGAGCCCGCACGGCATCGACCTCGGCCCGCTCGAACCGCGGCTCAAGGAACTGCTGTGCACCCCGTCCGGCAAGGTCGAGCTGACCCCGCCCGCCGTGGTCGCCGACCTCGACCGGCTGCGCGCGAAGGTGGCCGCCCCGGTCCCGGACATCGTGCTGATCGGCCGGCGTCAGCTGCGCTCAAGCAACAGCTGGCTGCACAACGTCCCTTCGCTCCTCGGTGGGAGCAACCGGTGCACCCTGCACGTCAACCCGGCCGACGTGGCGCGGCTCGGGCTTGGCGACCAGGCGGTCGTGCGCACGAAGACCGGCGAGGTGGTCGTGGCGGTCGAGCCGACCGACGCGATCCGGCCCGGCGTCGTGAGTCTCCCGCACGGGTGGGGGCACGCGGACAGCCAGCAGCGTGTGGCCGCACAGCACGCGGGCGTCAACGCGAACGCGCTGACCGACGAGTTCCTGGTCGACGTCCCGTCCGGCAACGCGGTGTTCAACGGCATCCCGGTCACCGTCAGCCCGTACCAGACATGACAACCCGACGACGAACGGAGAGCACCACCGTGTCCACATTCGACTCACCAAGCCTGGTCCCAGAGCACAACGCGCCACCCGTCAACCTCGAGGAGCTGGTGCGGCCAACGCCGAGCGCGACCCTCGCGAGGGGGATCGTCTGGGCG
Source organism: Actinophytocola sp. (assembly GCF_036378875.1). Lineage (GTDB taxonomy): Bacteria > Actinomycetota > Actinomycetes > Mycobacteriales > Pseudonocardiaceae > Actinophytocola. The sequence continues at coordinate 63,094 of NZ_DASUVO010000131.1, forward strand.
GACATCCTGGCCGAGATCGCGGCTGACGAGGAGGCACGGCAGCGGCGGCGCGCCACCGAGACCTGGCAGCAGCTGCCCGAGGCGGCGTGAACCCGTAGCGCGGGCAAACCTTCAGCGCAGGTGACAGGAGACTCTTGATGACGGAACGCACGCAACGCAAGGCGCTACGCGTCGCGGGCATCTACGGCCTCCTGGTCGTGGTGCCCGTCCTGGTCAGCATCGCCCTGCTCACCGGAAGCGACGTCGACGGTTCAAGGACGGCACAGGCCGAGGCCGTCGCCGGACATCCGCTGGCCCAGCTGTTGCTTGCGATCGCGGTCGTCGTCGCTGCGTGCAAGGCGGCCGGGTGGCTGATGCGCCGGATCGGCCAGCCGGCGGTGATCGGCGAGATCGCGGCGGGCATCGTGCTCGGCCCTTCGGTGCTCGGCGCGGCGTGGCCGGAGGGTGCGGCCGCGATCATCCCGCCCGCGATACTGCCCCAGCTGAACGTGCTGGCGCAGGTCGGTGTCGTGCTGTTCGTGTTCCTGACGGGGCTGGAGCTGAACACCAAGCTGCTGCGCGGGCGGGGTCACCTGGCCGTCGTGGTCAGCCATGTCAGCATCGCGGTGCCGTTCGTGCTCGGTGTCCTGCTCGCGGCCGTCGCGTACGCCAAGTTCGCGCCGCAGGGCGTCGGCTCGCTGGCCTTCGCGCTGTTCCTCGGCGTGTCGATGAGCATCACCGCGCTGCCGGTACTCGTGCGGATCCTGAAGGACACCGGCATGTTCCGCACCGAGGTCGGCGTGGTCGCGCTGACCTGTGCGGTGGTCGACGACGTGACCGCGTGGTGCCTGCTCGCACTGGTGGTCGCGCTGGTCACCGCCTCGTCGCTGACCGGTGTGCTGCTGACCATCGCGCTGGCCGCGGCCTTCGTCGCGGTGCTGTTCGTCGTGCTTCGGCCGCTGATGGCGCGGATCATCAACAGGACGAACGACGTGACGCTGCGGCGCATGGCCCCGCTGGCCCTCGTCGGTGTGCTGCTGTGCGCGATGGCCACCGAGTGGATCGGTGTGCACGCGATGTTCGGCGCGTTCATCTTCGGCCTGGTGTTCCCGCGCGGCAACGCCGTCGAGCGCTGGCTGCACGACAACACCGGCGGGCTCACCACCGCGTTGCTGCTGCCGCTGTTCTTCGCCTTCAGCGGCCTGCGCACCAACATCGGGCTCCTCGCCGCCGACGCCTCGCTCTGGCTGTGGTGCGGGGCGATCCTGGTCGTCGCCGTGATCGGCAAGCTCGGCAGCGCCGCGGTGGCGGCCCGCAGCGTCGGCGAGGGGTGGAACCGGTCGCTGCAGATCGGCACGTTGATGAACTGCCGCGGCCTCACCGAGCTGGTCGTGCTGAACGTCGGTCTGGATCTCGGCGTCCTGTCGCCGACCATGTTCACAATGCTGGTGATCATGGCGCTGATCTCCACCGCGATGACCGCTCCCCTGGCCGTCTGGCTCGCCAAACGCAACGGTGAGCGGCTCAACGGTGACGTGCGCCAGCTGAGCGAAGCGACGTAGACGCATCCAAATCCCGAGAGGACAAGGCACGTGACGCAGCGAGACGTGATCGCCGACTTCACCGCGGTCGCCAAGGAGTTCGAAGGGCTCGTCGCCGGGCTCGACGGAGACGGCTGGCGGCTGCCGACCCCGGCGCCCGGGTGGACGGTGTCCCATCAGGTCGCGCACCTGGCGTTCATCTTCCGCCTTGCCGGCACCGCGGCCAGTGATCCCGAGCTGTTCGGCGCGATGGCCGCCAAGGCCGCGACGAACTTCGAGGCCGCGGTCAACGCCGCCAACGAGGAGTACCTCGGCGGGCCGCCGGAGGTGCTGCTGTCCCGGTGGCGTGACGAGCGGGACACCGCGATCAAGGCGCTGGCCGCCGTACCGGCCGGTCAGGTCGTGCCCTGGCTGGTCCGGCCGCTGCCGCCGGCGGTGCTCTGCTGCGCGGGCATGATGGAGCTGTTCGGCCACGGTCAGGACATCGCCGACGCCATCGGGGTCACCCGCGTGCACACCGACCGACTGTGGCACGTCGCCTGGTTCACCACCCTCACCTGGGATTTCGGATACCAGGCGCGGGGACTGACCCCACCGGAGACCCAGTTCCGCTTCGAGCTCACCGCCCCGTCCGGCACGACGTGGGAGTTCGGCCCTGCCGACGCCGAGCAGCGGATCACCGGCCCGGCCGAGGACCTGTGCCTGCTGGCCACCCGGCGCCGGCACCGCGACGACCTCGCGCTGAGCGCGGTCGGCGCGGACGCCGAGAAGTGGCTGGACATCGCCCAGGCCTACCGCGGTCCGGCGGGCGAGGGCCGGCGGCCGGGCCAGTTCCGGGCCTGACCGGCCATGGTGGTCCGGGCGGTGCGTGGCGCGATCCAGGTCGACCGGGACGACCCGGCGGACGTTCTCGCGGCGACCCGCGAACTGCTCGCCGAGGTCGTCCGCGGCAACTCCCTGGACCCGGCGGACCTGATCAGCATCATGTTCACCGTGACCCCGGACCTGACGAGTTGCTTCCCCGCCAGAGCCGCCCGTGACCTCGGCCTGCACGACGTGCCACTGCTGTGCGCGACGGAGGTCGACGTCCCCGGCGCACTGCCGAGAGTGGTCCGGTTGCTCGCGCACGTCGAGAGCGACCGGCCACGTTCGGCGGTCCGCCACATCTACCTGCGCGGGGCCGTCCGGCTGCGCCCAGACCTCGCAGCCTGAAAGGAACCTGCCGTGGTCGTCGTCATGCAACCTGGCGCGGAACCCCAGCACGTGGACGCCGTCGTGTCGCGCGTCGAGGCCGCCGGCGGGCAGGCGTTCGTGAGCCGTGGTGTGAGCCGAGTGATCATCGGCCTGGTCGGCGACATCGACCAGCTGTCCACACTGGACCTGGCAGGTCTGCCAGGGGTCGGGCAGGTCACGCGGGTGTCCACCGAGTACAAGCTGGTGAGCCGGGAACAACATCCGGACCGGTCGGTGGTGCACGTCCGCGGCGTGCCGATCGGCCCGGACACGGTCACGCTGATCGCGGGTCCGTGTGCCGTGGAAACCCCCGAGCAGACCCTCGCGTCGGCGCTGATGGCGCAGGCCGCTGGCGCGACCATGCTGCGCGGCGGCGCGTTCAAGCCGAGGACCTCGCCCTACGCCTTCCAGGGCCTCGGCGAGCTGGGCCTGAAGATCCTCGCCGAGGTGCGTGAGGAGACGGGGCTGCCGATCGTCACCGAGGTGGTGAGCGCCCACCACGTCGACATGGTCGCCGAGTACGCGGACATGCTGCAGATCGGCACCAGGAACATGCAGAACTTCGCCCTGCTGCAGGCGATCGGCGAGGTGGGCAAGCCGGTGATGCTCAAACGCGGGATGACCGCGACCATCGAGGAATGGCTGATGGCCGCGGAGTACATCGCGCAGCGGGGCAACCTCGAGATCGTCCTGTGCGAACGCGGCATCCGCACCCACGAGCCCGCGACCCGCAACACCCTCGACGTCTCGGCCGTGCCGGTCGTCCAGCGCCTGTCGCACCTACCGGTGATCGTCGACCCGTCCCACTCCGGCGGCCGCCGAGACCTCGTACTCCCGTTGAGCAAGGCCGGCATAGTCGTCGGCGCCGACGGGATCATCGTGGACGTACACCCACAACCGGACCTCGCTCTCTGCGACGGCGCACAGGCACTCGTCCGCGAGGATCTGGAGCAACTGTCCCGCGCGGTCGCGGACCTCACCGTCTACGTTGGACGCCAACCGGCCAGGCGCCGCTGGGCGAGCGCCAGCTGAGTTCGTCTACCAGCTGACCTCGGCCCGGACGTCGATCGACGCGTCCGGGTCGAGGATGTGGTGCTCGGTGACGGTGGCCCGGTAGAGGCGCAGACGCGCGTCCCCGGTCACGCGGTCGAGACCCCACTCCCGCAGACCCTTACGCACGGAGACCCGCGAGAAGATCTCAATCCCGTCTGTCACCTGCGCGGCCGTCCCTGTCATGTAGACCGCCTGCCCCTCCAGTGGCGTGGCGGTCGAGTCGTACACCACCATGGCGAGTTCTGGTCGAACGGCCAGATTGCGCGAGTGTCGCGTGTCCGGTGCGGAAACCCAGTACAGATGCCGGTAATCCTCGGTCGCGAACCACACCGGCGACGCCCACGGCCGCCCGTCGGCATCAGCGGTCGCCAACGTCACGAACGAGTTCGCGTCCATAACCGCACGGGCGATAGCCGCACTGTCAAAGGCCATGGCGCGAAGTATGCCCGAGGCATGGTGCGCCGACCGGGAGAAGCCCGCTTCGCTTGTGAACCCGGCCCGCGAAGCGGGACCCCTCGCCTCGGTGCCGTAGAACAGTGCGCACTCCAGCGGCAGCCATGCGAGGAAGGCTCCCTTCACCGCACCGCTCCGGCCGCCGCAACACCCCACAGGTCCCGCGCTGGGCGCACAGCGCCCCCGCGGCGGGCGAAGCCCGCTAAGGGGGCGGTTGAGTCCGTGACCGTGGAGCCTTAGGCCGCCGCTGGTCTTGCTTCTGCTAGCCAGGTGCTGATTCGGCGGGCTGCTGCCATGCTTGCCCACGAGGCCAGTTCCACCAGTGTCCCGTCGTCCGGGGCGGATTGGCGGAAGGCGTTCACCATGTCCTCGTCGACCTGGTATGAGGCCATTGCGATGGTGAGGGCCAGTCGGCCGGCTGGTTGGTCCTCGGGCGGCAGGGTGGCGACCGGGTCGTTCACCCAGGCTCGGCTGATGCCGGGCGGCCGTCCGTCCCAAACGGACAGTCGGCCGCGGACGAGGGCGCGGACGGCACCCGGCACGGAGCGGGCGCCGGCGGCCTCTATCGCCGCGTAGGCTCGGGCGAACGCGTCGGCGACGATCTTGTTCCGGTGGGCCCACGCCACATCGTCGGGTAGGGGTGCGGGTGACAGCAGGTCCAGCGAGTCACCCGGCTGCGGGCCGCCAGTGGTCGATGGGCGCAGGACTCCGCCGAGTACCTTTCTGGCGCGTGGTTTGGCGGACTCCGGCACGTGCGCGGGGAACGGCGAGTCCCGCAGGAACACGTTGACCACACGGTTGTAGTAGTGGAACGCCACCGCGACGCCGATCAGCTCGGGGGCCTGCTCCGGCGGGAACGGCAGGGTGGCGCCGGACGACACCGTCGCGCTTGTCCGTGCCCACTCCAGGAGCGAGGCATGGTCGCCCGCGTCCGGGATGGCGGCCAGCGTCATGCCGTGCACGTCGGCACAGTAGGGGCAGCTGTTGGCCTCCGACACGCCGGTGGCCACCGCCTCCTTGCTGGCGCGGTCCGCGTTCCCTTGTGTCAGCAGGGTTTCCCGCAGGATCAGCCACGACGCGGCCAGCGCGTCCGGTGATGCCGAGTGCAGGGCGGTCGGCGGGGCCAGCATGCCGAAGTCGCGCTCCACCTGGCGGTACACGTCGGCGACCAGCCCGCTGGCACGGCGGCGCGGCACGACCTTCACGTGACGGGTGTCGCGGAGCGACCTGCGCACCGCCAAGCGCACCAGACCGGCGACCATCAGATCCCCTCAGCGCGTGCGGTCACGGCGCCCACGACGAAGTCCGGGTAGTCCTCGGCGATCGTGTCGACGTCGGGGAGGACCGTCACGTCGCCGAGTCCGGCGGCCTCGAACGTGGCACGCCAGGCCGTGGGGGTCAGGAAGCCGTGCGTCGGCCGCTTCACCGGGTCGGTGATGACGTCGGTGAAGCTGTCCAGGAAGTCGAAGATGATCTCGGCGTGGATGGGCCTGGCCAGCTTCGTCGGGCGTACGCACTCCGACACGACGATCGCCCCGCCCGGCCTGAGCGCCTTCGCCGCCTCGGCGATGACGAAGTCGAGGTCCGGCGCCACGTGGAAGCAGTTGACCGAGTAGACCGCGTCGAACGTGCCCGGCTCGATTCCCTGCGCCTCCCACGGCGTCGTCATGTCGACACGGGCCGACTCGACCTTTGTGGACGGTGACGCGGCGGCACGCGCGGCCTTCTCGCCGTGGCGGGCGAACGTCTCGGCGACCTCGGTGAAGCGGTAGCGCGTGACGCTGGAGCCGAGCTTGCGCAGTGCCAGGTCGGCCGCGCTCCCACAGCCGCCGCCGATCTCGAGGATCTCGAACGGACCGCCGTCGGCGGGCACCAGGCGGGACAGTGCCTCGGCGCCGACCTTGTTGTTGATGGCGTACAGCAGGTTGTCGTTGGAGAAGTACCTCAGCCACAGCGGAAGCTTCTGTGGCGCGAACAGGATCTCGTCGCCGGTCGCGTCGCCGGCGAAGAACGTCTTCGCCTCGTCGACCAGCGTCCGCAGGATCTCGGCGGCGACCGCGGTACCCGGCTCGCGCGCGGCGAGCTCAGCGGCGACGGCCTCGAACTCCGCGGGGCGGGCGTCCCCGGGGTAGTAGCGGATGCCCTCCCGTTCCAGGATCCCGCTGTCCGAGAGCTTCTCGTAGAGGAACTTCAACGGGATCGTGCGGCGCCACGGAATGCCGAGGTCCTTTTTGGCCTGTTGCACCGACATGCCGGAGTTGGTCGGGAGCGCGCCGACCGCCGACAGGATCTGGTACGCGGTCGCGTCGACGAGCCGGCCGAACGTCTCGTTCACCGCCAGGAACCGGAACGGGAAGAGCTCACGGACCGGCTCGTCCGCGATGGCCGCACGGAGCCTCGTGAACTCCCCGACCTTCGGATGCTGCTCTGGTTCGAGATTGTCCATGGTCTTCTACTTTCCGGTCATGCCGCGGAGCTGCGGGCTTCCGACTGCCAGGGGTGGACGGTCATGGGGAGACCGCCGCCGAGGCGCAGCGACATCATCGGCTCCGGCGTGACCGTGGAGCCGGGCGCCTTCTCGAGTTTCAGGTCACGCATCAGCGTGGAGATGATGAAGGTGGCCTCCATCATCCCGAGGTGGTTGCCGACACAGAACCGGGGCCCGGCGCCGAACGGGATGTGCGCGTACCTCGGCCGGTCCGACGGCACGTCGGGGTCGAAGCGCGCCGGGTCGAAGCGGTCCGGCTCCGGCCAGTACCTCGGGTGCCGGTGCAGGGTGTACGGGGAGATCAGCACGTCCGCGCCCGCGGGCACGTGGTAGCCGCCCACCTCGTCGTGGGGG
>NZ_DASUVO010000132.1:0-56615 GCF_036378875.1 Actinophytocola sp.
GCCGTTGTTGCGCCCGAGCCTGAGCACGACGATGCGGTCGGCCACGGCGCGCACGTCCTCCATGTTGTGGCTGATCATGATGACGCCTAAGCCCCGGTCGCGCACCCGCTCGATGAGGTTCAGCACCTCTGCGGTCTGCGCCACCCCGAGGGCGGCCGTCGGCTCATCGAGCATGATGACCTTAGGTTCGAGCAGGAGCGAGCGCGCGATGGCCACCGTCTGGCGCTGGCCGCCGGACAGGGACGCGACCGGGATCCGTACGGTCGGGATCTTCGCCGACAGCTGCCGCAGCAGTTCCCACGACCGGGTCTCCATCGCGACCTCGTCGAGGCGACCGCGGCGGATTTCCTGTCCAAGGAACAGGTTCTCCACCACGTTCAGGTTCTCGCACAGCGCGAGGTCCTGGAACACGGTCGCGATACCCAGCCCGTGCGCGGCCGCCGGGCTGCCGATCGTGACCTCGTCGCCGGCGAACGTGACCGTCCCGGTGTCCGGCCGGTGCACGCCGGCCAGCACCTTGACCAAAGTGGACTTGCCGGCACCGTTGTCACCCACCAGCGCCACGACTTCACCTGCGGAGACGTCCAGGTCCACGTCGGTCAGTGCCGCCACGGCGCCGAAGTGCTTGCTGATCCCACGCAGCGACAGGATCGCGGTGTCGGTCAACGTCACGACGCGATCCCGTGCTCCGCACACGCTGCCGCGTACTCGCCGGTGCACACCTCGGACGGCTTGATCTGGTCCGACTTCGCCAGCACCTCGGCGATGTTGTCCAGCGTCACCACGGTCGGCTCGAACAGCTGCGACGGCGTGTCGAACAGCGTTGTCTTGCCGGCCGGCTTCTCGCCCTTCACGAACTGGTACGCGGTCTCGGCGGCCGCCTCCGCGACGATCTTGATCGGCTTGGAGATCGTGTTGTACTGCAGGCCGGCGACGACCCGCTGTGCGGCCGCGACCTCGAAGTCGTTACCGGTCACCGGCGGCACGGGGTTCACCCCGGCGGCCTTGAACGCGGAGATCGCGCCGCCGCCCGTGCCGTCGTTCGCGGCCACCACGCCGACGATCTGCGGACCGAAACGGGTGATCTGCCCGGACACCCAGTCCTGTGCCTTCGCCGGCGCCCAGTCCGGTGTGTCGTACTCGGCGAGCAGTTCGAACCCGCTGTCGTCGATGGCTGAGTGGATGCCCTTCTTGATCAGCCCGGCGGCCGCGTCGGTCGGCGATCCGTTCACCTCCAGGATCCCGCCCCGCGCACCGGTCTTCTTCAGGTGGTCCACAAGGGACTTACCGATCGACGCGCCGATCTTCTCGTTGTCGAACGAGATGTAGTAGTCGGCCGGGGTGTCCGGGATCGGCCGGTCGTAGGCGATGATCGGCACGCCCTGTGAGCGGGCGGTGTTGACGATGCTGGCGGCGGCCGTGGAGTCGACCGGGTCGATCACGATGGCCTTGACACCCTGCGCGAGCGCGGAGTTCGCCTGCTGCTGTTGGCGGGAGGCGTCCGCGTTGGCGTTCTGGTAGATCACCTCGCAGTCCGGGCACAGCTCCTTCATCTTCGCCTTGAACAACGGGCTGTCGTACAGCTCGTATCGCGTCGAAGCGATGTCCGGCATCAGGAAGGCGATCTTGGCGCCGCTCGCGTCCCCACCGCCACCGCTGCCTTCGGCGGAACAGGCGGAGACGACCAGGGCGAGCGCTGCGACGAGGGTGGCGATTCGACGCATGGTGGTTCCTTTCGAATATGCGCGTCAGTGCGCACGGTTGAGCGAGAGGAGAGCGGCGGGTAGGGACGGGTCGGCCGGCAACCGGATCTCGGTGAGCGCGGCGTTGTCCAGGTGTGGGAAGACGCGCCGGTAGTCGCGGACCGGCAGTCCGAGGAGCGTGCACAGCACGATCCGGAAGAGCGTGCTGTGCGCGACGACGAGGACGGTGCCGCTGTGCTGGTCGTCGAGTTCGCGGAGCGCGGCGACACCTCGCGCGCCCGCCTCGCCGAGTGGTTCTGCGCCGGGGAAGGCGTTCGCCTCGGGGTCCTCGCGGAAACGTTGCACGGCTTCGGGATCCATCTCGCCGATCAGGTGGCCCTCCAGATCGCCGAAGTCGACCTCGCGCAGGTCGGGCCGCAGGTGCAGCGGCACGCCGAGCGCCTCGGCGGCCGGGGTGGCGGTGGTGACGGCCCGCCGCTGCGGCGAGCTGACGACGACATCCACCCCGATCGCGACGGCTGTCTTGCCGAGCTGTTCCGCCTGCCGCAGACCGAGCTCGGTCAGCTCGGGCTCGCTTCGCCCGCCGGCGTAACGGTTCTCGGCGTGCCAGGTGGTTTCGCCGTGGCGCGCAAGGAGAATACGGCTCATGGCAGCACCTCCGGGTTCGCGCAGTGCAGCGGCGGTTCGCCTGCCAGCCATCGGGCCGCCTCCACGCCCACCATGCGGGCGGCGCGGGCGGCGACGGCACGGCTCGCGCCGGCCAGGTGCGGGGTCATCACCACGTTCGGGGCGGTCCGCAGTGGATGGTCGGCGGGCAGCGGTTCCTCGTCGTACACGTCGAGAGCGGCCCCGAACAAGTGACCGTCCGCCAGCGCCTTGGCCAGCGCGTGGTAGTCCAGCAGCCCGCCCCTGGCGCAGTTCACCAACACCGAGCCCGACGGCATCAGCGCCAGCTCGCGTTCGCCGATCATGCCGCGGGTCTCTTCGGTCAGCCGGGCGTGCAGTGAGACCACTGTGGACCGGGACAGGAGTTCGTCGAGTGGCACGGAGTTCACGTCCGCGTAGGGATCGGACACCAGGACCGTCGCGCCCATGGCCGCCAGGGCCGCGGCGACCCGCCGGCCGATCGCACCCGCGCCGACCAGCCCGATCGTGCTGCCCGCGATCTCCAGGCCGGTCTCGGTGTAGGCGTACATGCCGCTCTCCCACCGGCCTGCCACGACACTGTTGTGGGCCACGGGAATCCGGCGCATCGCGGCGAGCATCAGGCCGATCGTGTGCTCGGCGGTGGACTCGGCGTTGCGACCCGGCGCGAACGTCACCGCCACGCCATGTGCGGTGGCGGCGGGCAGGTTCGCGTTCACCGGACCGCCCCGCGACACCGCGAACAACTCCAGGTCCGGACACGCCTCGAGCACCCGCCGGGTCAGCGGCGCCATCTGTGTCAGGCACACCCGCACCCCCTGCAGGGCCTCGATCAGCTCGTCCTCCACATCGGACGCCTCGTCGACCTCGGCCACCTTGCCGAACGGCACGTGCGGCCACGGCAGCTCCAGCTCCCGCACATCCCAGGCGCCAGGCGCCAACTCGGCCGCCAGCAACCGGTTCAACACGAACCGGTCCCCCGCCAGCACAATCGGTTCCACCGTCATTCCTCCCACCACCCGCGGTCCACCAGCGCGACGACGAACGCGCGATACGCCGGCATCAGCTCCTCGTGCCGCGCCATGTCCGGTTCCAGCGTGCGGCGTACGCGGACGAGTCGCTTGGCAGCGGCCGGGATGTCCCCGGCCAACGAACCCGCGGCCAGGACGGCCATACCCAGCGCGGGTTCCGGGTTCTCCGGCAGCCGCACCGGCACACCGAGCACGTCGCAGCGCAGCTGGTTCCACCACTCGTTGCGGGCGCCACCGCCGGTGAACGTCACCGGCCCGCCGACGTCCGCGCCCGCCGCCGCGAGCAGCTCGAACGACAGCCGCTCCAGGTGCGCCACCCCGGTGCACACCGCGGCGAACACCCGGGCGGGATCACCAGGCACGACGAGCGGCCCGTCGCCGAGGAACCCGCGTGCTTCCGTTGCCACGAAAGGGAACCTCTCGCCGTGTCCGACCAGCGGATAACACAGCGGCACGTCCCGCACCGACGCGGCGGCGGCCGTCAACGCGTCCAGGTCCTCGCCGGGGAACAACGCCCGCACCGCGCCGGCGCCCGTGCTCGACGCGCCACCCGGCAGCCACAGGTCCCCGTGCGGCGCCCGGTGTGAGTACACCGCGCCGGTCGGATCGTGCGGCAGCGACGTGCTGACTCCCTTGAGCGCCAACGTGGTGCCCAGCACGGAGTTCCACTCGCCGACCTCCAGCGCGCCGGCGGCGAGCTGTGCCGCGCACCCGTCGGTCATGCCGGCGACCACCGGCGTGCCGACCGGCAGACCGGTCAGGGCGGCGGCGTCAGCGCACACCTCGCCGAGCACGGTCCCGGGCCGGACGACGGGTGGCAGCACGTCCTCGTCAATGTCCAAACGCGACAGTATGTCGCCCGGCCAGCGGTCCTCGATCAGGTCATAGCCGGTCTTGAGCGCGTGGCTGGAGTCGCTGGCGACCGGGTGTCCGACCAGCTTCGCGGCCACGACGTCCGGCTGGTGCGCGAGCCGCGCCCCCGCGAGCAGCCCCTTCTCCTGCCACCACAACAACTTCGGCAGCGCCCACGCCGGTTGCATCCGGTACCCGAGCCGGCTCCAGAGCGCCTCGCCGGCCTCCTGCGCGACCGAGGCGAACGCGCCGGCACGGGCGTCGTCGTACATGAGCCCGGGCGTGCGGGGCGTGCCGTCTGGGTCGGTCAGCAGCACGGTGCCGGACGTCGCGCAGATCGCGACGCCGCCGACCTCGCGGTCACCCAACTCCAAGGCCGCCAACGCTTCCGCGGTCAGCGTCCACCAGGCGTCCGGGTCCTGCTCGTGCCTCGTCCCGGACCGCGTGCCCCGCAATGGCCGCCGCGCCGACGCCACCGTCCGGCCGTCGTCGTCGACAGCGAGCGCACGAACACTCTGGGTGCCGAGATCAACCCCAACCCATAACATGGCCTCGCTCCGCTCGGCGTTCGCGGGCCTTGACCCGGCGTCTTCCCTCCTGCGCGCGGAGACCCCGGGCTCGTTCCTCGCGGGGGCCTCCGTGCTCGTCAGTCCAGACGCCGGCGGCCCGCTCATCACCGCCACTGAGCCCACCTGGTCGCGGCCAACGCGCGGGTCTTGAGAAACTCGGTGTGTGCCTGCTCGTACAGATCGAGCGTCGAAGAGTTCGGTTCGTACCGGGCGCCGCGCCGCACCAGTGCCGCGGCCGCCGCGGTCAGGTCCGGGTAGTCGCCGAGTGCGGTCAGCGCGAACACCTGCGCACCCTTGGCCCCCACCTGTGAATCCTCAGTAGACACAGCAGGCACGCCGGTGATGTCCGCGATCAGCTGGCACCACAACGGACTCGCCGCACCACCGCCGCACAGTCCCAGCTCGACCGGCCGGCCCGGGGCAGCGTCCAGACAGTCGCGAATGACGTGCGCGAGCCCTTCCAGCACCGCACGGGCCAGATGTGTGCGGCCGTGTCCGAACAGCATGCCGGTGACGAGCCCGCTCGCGGCCGGGTCGAGGAACGGCGCCCGCTCCCCCGCGGGCGACAGGTACGGCCACACCCGCAGCCCGTCCGCGCCCGGCGGGGCCTGCGACGCCAGCGCGGTCACCTCGGCGTGGTCGGCGAGGCCGAGCAGGTCGACGAGCCAGTCGACGACACCCGTGCCGGCGAGTGTGGGGAACGAGCGCATGATCAGGCCGGACACGCCGAAGTCGAGCGTCAGGCCGGAGGGCTCCCCGGTCGTGTCCGGCGCCTCGACCAGCATCTCGGTGCACAGTGTCGTGCCGAGGATGCACGTGGCCTGGCCAGCCGCGGTGGCGCCGGTGCCGAACGCGGTGGTCACGATGTCGTACGGCGCGAGTACCACCGGCGTACCAGCCGGCAGCCCCAGCTCGGTCGCGGTCAGCGGCTGGACCTGCTCGGTGAGCAGGGGCGGGAGGACGGCCGGGTCGATGCCGTAGAGGTCGGTCAGCTCGGTGGAGTACGTGCCACGGTGGATGTCGAGCCACGGCGCGGACGCCTCGGACTTCTCGATGCCGCGCACGCCGGTGAGCTTGAGGAAGAGCCAGCCGCCGCAGGTCAGGGCCGTGTGCTTGGTTTCGCCGAGCGAGCGGAGGATCGCGTTGGGCAGACCGGCGTTGGTGAGCGAACCGTTGACGCGGTAGGCCCGTTCGAGGGTCCCGTCGGCGCGCCAGCCCCGCACGATGTCGGCGGCGCGGCCGTCGTTCCACAGGACCGCGGGCCGGACCGGCCGGCCGTCGGCGTCGACGAGCCAGGCACCGTCGCCCTGCGCGGTGACCGCGAGCAGCCGCACGGGCCGCGCGACCCGCTCCGCGGCCTCGCGCACGGTCGCCACGACCGCGTCCCACACCTCGGCCATGTCCTGCTCGCACTGCTCACGACGCGGGTGCCGCACCGCGGTGACCCGCCGGGTGACCGCGAGCTCCCGCCCGTCCGCGTCGAACACCACCGTCTTGATGACGGTCGTGCCGGCGTCGACACAGACCGCGACTTCGTTGTCTGCCACGGCGGTATTACAAGCGCGCGATCCCGAACTTCGCAACTTTTAACATTGATCTTGATTACGCGAAGGTATATGGCCTGGTTGAAACGATCGAAGCGTTCCCGAATTTCACATCACTTCGCAACGACGTCGACCGTGGCGCCGCGTGACCGCTCAACGCGCACCCGCTGCTCCGAGGTCCCGTCGTCGACGACGACCCGGTCGAGCTCGGCCAGACCGACGAGCCGGTGCAGCGCGCGGCGGTCGAACTTGGTGTGGTCGATGAGCGCGACGCTGCGAGCCGCGGACGTGATCAACGCCCGCCGGGTGATCACCGTGTCGAGTGACTGGATGTAGCAGACACCGTCGGCGACCGCGGTGGTCGAGAGGAACAGCAGGTCGTAGCGCAGCCCGGCGGCCGCCTCCGCGGTGGCCTGACCGAGGAAGGAGTCGTATGCGGCGTCGTAGCGGCCGCCGAGACCGATCAGCTCGATGCCGGGCTGCGCGGCGAGCGCGCGGATGACCGGGAGAAAGTGGGTGACGACCGTGAGCGGCGCCTTCTCGGGGAGCAGACGCGCGAGCACGAGCGAGGTCGTACTGTCGTCGAGCGCGATGACCTGCCCGGACGCGACCTCCGTACGCAGAACCTCCCGGGCGATGGCGAGCTTCGCGTCGACCTGCGCCTGCATGCGGTGCTCGAGGTCGCCGTGGAAGGTCGTGGTCGGCGCGCTGGTCGCCCCGCCGCGAACTTTGTGCAGGAAGCCGAGCCGCTCCAGCTCGTCGAGGTCGCGGTGGACGGTCATGATGCTCACGCCGTAGTCGCGGGCCAACGTGTCGACCCGCACGAACCCGGCCTCGGCGATCTGCCGCCGCATCGCGACCCGCCGCAACTCGGGATTGCGCCGCGCCCCCTCAGAAAGCTCCACGCGACTCAGCATGCACCAAGTCCCGGCGTCGTGACCGTTCCCGCATGCCCTGAAGGGCGCCCTCGGGACGCTCGACGCCTCCAAGGGCACCCTCGGGACATCGGCCGCCTAGTGGCCGAAGATCAGCTCGTGGTTGAGCTTCACCGCCACGGCGGCGCCCGCGCCCGCTGCGCTGATCAGTCCTGCCGTCGGGTCGACCACGTTGCCGGCCGCCCACACGCCGTCGATGCCGGTGAAGCCGAAGGCGTCGACACGTACCCAGCCCTGCTCGTCCAGTTCGCAGCCCAAGTCCTTGAGCAGCGAGTCCTTCGGCACGAACACCGGGTTCACGAACACGGCCGACCGGGGGACGACGCGGCCGTCGGCCAGGTCGACACCGGTCAGGCGGCCGTCCGTCACGGCCAGGCGCGTGACCTTGCCCGGCTCGACCGCGATCCCGCGTGTGGCGAGTTGGGCGGTCTCGTCGTCGGTGAGCTGGTAGTCGCCGGGGAAGAGGACCACGTCGGGTGCCCATTCCCGCAGCATCACCGCCTTCATCACCCCCATCGGCCCGTCGGCGACCACGCCGACCTGCTCGTCGTGGACCTCGTAGCCGTGGCAGTACGGGCAGAAGTGCACCTGGTCGCCCCACAGCTCAGCGACGCCCGGCAGGTCCGGCAGCTCGTCGCGGATGCCGGCGGTCACGAGCAGCGTCCGCGACGCCAGCACCGTGCCCGAGGCGAGCCGCACCTCGAAACCGGGCGACGCGGACACCACCCGGTCGTCCAGGATCTCGACGCCATAGCCGCTCACCTCATCGCGACCCAGCCTCAAC
This sequence comes from Actinophytocola sp., assembly GCF_036378875.1. Taxonomy (GTDB): domain Bacteria; phylum Actinomycetota; class Actinomycetes; order Mycobacteriales; family Pseudonocardiaceae; genus Actinophytocola. Next base: position 8,064 of record NZ_DASUVO010000132.1, read on the forward strand.
AGCTCGGCGGGCGGGACTCCGTCCCTGGTCAGGAACCCGTGCGACTCGTGCGCGGCCGCGTTGCGCGGCTCCCCCGAATCGACCACGACCACCCTGCGCCGGGCCCGGCCAAGCATCAGCGCCGCCGACAACCCCGCCGGACCGCCACCCACGATCACCACGTCATACATTGACGATCACCTCCACGGCCAGGATCGGGCCCCGTTCCGACGATGACAACATTCGTTGCCGATACTGGGAACATGACCGACAACATCACCGCCGCGCTGGCCGAGGTCGGCCCACGCCTGCGGCGGCTGCGCACCCAGCGCAACGTCACGCTCGTGGAGCTGTCCGAGGCGACCGGCATCTCGAAGAGCACGCTCTCCCGGCTGGAGTCCGGGCAGCGCAAGCCGAGCCTCGAGCTGCTGCTGCCGATCTCGGTGGCGCACCAGGTGCCGCTGGACGAGCTGGTCGGCGCGCCGAAGGTGGGTGACCCGCGCATCCGCATGGAGCCGAGGAAGATGGGCGACCGCACGATCGTGCCGCTGACCAGGCAACCGGGCGGCCTGCAGGCGTACAAGATGATCATCCCGCCGGGCCGGCCGACCGAGCAGCGCACGCACGAGGGCTACGAGTGGTTCTACGTCCTGTCCGGCCGGGCCCGCCTGCTCCTCGCCGACAAGGACATCACCATGCACCCCGGCGAGGCGGCCGAGTTCGACACGCGCCTGCCGCACTGGTTCGGTTCCGCGGACGACCACCCGGTGGAGATCCTCAGCCTGTTCGGCAAGCAGGGCGAGAGAATGCACGTTCGCGCGAAGCCCCGCGGACAGTAACGTGGCCGTCATGGCATGGCTGCCCGGCGACTTCGCGCACCCGACGACGACCCCGGTCATGGACGGCTTCCACCTGCGGCCGATCAGGGAGTCGGACACCGAGATCGACTACCCCGCGGTGATGGGCTCCAGGGAACGGCTGTGGCGGATCTACGGCGAGGCGTGGGGCTGGCCGCCGGAGACCATGACCATCGAGCAGGACCGGGCCGACCTGGCCAGGCACGAGCGGGAGATCGAGGCGCACGAGTCCTTCAACTACGCACTGTTGAACCTCGCCGAGACCGAATTGGTGGGCTGCGTGTACATCGACCCGCCGGAACGTCCCGGCGCCGATGCGGAGATCAGCTGGTGGGTGGTCGACGCGTACGTCGGCACGCCGCTCGAGGAGTCGCTCGACATCGTGGTGCCACGCTGGATCGACCGGGTGTGGCCGTTCGAGAAGCCCAGGTACGTGGGCCGCGACCTGAGTTGGCAGGAGTGGCTCGCATTACCCTTACTCGCCCCGCCGGAGCCCGCCCGGCAGCCCGAGTAAGGGGTCGGGGACGGGCACTCATGCCTGTTCACCCGATGTCCTACCCCAGGCCTCAGGACGAATCTTCTCAGTGTCACCAGAATAGAGACACGGAGAAGACGATGATCACGCAGGAAGCCGTCACCGCCGAGATCAACTACCGCCTCGAGCGTGCCAAGGCCGCCGCCCTCGCTGAGCAGGTCCGGCGCAGCCACCCGTCACGCCTGCGCCGCTGGCTGTCGCGGGTCTCGCGTTCAGCGAGTTCCGGAGGGCTGCCCAGGCCCCGCCTCCGCGTGTCGTAGCGGCCAGTAACCTCGAGCCCGTGTCACGTGTCGCCCGAATGGCCTTTGTGGACGGTCCGAGCGCCGAGTCGTTCGCGTGAAGGTGCCGGGCTCGGTCGAGGAGGCCGTTCGGTTACAGACCGCGCTGGCGCCGTCGGTGGTCCGCGAGCCGCCGCCGGACTTCGCGCCGGCGACCGCGGCGGGACTCGACGTGGCGTACGCGAAGGACTCGCCGGTCGTGGCGGCCGCGGTCGTGACGGTGTCGGTGGCGACGGGTGAGGTGCTCGAGTCGGCGACGGCGGTTGGCCGGGCCGAGTTCCCTTACGTGCCAGGACTGTTCGCGTTCCGTGAGCTGCCGACACTGCTGGAGGCCTTCGCCCGGCTGACGGTGACGCCCGACCTGCTGCTGGCCGACGGCCACGGCCTCGCCCACCCCCGCCGCTTCGGGCTGGCCTGCCACCTGGGCCTGGAAACCGGTCTGCCGACGATCGGCGTGGCGAAAACCCCGATGGCCAGCTACGACCAACCGGGCCAGGAACGCGGCGCCCGCACTTCGCTGATGGACGGAAAGGAGGAGGTGGGCGCGGCTTTACGCACACAGTCCAACATCAAACCGATCTTCGTTTCGATCGGCCACCGCATCGACCTGAACACGGCATGTACGAAAGTGCTTGCGTTGTCAAATAAATACCGTCTACCGGAGACGACACGGCAAGCGGATCACTTGTCCCGCATCACTTTGGCGGAACATAACGACTGACCGGGTGTCAACATGCCGAAGTGAGCGTTAACAGTATGTTTCTCGTGCTAATCCTGTGATTTCGGTCTGGGCTGACGCGGCGAAGAGTGCCAGACTCGGGGCATCAGGTTTTCGTCGCGGCCGTCCGGGGTCCCGTCGATGATTCCTGTAACTTGGAGGGTCGCGGTGACCAAGCAACAGTTATCCGTGCAGTCCCCAAGACGAGTCCCCACCGTACGGAGGCGACCTGTGCCGCTTCCCGGTGAACGACTTCGTCGGGCCGTGGAGACCGTGCTCGCGGGGCTCGCCGACGAGGCCGACCTGTCCGAACTCGACGACGTGCTGCGCACCGCACTAGCGTGGACGGCCGCGTCGGGTGACACCTGCCGCGTGGCGCACGCGGTGCGTCAGGTGCGTGACGCCCGCATCAGTCTCCGCCACGCCGACACCGAACATGCCAGAACGGCGTTGCAAATGGCCAAGAACGACCTGCACTCCGTGCCAAGCCAGCGCGCGACGCACTGAGCCCTGCCATCCTTGCCGGATGGACGAACAGCTGAGTGCGCTGGCCCGTGCACATGGCATTGCCACCTGGTATGAGAACGCCGACCGGCACCGGGTCACGGTGGCGGACGACGTCGTGCGTGCGATCCTGGACGAGCTGGACGCGACCGGGACACCTCCACCGCCCAAGGCCAAGGTCGTCACGGAGGGTCCCGACACACCCCCGCTCGGGTATCACCAGCTCGATGACGGACGCGAACTGATCGTCACGCCGCGTCGATTGCCCCCGGTGCCCCCGGCATGGGGCTGGATGCTGCAGTTGTACGCGCTGCACTCGCCGGGCTCCTGGGGGATCGGCGACTTCGCGGACCTGCGGGAGTTCACGCAACGCTCGGGTGCGGGGGTCGTCCTGGTCAACCCCGTCCAGGCGATCACTCCTGCCCTGCCCGTCCGGCGCTCTCCGTACTCGCCGTCGAGCCGGCGGTTCGCGAACCCCATCTACCTGCGAGTCACCGAGACCGAGGAGTTCCACCGCGCCGACGCCGAGACCCGGGAGCGGGTGGCGCGGATGGCACCCGAGCACGCCGAGCTGGTCGACTACGACGCCGTGTGGATCGCCAAGCTCGACGCGTTGGCGCTCCTGTTCCCCGGCACGACCGAGCCCATGGCGGACGACCTGCGTGACTTCGCCACGTTCTGCGCGCTGGCCGAGCGCCACGGCGGCGACTGGCGCACCTGGCCGGCGGAACTGCGCCACCCCGAGGGCCCGGCCGTCGCACGGGCTCGCACGGAGCTCGCCGACCGGGTCGCGTTCCATGCCTGGCTGCAACGGCTGTGCCAGAAGCAGCTCGCCGACGTCCGGGCCGCGACCGACGCCAAGATCGTCCACGACCTCCCGGTCGGGGTCGACCCGGCCGGCGCGGACGCCTGGGCACTGCAGGACGTGATCGCCTCGAACGTCCGGGTCGGCGCGCCACCGGACGCGTTCAGCCAGCAGGGCCAGGACTGGAACCTGCCGCCGTTGCGCCCGGACCGCCTCGCCGCGACGGGCTACAAGCCGTTCCGCGACGTCATCCGTAGCGTCCTGGCCCATGCGGACGGCATCCGCGTGGACCACATCGCCGGCCTGTTCCGCCTGTGGTGGATCCCGCCGGGCCGCCCGGCCAGCGAGGGCACGTACGTGTACTACGACGCCGACGCCATGCTCGGCATCCTCGCGCTCGAAGCGCACCTGGCCGGCGCGATGGTCGTCGGCGAGGACCTCGGCACGGTCCCCGAGGAGGTCACGGACGCCATGCACGAGCGCGGTGTCCTGAGCTCGTCGGTCCTGTACTTCGAGCGCGACTACGACAAGCCGGGCGAGCCGCTGCTGCCGCCGAAGGACTGGGCGGTCGACGCGATGGCCAGCATCTCCACGCATGACCTGCCGACCACGGCCGGGTTCCTGCGTGCCGAGAACGTGCGGGTCCGCGCGGAGCTGGGCCTTGTCGAGGACGTCGACGGGGAGTACGCGCGGGCTGCGGAGGCGAAGACCGAGATGCTGGCGGCGCTGCGCGAACACGGGCTGCTGCCCCAGGACCCGACAGAGGACGACCTCGTCGTCGCGCTGCACCGGCTCCTCGCCACGGCCGCGAGCCGCCTCCTGCTGACCTCGCCCCAGGACGCCCTTGGCGTGGCGCGGCAGCCGAACCTGCCGGGAACGGTCGACGAGTACCCGAACTGGCGAATAGCGCTACCCGTCGGAGTGGAAGGACTACTGGCCGATCCCAAAGTCCGGGCCGCGATCGAAGCGTTGAGTGATGCCCGGCCGAGTGGGGTATCACCCCTCTGAAGGTCCCGTTGGCGGTATCACGTGAGCCCGCGGGCTTTACGGTGATAGTCGACGATCAGCAGGTCCGACGAGGAGCACGTGTGCAGCCCTGGCCAGGTTCCCCCTACCCCCTCGGTGCCACCTACGACGGTGCCGGTACGAACTTCGCTTTGTTCTCGGAGGCCGCGACCGCGGTCGACCTGTGCCTGTTCGACGACACCGGCAAGGAGGAACGGGTTCGGCTCACCGAGGTCGACGGCTTCGTGCACCACGCCTACCTGCTGAACGTCAACCCTGGGCAGAAGTACGGCTATCGGGTGCACGGTGCGTACCAGCCAGAGCACGGACCGCGCTGCAACCCGGCGAAGCTGCTGCTGGATCCGTACGCGAAGGCGGTCGCCGGCGTCGTCGACTGGGACGAGTCGGTGTTCGGCTACGACTTCGGCGACCCGGAGTCCCGCAACGACGCCGACTCGTCCGGGCACACGATGCTGGGTGTCGTGGTCAACCCGTTCTTCGACTGGGCGAACGACCGCGCGCCGAACATCCCGTACAACGAGAGCGTCATCTACGAGGCGCACGTCCGAGGGCTCACCATGCGGCACCCGGACATCCCGGAGGACATGCGTGGCACGTACGCCGGGCTCGCGCACCCGGCGATGATCGACTACTTCGACACGCTCGGTATCACGGCCATCGAGCTGATGCCAGTGCACCAGTTCCTGCACGACCACGGGCTGCTCCAGCGCGAGCTGCGGAACTACTGGGGCTACAACACGATCGCGTACTTCGCACCGCACGACGAGTACGCGAGCCGGCGTGGTGCTGGCGGGCAGGTGCAGGAGTTCAAGGCCATGGTCCGCACCCTGCACGAAGCGGGCATCGAGGTCATCCTCGACGTGGTCTACAACCACACCGCGGAGGGCAACCACCTCGGTCCCACGTTGTCCATGCGGGGCATCGACAACGAGGCGTACTACCGGCTCGTCGAGGACGACAAGCGGTACTACATGGACTACACGGGCACCGGGAACTCACTCAACGTGCGCAACCCGCACACGCTGCAGCTGATCATGGACTCGTTGCGGTACTGGGTGCTGGACATGCACGTGGACGGCTTCCGCTTCGACCTGGCGTCCACGCTCGCACGCGAGTTCTACGACGTGGACCGGCTGTCCACGTTCTTCGACCTGGTGCAGCAGGACCCGGTGATCAGCCAGGTGAAGCTGATCGCCGAGCCGTGGGACGTCGGCCCCGGCGGCTACCAGGTCGGCAATTTCCCTCCATTGTGGACTGAGTGGAACGGGAAGTTCCGGGACACCGTAAGGGACTTCTGGCGTGGCGAACCGGCCACACTCGGCGAGTTCGCGTCGCGCATCACGGGTTCCTCCGACCTGTACCAGGACGACGGGCGCCGCCCGCACGCGTCGATCAACTTCGTGACCGCGCACGACGGCTTCACGCTGAACGACCTGGTGTCCTACAGCGAGAAGCACAACGAGGCCAACGGCGAGAACAACCGGGACGGCGCGAACGACAACCGGTCATGGAACTGCGGCGCCGAGGGCCCGACGGACGACGAGAAGATCAACGAGCTGCGGGCAAGGCAGCGCCGGAACCTGATCGCGACGCTGCTCCTGTCGCAGGGTGTGCCGATGCTGCTGGCCGGTGACGAGCTAGGCCGTACGCAGCAGGGCAACAACAACGCGTACTGTCAGGACAACGAGCTGTCGTGGGTGGACTGGTCGTTGCTGCGGCAGAACGGCGAGCTGGTGGACTTCACGTCCGCGGTGGTGGATCTGCGGGAAAGCCATCCCGTGTTCCGGCGGCGGCGCTTCTTCCAGGGCCGCCCGATCCGCAAGAACGACGAGCTGCGGGACATCGCGTGGTTCACGCCGGCCGGCGAGGAGATGTCCGAACAGGACTGGGAGTCGGGCTTCGGCCGGGCGATCATGGTGTTCCTCAACGGCGACGGCATCGCCGACCTCGACCGCCGCGGCGAACACGTCCGCGACGACTCGTTCATGATGTGTTTCAACGCGCACGACGGTGACATCAGCATGCGCCTGCCGAACGGTGACTACGGCACCGAGTGGTCGGTGGTGCTGGACACGGAAACGGGCGAGGTGTTCTCCGACTCCGGCGGCGGCGTGATCGTCGGCGTGGTGACCGGCGACCAGATCACGGCGGTGCGCACCATCCCGGCCGGCGAGACGCTGACGGTGCCGGCGCGGTCGTTGATCGTCCTGCAGCGAACCGGGGTGGCCGAGTGACCCCGCCGCCGTCGACCTACCGGGTGCAGGTCAGTCCCACGTTCGACCTGTCCGCCACGGCGTCCATTGTGGACTACCTGGCCCGGTTGGGCGTTGGGGCGGTGTACACGTCGCCGCTGCTGGCCTCGGCACCGGGCTCGACCCACGGCTACGACGTGGTCGACCCGACGGTGGCCTGTCCCGCGCTGGGCGGCGAGGCCGGGCGGGTCGAGCTGATGTCGGCGGCACGGAGCGCGGGCATGGGCGTGGTCGTCGACATCGTGCCGAACCACATGTCGGTGGCGGCCCCGTCGGCGAACCGCTGGTGGTGGGACGTGCTGACGCACGGCCAGGCCTCGGAGTACGCGTCGTACTTCGACATCGACTGGTCCCGCGGCCGGATCCTGTTGCCGGTACTGGGTTCGCCGTCGCTGGACGACGTGAAGATCGTCGACGACCGGCTGGTGTACTTCGAGCACGAGTTCCCGCTGGCGCCGGGCACGGGCGGCGGCACGGTGGCGGAGGTGCACGAGCGGCAGCACTACCGGCTGGTGTGGTGGCGACGCGGGAACGCCGAGCTGAACTACCGGCGGTTCTTCGACATCACGACGCTGGCGGCCGTGCGGGTCGAGGACCCGGCGGTGTTCGAGGCCACCCACGGTGAGGTCATCCGGTGGGTGCGCGCCGGCGACGTGACCGGGGTGCGCGTGGACCACCCGGACGGCCTGGCCGACCCGGGCGAGTACATGCGCAGGCTCCGGTCGGCGCTGCCGGACACGTGGCTGCTGGCGGAGAAGATCCTGGGGGTGGACGAGCCCCTGCCCGTGTCCTGGCCGGTGGAGGGCACGACGGGCTACGACGCGCTCCGGGAGATCTGCGGGCTGTTCGTGGCCCCCTCGGGCGAGGCACGGATCACGGCACTGGCGACGGAGCTTGGCCTCCGGCCCCCCGACACCCAGCCTACCGGTGAGGACCGACAAAACGAGGCGCCATCCACAGCACCTGTGGACAACTCCCCCATCCCCGCGTCCCCTGTGGACAACCCGCGCGAGGCCGCTTTTCTGTCGGTGCCCACCGGTAGTGTGGAAACCGGGGGGCCCCCGGGCGCACCAATGGGACATTCGCGCGGATTGGGGTCGGCGGGTTCCTCGGTCGCGGGCGTTCGTGGGCCTGAACTGTCGGTGCCCGCCGGTACGCTGGAAACCGGGGGCCGGAGGCCAAGCCACGAGTTGCACGCCGTCGAGGAGGAATGTCGGCGGCTCATCACGCGGACCTCGCTGCTCGCCGAGATGCGTCGGATCGCCGCGCTCGCCGACGTGCCGCCCGAGGCCGTCGCCGAGATCATGATCGCGTTTCCCGTCTACCGGTCCTACCTCCCAGAAGGTCTGGATCACTGGACGGCCGCCGTCAGCGGCGCGAAGACCGCCCGCCCCGATCTGGCCAACCACATCGACACCGTCGACCACGCCGTCCGGACCGACCCACGCGGCGAGCTGGCCACCCGCATCCAGCAGACCTCCGGCATGGTCGTCGCCAAGGGCGTCGAGGACACCGCCTACTACCGGTGGACCCGGTTCGTCGCGCTCAACGAGGTCGGGGGCGCACCCGACCGGTTCGGGGTCACGCCGGACGAGTTCCACCTCCGTGCCGCCGCGCGGGAGGCCGGCTGGCCGGCGACCATGACCACACTGTCCACTCACGACACCAAGCGCGCCGAGGACGTCCGCGCCCGGCTCGCCGTCCTGTCCGAGATCCCCGACGAGTGGGCCGAGCACGTCACCCGCTGGTCGGCCAGCCACGGTATCGACGAGCCCACACTCAACCTCCTCGCCTGGCAGACCGTCGTCGGCGCGTGGCCGATCTCGCCGCAGCGCCTCCGCGACTACCTCGACAAGGCCGCCAAGGAAGCCAAGGTCCGCACGACCTGGGTCGACCACGACGACGAGTTCGAGGCCGCCATCCACGCCTGGCCCGAGCGGGTCATCGACGAGCTCGGCGACGAGATCGGCGCGTTCGTCGAGCGGATCAGGCCAGCCGGCTGGGCCAACTCGCTCGGCCAGAAGATCGTCCAGCTCGCCGGCCCCGGCGTGCCGGACGTCTACCAGGGCACCGAGCTGTGGGATCTGTCCCTTGTGGACCCGGACAACCGCCGCCCGGTCGACTACGCCCTGCGCCAGGAGCTGTTGGCACGGCTCGAGAACGGCTGGCTCCCCGACGTGGACGACACCGGCGCGGCCAAGCTCCACGTCGTTCGCCAGGTACTGCGCCTGCGCCGCGACCGGCCGGACCTGTTCACCGGCTACCGCCCGCTCACCGCACAGGGTCCGGCCGCCGACCACGTCGTCGCGTTCAGCCGCCAGCCGGAGCTGGTGGTCGTGGCGAGCCGATTTTCCTTGTCCCGCAAGGGATGGGCGGACACCATGCTCCCGCTGCCGGCAGGCCCCGGCAACTGGCGCGACCTGCTCACCGGCGCTGAGCCACGCCAGGCACGGCTCGGCGACCTGTTGTCCCGCTACCCCGTTGCCCTGCTGCTGCGAGGATGAGCATGAGCACAGAGCTGTTCTCCGTGTGGGCGCCGGACCACGAGCGCGTTCGGCTCGCCATCGGTCCGGCGACCCACGACATGACCCGCGACGAACGCGGTTGGTGGCACGCCGAGGTACCCGGCACCGGCGACGGCACCGACTACGCGTTCCTCGTCGACGACGACGAGACCCCGCTTCCCGACCCGCGTTCGCGCTGGCAGCCCGCCGGCGTGCACGGCCCGTCGCGGCGCTACTCGCACGACAGGTTCGACTGGACCGACGACAACTGGCCGGGTCGGCAGCTCGCCGGCGGCGTGATCTACGAGCTGCACATCGGCACGTTCACCGAGCAGGGCACGTTCAACGCCGCGCTCGACCACCTCGACCACCTCGTCGAGCTGGGTGTCGACTTCGTGGAAGTGTTGCCCGTCAACGCGTTCGACGGCCACGCCGGCTGGGGTTACGACGGCGTGGCGTGGGGTGCGGTGCACGAGCCCTACGGCGGGCCGGACGCGTTCAAGCGCTTCGTGGACGCGTGCCACGCTCGTGGCCTCGCCGTACTGCTCGACGTCGTGTACAACCACCTCGGGCCGTCCGGCGCGTACCTCGACCGTTTCGGCCCGTACTTCGCCGGCCGCACGATCTGGGGGCCGGCGCTGAACCTCGACGGCCCGCTGTCCGACGAGGTCCGCCGCTACGTGATCGACAACGCGCTCGGCTGGCTCCGTGACTACCACCTCGACGGGCTCCGGCTCGACGCGGTGCACGCACTGGTGGACAAGCGCGCGACCCACGTGCTGGAGGAGCTGGCGGCCGAGGTGGACGCCCTGTCCGCCGGGCTGCGCCGCCCGCTGTCACTGATCGCCGAGTCCGATCTCAACGACGCCAAGCTGGTCACCTCCCGGGACGCGGGCGGCTACGGGCTGACGGCCCAGTGGTGCGACGACATCCACCACGCACTGCACGTCGCTCTCACCGGCGAGACCGGCGGGTACTACGCAGACTTCGGCGCCGCGGGCGCGCTCACCACGACGCTGCGGCACGCGTTCTTCCACGCCGGCACCTGGTCGTCGTTCCGCAAGCGCACGCACGGCCGGCCCGTCGACACCCGACGCACGCCCGGCCACCGGTTCCTCGCCTACCTCCAGAACCACGACCAGATCGGCAACCGCGCGCAGGGCGACCGGCTCACCGCGACGATCTCCCCGGAACGCCAGCTGTGCGGGGCCGCGATCGTGCTGTGCTCGCCGTACACGCCGATGCTGTTCATGGGCGAGGAGTGGGCGGCCAGCTCGCCGTGGCAGTTCTTCGCGTCGTTCGAGGATCCTGACCTCGCGGCGTCGGTCCGCGACGGCCGGCGCAGGGAGTTCGCCGAGTACGGCTGGGGACCCGCCGAGGTCCCGGACCCGATGGACGTCGCCACGGTGGTCCGGTCGACGCTGCCGTGGGCGGAGCTCGCCGACCCGGCTCACCGCGCGGTCCTCGACGGCTACCGCGAGCTGATCTCGTTGCGGCGCAAGCATCCTGAGCTCGCCGACCCGCGGCTCGACCAGTTCCGCGTCGACGAGGGCGACGGGTGGCTGGTGTTGCACCGGGGATCGCTGCGGGTGGTGGTGAACCTCGGCGCGGCGAAGGCGGAGGTCACTGTGGACGGTCCGGTGCGGGAAGTCCTGTTCGGACGACCGGACGTCCGGGACGAGGTCGTGACCCTCGCCCCGGACGCGGCCACCATCATCCGCGTGTGAACGCGTTCACCCCGGTCAGCTCCGCGGACAGGGTCCAGAGCCGCGCCGCCTCGTCGGGATCGACCGCGTACGGGTAGACGCCCTTGGCCGCCATGTCGTCGCTCGCACGGATCTCGGCGACGTCACAGTCCTCGAGGTACACGCCGCCGAGGTCCGCGAGCTGAGGAGACGTCGCGGCCCACAACTGGGTCGCCGCACCCTGCTCCGGTGTCTTGAGCCAGTCGAGGTTCGGGTTGCCCGCCTCGTCGAAGATGCCGCGCTCAACCAGTTCCTCGTGCGCCATGTGGCGTTGCAGCGGGGTGAGGATGCCGCCGGGGTGCACCGAGAACGCGCGGACACCCGCATCCAGCGCCAGCAGGTCGAGATGGGCCGCGAACAGGGCGTTCGCGGTCTTGGACTGGCCGTAGGCTGCCCACTTCTCGTAACCGCCGTCGAACATCACGTCGTCCCACCGGATTGCCGAGTACCGGTGTGCGGCGGAGGAGACGGCGACCACCCGGGCACCTGGCCGCAACGCCGGCCACAGGCGGTTGACGAGGGCGTAGTGCCCGAGGTGGTTGGTCGCGAACTGCGCCTCCCACCCCCGGCCGACCCGCGTCTCGGGGCACGCCATGACGCCGGCGCTGTTGATGACGAGGTCGATGGACCGACCGGAGGCGAGGAACCCGTCGGCGAACGCACGAACCGACGACAGGTCACCGAGATCGAGCGGGACGACCTCCACAGAGGACAGTCCGGCGAGTGCTTCTGCCGCCTTGTCAGCCCTACGGGCCGGGACGACGACGAAGGCGCCCGCCTTGGTGAGCGCCTTCGTCGTCTCGATCCCGATGCCCGAGTAGCCGCCCGTCACGATCGCCAGCGTGCCGGTCAGGTCGATGCCGTCCATGACCTCGGCCGCGGTGCTCCGGAAACCGAAGCCGGAGCCGATCTTGTGCTGGTCTGTCACTGCCATGCCGCCGACGGTACGACTTTGAGCGCACTCCAGGTCAAACGGAGATTTTCTCCTTGGCCGGCTCGGGTTCCGGATGCGTGTCGACACCGGGGATGCCGCGCCCGCGAATCGAGCAGGCGCGGGTCTCCGGCACGAACCACAGTGCGATGGCGCCGACCACGCAGGCGCCCATGAGGTAGTAGGCCGGCATGAGCTTGTCGCCGCTGGCATTGATGAGTGCCTGGTTGACGGCGGGCGCGGTGCCACCGAACAGCGAGGTGGACACGTTGTAGGCGATGGCGAACCCGGCATACCGCACGTGTGTGGGGAACATCGCCGGGAACATGGCGGAGATCGTGGAGAGCTGCGGCACGTACAGCAGCCCGAGCACCGCGAACGCGATGATCGCCGGGCCGAAACCGGTGCTCATCAGGCTGAACAGCGGGATCGACAGCACGAACAGCCCGGCCATGCTGATCCACCACATGGTCTTGCGCCCGATCCGGTCGGACAGCGCGCCGGAGAACGGGATCACGATCATCATCGCGAGCTGCCCGATAATGATCAGCATGAGCGACGCCCGCGAGCTGAGCCCGATCTCCGACTCGAGGTAGGTCGGCATGTAGGCGAGCAGCGTGTAGTTGGCGATGTTCAGCGTGACGACGAGCCCCATGAGCAGGACGAGGGGCTTCCAGTAGCTGAGGAGGTCACGCAGGTGCGTCCCGGTCTTCTCGTCGATCTTCCCCTCGGCGGCGCACTCGCGGAACACCGGGGTTTCGTCCAGTTTGGACCGCAGGTAGAGCCCGACGAGCCCGAGCGGCGCGGCGATCAGGAACGGCAGACGCCAACCCCAGTCGGCCATGGCGTCCGCGCCAACCACCAGTTCGGTGACCAACACGAGCGTCGCACCGAGCGTGAAGCCGGCGAGCGTGCCGAACTCGAGGAAGCTGCCGAACTTCCCACGTTTGCGGTCCGGGGCGTACTCCGCCATGAACGTGGCGGCGCCGCCGTACTCACCGCCTGTGGAGAACCCTTGGATCATGCGGAGCACGATGAGCCCGATGGGCGCGAGGATGCCGATGGTGCCGTAGCCGGGCAACAACCCGACGCAGAACGTGGCGGCCGCCATCAGCAGGATCGTGGTGGCCAACACCTTCTGCCGCCCGACCCGGTCACCGAGCGGGCCCCACACCATCCCGCCGACCGGCCGGATCAGGAACGACACGGCGAAAACAAGCAAACTGCCTAAAGTGGACGCTGTCTTGTCCTCGCTGGGGAAGAACGCCTCGCCGATGTAGACAGCGGTGTACGCATATACCCCGTAGTCGAACCATTCGGTCATGTTTCCGATAGCGGACGCGGCGATGGCTCGCCGCAACGTTCGCGGATCCGCCTCGGCCGTGTGCCCACCCACTCGAGCCGATGTCATGATTTCCCTCCGACCTGGTCAAACGCCTGCCTCCCAAGGGCAACAGACGCAGCGAACCGGCCCGGGGTACCCACTGGTCAGAAGATCAAACACCGGAGCGTTGCCCCATGTGGACCATCACTGTCCTAAATGGACATTGCGCACACGGTGTCTCGAGGGCGCTCTTGAGGACGCCGAACGTCCCCGAGGGTGCCCTTCAGGACATCCGGGCACCGGGCCCGAGCCACGGCGGATCACAGCTCTTCGCGCCTGGCCCGCGAGCGGTCGGCGAAACTTTCGCCAGCTGCCATGCAGCCACCGAGACGACGCGACATCCGCGATCATCGGTGAACACAGAGCGTGAAATGTCCGCTTTGGGGCTCGCAAGCGGGTGGCGAGGACACCCTCGGGCCGCCGTTTGCACTCGCAATAATTTGCCCATGGCAAATGCCGACCGGACCACCGACAGCGTTCAGGTCAGTGGACCGGCCCTTCTGCGACCAGATCGAGTCGACTTCGCGCCAGGCGCGCGCAGCCTGCTCGGTTGCACTTCTTGGCGGCGAGGCGGCGGCCAGACGGCCGACCTGGCAGTTGCCACTCGGACGAGCCTGGGGCTTCGCTGGAGGATTCCTCGCAAACAAGTCCGACTTTTGCCGGACACAATTGCCAGTTTTGACAATTGCCCGGTGCACGTGCACGGAGAGTGGCGAACACGGAATGTCATACTATTGACCTGGGGCACGCCGTCCGGGTGACAATACTCGCGACAGTGTTCCGAATGTCGCATCATGAGACACACATTCCGCCGATTCCTACAGGAGAACGCGATGTCCGAACCCGCTCACCGTGCGATCTCGGGCTACGTGAACGACGACTGCATCTGGACCTACTCGGTGTACGACGCGAGCCGTCGGGAGTGGCGCGATGTCAGCGTGAACCGGCACGAAGCCGAGCAGTACGCCGCCCGCCTGCCGGAACCGCGTCGAGGCGAGTAGCACATAACCTCATATGCATGAAAAACCTGTTTCCCGTCAATGTAATGCTGATCTCATCCCAACATTCGGGAAACCGGTGACGCTCGTCAGCAATACGAATTCTCTCCGTTAAGTCACACCGCCGGAATGCGACACCGGCGAGGGAGACCCGTCGTGCCGCCGGCACCACGCCGGCGGCGACCGGTGCGATCATCATGCGGTCACCCAGGCGCTGTGGTTTGGACCACTTCGGCACTCGCTCCCCCTACCCACCGTGATAGACACTCCGGTGGTTTTCGACTGTTGAGTGGGTGATCTTTTGCGGGTGCGACGTTTCGAGCGCTCGGCGCGACGTGCACTGGACCGGCTGAACACGCAGCTGGGCACCGCTGGCCTGCTGGCCGCGGCTTCCGCGCCGGCCCTGGCCGCTGTGGTGGACCAACACGAGGCGGCGGTGCGCGACATTCTCACGCTGGGTGTCGAGTCCAGTGCGGCCGCTGCCGGGCTCGTGCTGCTCGCCGGGTACGCGCAGGGCGTGCAGGACCACGTCCGCGCCCGCGGCTGGCAGCTGGCCATCCCGGCCGACAGGGCCGGCTGGCTGGAGGCGAGCTGGTACCACGTCCGGTTGCTCGCCGTCTGCTCACTGGCCCGAAACCTGCTGCACAGCCAGGAACCGCCGGCCCGACTGGCGGGATAAGCAATCGGGAACGAGATTTTCCGACCCCTTTCGTGTTTCCATCACTGGTGCAAGCACTGAGCGAAGGGGCCGATATGCCGTTCGACGTCGACGGACCCATCGTCACGGTTCCCGTGTCCGCCCTGCGGCCGGGCCGGTCGCCGCGGCAGGCCGGCGAGAACGCCGAGCACGTCAGGGCGCTGTCCGACACCCCGGACACACTGCCGCCGATCATCGTGCACCGCGCCGACCTGCGGGTCGTCGACGGCATGCACCGCCTGCGGGCGGCCCAGCTACGTGGCGATACGCGGATCGCGGTGCGCTTCTTCGACGGCGACGACAACGACGCGTTCGTCGTCGCCGTACGCACCAACGTGACACACGGGCTGCCGCTGTCACTGGCTGACCGCAAGGCCGCCGCCGAGCGGATCGTCGTGTCGCACGCGCACTGGTCGGACCGCATGATCGCCACCGTCGCCGGGCTGTCCGCGGCCACGGTCGCGCGGATCCGCAAGGCACACCCGGAGCTCGCGACGGACACCCGCGTCGGCAACGACGGCCGGGTGCGCCCGGTCAACAGCATGGCGCGGCGCCGCGCCGCCCGGGAGATCCTGCTGGCCGAGCCGACGCTGTCGCTGCGTGAGGTCGCGAGGCGGGCGGGCATCTCACCGGAGACGGCACGTTCCGTGCGCAGACGGCTCCCGGACGAGCCGGCCCAACCGCGTCGGGACCCGGCGACACTCGTGCGTCAGCTGCGTACGGACCCGACGCTGCGGTTCTCCGAGACGGGCCGCTTGCTGGTGCGGCTGCTCGAGGCGCGGGCCGTCCCTCCGGAGCAGTGGTCCGCCATCGCGGAGAACCTGCCTCCGCACTGGCGTGACGCGGTGGCCGCCGCGGCGCTGGAGTGCGCGAACACGTGGCAGATGTTCGCCGATCGCGTGCTCGACGGGCCCCACGAACAGGCCGGTTAACGCCCGAGGCCCGTGACCGCGAGCGTGAGCAGGCGGTCGGCCAACTCCTCGTCGCCGGCCGCCGCCAGCGCCACACCGTTCGCCAGTTTCAGCAGGTCACCGGCCGTGACGTCGGCGCGGACCGCTGCGTTGGCCACCAGCGCCGCCGCGGTCGCGAGGATCATCGTGTGACACTCCTCGCCCGTGCCCTTCAGCAGGGACGTGGCCAGCCCACGGTTACGCACAGCGTGCCGGACCAGTTCACGCAGCCACCTCACCAGCGCGTCGCCGGGGTCGGCGGCCTCCACAAGCTCGGCGCCCAGGTCACACAGAGCCTGCACCCGCTCGGCGAACACCGCGTCGAGCAGGACCAGCCGGGTCGGGAAGTGGCGGTGCAGAGTGGCCGAGCCAACGCCCGCCCTCCGGGCGATCTCCTCCAGCGACGCCTCCGCGCCCTGTTCGGCGACCACCTCGCTCGCCACCGACACCAGCCGGTCGCGGTTGCGTCTGGCATCGGCTCGCATCGGACTCCTTGCTAAGTGGGGTGGTCCTCCGTATCGTAGCCGCCAGCAAACGGAGGACCACCCCACTTACAGGAGACATATGGACATCGGGGTCGCGATCGGGGACGTGCGTGGGCCGGCCAGCCTGACGGACCTGCTCGACCAGGCGCGTCAGGCTCACGACGCGGGGATCGGCACGGTCTGGGCCGCCCAGGCCATGGGCTGGGACGCGCTCGTCGCCCTGACCGCCGTCGGCGCTCGCGTTCCGGGGCCGCGCCTCGGCACGAGTGTGGTGCCGGTCCCGCAACGGCATCCACTCGTCCTGGCGAGCCAGGCGCTTTCCGTGCAGGCCGCCACCGGGAACCGGCTCACACTGGGCATCGGCGCCGGCATCTCGACGTTCACGCGGCAGTTGTTCGGTCTGACCTTCGACCGGCCAGCCCGGCGGCTCCGGGAGTACCTCGACGTGCTCAACGCCTTGCTACGCGGGGAAAGCGTCGACCACCGCGGCGAGACGCTCACGGCGGCGGGGACGGTCGGGGTGCCCGATGCGGAACCACCGGACGTGCTGCTCGCCGCACTCGGCCCGGCCATGCTGAAGGTGGCCGGCGAGTTGACCAGCGGCACGATCACGTGGATGACCGGGGCCCGCACACTGGCCGAGCACATCGTGCCGACGATCACCGGGGTGAACCAGAAGGCCAGAGTGGTGGCCGGACTGCTCACCTGCGTGACGGACGACGAAACCGCTGTGCGGCAACGGATTTCCGAGCAGTTCGCCATCGCCGGGCAGGTCCCCGAGTACCGGGCGATGCTGGACCGGGAGGGCGTCGCGGCGCCCGGCGACGTCGTCGTGGCCGGCGACGAGGCCGAAGTGGTCAAACAACTCGACCGGCTCCGCGACGCGGGCGTCACCGATTTCCTCGCGGTGCCTTATGGTTCGCCGGCCGAGCAGGTCAGGACTCTGACCGTGCTCGCCGGCTGAGCCTGGCCGGCCACCACACGCGACGGTCGATGTGGATGGTCACCGCGGGCACGAGCAGCGAGCGCACCACCACAGTGTCCAGGAGCACGCCGAACGCCACGATGAACGCGATCTGCGCCAGGAACAGCACCGGGATCACTGACAGGGCGGCGAACGTGGCCGCCAGCACGACGCCGGCCGACGTGATCACCCCGCCGGTCACCGCGAGGCCCCGCAGCGTGCCCGTGCGGGTGTCGGAGATCAGCGTCTCCTCGCGCACGCGGGTCATCAGGAAGATGTTGTAGTCGATCCCCAGCGCCACCAGGAAGATGAAGCCGAACAGCGGCATCGCCGGGTCCGCGCCCGGGAAGTCGAACACGTGGTTGAACACCAGCGCGGACACGCCCATGGTGGCCGCGAACGACAGCACGACCGTCGCGATCAGCAGCAGCGGGGCCACGAGTGCCCGCAGTAGCAGTGCGAGCACCGCGAAGATCACCACGAGCACGATCGGGATGATCAGGTTCCGGTCGTGGCGGGACGCGGTCTGCACGTCCAACTGGATGGCGGTCTGACCACCGACCTTCGCCTCGGCGTCCGGCACGTCGTGCACGGCGGCACGCATCCGCTCCACTGTGGACATAGCGGCGGTCGAGTCGGCCGGGTCGTCGAGGGTCGCCTGCAGCAGCACGAACCCGTTCCGCTCAGCCGTCGCCAGGACCTCCGCCACGCCCGGCACGTCGGCAGCCCTGGCCACCTGCTCGGTCGCCGCCGCCCTGGCGACGATCACCGTCGGCGCGCCGGAGCCGCCGGCAAAGTGCGCCGACAGCACGTCCTGACCACGGACGGCCTCCACTTCGGACAGGAACAGATCGGTCTGGGCAGTGCCGTTCGCCTTGAGCTGTGGCACGAACGCGACGCCGGCGAGGAGCACGAGCGTGGTGAGGATCCAGATGACGCGCGGCCACCGACCGACCAGGCGCGCCACCCAGCCCCACAGCCCACGGTGTTCCGATCTCCCGGAACCGTGTCGCCCCGGCACGAACGGCCAGAACGCCCCCCTGCCGAGCAGTGCGAGGGCGGCCGGCAGGAAGGTCATGGACACTGCGAAGGCGGCGGCGATGCCGATGGCGCCCACCGGGCCGAGGCCCTGGTTGGACCGGAGGTCGCTGAACAGCAGACACAGCAGTCCGAGCACGACCGTGCCGGCGGAGGCGGCGACCGGCTCGATCGTCGCCCGCCACGCCCGGCGGACGGCGACGAAGCGGTCGTCGGTCTCCCGCAACTCCTCGCGGAACCGGGACACGAGCAGCAGCGCGTAGTCGGTGGCCGCGCCGAAGACGAGGATGGACAGGATGCCCTGGCTCTGCCCGTTCAGCGCCAGGACGTCCCTCTTGGCCAGCTGGTAGACCACGAACGCGGCGGCGCCGAGCGCGAGAACCGCCGAGAACAGCACGACCACCGGCAGCAGCGGGCTGCGGTACACGACGAGCAGGATCAGCGCGACGACCGCGCCAGCGACCACGAGCAGCAGCCCGTCGATGCCGCCGAACGCGGAGATCAGGTCCGCGATCACCCCGGCCGGGCCGGTGACCAGCACGGTCAGTCCATCGGGGACGTTCTTCGACAGCGCCTCCCGCACCTCGACGACGACCTCGCCGGGGTTGCCGTCGCCGAGGATCGGCACGACGAACTGCGCGGCCTTGCCGTCCTCGGCCGACTCGGGTGGGGTCGGCGCGCCAGCGACGCCGTCGATGCGGGTGAGGGCCTCGCCGGCATCGGCGAGGAAGTCGATGTCGTCCTCCGTCACGCCAGACGGCCGCTCCGCGACCACGACCGCGGGGAGGATCTCCCGGCCCCCGAACTGCCGCTGCAGGCGCTCCACCTCGGTCGCCTCCGCCCCGTCCGGCAGGAAGGCGGCGTTGTCGTTCTCCGCGACGTCCGCGAGGCGGCCGGTGTAGGGGCCGCCCACCGCGCCGAGGCCGAGCCACACGACCACGAGCAAAGCGGGCACCAACCACCGAATCGGACGCATGCCGGGAAGGGTACTGGGGAGATCGTGACCCTACGCACAATTAAGTTGTGCACAATTGAGTTGTGCGTAATCTAGAGACGTGACCGACGGACTCGAGCTCGACAGGCAGGTGTGCTTCGCGCTCTACTCGGCGACCCGCGCGGTGACCCAGCTGTACCGGCCGGTGCTCGACGCACTCGGTCTGACCTACCCGCAGTACCTCGTGATGCTCGCGCTCTGGGAGCGCGGCGCGTCGCTGGTCAAGGAGCTCGGCCAGGCACTGGAGCTGGACTCCGGCACCCTGTCGCCGCTGCTGAAGCGGTTGGAAGCGCAGGGATACGTGCGGCGCGAGCGGTGCGCGGAAGACGAGCGCGCGGTGCGGATCCACCTGACCGACGCCGGCGCGGCACTGCGTGCCCGCGCGAGCAGCGTGCCCCGCAAGATCGCGGGCGCGACCGGGATGGAGTTCGTCGAGCTCGAAGCGTTGCGGCAGAACCTCGTGCGGCTGACCGAAGCGGTCTCCGCACACCGACTCACACCAGATGACTGAAGGGATCTCAGCGTGAACGCGCTCTACACGGCGAAAGCCACCTCAACCGGGGCGGCCCGGGACGGTCGCGTCGCCTCCACCGACGGCGTTCTGGACCTCGACCTGTCCATTCCGAAGGAGCTCGGTGGCGCGGGCGGTGCCGGCACCAACCCGGAGCAGCTGTTCGCCGCCGGCTATGCGGCCTGCTTCCACAGCGCGCTGCAGGTCGTGGCGCGGCAGGAGAAGGTGAAGCTGACCGGTTCGTCGGTGACCGCGGAGGTCGGGATCGGCAAGAAGGGCGAGGGTTTCGGGCTCACGGTCGGCCTCGTGGTGTCGCTGCCGGAGATCGAGTCCTCGGTCGGCGAGAAGCTCGTCGACGCGGCGCACCAGCTGTGCCCGTACTCCAACGCCACCAGGGGAAACATCGACGTCGACCTGAAGCTGGTCGCCTGATGCCGATTGCTGCCAAGGAGTTCCGGCTCGCGTCCCGCCCGTCCGGCTGGCCGACCGAGGAGACGTTCGACTTCGCCGAGGTCACCCTGCCGTCGCCGGAAGCCGGCCAGGTGCTGGTGCGCAACGCGTTCATGTCCGTCGACCCGTACATGCGGGGCCGGATGAACGACGTGAAGTCCTACGTCCCGCCGTACGAGGTCGGTAAGGCACTCGACGGTGGCGCGGTCGGCGAGGTCGTCGAGTCCGCGGTGGACGGTGTGGTGCCCGGCGACCTGGTCCTGCACGGCCTCGGCTGGCGTTCGCACGCGCTGGTCTCGCAGTTCAACAAGCTGGACCCGATCGACGGCGTGTCGCCGTCGCACTTCCTCGGCGCGCTGGGCATGCCGGCGCTGACCGCGTACGTCGGCCTGCTCGACGTCGCCGAGTTCTCCCCCGGTGAGACGGTGTTCGTGTCCGGCGCCGCTGGCGCGGTCGGCAGCCTGGTCGGACAGATCGCGAAGCTGAAGGGCGCCAAGCGTGTCATCGGCAGTGCCGGCTCCGCCGACAAGGTCGCGCACCTCACGCGGAAGCTGGGCTTCGACGCCGCGTTCAACTACCGCGACGGCGACGTGACCAAGCAGCTCGCCGAGGCCGCGCCCGACGGTGTCGACGTGTACTTCGACAACGTGGGTGGCGACCACCTGGAGGCCGCGCTCTGGTCGATGAACCGGAACGGGCGCGTCGCGATCTGTGGCTCGATCTCCAGCTACAACGAGGAGAGCCTGCCGCCCGGACCGCGCAACCTGCACCAGATCCTGGTCAACCGCCTGACGGTGCGCGGGTTCATCGTCCTCGACCACAACGACCGGTTCCCGGCCATGATCGCCGAGGTCGGTCCGTGGCTGGCCGGCGGCAAGCTGGTCGCCGAGGAGACCGTGGTCGACGGACTGGAGAACGCGCCGTCCGCGTTCCTCGGCATGCTGCGCGGGGAGAACACCGGCAAGATGGTCGTACGTCTTTAAGTTCTTGTGCTCGTGGTCGCTCGGGGTTCGCCCCGGGCGACCTTTTTTGTTTGCGCCGAGCAGATCTTCCGGGTTAGAGTCACGGACGTGACTGCCGGGTCGGCCTTGAGCCACGCACGAGTGAGGTTCCCGGCCACGGCGTGACCGCCGGGCTGGGCCGTGGCCCACCGTTTCCTTTTCTCTCAAGTCTTCCTTGAGCCGCGCGCGTTTTCCGCCGTGGCCACTTTCCCCTGCCACAAAACATTCTGGGAGTACCAGCTTTGACACTTGACTTCAACCAGCAGGTCATCACGGAGTTCCGGGCCAACCGTGGCCGCGTCGGCGGCATGTTCGAAGGCGCCCGGCTGGTCCTGCTCACCACCACCGGCGCCCGCAGCGGCGCGCCCCACACCGTTCCACTGGGATACCTGCCCGACGGCGGCGAGCGGATCGTCGTCATCGCGTCGGCGGGCGGCTCGCCGAGACATCCCGCCTGGTACCACAACCTCGTGGCCAGCCAGAAGGTGACCGTCGAGACTGGACTGATGACGTACGAGGCCGAGGCCACCGTCCTCATTGGACTAGAACGCGACGAGGTCTTCGCCAGGGCCGTCGAGGCCGATTCCGGTTGGGCGGACTACGAGACCAAGTCGGGACGCACGTTGCCGGTGGTCGCGCTCGAACTGAAGGACGGCGGTCCGCCCGAGGCGTCCTCGTTCGGGGAAGGGCTCAAGCTCATCCACGACGCGTTCCGGCGCGAGCTGGCGATCATCCGCAAGGAGTTCGCCGCCGGCTCAGGAATCGGCGCCCAGCTGCGGATCAACTGCCTGACCGCGTGCGCGGGCCTGCACGTCCACCACGAGAAGGAGAGCGGCGGCCTGTTCCCCGCGCTGGGCGAGCGTTTTCCTGAGCTGGAGCCAACTCTCGACCGGCTGCGGGCCGAGCACGTGACCATCGCGGCACTGGTCGACGACCTGCGGCGGGTGGTGCGGAACGGCACCGGCGGCCTGCCGGAGGTCGACCGGCTCATCGACGAACTGGAGGCACACCTCACCTACGAAGAGGAACAGCTCATCCCGGTGCTCGACATCTAGCCGGCCATGGGACGTTCAGCGTCCTGAAGGGCACCCGTGGGACGATCGGCGTCATCAAGCGCGTCTTCGGGACGGTCAGCGTCCTCAAGGGCATCTTCAGGACGTTCGGTCCGGGCAACGCAGCTCCACACCAGGAACGCACCTGCGGCCAGCAGATAACTGTTGCCCACCACGTGCTGCCACCATGTCCATGCCAGTTCGCGGTCGTCGCTGTTCGGCATGAAGAACTGCCCGACACCGAAAACCGCGGCCATCGCCAGTGGCCAGGCCCGTTTCCCGGTCCGCACCATCCACACGGCGAGGGCCGGCACGACCCACACCCAGTGGTGTGACCACGACACCGGGGACACCAGCAACCCGGCGGCGGCGACCACCAGCAACGCGACGACAGGATCGGTGCGTCGGGCGCCGCGCCACGCCAGAGCCAGCACGGCGACGCCGAGGACCAGCCAGGTGATCTGTACCGACGACGGCGACAGGTCGAGGCGGGTCAGCGCGCCGCGCAGTGACTGGTTGGTGGCGAACGCGGCACCGCCGATCCGGTCAGTGGCGAAAACCGTGGTGTGCCAGTACATGACGCTGTCGGCCGGCGCCAGCAGCATGCCGGTGCCGGTCACCGCGGCGAACGTGGCGCCTGCGGTGACCGCGGGCGTGTACTGGCGCCGCACGAGGAAGAACAGTACGAAGAACGCCGGGGTCAGCTTGACCGCGGCCGCGATGCCGATCAGCATGCCGCGCGGGTACCGGGTTCGCGGCAGCAGGCAGTCGGCCGCGACCAGTCCCATGAGGACCAGGTTGACCTGGCCGAACATCAGCGTGGAGCGCACGGGGTCGATGGCCAACGCGCAGGCGACCGCGAGCACGCCGGCGAGCCACGTCCGCGTCGCGAGCACAGTGGTCGCCGACAGCGCCACCAGGCCGGCCACCGAGAGAACCGCGATCGCCGCCACCTTCGGCACCATGGCCAGCACACTGAACAGCACCGCGGCCATCGGCGGATAGGTGAAGGGAAGTAACGACGGGAACTCCCTGGTGTACAAGGGAATGCCGTGCATCCAGGCGGCACCGCCGGACCGGTAGACCACCACGTCCCCGAACAGCTTCGGATTGATCAGCTCGATCACGACCAGGACCGACGTGACACCGAGGACTGCGAGAAACAGCCATCGCCTCACGACTGCCGCCGGACGGTCATCGGTAACCGGGACCGGGTGCTGAGCACCGCCGCGGCCGCCGACAGGAGCGGCACACCAACCGCCGTCAGCACCAGGTGCTGCCATGGGACGGCAAGCACCAGCAGGCCAAGCACCGGGACCGCGGCGTAGCCGACGAGTCCACCCAGGACAAGCCCGCCGAGCGTGCCGAGCACTGTGATCACGAGTGCCTGCGCGCCTGCGAGCGTGCGGCGCCGGAGTGGCTGGGCGCCGAGAGCCGCCAGGGTCGCGAGGTCTGAGCGGCCCTCGGCCGCGGACAGGCTCACCGTCACACCGGCGCAGAATAGTGCGATCACCGCGGCGACCCCCGCGAGGATCAGGTACAGGACCGTGAACTGGTCAGACAGGGGCACGTCGAAGTACGTGTCGAGGCCGGCGTCCACAGCGGCCGCGTACAGGGCGTCGGTGTCCGCACCGGCGGGATAGCGCACGGCCACCGCGTTGGCGTAGGTGCCCCAGCCTCGCTCTGCCAGCGCTTCCTCGGAGATGAACATGCCGGGCAGGTTCGGTGAGTACTGGTCGGAACGACCCTCTCGGGTGGCGAGATAGGCGGGCAGCTCGACATTGGACTCGAACCGCACGGTGCCCGAGGGAGTAAGCAGGCAGTCGTCGTAGACCACGACCTGGCCGGCGGCGAGGGCAGTCCGCACATCCGCGTCCGGCGGCCGGCCGGTGGACAGTTCTATCAGCTCCGGGTCGCCGACGCCGAGCTGTGCACCGAAGCAGTTCCCCGACCCCAGCGCGGAAAGTCCCGTGGACCGGGCGCCTTCCGGGCGCTCCGTGGCCATCGTGACCTCGTGTGCGACCGCTCCGGGGACGGCCTCGGTCATGAACCTCGCGCCGTTCTCGAGTTCCGGTGACGGGTCCTCGCTCTCCACGCTGGTCGCGCCGAGGTGGGCCAGCACCACACGCTCCGGCAGGCTCTTCGTGCTCGCGTTCGCCTGGGCGCTGAGCACGAACGCGGCCGCCACCGAACCGGCCACGGTGACCACGACCGCGACGACCGCCGCGACCGTGCGGCGCCGGTGCCGCACGGCGTCCCGGACGGCGAGCCGCCCGGACAGCGGCAGCCGACCGCCGAACCGGCCCACCGCGGTCAGCACCGCCGGGGCGACGAGGGTCAGACCGGCCAGGACGAGCACGGCGCCGACCACGATGGCGTCAGTGATCAGCGACAGATCCACCGGGAACGCGTACTCGTCGCTTCGCGCCACCCGCTGCTCGTACGCGGTCACCCAGCCGCGGCCCACCAGACCCGCGCCAACGACACAGAAGACGCCCACCGCCAGCAGGATCACGCCGAGCATCGACCGGCGAGCACGCGGCGGGGTGGTGCGGAACCGGCCGGTCAGCGCGTCGACAGGAGACATGCGTGCCACGCCGGGAGCCGGCACGACCGCGGCCATGACGCTCGCGAGAACTCCCACTGTGGCGACGACAGCGAGGTCAAGCCAGCCGAACCGCAGGTGCGTCATCACCTGCCCGGTGACCTGTTCCCACAACGGCGTGCCCAGCACGGTGGCGGCGGCACCGAGCAGGAGACCGGTCGCGGCGCCGAGCACACCGAGGACGAGCCCCTGCGCCAACATGATTCGCCACACGTGCGTCGCGGTCCCGCCGTTGGCGGCGACGAGCCCCAGTTCGCGGACCTGCCGTCGCGCGCCGACCGCGAACGCGGCACCCGCCACGAGCACGATCCCGACCAGCCCGAGCCCGGCGAACAGTGCGACCGGACCACTTGACGCGTCGACCAGGTAGCCGCCCACCGGCGTAGTGTCCACAAAGGACTCACGGGTGGTGACCCGATTGTCCGGATCTGGCCACGCACGGGCGAACGCCGCGGCGTCCACATCGTCCGGCAGGTCGACCAGATAGCCGAGCGGATGCGACGACCCGCCGAGCATCGCGTTCTGCAGCAGGGAACCGGGGCGCGCGACGACGGCTTCCCGGTCCAGGTGGTACGGGTTCTCCGCGAGACCCGTGACCGCGACCTCCGACCCGTCGACCGCCGTCAGCGTCGCCCCGGACCGCAGTCGATCACCGTCGAGCAGGCCGAGCCGCTCGGCGAGGGGTTTGGTCACGAGTGCCTCGCCGGGCCCCTTGGGCCAGCGGCCCGAGGACAGCAGCGCCAGGTGCGCGGTGAGCGGATCGTCGACGACGACCAGGTCCAGGTGCGTACGCACCAGGCGGTCCCCCACCGCGAGGCGCAGCCCGCCGCCGAGGTAACGCTCGCCGAAGCGAACGGACCGCGAACCCGCCGGCAGCAACCGTTCGACGTCGGACGCCCTCCGCGCGGTGACATCCACCCTGACGTCGGCGGTGCCCATCGCACGGTCCACGTCGACGTCCCGGTCGGTCATGGTCCTGACGAGCCCGTCGACGATCGTCACCCCGGCCACCGGCACCGCGATCAGCGCGATAACCAGGACAGAGCGCGCGAGATTCCGTCGCACCGACCGCCTGGCAATACGTAAGGCAACCTTCACGACACCACCTCGCCCGCTCCGTGGCACCGGAACGCTCCGCAGGCTCCGCTACTCCGGCGCCCTTCGCGGGCTCGGCGGCGTCGTGAATATCGATGGTTCGCTCCGCAAGCTCCGCTCACGAGGCGTCTTCCAGCAGGCTCTCCGCGCCGGTGTCGTCGACCACCTTGCCGTCGCGGAGAAACACGATCCGGTCCGCCCACGCGGCGTGCCGGGCCTCGTGGGTGACGAGCACCCCGGCCGCGCCGGCGTCGCAGCGGGCGCGGATGAGCTTGAGGACGGCCTCGCCGGCGTGTGAGTCCAGCGCGCCGGTCGGCTCGTCGGCCAGGAGCAGGCGCCGCTCCCCCACCAGCGCCCGCGCGATCGCCACCCGCTGCCGCTGCCCGCCGGACAACTCGTCGGGGAACCGGTCGGCAAGATCGTCGACACCGACCGCACGCAACGCCGAGAGCGCGTCGGACCTGGCCTGCCGCCCCCGCACGCCGTCGAGTTCCCGTGGCAGAGCGACGTTCTCCGCGGCGGTCAGCGCGGGAATGAGGTTGAAGTCCTGGAACACGTAGCCGATGTGCTGGCGCCGCAACGCCGCCCGCCCGGCCCGGCTCTGCGCACCGAGATCCACCCCGGCCACGACGACCGAGCCCGCGGTCGGCTCGTCCAACCCACCGGCCAGCTGCAACAGCGTCGACTTGCCCGAGCCGGACGGGCCCATGACACCGAGCAGCTCCCCCGGCCGCACCCGCAGACTCACCCCGGCGAGCGCGGCCACGGCGACCGGACCGGTGCCGTGGACGCGCGTGACGTCACGCAGTTCGAGCAGGTTCGCGCTCATGCCGCCCCCTCGGCTGCTTCATGCCCCCCAGTGCTCCGCTCATCGTCGCACCGACCTTGGCTCGTCCGCCGACGGTTGGGCGAATCGTGGTGTGGTGCGCGGCATGCGGGCCAGGCGGGTCTCGGAGTGGTCAAGCCACCGGGCCTCCGACTCCGTCCGGAAGATCATGAGGTCCAACACTAGAAGCCAGGCCTCGTCGGCCTTCTCGTCGGCCTCCACCTTCAACCGGGTCAGCTCGCGCAGTTTCCGCAGCGTGGCCGCGCGCTGCGTCTGCAGGACGGCCGGCACGTCGACCCCGGGCGTGCGCAGGGCGAGCGCGATCTTGATCGCCAACTCGTCGCGGGGATGCTCGGCCGGCGCGACCGGGGTGGCGAACCAGGTGGCCAACTCGGCACGCCCGGCGTCGGTCAGCCGGTAGACAACCTTGCCCGGCTCCTGCGCGAGATCGGCCTCCTCGACCAACCCGTCCCTGCTGAGCCGCGCGAGGGTCGTGTACACCTGCCCGATGTTGAGCGGCCAGGTCAGCCCCGTGGACCGCTCGAACTCCACCCGCAACTGATAACCGTGCATCGGCTCCCGTTCGAGAAGCGCGAGCAGCCCGTACCTGACCGACATAGATACCGAGTATGCATACCCGGTATGCCCCTGGCAAGGCGGCTGATCACGGCCAGGTAGGTCGAATGCCTGTCTCCCCGACCGCGTACGCGCGAGGCCCACCACGCTCCACGGCTCGATGGATCAACGCCTGAGACACGTGAAAGCGCGCGATCATCTCGGCGCGATGCACCCGCCAGCCGAGTTCGACAAGTCCTTCCGCCACCCGACGCCCAAGCCCGCGGTCGAGAAAAAACTCAGGCTGCTCGGGTGACACGGCAGATTGCCTCGACCTGTTCCCTGGTCAGCCCGTACTCGTAAGCAACGTCTTCCAACGACTCGCCGGCCAGCCAGAGATCCACGATCGCGTCAACCGGGACCTTCGTCGACGCGACGACGGGTGCGCCCCACCCGAAGCGGGGGTCGATGATCACGGGGGCGACATCGGGGTACTGACGTAGTCGCAAACTGCTCGCGAACCTGTCGGTCGAGTCCCAGTCGATGTAGTGCAGGTAATCGTCGATCACTTCGCGAAACGGCCGTTGTCCGTCGGCGGCACGCGCAAGGTCATCGTGGGCGTAGTGGACGAAGATGTCGACACCGTCCGTGGCGATCTTCTGTGTCGCGAGGGCGTATGGCGTGTCGAAGGCGCGACGAACCTCCGCGGCCGCGTCGCGGATCTTCTGTTTGGTCAGGCCGAGCTCGCGAAGAGCCCGCAGGACGTAGGCCTCCACGACCGCCACGAACGGCACCGAGGGCCAACCACGCCGCTCCGGCGCGACCCGGTGGACCAGCGGCGCACCGTTGGCTTCCTCCCTGAGCCAGTAGTACACCGTGGACTCGCGAATCCGGAGGTGGCGCGCGACGTCCTTCGGCGTCAGCAGCGGGTCGGTGAACTTGTCAACCACGTCCTCTCCAACCGTCGTTCGCATGATCTCACATGAGGTGCTTACCCAGCGTATCCCCGCAGTCGGGGCGTTCCGGGGCAGTGTGATGTCGCCCGTCCGGGTGGCACCGGGGGCCGGTTTCTGTCGGGGGGCGCGGGTAGTGTGACCGGCCGTGGCATCGAACCCGGCATCCGACTTTCCCGCCGACGTGGCGGTGGACGAGGCGCGCCGGCTGAAGCTGTACGCCTACCTGGACGCGCGGGAGCATCGGCGCACCTACCTGTGGATCATGCGGCTGTTCGCGTCGACGTTGCTCGCCGATCTGTCCGCGGGTGAGGTGTCCGCCGCGCTGAGTTCGGCCGAGCGGCGGGGGGACATCGCGCCAGGTGAGTCCCGTGTCGAGAACGTGATCACGCGGCTCAAGCAGCTCGTCGAGTGGGGCAACCTGGTTGCCGGGCGGCGGGAGGTCGTCGCGTCCTCGATCGCCGAGTTCCAGCACGGCAGTGTGCGTTACCAGGTCAGCAAGCTCGGCGTTCGTGTCCAGCGGGACGTCGACGAGCTGTTGCGCACCACCGAGGGCGCCCGTGAGGTCTCCCGTGAGCTGCTGCCCGCCATCGCGGCCGGGCTCGACGAGTTGCTGGCCCGGCTCTCGCGCGCCAGCTACGAGCACGGGCGGGACCCGGGCTCCGACACCGCGCAGAAGGCCGTCGAAAAACTGGCCGAGCAGGTCACCACCCTGTTCCTGCAGCACGGCGAGCTGGCCGCGACCGTCCGCGACTTCTACGCCTACCTCGGCCAGGTCGTCACCCGCTACCACCTGGGCTCCGACGAGATCTCCGGGTTCCGCAACCTGCTCGTCGAGTACATCCAGATGGTCGTCGAGGACGTCCTTCGCTACACGCCGGCCATCGCGGAGATCCTCACCCGCGAGGAGTTCGTCGGCGCCACCGAGCATCTGCTTCGCCTGCTCACACCGTCCGGTTCGCTGGGCCGTGACGTCGAGCGGGCCCGGGGCCGCGCGGCCGCCGACTGGCGGGAGCTGACCGACTGGTTCGTGGACCGGCCGGGGCGGCCGTCGCAGGTCACGGCTCTGCGGGAGGCCACGGCCCGCGCCATCGGCACCCTGCTCGCCACCGTCAAGCGGGCAACCTCGGGCGGTGGCCCCGAACCCGGCAGGCGGGCCGAGCTGCTCACGCTCGCCAAGTGGTTCGACGAGTCGACGCAGGACCAGGCGCACACGCTTGCCGCGGCGGCGTTCGGGCTGCACTCGGCCCGGCACATCTCCCCCGCACCGGCGCACGACGGCGACGACGAGCAGACCCGGTGGGCCGACGGGCCGATCGTCGACGTCCTGGTCACCGTGCGCAGCCGGGGCGAGCGCACCCGCGGCCGCACGTCCCGCATCCTGGACAACCCGCTCGGCCGTGAACAGCTGCTCGCCGAGGCACGCAACGCCGACGCCCGGCACGCGGCCGCGGTCGCCGAGTTGGCCGCCGCGGGCGGAAAGCTCGACCGGACAACCCTGTCCGCCGACGCACTGGCCACGTTGTGCGGCCTGCTCACCGACGCCATGGCCCAGCGCGAACGCCCGACCGACGACGGCGAGGCCGTCGACCCGGTGGGTGGCCTGACGCTGCGACTACGACCGAACGCCGGCGAGACCGCGGTGATCCACACCTCCGGCGGGGTACTGGAGATTCAGCACACGGCCGTCGAGTTCAGCACGAGCAATACATGAGCACAGCAGAGGTTCTCGACCGGCTCAGTGAGATCGACCAGGCCGACGTGGTGCGGTGCGCGCGTGTGCTGCTGCGCCGGCCGCTGCTGCGGACCG
Organism: Actinophytocola sp.; assembly: GCF_036378875.1. Taxonomy (GTDB): domain Bacteria; phylum Actinomycetota; class Actinomycetes; order Mycobacteriales; family Pseudonocardiaceae; genus Actinophytocola. The sequence goes on from NZ_DASUVO010000132.1 coordinate 38,566, forward strand.
GCGGCCCGGAGTGCGAGCTGCTGCCGCTGATCTACCGGCACCGGTCGACGCTCTCCGAACTGTTCGCCGGCGTGCTCGGCTACCGGCTCGTCGTCGAGCGGCGGTTCGCCCGCCTCTACAAGTCCGGCCCAGGCCCCGACCCGACCCGAGGCGAACCGTCGCTGACCCCGCGTGGCTACGCCTATCTGGCGCTCTGCCTCGCCTCGCTCACCGGCATCGGCCAGCAGACGCTGCTGTCCCGCCTCGTCAACGACATCCGCTCGGCCGCGAAACAGGCCGGCATCGAGGTGTCCGACGACCTCGGCGAGCTGCGGGCCATCGCGTCCGCGCTGCGGTACCTGGTGTCGCTCGGCGTGCTCAGCGAGACCGAGGGCACGGTCAGCATCACCGGCGACACCGGTGCGGAAGCGCTGCTCACCATCGACACGACACTGCTCGGGCAGCTCGTCGCCGGCCCGCTGGGAGTCGCGACGACGCCGACGGAGCTGATCGCGCTCGCCGCCCGCCCCGGGCCGCGCGGGGTCGAACACTCGTTGCGCCGCAAGCTCGTCGAGAACCCGGTGACGCACTACGCGGACCTCACCGACGAGGAGTCGGCCTGGCTGCGCAAGCGGGCCAGGCAGGAGTCGCGGCTCATCGAGCGCTGCTTCGGCCTGGTCACCGAAGTGCGGCTGGAGGGCGTCGCGGTCACCGACCCCGAGGACTACCTCACCGACGTGTCCTTCCCCGGCCAGTCGACGGTCGCGCGGGTCGCGTTGCTCGCGCTGCCGGACCTGCTCGCGGCGGGTGAGCCGCGGGATGGTTGGGTGGCCGTGACGGTCGAGCAGGTCACGACCATCTGTGACGAGCTGGTCGACGCGTACCCGGCGGCGTGGTCGAAGCTGATGGTCGCGAGCCTGCCGAAACTGGCCGACGACGTGCTGCATCTGTTGCTGTCACTGGGTTTGGCGAGATCGGACGGCAGTCACTGGCTGCTGAGCCCTGCGACGCATCGCTGGGCACCCGAGCCGGACGGGGCGCCGAGGCAACCCGAGGAGCCGAAGCTCGAACCGGAGCCGGGCTGGTCGCTGTTCGATCACGAGGGGGATGCATCATGAGCGAAGCTTGCGGAGCGAATCATCAGTACGCAGGCCGCCTCCTCGACCGTGGAGGGCACCGGAGGAGCGGAGCCTGCGGAGCGTTCCGGCGCCACGGAGCGGGCGAGGAGACGGCATGACAGGCCGGTGGAAACTGCACCGCGGCGGCATCGTCAACGTGTGGCAGTACGCGGTGGAGGAGTTCGACCTGTCCGGCGGGCGGGCGATCTTCCAGGGCACCAACGGGTCCGGCAAGTCCCGCACGCTGGAACTGTTGCTGCCGTTGTGTCTCGACGGCGACCTGCGCCAGATCGGGTCGAAGGGCTACGACACGGTCAGCATGCGGCGGCTCATGCTGGACGACTACACGGGCGGCCCCAACCGCATCGGGTACGCCTGGATCGAGCTGCGCCGTGTGGTCGGCGAGCGCGAGGAGTTCCTGACCAGCGGCATCGGCATCAAGGCGTCGGCCAACTCGCAGGCGATCGGCGACTCCTGGCGGTTCGTCACGGATCGGCGGGTCGGCCAGGACTTCCCGCTGGTCGTCGACGGCACCCCGGTCAGCGCGACCCAGTTGCGGGACCTGCTCGGCGCGGACCGCATGCACGACGAGGAGCCGTTCCGCGCGCGGATCGCCGAGCTGGTGTACGGGATCCCGGCTGCCCGTTACGCCGATCTGCTGCACCTGCAACGAACCCTGCGTAACCCGGACGTCGGGCTGAAGGTCCTGGAGGGCCAGCTCGAACAGATCCTGTCCGACTCGCTGCCGCCGCTAGACCCCGCGGTGATCGAGCAGCTGGCGCGGTCGTTCGAGGACTTGGAGTCCATTCGGGACAACATCCGCACGCTCGGTGCCGCGGACACCGCGCTGCAGCGGTTCCTGGCCAGCTATGCCGGGTACGCGTACAGCTCGCTGCGGACGGCGGGCAAGCGCGCGGTGGACGCGACCAAGGAGCTGACCGCCGCCCGCAACGAGATCACCAAGCTGATGGCCCGTCTCGCCAACGAGGAGCAGGCGGCTGAGCAGGCCGAGGTCGAGGTCGCCACGCTCGAGGAGCAGGAGCTGGCGCTCGAGGCGAAGATCGACTCGCTGAGGAGCTCGCCCGCCTACGACAGCGTGCGCGACCTGGCCGACCGCAAGCGGGTCGTGTCGGCGGCCAGGCAGGCGGCGGTGAGCGCGCTCAAACAGCTTCGCACGCAACGGGAACACACCGAGCAGCTCGTCGACTCGGTGGTGGCCGAGCTGGCCCGGTTCACCGACGACACCACGCAGGCGGCGGAGCTGTCCGACGCGGTCCGGGCGCGGATGCGGGAGGCCGGGCTGGACTCGCGTCTGTGTCCGACCGTGCCCGCGGTGCCGGAGGCCGCGGCGACCGAGCTGGTGGAGACGGTCCGCACGTCGTTCGACCCCGAGGCGGAGCCGGAGGAGACGACCCGGCGCACCCCACCGGACGTGGCGCCGCACTCGCTGCGTGCCGCGCTGGAGGCGGCCGGCGAGCAGGCCGGGCACGCGGTGGCGGCCCTGCGGGAACGGTGCGCGGTCACGTTGACGCTGCTGGAACGGGCGCGCGAGCTGGACACTGAACGGTCCGAAGTGGACCGGTTGCAGCGTGAGGCGCGTGACGCGCAGTTGAAGGCGACCGAGGCGGTCGGGCAGCGCAACGAGGCCGCACAACGACTCGAGGACGTGGCCGCGACGTGGCACGCGGCGACCACGAAGTGGGCTGAGTCCGGTCCACTCGCGACACTGACCGCCCACCCCGAGCTGGCACTGCCCGCGCTCGCGGACCTCACGAGCGACGTGGACGCCGCCAAGCAGGCGACCGAACGGGCGCATGCCTGGCTACGCGGGCAGGTGCCGGCACTGCACGCCGAGGTGGACCGCGCGTCCCGTGTCGTGTACGGACTCGACGTCCAGCTGGCCGAGGCCGAGACCGAGCTGGCGGCGCTGCAGTCCGGTGTGGATCCGGAGCCTGCGCTCCCGGTGTCCGATGTGGACCGGTCGCCGGCGGAAGGCGCCGCGTTCTATCGACTTGTCGACTTCGCGCCGTCGTTGTCGCCGGCGGATCGAGCGGGTTGCGAAGCGGCACTGGAGTCGGCCGGCCTGCTGAACGCGTGGGTGACCGCGGACGGCACGCTGACCGACGCGACGAGCCGGGACCTGACCGCGATCGTCGCGGGACCGGAGGTTTCCCCGTCGCTGAAGGATGTCCTGACCCCGGCGGTGCCGCCGGGCTCACCGGTGTCGACCGATCTCGTGACGCGGCTGCTGTCCCGGGTCGGCCTGGACACCGACGCCGGGCTGTCGATCTCGCTGGACGGCCGCTGGCGGGCCGGCGTGCTGACCGGTGCGATGACGAAGCCGGCGGCGGAGTTCGTTGGCGCGGGTGCCCGGGAAACCACGCGGCACAAGCGGATTCACGACCTGTCGACGGAGCTGGCCCGCCTGGCGGACGAGCGTGAGCTGGCGGCGAAGGCGCTGACCGTGGCGCAGGAACACGCCACCGCGTGGGAACGGCACATCGACGAGCACCCGGACGACCGCGAGCTGTTGGCCGCACACGTGACGCTGCGGGCCGCGACGGCGGCCGCGGACGACGCGAGCGCGAAGGCGTTCTCGTTGCGGGACAAGAACGCGGGCCAGGCCGACCGACACCGCGCGCGGCAGGACGCGTTGCTGGTCGACGCACGCGCGGCGGGTCTGGACGCGGCGGCGGAGTCGTTGCAGCTCGCGCGTGCCTCGGCGCTGGAGGCCCGCACCACGGCCGAGCAACTCGCGACGGCGTTGACGAAGCGGTGCCTGGGCGGCGTGGACAGCCTCACCAGGGCGCTGGACAACCACGCCCGGGTGGACGCGGAGCTGGCGGACGTGCAGGCGGGCGCCGACCGGGCGTGCCTGGACTACGCGTACGAGCAGGCCGCGTACGAGGAACGGGTGCGCGCGATCGGCGGCGCGGCCGAGCAGCTGGAGCGTGAGCTGTCGGCGGCCGAGGAGCAGCGGGCTTCGGTGCGTCAGCGGCTGCCCGAGGTGCGTCAGCGGGCGACGGACGCGCGGGTCAAGGCGGGCAAGACGCAGACGCAGATCGACACAAGGCAGACGAAGACCGAAGAGCTGACCGAACGCGAAACCGCCGCCCGGCAACGCTTCCGGGACGCGCTGGCGGCGGACGGCGTGTGGCCGGCCGCGGTGCCCGCCGAGCTGCCGGACGACCTGACCGAGGCGTACACGACGCTGATGGCGAACACCCGCGACGGCGTCTCGGAGGACACGGTCCTCAGCAACCTCCAAACGCTACAGTCCACTTTGGCCGGCAGCCACGACGTGATCGCCCAGCGCTCGGCCGACATCCTCACGGTGACCGTGACGGGCGCGCAGGGCCCCCAGCCGGTGGCGGTGGCCGCGCGCGAGGTGGCGGAACGCCTTGGCGCGCAACGGGACCTGCTGTCGGAGGAGTACCAGCAGATCTTCGACGCGTTCATGCTCAGGGACCTCGCGGACAAGCTGGCCACGCAGATCGAGGTCGCGGACGACCTGTGCCGCCGCATGAACGAGACCCTCGACGTTGCCCGTTCCAGCCAGGGCGTGCACGTGCAGTTGGACTGGCAGCCGGCCCCGGACCTGGACGACGTGATGCGCCAGGCGATCGCGCTGATCCGCACGCCGTTCGCCAAGCGCGGCGAGGGCCAGGACGAGGCACTGCGCACGGCGCTGACCGACCGGATCACCGCGGAACGCGACGGCCACACCGGCGACTACGCCGACGTGCTGGCGCGGGCACTCGACTACCGCACGTGGTACCGCTTCACCGTGCGGGTGAAGGACCTCGGCCCGGACGGTGCCCCCCGAACCCGCCGCATGCGACAGCTGTCGTCCGGCGAGACCCGGCTGATCTCGTACGTGACGCTGTTCGCCGCGGCCTCGGCCTTCTACGACGCGGTGAGCACGGCGGCCGACCAGCCACCCATCCGCCTGGTGCTGCTGGACGAGGCGTTCGAGCGCCTGGACGAGCCGACCATCGCCAGGATGCTCGGACTGCTGGTGGACCTGGACATGGACTGGATCATCACGTGGCCCAGCGGCTGGGGCCTGTCGGAGAAGATCCCGAGAATGCACATCTACGACGTCCTACGCCCCAAGGGCGGCAGCGGCATCGCGTGCACCCACGCCATCTGGACCGGCAAGGCCCTCACGGAAGACCCGAAGTAGCAAGCAGTCCCTTCAGGACACCGCGCGCAGCATGCGGAGCTGACCGATCTCGGTGACGTTCTTCATCAGCTCGGCGTTCACCCAGGCGACCATGTGCCCGACCGTCTTGTCCGGCCAGGGAAACGTCGACCGCGCCGCGAGGTCGAGCGTGTCGAGCACGGCGACCCACTCGTCCCGCAGCCCACGCAGCCAGGCCACCGTTCCGTCTGGCCCTGGCCAGACGACGTCCTCGCGTGCCCGTGGCGGCCGGCCGTGCGCGTGGTCCGCGGCCACGGACCACCACCAGCCCAGATGCCAGGAAACCCACGCGATCGTCGGCACGGGGACCGGGTCCGGCTCGGTGTCGGCCCAGTCCGGCACGCCGTCCCGGATGGTCCAGACGTTCCCGGCAGGCTCCCACAGGAAGTCGTCCGCGCTCAGCCGATCCAGGTGGTACTCGAACAGCGCCCACGTGAGGTCGAACTGCCACCGAAGAAGATCACGCACAAGTCGATCTTGCCAGGCTCACTCCGGTCCCGTGGTGGCGACCATTCGGTCCAGGTAGCGCACACCGACCACCGCCAGGGCCAGGAATCCGAGGACGACCGCCACCAGTGGGGTCGCCACGCTCACGGAGAAGTCCGGTCCGCTGGCCTGGTTGTTCAGCTGGAACAACGCGAGTGTCGTCGTGCCGTCCTCGGGTGACGGCGCGGTGAGCAGTGGCCAGAGCAGGTCCTGTGCGTTGAAGAACGTGACCACCACGGCGAGGAACCCGGCCACCGGCAGGGTGGGTAGCACGACAGTGGAGACGAAGGTGCCGCCGGTGGCCGCCTGCTGCTCGGCCTGCCCTCGACACAGAACGGACAGGAGCAGCAGTGCGACGATGCTGACCAGGATCGGCCGTTGCACGGCGGCCCCCAGGGCACCGCCTTCCAGCAGCGACTTGACGAAGTCGACGCTCAGCGGCGCCACCCCGACGAACAGCCACGGCGCGAACGGCATCAGCAGCCATTCGCTGCGTCGGCCCAGCGGGCGCAGGCCGCTGATGCCGAGGGCCGCCAGGTAGGCGACCCCGACCGACACGACGGCCCCGATGATGGCCGGCAACCACGTGCGGCCCTGCGCACCCGACGGGATCTCGGGATCGGCCCCGCCCAGCGCGTCCAGCCAGGGCATCGTGGTGAGCACGGCGACGGCCACCAGCGCTACCAGCGCCAACACCCCGAGCACGACGGCGCCGGGGTTCCTGGCCGTCGACTCCCGTGGCCGCGGCGGCGGCAGGCTCACCCGCAACCTGGTGAGGACGACGAGCAGAACCGCCGCCACGCCGAGGATGGCCAGCAACACCAGAAGCACCACGCCGAACGCCGCGCCCAAGCCCATCTGGAGGCTGCGGAACGCGTGCACGAACATCAGAGAGGCAGGCGTCAGCGTCTTGTCCTCCGGCCCGAAGGCCGTCATGACGAGGGGGATCGTGATCTGCTGCAACCCGGTCGCGAGCACGCCCAGCGTGGCGAGACCCGCGATCGTGAACAGCGCGGGCCACTGTGGACGCCCGGGCCGGTCGGCGCGGAACGCCGGCAGGAACGCCATCACCCCGATGGCGCACACCACGCCGAAGGTCATCATCGCCATCGACAGGCGCAGGGTGTCGCCCACCAGGTCCGGGTCGGCCAGCACGCCTGGGTCGTCCCGGTAGGCGCGCTGCCAGGCGATCGTGAGGGCGACCGGCGAGAACACCACCAGCGCCAGGGAAAGCACGATCCGCGCGGTCCACCGCGCCCACCCGCCAGCCCAGCTGAAGGCCGCGGCCAGCAGCGGCGCCACGACGACGGCGACGACGAGCGGCAGCACCACGAGCGACAGCGCGAACCCCATCGCGGGCCACAACCTCGGGTCGTCGAACACGGCGCCGAAGTTGTCGAGACCCACGTACTCGAACTCACCCTCGGGAAGGAAGTTCCCTCCGTACAGGCTGCTCCTCACGGTCCGCACGGTCGGGATGACGAGCGTGAGCACGGTCAGGACGGCGGCCGGCATGATCAGGAGGACGCCGACCGCCTTGGCGACGCTGTCTCCGGAAGGCGGCTGTTCCGGTGCGGGCTCGGGCTGCATGGGCTGCCTACACGGCCGTTACGGGCGACGGCATCCTGCGGCCCGTTCGGTACAGGTCTCGCATGAGCAGCACCTCGGCGCCGTAGTGGATCAGCTCCCGGTTCATGTGGAGGATCAGCGTGATGAACGCGTCCTCGTCCGCCGGGGTGTGGGCGCGGGCACCACGACGCCAGTGCTCGTAGTGGGTTGCCAGAGCACGCAACGCCTCCGGTGCGGTACGGGGCCAGCGGACCGTCTCCATCGTCAGCGACCCGTCGCCGAACAGGGCGCTGGCCCGGATGCCGAGCGTCTGTATGCCCATGAACGCCAGCCGCCACGCGATGGTGGTCACCGGGGGCGGCGTGGGGGTCGGCCACTCCCAGTCCATCGACCAGGTGCCGTCGTCACGCTTGCGCACGGACCAGCACCCGGGCACGGGCTCCCAGAAGTACTCCTCGTCCGTAAGCCCGCGCAGTCGCGGCCACAGGTTGTGGTCCCAGTAAAACTCCAGCTGCGCCAGCAGTTCATCCCTAACGCTCACGGCGCAGACGGTAGCGCCACGACGACCTCAGCTCCACCATCAACCGCGTTGGCGAGTCTGAGTTCGGCCGAAAGGACGCGTGCCTGCGCCAACGCGATGGTCAGGCCGAGCCCGTGACCGTCCGAACGGTTGGGGTCGGCCGTGCGGAAGCGGCTCGGACCGTCCCTGAGCAACTCCTCCGGAAACCCGGGCCCGTGGTCACGCACCCGGATCGTCGTGCCCTCGACCGAGACCACCACCGGCGGCGCACCATGCCTTTCCGCGTTCTGCAACAGGTTCACCAGCACCCGTTCCAGCCGCCTCGGGTCGGTGCGGACGGTCGAGGAGTCCTCGACGACCGCGCCCGGCACGCGGCGGGACACGAACTCGCCCAGCGGCACCGCGACCAACTCCGCCTGCTCGGTCGCCGTGTCGAGGCGGGCCACCTCCAGGATGTCCTCGACCAGCGACCGCAGCGCGCTGACCCGGTCCCTGACCAGCTCCGCGGGACGCGACGGCGGCAACAGCTCCGCCGCGGTCACCAGCCCGGTCACCGGTGTGCGCAGCTCGTGGGCGATGTCGGCGGTCACGCGCTGCTCGGCCACGAGCCGTTCACGCAGTGCCGCGGCCATCGCGTCGACCGCCTGTGCCAGCTCGGTCGTCTCGTCGCGGGGACGTGCGCCGATCTCCGAGCCCACGGTCAGTGTGGCGTCGCCGTCGGCCACGCGGCGGGCGGCCACCGCGGCACGACGCAGCCGTTTCGACAGTCGGGCGCCGAGGAGCACGCCCAGCACCGAGGCCAGCACCAGCACGCCGGCCGAGCCGAGGATGAGCGCGTTGTCCAGCTGCCGCAGTGCCTCGTCCCGGTCGGTGTACGGGCTGCGCAGCGACAGCACGTGCCCGTTGGTCTCCGCGGCCGCCCAGATCCACGCGTCGTTCGGTGTCCGCTCGAGATAGGTCGCGCGGCGGCCGCCGCGGACGGCCTCCCGCAGCTCGCGCGGGACGTCCGGCGAGTCCATCCGGCTGCCGAGCGACGCGCGGCCGGTGAGCCCGTAGTCGCGCACGACCAGCTGGATCCGCTCGTCCTGGAGGCGCCGGGCGTCCGACAGCTGCACCCGGCTGAACTCGGTGCGCACCAGCAGCGACAGCCCCACCGCCAGCACGGCGCTGACCACCGCGATCACCGCCGACAGCCGCCAACGCAGGCTCTGCGGAAAGACCCTCACGCGTTTCTGAGCTTGTACCCGAAGCCCCGCACGGTCTCGATCACGTCCTGGCCGATCTTCGCGCGCAGGCGCTGCACGTGGACGTCCACCACGCGGGAGTCGCCGCCCCACTGGTAGTCCCACACCTGCTCGAGCAGAACGTCCCTGGTCAGCACGGTGCCCGGCGAGTCGACGAAGCACAGCAGCAGCCGCAGTTCCGTCGGGGTCAGCTCCACCGGCTGCCCCTTCATGCGGACCTCCAGCGCGTCCCGGTCCACCTCGAGGTCGCCGAAGACGTTGCCGACGGGTTCCTGGGCTGGGGCCGCCCTGCTCATCCTGCGCACGACCGCGCGGATCCGGGCCACCAACACCGTGCTGTCGAACGGTTTGGTCACGTAGTCGTCCGCGCCGGCCTCCAGCCCGAGCACCACGTCGACCGGGTCGGCACGGGCCGACATCATGATCACGGGGGTCTGGCTCTCCTCCCGGATCTGCCGGCACAGCGACACGCCGTTCATCCCGGGCAGCATGATGTCGAGCAGAGCGACGTCCGGTTGGCGCTCGCGGAACGTGTCGAGGCCGGTCAGCCCGTCGCCGGCCACGTCGACGGTGAAACCGTTGCGCTCCAGCGCGAGCTGCGTCGCCTCGCGGATCACGTCGTCGTCCTCGACGAGTAGCACTCTCACCACGGCACCTCGATGAACCTCGAGCCGTCCCACCGGAACAGGGCGACGGTCTGATCGGTCGGGCAGCACGGGTCGTCGTTCGGCCCCCACCGGTCCCGGAACAGGAGCAGATCGCTTCCCCCTTCCTTGGCGGGGAAGGTGTCGACGCCGCCGTCCTCGGCGCCGAACAGCAGCTTCGGCGGGTCGACGGCCAGGTTGTACACGAAGCCGGCGTATCCGGACTTCGTCCTCTTCTCCGGCGGCGGGGCCGTCTCCGGCGCGGTGGTCTCCGTCGCCAGACGAGGGCAGTCGTACAGCGTCACCAGGAGTTCGGCGACGCCGTCGCCGGTGAGGTCGACGTACCGGTCGCTGATCGGGTACGTGCCAACGTCGCACGGCACGAGGGCGGACTTCAGCTTGACGTTGATCTGCGGGTCCGCGCGGAGGATGGCGATCGGATCGGCTGAGACGGGCATGTCGCTCGGCAGCGACGGCGGCGACGGCGGTGGGCTGACCTGACTCGCCCGGCCCTCGATCTCGACACCACTCGGCACCGCACACCCCGCGACGCAGAGCGTGACGCCACAGAACAACGCGAGCACTCTCCGCATCCTCCTCCTTCCCAGACACAGCAGACCATGCCAGCGCACGTGCTGTCACACCGCCCTGTTACGTGGCCGCGGCACACCTGCCGGTCTCCTGTTACACGAACGTCGCCGGGCAGGTGCAAAGCGTCCCTAACGTCGTAGGTAGGGGATAACCGAGAACGTTGGGGGTTTGTCATGCTGGCCTGGCTGGGGCGGGCTCTTGTCACGCTCCTCTCGGCCGCTGTCGTCGCGACCATCGGCTTCGGCTGGTACACCTTCCGCACGGCCGACGACAACGTGGTGCGCGACGACGTGATCACCGCGGCGCCCGAGAAGCCCGAGGAGTCACAGACGACGCGGGAACTGCCCCGCACGACCCAGACCATCCTGTTGGTCGGCCTCGACTCCCGCAACGACACGCAGGGCAACCCGCTGCCGCGGGAGGTGCTCGACTCGCTCAACGCCGGCGAGGCGGACGGCGTGCAGAACACCGACACGATGATGCTCGTGCACGTCCCGGCCGACCCGGCGAAGAAGGCCTTCGCGGTGTCGCTGCCCCGGGATTCCTATGTGGACATCGCAGGCGGTTTCGGCCGGCACAAGCTGAACTCGGCGTACGTGCGGGGAAAGAACGCGGAGGCGTCCCGGCTGCGCAACGACGGCCTCGACGAGGCGACGGTCGAGCGCGAGTCGACGACCGCCGGCAGGCGGAACCTGATCGCCACGATCCAGGACCTGACCGGCCTGACCATCGACCACTACGCCGAGATCAACCTGTTCGGGTTCAGCGAGATCACCAAGGCGGTCGGCGGCGTGCCGGTGTGCCTGAACGCCCCCGTGCGCGACCGGTACTCCGGCGCGAACTTCCCCGCGGGGCAACAAAGCCTGGTGGGCGTGGACGCGCTGCGGTTCGTGCGGCAGCGCCACGGCCTGCAGAACGGCGACCTCGACCGCGTGCGGCGCCAGCAGGCGTTCCTCGCCGGGCTCGCGCACCAACTGTTCAGCTCGGGCACCCTGACCTCACCCAGCCGGATCAGCGCACTGATCGACGCGCTGACGAAGTCCGTTGTGCTGGACCAGAACTGGGACCTGATGAGCTTCGCGTCCCAGGTCGCCTCCCTGTCCGGCGACGACATCGAGTTCTCGACCATCCCAACCGGACGCATCAACCTGCCCACCCCGTACGACGGCAGCGCGGTGGAGGTGGACGCCGACGAGGTGCGCGCCTACATCCAGACCCTGCTCACCGGTCCCCCACCGAGCACAGAGCAACCGCTCGTCCCCGAGGTTCCGTCCACACCGGACCAGGGCAAACCGGTGACCGTCCAGAAGATGGCGCAGGAACAGACGGAACCACCGATCACGGCAGCAGGCATCCCCTGCGTGAACTGACGGGCCCTACCGAGCGCGGGCCAACCGCCGCGTCGACCACACGGTGTGCACGACAACGCCGCCGATCACACTCACGATGCCAACGCCGAGCAGCGTGTACCCGGCCCGCAGCTTCGGATCGAGGACATCGGCGCATGTCTCTTCGAGTGCCTTGACCGGGTGGACCGTACGCGAGACAGCGCTGCCGCACCCGATCGTCGCCGTTGGCGTGGACGCGGTGAACGGGGCGATCAGCAGAACCAGGCCGAGGACGGCGACAGCCGCCGCGGCGGCGATGGCGAACGTCAGGAGCTTCATCGGCCTCTCCCCCTCGATCCGGCGGTCCACCCCATAGCGTCGCTCGCAGTACCCGCCGCGTAACACCGCCGCGCCAAAGCCGACCGACTACGTCCGCCGGCTCGCTTGGCCGCCGGGAGGCCGCCCGCCGTGAAGGACGCTTTCACCACACCGCTCACGTCGCGCTGGCCGCGCACGAATGGCGCGTTCACGCTGCGGGCGATGTCTCGAAAGACGCGCTCATGTCGTTGAACCTCCCCAACGCGTCTTTCATGACACTCGCCATCGGACGGATCAGGGTTCAGCGCTGTGAAAGCGCCTAATCACCACAACGGTTGGGTGGTGAACGCGTCTTTCACAGCGCGAGCGGCGAGGGCACGGCGAGGGCCTGCTGGCACGGTGCTATGCGACGAGCATCGGGGCCTGGATCGAGAGGTCGTGTTCCAGGATCAGGTGTTGTAGGTGCTGCAGTTCGCGGCCCGGTTCGATGCCCAGGCCGTCGACCAGTGCCATGCGGGTGCGGCGGTACACGTTGAGTGCGTCGGCCTGTCGGCCGGAGCGGTAGAGGGCGAGCATGAACTGTTGGCACAGCCGTTCCCGCAGAGGCTCGGCCTCGGTCAGGATCTCCAGTTCCGGCGTGATCTCCCGGTGTCGGCCGCAGGACAGCTCGGCATCGAAGCAGTCCTCCAGTGCCAGCAACCGTTCGTTCTCGACGGCCGCCAGCTCGGACCAGATGGTGCCGCGCTCGACCAGGTCCGCCAGGGCACGCCCGCGCCACAGCTCGAGTGCCTCCCGCAGCAGGCTCACGCCCCACCGCGTCGACCCGGTCTCGATCGCCGCGCGGCCCTGCGCCACCAGGCGCCGGAAGTGGTACACGTCAACGGAATCCGGGTCGACCTGCAGCCGGTAGCCCGGTGATGTCGTGTGTAGCACCGCTTCCCCGGCGTTCATGGCCAGTGTGCGCCGAATGCCGGACACCGCGTTCTGCACCATCTTCCGCGCGGTCGGCGGGGCGTGTTCGTCCCACAGCGCACGGAGCACGCGGCTGGTCGGCACCACCTGGTTGGCGTGCAACAACAGGTAGCCGAGGACGGCGCGGCGAACCGCACCACCGAATTCCACCTGCTCGCCGTCATGGACGACTTCCAACGAACCAAGTAGGCGAAACCTCATCGCACGTCACTCCCATGACTTTGACACGTCGAAGCTCAGCTCGCGGCGGGAGGATTCCCGTGACGAGCCAAAGCGGACCTGGCCAGACGGTCCAGCAACATGTCGGACGTCAGCGAACGGTTGGTGAGAATCGGCGCGGTGGACAGGACCGCCATGTGCAGTCCCTGGATCCGCTCCGACGGCTCGATGCCGAGCTCGTGCATCATCCGCTGCCGGAATCGCATGTAGACCTCGAGCGCGGCGGACGTGCGGCCGGCCCGGTACAGGGCGATCATCAGCATCGCGTGGGCCGACTCGTGCAGTGGGTGTTCGACCACGAGGGAGGCCAGCTCGCTGACGTTCTCGCGGTGGCGGCCGAGGCACAGGTCGGCGTCGATCCTCGTGGTGTGTGCGTAGAACCGTCGCTCCTCCAGCCGCGCGACCTGCGCGCGCAGCTGCGTGCCCCACTGGCCGGGGTGCACGACGTTGCCACGCCACAGTGCCATCGAGCGCCGCAGGTTGTCCGCCGCCTGTTCGTAGTCGCCCGCGTGCATCGCCGCGGTGCCCGTGGTGACCAGCTGCTCGAACTCGGTGATGTCGAGCTGGGCGGGGTCGACGCGCAGGATGTAGCCGCCGGAGCAGGTCTGCAGCACCTCCTGCGTGACGTACTCGACGGAAAGGCCGAGCACGACCCGGAAAAGCCTGCGCAGCTTGAACATGTACGTCTGCAGCGTGGCGTTGGCGGTGCGTGGCGCGTCGTCACTCCACAGTTCACTGATCAGCGCGGACGCGCCGACCGGTTTGTTGGCGTTGAACAGCAATGTGGCGAGGATGAGCCGCAGTTTCGGCGCGCTCGGTGCGACGTCGCGATTTCCGTGCCGGATCACCAGCTGGCCGAGCAGCTCGAAACGGAGCTCGGACAGCGGATTGTCCGGCGACTTTCGCGGTGTCGACACCGGGTCGGACACCGGTTGCGGCAGTGGGTGGCCGGACGTCGACTCGAGCAGTGTCGCGAGAAGCGTCAGCTTCTCCTCGTGCGTCAGCAGTCCAAGCTCATCCAACTTCGTGACCATTTCGGACCTCGCTATCCGCCAGATCCCCGCGAAGGATGCGACGAATCGTGGCTACCAGGACAACTCAAACGTTATGGGGGCAGCTGTCCCGCCGATAGTGACGGTTTCACAAATGAACGATGAGTAATGGCACATAGGCACATGAGCTGCTAACTGTCCATCCGCTCCAGCGAAGAGCAACCTTGGTACCAGGCAGGCTCCAGCGCCGGTCCAGCGGAAGGGAGATGGCCACCATGACCATAACCGACCAGATGTCCGGTTTCACGGTCGGCTTCAAGCGTCACCTGCGGGCACACGTGGTTCGCGGGGAGGCCGTCTACCTACTGTCCGAACGTGGTGCGACCTCGGTGCAGGGCTCGTCCGTCGAGGCGCTCGCCCCGCTCCTCGACGGCACCCGCGACCTGGCCACCCTTCGCCGGGAGGTGCCCACCGGAATCGCGCCGGCGGAGGCGGGTGGCATCGTCATGCGGCTGATGGACGCCGGCCTGGTGTCGCTACGCGCGCCGATGGATCCCGAGCTGGCGGTCCCGGCGCCGACCCTCGCGTACTGGGAGGCCGCCGGTCTGGACCCGGCCGCCGCGGCACGCGGCACGACGACGACCACGGTGCAGACCATCATGCTCGACGGCACGACGGACGGCGTGGACCTCACCGCCGCGTTGCGTTCCGTCGGGCTCGCCACGACCACCGGCCCGAACGACCGCCTCGACGCGAACGCGAGTTTCTCCGTGGTCCTGTGCACGGACTACCTGGACGCCCCGCTCGCCGACATCGACGCCATGCACCGCGCCGCCGGCCGCACGTGGCTGCTGGCCAAACAAGGTGGCACCCAGCTGTGGCTCGGCCCCTTCTTCGACCCGTCCGCGCCGACGGCGTGCTGGCACTGCCTCGCCCACCGGCTGCGCGGGCACCGTCAGGCGGAAACGCGACTGCGTGCCATGGTCGGCGAGCACGAACCGCTCACCCCGCCCACGGTGTCCCTGCCCCCGCTCGGCGCGGCCGCTTCGCAGCTGGTCGCGCTGGAAGCGGCCAAGTGGGCCGCCGGCCTGCGGTACGACGGGCAGCACACGGTGTGGACACTGGACAGCCTCGACCTGCGCGGCAAGCACCATGAGCTGCGGAGACGGCCGCAGTGCGCGGCTTGCGGGGACGCCACCATCATGAGCGCGCGGGCACGGCGCCCGGTCACGATCCAACACCGGCGGAAGACCAGCCGCAGCGGCGGCGGGCACCGGTCCATGACGCCGGACGCGGTCCTGCACCGGTACGAGCACCTGATCAGCCCGATCACCGGCGTGCTCAAGGAGATCACCCGCGAGCAGCGCGGCCCGGCGTTCTTCAACTCGTTCCGCGCCGGCCCGAACCTCGCGCTCACGACCCGGACCGGGTTCGAGCACATGTACTCGACGCTGCGTGCGGAGAACGGCGGCAAGGGCGTGACCCCGTTGCACGGCAAGGTGAGCGCGCTGTGCGAGGCCATCGAGCGGCACAGCGGGTATTTCCACGGCGACGAGGAACGGCTGGTCGGCAGCTACGAGCGGCTACGCGACGATCCCGACCAGCCGGCCATCCACCCCAACGACTGCCTGCTCTACGACGAGCGCCAGTACGAAGGCCGCGCGAGCTGGAACGCGGCACACGCGTCGTTCCAACACGTCTGCGAGCGGTTCGACGAGACGGCCGACACGTCATGGACGCCGGTGTGGTCGCTCACCGAGGGCCGGCACCGCCTGCTGCCGACCGGAATGCTGTACTTCGACGTCCCCGCCGAGCACGGCGGCGGCGGGTCGACGTGCGCGGACTCGAACGGCAACGCGGCCGGCGCCAGCCTCGAAGACGCTCTGCTGCAAGGACTTCTGGAGGTCGTCGAGCGGGACGCGGTCGCGTTGTGGTGGTACAACCGGACACCGGCGCCGGGCATCGACCTCGACAGCTTCGCCGACCCGTGGATCGACGAGCTGCGGGAGACCTACGCGGGTCTGCGCCGGGACGTCTGGGCGCTGGACCTGACATCGGACGTGGGCGTCCCGGTCGTCGCCGCGCTGTCCCGGCGCACCGACAAGCAGTGCGAGGACGTGATGTTCGGGTTCGGGGCGCACCCCGACCCGAAGGTGGCGCTGATGCGTGCGCTCACCGAGATGAACCAGCTGATGCCGGCCGTGGTCGACGTCGACCGGGACGGCTCGTACGGCTGGTCCGACCCGGACGCGCTGCGCTGGTGGCGTACCGGCACCTGGGCCGGGCACGCCTATCTGCGACCGGATCCGACGGTGCCGGCCCGGCGGCTCACCGACTACGCCCACACCCCGACGACCGACCTGCACACGGACGTCACCGCCGTCCAACACCGGTTGGAGGCGCTGGGACTGGAGGTACTCGTGCTCGACCAGACCCGTCCCGACGTCGGCCTTCCCGTCGTACAGGCGATCGTGCCGGGCATGCGCGGCTTCTGGGCCAGGTTCGGCCGGGGAAGACTCTTCGACGTACCCGTGAAGCTCGGCCGGCTGTCGAGACCCACCGCGTACGAGGACCTCAACCCGATCCCCCTGTTCCTGTGAACGCGTGTGTCGTGGCATTCCCCCGGCCCGCGGTGTCCACCGCACTGACTGGTCCTCACGAGCAGACCATCCCGCTGTGGTCGTTCCGGGAGGACGTGGCCGTCGAGTCGACCGACGACGGCCTGAACATCCTGAGCCGGTGGGGCGAGGTTCTCCTGGACCACCCCAGGCCGGCCACGGCGGAAAGCCTGCGCCGCATGACGCTGGGTCCGGTGGCGCTCGCCAACGTGACCGGCCTCGACTGGTTCGACCTGGTCGGCGTGTTCGACCAGGTGCCCGGCTGCGTCGTCCGCTCGCTCGGGCTGCGGAGTTCGGCGGCACCACTGCTGTCGGCGACCCCGGTGTCGCCGCGAGCCCGGTTCGAGCTGCCGACCCTGGACCGGGAGGCGGCACTGCGCCTGTGCCGCTACGCGTTCCTGCGGGAAAGCAACGGTGACATGGTGCTCGAGTCACCGCTGTCGAACCACCGCGTCGTGCTGCACCGGCCGCTCGTCTCGTGGGTGGTCGGCGAATTGAGCCGCCCGGCGACCAGCCTCGGCATCGCGCACGGGGTCGACGTGCCGGAGCCACTGGTAGCGGAGATCCTGCCTTACCTCCTGGCCACCGGGATGGTCGTCTACGACGATGCCGAACCGCTGGCCTGGACGCCGCACGAGCTGATGTTCCACTCGCGCAGCCGGCTGGGACGGCACGACGAGTCTGCCCTCGGCGACACCGAGCGGGTGGCGCCGCTGCCGGCGGTGAAGCCGCTGCCGGCCGGCCCTCGTTTCCCGTTGTACCGGCCGGATCCCGCGGTACCGGCGGCACACGACATGCCGCTCACCGCCGCTGTCGAGCTGCGCCGCTCGGTTCGCGAGTTCGCCGACGAGGGGCCGTCCGCCGCGCAGCTTGGCGAGTTGCTGTACCGGTCGGCGCGGGTGCGGTCGCTCGTCGCCGGGATGGAGCCGCGTCCGGTGTCCGAGCGCCCGTACCCGAGTGCCGGCGGTCTGTACGAGCTGGAGCTGTACCTGACCGTCGACCGGTGCGACGGGCTGCCGCGCGGGATCTACCACTACGACCCGAACGATCACGCGCTGACGCTCGTCAACGACCGGCGCGAGCACGCCGACGAGTTGCTGGACAGCGCGAAGCTGTTGCTCGGCACCAACCGGCGGCCGCCCACTCTGATCACGATGACCGCGCGGATGGGCCGGATGTCCTGTGGGTACGACGGCATCGCCTACACCACCACCCTCAAGCACGTCGGTGTGCTCCAGCAGACCCTCT
>NZ_DASUVO010000133.1:0-11589 GCF_036378875.1 Actinophytocola sp.
CCTCGACACCTGTCACGCGCCGCACGCGAGGGGTGTGCGCGTCGGGGAACAACCGGGGAGCACAAGGGTGTACGAGGCAATCGGAGGCGCGGTCAGCGCATTCAGCGCCGCCGCGATGGCAGG
The DNA here is from genome assembly GCF_036378875.1 of Actinophytocola sp. Taxonomy (GTDB): domain Bacteria; phylum Actinomycetota; class Actinomycetes; order Mycobacteriales; family Pseudonocardiaceae; genus Actinophytocola. The sequence continues at coordinate 124 of NZ_DASUVO010000133.1, forward strand.
CCAGGTCTCGATCGAAGCAGACGCGGCCGCCGACGCACTGAGCCGAATCGGCAAGGTCAAGGACGAGTTGACGGTCTTGCTCAGGCAGGGTGGCAGCGGTGGGGCCGCGACTGAGGTTCAGTTGGGCGCCAACCCCGTTGGTCAAGCGATGTCAAGGAAGTCGATGGGCCGCTACGACGGCGACGACTCGTTCGTTGCGGTGCTGACGCTGTTGCTCGACCAGACGGAGAAGGCCGAGATCGCGCTGAAGCAGTGCATCGACAACTACGTGGACGAGGACGACCTGCACGCCGCCACGTACAACAGGACGCAGCAATAGTGGCTCCTGTCAGGAGGCAAGGCCTGGTCGCGGTTCTTCTCGGTTTCACCGTGCTCACCGCCGTGGCGTGCAACAGCGCCACGGCTGGCAAGCCGGAATCGACGGACACCTCCTCGCAACCCTCCGAAGAACCGTCCTCTGAGTCCACTTCGGAGCCCGAGGAACCCGACTACTCGTTGGCTCGTCTGTGTGAGTTGTTGGCGCCTGAGGAAGCCGAACAACTGGGCGGTTCCGCGGAAGGCGAAGAGGGCAACAGCATCACCGACGGTCATGACATCTGTACTTGGCAGAACGAGACCTACCTGATCGTCGGTTATCAACCCGGCCTGACGTCGGCGAATGTGGCAACCGGGCCTGGCGTCACCAACACACCGACCACCATCGACGGGTTGACCGGCGTGCAGTCGCGCGAAGCGGACCCTCCGGGTTGCCAGGTGTTGGTCGACCTGCCAAGCGGAAAGCTGCTCGGCGTCAGTGCGGGCCCGTTGTCTGCCGGTGAAGGCAAATACGAGGCCTGTGACCTGGCGAACCAGTTGGCGAACCTGATCATTCCCAGGGTGAAAGACCAGTAAGGGGGCGAGGAGACATGGCTCCGAACAACGAGCACTACGACACCCACGACTACGCGGGCGACCAGGCTGCTGACACGCGCCGGACGATGAACCGCATGGGGGAGGAAGACCGGTCCTCCACACAGGACATCCAGAACTCGATCAACACGCAGCGGTCCCAGGAGCTGGCCCCTGAGGTCCGGATGGGTGACGACCGGGTCATCGGGGACACCCCGAACTGGGATAGCTACAGCAGCGAGCAGCTCTACAACTTCGCCACCCAGAGCAACAGCCCGTCGACCGCGGATGATCTCGGGCGGGCCTTCAACGACGGTGGCAACAGCCTCGCCGAGGCCGCCAACGGGCTTCTCGACGCCGTCTCGCGTCTCGACGGGGCCTGGTCCGGCGCCGCGGCGGACTCCGCGAAGGGTGCGCTCGCCCCGCTCGCCCAGGCCGCTGGTGTCGCCGGGCAGACCGCGCAGCTGATGGGTGTGCGCATGTCGCAGCAGTCGGTGGCCGCGACCGAGGTGCGCAAGCTCCCGCCGGCCAAGGAGTTCGACCAGCAGCAGCAGCTCAACGCGATGCTCGCCGGCGGCCCCGTGGCCATGCAGCAGGACCTCAAGGCGCAGAAGGACGCCGCCGACGCGGTCAAGAAGGAACAGATCTCCTACCTCAACACCTACACCCAGGCCATGAGCTCGGTCGACGCCCAGACGCCGTCGTTCGTCCCGCCGCAGGAGACTATCGGCGGGGGTTCGAACAGCAGCTCGAGCTTCACCAGCAGCAGGGTCGCCATCCCCGGCACGGGCACCGGCACGCCATTCACGGGCACCACGACCGGCGCGCCGACCAGCAAGTACACGGGCTCCGCCGGCCCGAACGGCAGCGCGCCCGGCCTGTTCGACAACAACGGCCAGACCGACCAGAGCGGCTACACCCCGATGCCCGGCATGGGCACCGGCGCGTCCGGCTACACGATGCCCAACACGACCACCCCCACGCCAAGCACGTTCGGGCCAGGCGGTGGCCCCGGCGCTGGTGGCTTCGGCGGCGGGTTCGGCAGCTTCGGCTCGCCCGGCGGCGCGGGTGCGGGTGGCGCGGCCAGCGGTGGCCCTGGCGCCAACGCCGGTGCGACGCCGAAGGGGCTCGCCCCGAGCAGCCTCTCGCCGACCGGCTCGGCCGCGGGTCGCGGTGGTGCGGGCGGCATGGGGGGCGCCCCGCGCGGCAAGGGCGACAAGGAAGAGGACGACGAGCACGAGCGGCCGGCGTACCTGGTCGAGGGCGACCCGGAGAGCACCTTCGGCAGCGACGCACTGACCGCTCCGCCGGTCATCGGGGGCGACGACTGACGTGCAACGTGAACGGCTGATCAGCCCCATCGCACTGGACTTCCTGTGGGAGGCGCTCGACGCGGGTGAGCCGCCCTACCCGCTGGAGATCCACTCGCACGGCGCCACAGTGGACAGCCGCGCGATGCTGCGGCAGCGGATCCGCGAGCAGCTGGTCACCGACCAGCTGCTCGACCGTGGCGGCCGGCTGGAGCCGGAGCTGGAGGACTGGCTCCTGGCGCTGGCCAACGCGGACCTGAGCGTCGACTCCGTCTTCATCCCGGAGGCGGGCGCCGAACCGGTGCTCACCCTGGCCGCTGCCGGCCGGGGCGCCGCCGTCCTGGCCATCCAGCAGAAGAACGGGCTGCGGCTGCGCCCGATCCCGAGGGACGGCCTGGTCTCCGCGATCGTCGGGATGCTGCCACCGGCCCGGCGAGGCGCCGAGACCTCGATTTCGCTACCGGCGAAAGAGCTGGCAGCGGTCGGCGGGCGGGGCGGAGCGCGGGCCAGCGACCTCGAGACCCGCAAGGCGTACGCCACGCTGACCGCCATGCCGAACCAGCGCGGCGGGCAGATCGCGGCCAACAGCCGCACCGACATGCGCGGACGCCGCCGCTCGACGGTGCTCTCGTGGTTCGACAACGAGTCGGGCCGCTACCTCACCCAGTCCAGGAACGACTGGGTGACCATCGCGCCGGCCGACGCCGCCACGCTGCGGCACCGGATCGGGGAGATGGTGCGCGAGGTCACGTCCTGACCTGCACGGACACCGCGGGAACCGATTCGTCCCTTCTTCCGTTGGACCCTTGAGAACCCCACACGTGTACTTCGCGCAGTGGGGGTTCAACCACGAGCGGTACGCTGGACGGACCGGAGTGCCTCGTCCGGCCAGGTAACACATGCAGTCAGGGAGGGTCGGGCCGCGCCTGCGGCCGTAAGTTGATGGACCGCAAGCGCCTGCTTCGCAACCCGCTGGTGTGGATCCTGGTGGTGTTGCTGCTCTACTTCTTGATCAGCATGTTGTTCGACGACACCCGTGGCTACACGGAGGTGCCGACATCGAAGGCGGTGTCCCAGGTCACCGCCGGCAACGTCGAGAAGGCTGATCTCGAGGACAAGGAACAGCGACTCAAGCTGACGCTGCGTGACCCGATCGAGCAGGATGGCCAGCGGGTCACCCAGATCATCACGCAGTTCCCCGCCGCTGCCACTGGCGACATCTACCGCCAGCTCGAGGAACAGATCGACAACAAGACCGAGTTCAACACCACGGTCACGCAGGAGAACTTCCTCACCCAGATCCTGATCTTCCTGATCCCGCTCGGCCTGCTGCTCATCCTGCTGATGTGGATGATGAACAACGTGCAGGGCGGCGGGAACCGCGTGATGAACTTCGGTAAGTCACGCGCCAAGCAGCTGCCGAAGGACATGCCGAAGACGACGTTCGCCGACGTGGCGGGCGCCGACGAGGCGGTCGAGGAGCTGTACGAAATCAAGGACTTCCTGCAGAACCCCGGCCGCTACCAGGCACTGGGCGCGAAGATCCCGAAGGGCGTCCTGCTCTACGGCCCGCCCGGCACCGGTAAGACGCTGCTGGCCCGCGCGGTCGCCGGTGAGGCCGGGGTGCCGTTCTACTCGATCTCCGGCTCGGACTTCGTCGAGATGTTCGTCGGTGTCGGCGCGAGCCGCGTCCGCGACCTGTTCGAGCAGGCCAAGCAGAACGCGCCGTGCATCATCTTCGTCGACGAGATCGACGCGGTCGGCCGCCAGCGCGGCGCCGGCCTCGGCGGTGGGCACGACGAGCGTGAGCAGACGCTGAACCAGCTGCTCGTCGAGATGGACGGCTTCGACGCGCGTGGCGGGATCATCCTGATCGCGGCGACCAACCGCCCGGACATCCTCGACCCGGCGCTGCTGCGCCCGGGCCGCTTCGACCGCCAGATCCCGGTGTCGGCACCGGACCTGATGGGCCGGAAGAAGATCCTCGAGGTGCACTCCAAGGGCAAGCCGTTCGACCCCGAGGTCGACCTGCTGAGCCTGGCCAAGCGGACCGTGGGCATGTCGGGCGCCGACCTGGCCAACGTCATCAACGAGGCCGCGCTGCTCACCGCGCGCACGAACGGCACCGCGATCAACGGTGTCGCGCTGGAGGAGTCGGTCGACCGCGTGATCGGCGGTCCCGCCCGCAAGAGCCGGATCATCTCCGAGAAGGAGAAGAAGATCACGGCCTACCACGAGGGCGGGCACGCGCTCGCCGCGTGGGCGATGCCGGACCTGGAGCCGGTGTACAAGCTGACGATCCTGCCGCGTGGTCGCACGGGTGGGCACGCGCTGGTCGTCCCCGAGGACGACAAGCAGCTCATGACCCGCTCGGAGATGATCGCGCGCCTGGTGTTCGCGCTCGGCGGTCGCTCGGCCGAGGAGCTGGTGTTCCACGAGCCGACCACCGGTGCGTCGTCCGACATCGAGCAGGCCACCAAGATCGCGAAGGCGATGGTCACCGAGTACGGCATGTCCGCCCGGCTCGGCGCGGTCAAGTACGGCAAGGACGAGGGCGACCCGTTCCTCGGCCGGTCGATGGGCCACGCGCCGGACTACTCGCTCGAGGTCGCGCACGAGATCGACGAGGAGGTGCGCAAGCTCATCGAGGCCGCGCACACCGAGGCGTGGGACGTGCTCAACACCTACCGCGACGTGCTCGACAGCCTCGTGATGGAGCTGCTCGAGAAGGAGACGCTGCAGCGCAAGGACCTGGAGCGGATCTTCGCGAACGTGGAGAAGCGGCCAAGGATCACGGCGTTCAACGAGTTCGGTGGCCGCACCCCGTCGGACAAGCCGCCGATCAAGACCCCTGGCGAGCTGGCCAAGGAGCGCGGCGAGCCGTGGCCTCCGGTCCGTGAGGAGGAGCCGACGCCGGTGCGTACCGCGCCGGGCGGCGCCGACCTGCCGGGTGGCCCGCCACACTCCAACCCGGAGCCGCCGGGTGGCAATGGCGCGGGCCCGAACGGGCTTCCACAGCCGTCGCCGCGTCCTGGCGGATTCCCTCCGTACCCGCACTACGAGTCCCAGGGCAACGCCGGCCCGCCGAACTATGGCGCCCCGCCCGGGTGGACCCCGGCGACGACGCCGCAGGGCACGAACCAGCAGCCGTGGCGCCCGTCGTGGGACCAGCCGGAGCGTCCGTCCGAACAGGACCGGCAGGACGGGACCGACCGGCGTGACGGTCCCGAATGGGATAGTGGTCGCTGAGGGGTCCTGACGAACGCGGGGACCCGAACTGCGACCGGAGGCAGAGGCTGTGACGGTGAACGGGTCCCAGCGGGGCCCGCTGTACCCCGGCGGGTCGGTGTTCGATCAGGAACGGGCTGAGAAGGCGGTCCGGGAACTGCTGCTCGCGTGCGGTGAGGACCCGGACCGCGAAGGCCTGCAGGACACCCCGAAACGGGTGGCCAAGGCATACCTCGAGATGTTCGCCGGTCTGTACACCAACCCGGACGAGGTGCTCGAGCGGACGTTCGACGAGTGCCACGACGAGCTGATCCTGCTCACGGACATCCCGCTGTACTCGACGTGTGAGCACCACCTCGTGCCGTTCCACGGCGTCGCGCACGTCGGTTACATCCCGAACGAGCAGGGCAAGGTGACCGGCCTGTCGAAACTCGCGCGGCTCGTCGACCTGTACTCGAAGCGCCCGCAGGTGCAGGAGCGATTAACCTCCCAGATCGCGGACGCGATAGTCCGCAAGCTGGACCCGCGTGGCGTGATCGTCGTGGTCGAGGCCGAGCACCTGTGCATGGCGATGCGCGGCATCCGCAAACCAGGCGCCCGCACAACGACATCCGCGGTGCGTGGCATGTTGCGCTCGTCTGCGACGTCCCGTTCGGAAGCACTCGCCCTGATCAACGGGCGCTCCCAGTGATCAGCGCGCTGCCCCGCCCCGGCCGCTGCGCGGTGGTGGGCGTGCTGAACGTCACCCCCGACTCGTTCTCCGACGGCGGCCGCTACCTGAACCTGGACGACGCGTTCGTCCACGGCATGCAGATGTGGACGGACGGCGCGGACCTCATCGACATCGGCGGCGAGTCGACCCGCCCTGGCGCCGACCGCGTTGCCCCGGATGTCGAGATCGCCCGGATCCTGCCGGTGATCGAGGGCCTGGCGTCGGCAGGTGTCGCGGTGTCGGTGGACACCACCCGCGCACAGGTGGCGGAGGCGGCGCTGTCGGCGGGCGCGGTGATCGTGAACGACGTATCGGGCGGCCTGGCCGACCCGGACATGGCGCGGGTCGTCGCGGATGCCCGTGTGCCGTGGATTCTCATGCACTGGCGCGGCTATTCGAGGGACATGGACTCGCTCGCCACCTACGACGACGTGGTGGCCGATGTCCGCGCCGAGCTGACGGCACGGGTGGAGGCGGCGCTGGCCGCCGGCGTGTCCACGGACGCGCTGGTACTGGACCCGGGCCTGGGTTTCGCGAAGCGGGCCGAACACAACTGGGCGCTGCTGCGTCGCCTGGACGCGTTGCTGGCATTGGGTTTCCCGGTGCTGGTCGGCGCGTCACGGAAGCGATTCCTGGGGTCGCTGCTGGCGGACAAGGAAGGCGTGCCGCGGTCGCCGGACGGCCGTGAGGAGGCGACGGCTGCCATTTCGGCACTGGTGGCGGCGGCGGGTGCGTGGGGAGTGCGGGTGCACGACGTGCGCCGGTCGCTGGACGCGGTGAAGGTCGTGGAGGCACTCCATGGCTGACCGCATCACGCTGACGGGCCTGCGCGTCCGGGGCAACCACGGCGTCTTCGACCACGAGAAACAAGACGGCCAGGACTTCCTGGTGGACACCACGGTGTGGCTCGAACTGGCGCAGGCCGCGGAGACAGACAAACTGGCCGACACCCTCGACTACGGTGAGCTGGCGTCACGCATCGCGGCCATCGTCGGCGGCCCGTCCAGGGACCTGATCGAGACGGTGGCCACGGAAGCAGCCGAGGACCTGATGCGCTGGGACCCTCGCCTGCACGCCGTCGAGGTGACGATCCACAAACCGAGCGCCCCGATCCCACTGACGTTCGAAGACGTCGCGGTGACGGTCCGCCGCTCACGAAAGCGCTTGGGATGACAAGGGCGGTCCTGTCACTGGGCTCGAACCTGGGCGACCGCCTGGCCCACCTTCAGTCCGCAGTGGACGGTATGTGCGACGTGCTGGAAAAGGTTTCGCCGGTCTACGAAACGGCCCCATGGGGCGTAACGGACCAGCCGGACTTTCTCAACGCGATACTGGTGGTCCGGTCCCCGTCCGTGGACGAATGGGGCTGGCTACACAGAGGACAGGCACTGGAGGCCGCGGCGGGCCGGGTCCGAGAGCAGCGCTGGGGCCCGAGAACACTGGACGTGGACGTGGTGACGGTCGACGGCGTGACGAGCGACCATCCTGACCTCGTGCTGCCACACCCAGGCACCCCAACGAGGGCAACGGTGCTGATCCCGTGGCTGGCGATCGACCCGACAGCGGAAGTACCGGGCCACGGTTCGGTCGCGGCCCTGCTCGCAGCCCTCCCGGAGAAGGACCGCTCAGACGTCCACAAACGCACGGACCTGACCCTGAAACACTGAGCCAGTGCGGCTTGCGTGTCGCCCGAGGCCAGAAATGGCCTCACACCAGGCGGCGCCGAACGCAAGGTCTGCGGTCCTCACGCGACTCCGATTGACAGGCTCCAGTTCCGGACGATTGACCGACTTCCGATCGATTGCGCGGCCTCCGGCCCCCCGATTTCCACACTACCGGCGCACACCGACAATCCCGGCCCCACGAACGGCAAACGGCAACGGATTCACCCGCCCAACCCGAGCGAATGGTCCACTCGCGCGCCCGGGGGCCCCCCGATTTCCAGCCTAGCCGCGACCGCCGACAGTCCGGACGGTCGAAGATCATTCCCGGGCGAGTTGTCCACAACCTCCCTACTTGTCCACAGTGACCGTCCCCCCAGCGCCCGAAGCGCCGAAAGTGTCACCCCCGTGCCGTAGCGTGGTTCGAGGGGGCCGGAGGCCAACGGCCCGGCATCTCGAACCCGGCGAAAGCGCGGCCGGTGGGCGTCGACCCAGCCTGGATCAAGCAGATCAGCTGGGGATCGGTGTGGACGCCCTGGTTCGGAGCCATCAAAGGCGGAACAGCAGCCAGCATCTGTGACTGCTGTCCACAAGCGACCTTTCCCGGCGCGACGCACTCAGTTCGCGCGTAGTGCGGCCACGATCCACTCCGCGGCCGGGGCCTGCGCCGGCCACTGTGGCCATCCGTTGATCGTCGCCATCAGTTGCCAGTACCGCTCGGCCCGCGTGTCGGTGCCGGTCGCGATCTCGTCCGCGGTTTTCGCTGGGGGCTGGCCGAACGCCTCCGTGATCTCCGCCGCCAGTGCCTGGCCCGCCGGTGACGACGGTGCCTCGCCAGCCTCGATCGTCGCGGTGGCCCGCGTGATCCACCCTTGCCACCGGTCCTTGACGGCCGAGAACGGCTCGTCCATCGACTCGCCGGCTGCCCGCGCCGCCGAGTGTGCCTCGCTCATCGCACGGATGCGGGCGCGGAAGTCCTTGTCCCGCACCAACTCCGCCAGCTCCAGCCACGCCTCCAGCTGTTCCGGGCTCGGGTCGTCGGGGAGTGTCGGCTTGGCCGACCGCATGCCCGCGTCGAACGACGGGTTGATGTCCAACCCCGCCGTCACCTCGTCCCAGAAATCGTCGATCAGTGCCGCGCGCTCCGCGTCGGTCATCGACGCCAGTTCCTTCATCAGTCGTACCCCGTCCAGTTCGGTCCTGGTCCTGGCGATCGCGCGCAGCACGGCCCGCCGCAGCCGCAACACCCGGATCTGCTCATCCAGCAGTTCGACGTGCCGCTGTGCCAACCCGGCGACCGACTCGGCACCCGCCAGTGCGGCTGACGCGTCCGGCAGACCCAGGCCCAGCTCACGCAACGTCCGCAGCAGCTCCAGCCGGGCCAGCGACGCGCCGTCGTACAGCCGGTAGCCGGCGTCCGTGCGGGACGCGGGCGGCAGCAGCCCCTCGTCCGAGTAGAAGCGGATCGTGCGGGTGGTCAGGCCCGTTCGCCTGGCCAGCTCGCCGATCGTCAGGAGCCCCATGTTCGCCATGTTCAACCTTCCAGTTACTGGAGAGTCAAGTACGGTTGGGGTCATGCACTTCACCCGGGCCCGGGATCTGGTCCTCACCGGGCTCGTCGCGGCCGCGCTGACCTACCTGCTTGTGCGAGTCCTCTATGGACAGATGCCGCCGCTGCCGACCTTCGCCGGTGTCACGCTGCTCGTGCTCGGCGCGATCGAGGCATGGCTGGGTGTGTGGCTGCGATCCCGCATCCGCAACCCGCAGCGGGAAGTCCAACCGCTCACCGCCGCCCGCGCTGTCGCGCTCGCCAAGGCCTCGTCCGTGCTCGGCGCGATCATGTTCGGCGCTTGGCTCGGCGTGCTCGGCTACGTGCTCCCGCGTCGCGCGGAGATCACGGCCGCGGCCGGCGACTTCCGCAGCGCCGTGGTCGGTGTGACGTGTGCCGCATTGTTGATTGCGGCTGCTCTGTGGCTCGAATGGTGCTGCCGAGCGCCTCGTGACCAGGACAATCAGCCTCCCGAGCGTAGTTCCGGCGCGAGCGGTTGATCTTTGTTCCGAATCGTAATGGTCTCGACCACATAACGAACCGGTACGGTATGGGCCATGAACGCCCGCCGAGACCCCTCCGACGGGCCCGAGGCCGCCTCGTTAGGCGGGCGCGTGCTGCTCGTGGGCGCCGTCGTCTTCGCCGCCGCCGCGACCGGGCTGCTCGTGCTGACCGACGAACAGAAGTGGTTGCGACTGGGCATCGTCGCGGCGTTGTGGGCCGCGCTCAGCGGAGCGTTTCTCGCGGCGCGGTACCGCAGGCAGGTCACCGACCAACGCGATGTCGTCGCGGAACGGCAGGAGATCTACGAGCTGGAGCTCGAACGCGAGATCGCCGCGCGTCGTGAGTACGAGCTCGAGGTCGAGGCGAAGGCCAAACGGCAGGCCGAGGAGTCGTCTCGCGAGGACCTCGCCGCACTACGTGCCGAGATGCAGAACCTGCGGCAAACACTGGAAGGACTGCTCGGCGGCGAGTTCCTGGTCGAGCGTTACGCGCTGCGTGCCGAGTCCACCCGCATGCGCTCGCTGGGCGAGGACCGTTCCATCGCCGTCCGCCACGACGTGAAGCATCTCCCGGCCGCGCAGCCGATGGTGGTGCCGCAGGTCATCCGCGAGGCGGAGACCGAACTGATCGAACGCATCCGCGACACGACCCAGAAGCCCCCGCGCCGCGTCGCGGACTCCCGCCCACCGTCGGCGCCGCGCCGCCCCGACCGACCGACTCCCGAACCGGCGAAGCCCGCGCCAACGCCACGCCCGGAGCCCGTCACCCGACAGCAGCCACACCCGGCGGAGGTGTCCGACCGCTGGTTCGTGCCGGACGGCTTGGCAGGCGCGGCACCGCCGGCACCGCGCCGCGCAGAGCCGCCCCGCCGCCAGGAACCGCAGCGCCCGGCAGAGACACCGCAACCGCGGGCCGGGACCTGGGAGGACGGCGAGCAGGAGTGGGGGCCGTCGTGGGAGAAGCAGCCGAGGCCCGGTGCGCCGGTCGCGACCACGGCGGAGCAGGCGGACTGGCTCGCGCAGTACAACCAGCCGCCGCAGGCAGCGGAGCCCGGCAGCCGAGTCAACGTGCCGCAGCAGGAGCCGCCACGTCGCAACGGCGTGGAGGACTCGGCCGTCCTGCGCTTCGAGCCACCTCTCAGGCCGCAGCCCCCGCAGCAGCCCCAGGAAGAGGGCGGCGGCCGCCGCCGCCGAGCCGAGGGACAGCCGTCCTGGCAGGAGACCGTGGGGCAGCGCACCGACGAGGCAGGCGGCTCCCACGCCTCGGGCCGCTCGGTGAGCGAACTGCTCGCCAACCACGGCCGCGACGCGAGCCCCCGCCGCCGACGCCGCCGCGAGGACTGACCCACTCCGGACACATGGCGCCCTGCTGATCGCAGTTGGCCAGGCAGGTTCAGGACGCCTTTAGCTTGGTTCCGCTGAGTGGGGCGCGATGGCCCGGATTCCAGTGGCTTGGGGCCGCTGTGGCTAGTTTCGGGTGGCCTGCGGCGGGAACGGCCTGCGGCGGGAACGGCCTGCGGCGGGAACGGCCTGCGGCGGGAACGGCCTGCGGCGGGAACGGCCTGCGGCGGGAACGGCCTGCGGCGGGAACGGCCTGCGGCGGGAACGGCCTCCG
>NZ_DASUVO010000134.1:0-100004 GCF_036378875.1 Actinophytocola sp.
GCGCCTGGCCGATACCCCGGATCACCCGCAGGTCGGCGCGCAGCTTCGTGACATCCTCGCCAGCGAACCGGATCTTGCCGGCCGCGACCGGGCGCAGCCCGGAGATCGCTCGCATGGTGGTGGTCTTGCCGGCACCGTTGGCGCCGATGAGCGCCACCACCTCGCCCTCGCCGACCCGCAGGGTGAGACCGTGCAGCCGACGGTCGTGTACGCCCCCGTGTCGTCCTCCAGGGTGAACGGGCCGCTCGGCCTCGCCGTGGTGTCGGTCGTGCGCGCCCCGGTCACCGATGCTGGGCCTGGCGGCAACGGCATGGTGCCGGCGCTCGCGCTCGGCGGCGTCGCGGTCTTCGGCTTCCTGCTCGTTCGGCTGGTGCTGATCGGCCCGGTCCGGCGGTTGCGGAAGGACGCGCTCGCCATCGCCGACGGCCGGCTGATGAAGACACGCGTCCGGCGATCGAGAACCCGGGACGTTGACCGGATCGCCGTCGCGTTCGAGCACTGCCGCTCGGACCTGGGCGGCACACCGGCACGCCTCGACAAACGGCGGCGCATGGGGATGGCCCCGTGGTTCGCGACCGGGATCACCGCCGTCGCCGTGCTCGGCTGGTCGGGTGGGGTGCTGGTGACCGTCGGCATGCAGGACGTCGCCGTGCCCGACTCGGTGCTGTCCAGCGCCCGCAACCAGACGACGACCGCGACGGACGCACTGCGCCGCAGCCTCAACGACGGTCTCGCCGACCTGATGTCGATCGCCTCGCTCACCGACCGCAACGGCAACGTCGACGTGCGGTCGAGTCTCGACGAGCTGATCGCCGGACAGTCGCGGTACCGCAGCGTGTACCTGGTCGACCAGGCCGGCCGGGCCACCTCGGTGGTCGGCCGCGAACCGTTACGCACGGCCGAGCCGCTGCCGGCCGAGCCCGGCCTTCGCCTGGCGCGGGGCGACGCCCCGGTGCCCGTGCTGTTCGCCCAGACGCCGCTGCCGAACGGCCAGGCACTCGTCGGCGAGTTCGACCTCGACCACATCGCCAGGCTGCTCAGCCGCGCGCCGGGATCGGTCCGGCTGGTCGACAACGGTCTGCGCACGATCGCGGCCACCGACGGCTTCATCGCCTTCGCCGACCTCAGCGTCGAGCTGCGGGACAACGCCATCAGGTCCGGCGCGGGCCGTCCGGTCGCCAGAGCGCAGGACGGCACCGCCGGCCGGGCCGTCGTCGTGTCGGCTCCGCTGCGTGGCGGAGCGAGCGGCGCGCTCGGGTGGAAGGTCGTCGCCGAGCAGCCGGTCACCGACCTCGCGCTGCCCGGCAACGAGCTGCGGCAGGGCGCCATGGTCACCGCGCTGGTCGCCGCGCTCCTCGCGCTGCTGCTGTTCGGCTGGCAGTACCTGCTGCTGATCCGGCCGCTGCGCCGGGTGGCCGAAGCCGCCGACGAGATCGTCGCCGGCCGGTACAAGTCGGTGGTCTACCCACAGCACCAGGACCAGATCGGCACGATCGCCTCGTGCCTGGAGATCTGCCGGCAGGCGATGACCGACGGGGTGCGCCGGCTCGGCGGTGTTCGCCGGCCGAGCGGCGCGGCGACCGACGTCACCGAGATGATCGCCGTGGTGCCCCCGGCGCCGCCGAAGCAGTCACCCAAGGCGCCGCGGCGCGGGCAGAGTCAAGGCACACGTCAGGCCGCCCGTAAGTCCACGCGTCCGTCCCCGTCCCCTGCCCGGCGAGGTCGCTGATGGTCTTCCTGTACTGCGTTCTGCTCCTCGGCAGCGGGTTCCTGTTGCTCTGCGGCATCGTCGAGCAGCGCCGCCACTACGCCAACCTGAAACGGATCCCGCGCCGAATAATGATCAACGGAATTCGCGGCAAGAGCTCGATCACCCGGCTGTGCGCCGGCGCGCTGCGCGGCGGCGGGCTGGTCACCGTGGCGAAGACCACGGGCACCGCGGCCCGGTTCATCCACCCCGATGCCAGCGAGGAACCGGTCTACCGCAAGTTCGGGATCGCGAACGTGATCGAACAGATCGGCATCGTCCGGCGGGCGTCGGCGTACCGACCGGACGCGCTGGTCATCGAGTGCATGGCGGTCATGCCGGACCTGCAGGGGATCAGCCAGGACAAGCTGATCCGCTCGAACATCGGCGTGCTGTGCAACGTCCGCGAGGACCACCTGGCCGAGATGGGCCCGACTCTCGACGACGTCGCGCGGTCGCTGTCCAGGACGATGCCGGTCGGCGGGATCTGCGTGACCGCGGAGCAGGAGCGGCTGCCGCTGCTCAAACGCGAGGCCGCGCGCCGCGACTGCAAGCTGCTGGTCGTGAACCCCGAAGCGGTCACCGACGAGGAGATGGCCGGGTTCAGCTGGATCACGTTCAAGGAGAACGTCGCGATCGCGCTCGTGGTCGCCGATCTGCTCGGCGTCAACCGGCAGTCGGCGCTGGCTGGCATGTGGGCCGCGCCGCCCGACCCCGGCGTGCTCGAGGTCAAGCGGTATCTGGTGGACGGCAAGCTGCTCCGCGTCGCCAACGTGTTCGCCGCCAACGACCCCCAGTCGACGCTGATGAACGTACAGCGCCTCGTCACCTCGAAGGCCATCCGGCGGCCACTGCACCTGGTCATCAACTGCCGGCCGGACAGGATGGAGCGCAACGGCCAGATGGGCGCGATCGTCGGCGACATCAACCCGGAGCGGGTCATCCTGATCGGCGACCCGACCCGCAGCGCGCGGGTGACCATCCCGCAGCAGTGGCACGACAGGATCGTCGATCTCGGCGGCAGTCGCAGCGCGACCGAGCTCGTCGACGAGATCGTCGGCGGGATCGACGAACAGGCCTCCCTCGTCACCGTCGGCAACATCCACGGCCAGGGCGAGCTGTTGCTCGAGGAGCTCGCCACGCTGCCGGCGGCTCCCGCGGCCGCCGTGCGGGAGCCACGCGACCAGCCGCTCGACCGGGAGCAGGCCAGGCCGAGCCCGTACCGACGACCTCGGCGGGGCCCCAACGTTCCTCCCAGGAGCCGGCTGGCGCCGGCGAGCGCACCCGTGACGCAACCGTCGCCCCGCAACCGAAACCGGCGTGAGTCGTGACCACCTACAGCCTCGTACCCGAGGTGGCGACCCTCGGATTGGCCATCGGGTTGCTGTTCTCGCTGATCTGTTATCTGACCACCAACCTGTCCCCCGGCGGGATGATCACCCCGGGCTGGGTGGCGCTGACCCTCGTCGAGGACTACCGCCGTGCGGCGCTCGTGGTGTTGATGACCGCGCTCACCTTCAGTGCGAGCAAGATGCTCCAGAAGGGAGTGATCCTCTACGGCAAGCGCCTGTTCGCCGCGGTGGTGCTCACCGGCGTGTTGTTCCAGAGCACGCTGTTCCTGTTGATACAGCGGGACTTCCCGCTGCTGTTCGCCCACCAGACACTCGGTTTCGTCGTGCCTGGACTGATCGCCTACCAGCTCGTGCGGCAGCCGCCGGTGTCCACGTTGCTCGCCACCAGCACGGTCAGTTTCGCCAGCTACGGCGTGCTGGCCAGCGGTGTGCTCGTCGGGCTGGTGCCGACGATTTGAACCAACCCTCCCCGTCGGACGTGCCTGAGAGCATGGCACGTGATCCCGGAAAGCAAGGCTCCAACCGGGCTCTGCGGACAGGCGTGGTGCTGGCGGTGATCGCGCTGAGCGCGTTCGGCGTCGTGCAGTTCGCCCGTCAGCAGGCGAGCGGCGACGCGAACGCACCGGCGACCGCTTTAGCGCTCCAGGACGGAGGAAACGCGGCCGCGCCAGGCGCGGCCGCCGCGCCGGCCGCCGGCCCGGGGTTCGACCGGCTGGAGAACCCAGGCAGAACCGTGGTGCGGGACCAGACAGGCGCCGTGATCGCCACCTTCACGGACGGCGCCAGGACCGTGGCGATGACCGGGCCGGCTCGGACGTTCACCGAGGAGAGGTTCACCACGGCGACGATCACCACCACGACGTGGGTCCGGCTGGCACCGGAGCCATGGGCGCCCGGTGCGGAGAAGGCCGAGTGGTTCGCCCAGTGGTTCGAGACAGCGAAAAAGGACACGAGCCCCGACGTGTTCGACATCGCGATGCAGTACGCCGACGGCGCCGCCGAGGAGACGAACCCCGACGGACTGCTGTTCCGTGGCGACGCGATCTTCGGCCCGGTGGAGCCGCAGGGCGTCGCACGGCTGGAACAGTCCGACTTCCTCGACTACCTGGGTATTCCCTACAAGTTCCCTGACGTGAGCAAGAAACCCAAGGCGGCGCACAAGGGCGCCCTCGACTGTTCCGGCTTCGTGCGCATGGTCTACGGCTTCCGGCTCGACTATCCGTTGCTGGGCACCAACAACGCCGGCCCCGGCCTGCCGAGGCGCGCGTGGGCCATGGCGGAGAACGGCCCCGGCGTCGCACTGATCCCCAACACCCGCACCCGGGTCACCGACTACGACGCACTGCAGCCAGGCGACCTGGTGTTCTTCGAAGTCGAGGGCGGCGTGGACGAACTCGACCACGTCGGCATCTTCGTCGGCATCGACTCGACGGGCCACTACCGCTTCATGTCGAGCCGGGAACGAGCGAACGGCCCGACGTTCGGCGACCTCGGCGGCACGTCCCTACTCGACGACGGCGGCATGTACTCGAAGGGCTGGCGCGCCGCCCGACGCATCTGAGGCTAGCTCCACGGACGAGGGAAGGTGTCGCCGGCGAGTCGGTCGCCGGCGACGAGGTCGAGAGGGTCGGTGACGACGTGCGCCGTGCCGCTGTAGGTGGTGGCTTCGTCCATGTAGATGATGACGTGTGCGAACCTGGCCAGGTCCGTGCGGTTGGGCAGGGCCATGTGGCCGGTGTATCCACTGTGGAACGTGCAGTCGCCGGCTCGCAGCGGCACGGTGACGCGGGGGATCCAGCGTAGCGACGGGTCCTGCTCGAAGAGGTCCTCCTCGTGATGGAGGTCCTGCGGCCGCAGCCCGGTGCGATGTTGTGTGCCGGGCAGGAAGGTCATGCAGCCTCGCTCGGGTGGCACGTCGACCAGCGCTATCCACGCGGACAACGGGAGCCGGTCACCGGCGTGTGGCCAGTATGGACGGTCCTGGTGGAACTCGGTCGCGACGTTGTTGTGCGGCTCCTTGACCAGCATCTGATCATGCCAGAGCCGCAACGGGAACCCGGCGAGTTGCTCGGCGACGCGGCCCACGCGCGGGTCGAACGTGAGCGCGCGGAGGGTCCCGTCGTGTTGCCAGACGTTGACCAGTTGGCTGAAGGCGCCCTGCTTCTCCAGGCTGTCCGCGCGGTGCGCGGTCAGGAACGCCTCGGCACTGGTCCGGAACCGCTCGACCTGGTCAGGACCGAGGACGCCACGCACTCGGACGAAACCATGTTCGCGGTACGCAGCCACCAGCTCGTCCGACACCCGGCCGTCGGCGCCGACATCGCTTGTCATCTCTTGTCTCCAATGCTCTTCGGATAGCAACCAGTGTCATGGCGGTGTGCGGGCGGCGGCTAGTCGGATCACGGCCAACAGTCGTACGATCCCGAGATGCCCCAGACCCTGCACGAACACACGTTGTTCGCGGACGGACCGATCTGGGGCGGCGTCCACCACCTGAACGCGGACGTCGGGTCACACGCACACGACTTCCTGGAGATCGCCGTGATCGGCGCCGGTCGCGGTGCACACGTGACCAGTCTGGGCGAGCACGGGCTGCGACGTGGCGACGTCCTCGTGCTGCGCCCTGGTGCCTGGCACGGGTTTCAGGACTGCGCCGACCTCACGGTGGCCAACTGCTGCCTGTCAGCCAAGGCACTACGAGCCGAACTGGCTCCACTGCACAACATCCCGACACTGCGCCGAATACTGTGGACAGACCCGATGGCGTCCGGCACACACGGCATCGCCACGATGACCGTCGACCCCACCGCCGCCGAAGAAGCCATCGCCGAGATCACCCAACTCGAACACGACCTCGCGGCCAGGCCGGCCCGCCCTGGCCGCACACTCGGCCGACTGATCTCCGTACTGGGCATCCTGACCGACGGCCGTCCCCCCGAACCCACGACCGTCGAGTCCACGATCCACCCCGCAGTGGCGGCAACGATCACCCGACTGGAGACAACCCCCGCACACCAGTGGCGACTGGACGAACTAGCCCGAGCGGTCAACCTGGACCCCGCCTACCTCGGCCGCCTGTTCACACAACACATCGGTTTGACCCCCATGAACTTCCTGGCCCGAGTGCGGGTCGAACAGGCCGCCACCCTCCTCGCACACTCCACCCTCCCCACCGCCCAGATCGGCGCCACCGTCGGCTGGGACGACCCGACCTACTTCGCCCGCCGTTTCAGAACCCTGGTCGGACAAACCCCGAGCGAATACCGCCGACGCCACCAACCCGAGCCGACACCCAGAGAATCCCCGTGAGGACGCCTGCCAGTGCGGCGCGAAGACGGTACGAGTTGATGCCACCGGCGATGCCCTGAAAGACGCTTTCAGGTCGTTGAACGTCACCAGCGCGTCGTTCGAGACATCGGCGATGCCGCGAACGCGTCTTTCAGGACACCCAGCGAAGCCGCGCCGGGCGCACAGTGCCCGACGCCCACGAAGCGGGTCAGGCCGCGCCTCTCGCGAGCCGCGACACCCGACAAGATCATCGGGCTGGCGTCATGAAGGACGCTTCAGCACGGCCCAGCGCCCCCATCGCGCGAGGGGTCAGGTGGGTGGGTTGGGGTGCGGGTACTCGTGGATGAGGGTGCGGATGTCGTCGACGGGTTCGTCCATGCTGGCCCACTTGGCTCGGATGCGGTCGAGGTAGGAGCGGACCGTGGGGATGGCGATGTTGAGGCGGCGGGCGGTGGCGGCCAGGGTGCTTCCGGTGCCGTAGAGGTAGAGGACGTGGAGTTCCTGCGGCGACAGCTCGGGTGGGTCGTCGTTGATGAGGGTCATGAGTTCGGTGGTCAGTGCCAGGTGTCCGGTGTGGACGGTGCGGATGGCGTCGGCGAGTTTGTCGGCGTCGTCGTCCTTGATGAGGTAGCCGGAGGCGCCCGCGCGGATGGTGGTGCGGACGTGGCGGCGGTCGCCGTGTACGGAGAGGACCAGGACGGCGGGGACGCTTGAGCGCAGGGCGGCGACGTTGGCGGCGGGGTCGGTGCCGTCCTCCAGTTGTAGGTCGAGCAGGACGACGTCGGCGGCGGGCCTGGCGGCGAGGTAGTCGGTGACCGTGGTGGCGGTGTGGGTGATGGTGATGTCGGTGGTGTCGGCGAGCAGGGCGCGCAGGCCGGCCGGGACGAGTTTGTCGTTGTCGATGACGGCGGCCCGGATCATCGACGGTTCGCTGGCCTCGCTCATGCCGGCCACCGCAGGTCGATGCGGGTGCCCTCGCCGAGATGGCTGTCCACTGTGGCGGCTCCGCCGACCTCGCTCATTCGCTCGATGATCGAGTGCCGGATGCCGTAGCCGAGCTCGGTGGTGGCCGGGTCGAATCCCTTGCCCTGGTCGACGATCGCCACGGTCACCACGCCGTCCCCGCTTGTCATGGCGGTGAGGCGGGCGCGGGTGGTGCCCGCGTGCGCGGCGACGTTGCTCAGTGCCTCCGCGCTGGCCCGGCACAGGGCGTCGGTCACGGTGCCGAGGAGGATGTCGGGCAGGTTGGCGAAGTGGTACTCCACCCGCAGCCCCAGTGCGGCACTGGCTTCTATCAGTGCCAGGGAAAGATCGGTGAGGGTGCCGCCGGTCTCGTCGGGAGCGGCGCCACGCAGGATGTTGACGCTGATCGCGCATTGCTTGCGCACCAAGGGATCGGGGTGCGCGGCAGGCCCGGGGCCGGCGATCACGGTCAGGATGCGCAGTGGCCCGTCGTGCAGGGCGCGGTAGCGGCGGACCTGTTCACGGAAGTGCCTGGCGCGTTCCTCGTTGTGTGCGCGCTGGGCGGCGAGCCGTTCCCGTGCCGTGATCACCTGTGTGGTGGCGATGTCCACGTGGTGGGCCACGCGCCGTAGCCGCTGGACGAACACCAGGCCGCACGTGGCGGTGCCGACCTGCCAGCCGATCGTGCTGAGCAGCGAGGCGATGTCCGCGCCGCCGTCGGTGATGGGTGCCTGGCCGACGAAGTAGGCGGCGGCGAGCGTGGCGCACCCGGCCGCGGTGCTCCTGGCCGAACCGCTGACCAGTGCCACGGACACCGCGACGCTGACCGTGATCGGCTCGAGGTACGGGTTGGCCAGGTTCGCGAACAGCGCGGTGGACACCGCCAGTGGCAGGACGACCATGGTGACGGCGGTGACCGTGACGTCGACGACGAGCACCCAACCGGGCACCGCCGCACGGCGGAGCACAAGCGTGATCAGCACCGCGCTCCACCCGAGGAGAACCACGTAGACGGTGGTGGCCAGCGCGACGCTGGTGTAGGCGTGGTTGTGCGCGGCGGCGAGGACGCTCAACGCGACCATGGTCAGCGCGGCCAACCGGGACGCGACCACCACCGCCGCCACGACACCCCGCACCTGCCGGTGTAGACCCACCACACCCGGCAGGGCCGTCTCCGCGTCCTGCTCGAACCGCACCCGGTCCAGCCTGGCACCAACTCGCCAACACGTCCATGCCGCACCTGTGCGGCATGGACCGACTCCGAACGGGTGGTGGAGTCTGGCCAAACGGTCGAGTTCAGGAATTTCGCCTATCTCATGGAGGTGTGGTTGATGCGTGCTCGTGACCGTGGCCGTGCCCTGGCCCAGATCGTGGCGCTGGGCGCCGCGCTGGCGGTGGTCTGTGCCGCCGCGCCGGGGACTGCCATCGCGGAGCCTGAGACGCAACAGCAGCAACCGCAACAGCAGCGGGTTTTCAAGATGGTCGTCGTCGGGGACTCGTTCTCGGCCGGCCAGGGGGTACGCGGCCCCAGCAACGGAAGAATGGAGCCGCGTATCTACTTCGACTCGACGGACCCACGTCACCAGTCGACGGAAAGCGCGGCCATCCAGGCGGCGGCACGGATGCAGGCGGCGAACCCTGGCCTCAAGGTCGAGGTGACCATCGTGGCCTCCTCCGGCGCGGTCACCACGGACGTGTTCGAGACCCAGCGAAGAGAGCCGTTGGAGTCGATTCCCGGCAACACGACGCAGAACCCGACCGACCCGAGCACCTGGCGCGACGAGAACGACCTGGTCGTCAACACGAAGCAGCTCGACCAGATTCCCACCGACGCTGACGCGGTGGTCATCGGCCTGGGCGGCAACGACGTGTACTTCGCCCCGTTGATCACGTCGTTCACCCCCTTCGGGGAGAACCCCGACTCGGTGATGGCCAAGGCCAATCCGTTGCTGGACAACACACAGTCCGACCAGGCCTACCGCGACCAGGCAAAACAGGGCAAGGCCAACAAGACGCCGGGCCACGAGCCCACGCTGATCGCCCGGCTGCTCCAGGTCATGGCGGCGGTACAGGACAGGGTGCCGAACGCCAAGATGTTCCTCCAGAACTACCCGATGGCGGTCAACCCGAAACAGACATCCTTCAACAGCCCGCTGGACTCCGGCGAGCTGGAGAAGCTGGGGAAGTTCGGGGAGCAGGTGAACGAGGCCATCAAGCGGGCCGTCGAGATCTGCGGATGCGCCGACCTCATCGACGTCTCGAAGGCGCTGAAGAACCGCGAGCTCTACACCAGGGACCCGGCGATCAACAACCTCGCCAAGGCGTTCAGCCTCTCGAACCACCCCCACTGGGACCGGGACGAGGCGGCCCACCCGAACATCAAGGGTGCGAGTCTCATGTCCGACCACATCAACGAGACGGTGGCCAAGAGGTTCGGCTTCAAGATCCCGCCACGGCAGAAAGACAACCGGACCGACATCCGCGGCATCACCATCAAGAACACCCCCGCACCCGACACCGACGGCGACGGGGAGCCCAACTACCGGGACAAGGACTGGGACGGCGACGGAACTCCCAACACCGAGGACCAGACTCCGAACACGCCGAACCAGACCCAACAGTCGCCGCGACCGACGGACTCCCCCACGGACCGGCCGACCAACCAACCGAGCACACCCGCCCGGCCGGACCCGGCACCCGCATCACCGCAGCAGCCCAACCCCGCGCCGCCGCAACCGAACCCGGCAGCACAGCAACCGAACCCGGCACCGCAACAGCCGAGTCCGGCTCCACAGCAGCCGAGCCAGGCACCTCAGCAGCCCAGTCCGGCACCGCAGCCAAACCCGGCGCCATCGCAGCAATCGCCCCCTGGATCGCAGCCAAACCCTGGGGCACAGCCAAACCCGTCGCCACAACCGAACCCGGCAACGCCACCGAACGGTGGGCCGCAACAGAACCCGTCCCCACAGCCGAACCCCGCACCACCACAGCAACCCAACCCCGGGCAGCAACCCAACCCATCACCACAACCGAACCCAGCGCCGCAGCAACCCAACCCGTCCCCGCAACCGAACCCCGCACCACCGCAACAACCCAACCCCGGGCAGCAACCCAACCCAGCACCACAACCGAACCCCGCACCACCGCAACAATCAAACCCGGCACCGCAAACCTCGTCGGGGGCGAAACGCTCGACGGTCATCCCGCCCTCGACGCCCATGAGGTCGCCGGCCGCGCCGTCGATGCCGAAGCCGCCGTCGGCGCCCAGCCTCCAGGGCAGCATCGGTCCACGGGGCAGCCAGCCGGCGCCGATCGACCGGCTCGGCACGCCGCCACCCCCACCCACCGTGACCGTGCCCTCGCCACCGACGAAGAACCCCTTCCCACTGGGCGGCAGCAAACCGCCGTCGGGCTCCTCGGGTGGTGGTTCGACACCCAGCACGCCGCCACCGCCGCCGCTACCAGAGAAGGCACCGCCACCACCGCCACCGCCGGACTCGTTCATCGGGTCATGATGTCCTGACGTAGCCCCAAGAACGCCGGGCCCGGCCATCCGCCGGACCCGGCGTTCCCACTCAGCGGAGCTACCACCGAGCGCCCTGAAGGTGCCCTTCATGACGCTCAACCCCGCACGCCGTCCTGTGGATCCGACGGCCGGTGTCCGCGCGATGAAGGACGCGAACGGCCCACCGGCGATGCCCCGAAAGACGCTTTCCTGTCGTTGAACCCGGATCCACCGATGATCATGCTGCCCGTGTGTGGTTCTGTGGCTCCGGCGAGCGAAGCACCACATCGCGGGCGGTTTCCACGCGGCCAACGGCGTGGTATGCCACCGGCGCTGTCTCGAAAGACGCTTCCCTGTCGTTGAACCCAGATCCACCGATGATCACGCTGCCCACGCGCGGATCTGTGGCTCCGGCGAGCGAAGCACCACATCGCCCGGGAAGCCCGGTGCCGCGAACGGCGTGTGTGTGCCACCGGCACTGTCCCGAAAGACCCTTTCGGGTCGTTGACCGTCATCAGCGCGTCTTTCGAGACATCGGCGATGCCCCGAACGCGTCTTTCAGGACAGACACCCAGCGGGTGCGCGTCGGGCGCGCAGCGCCCGACGCCCGCGAAGCGCCTGACCAGGCCCACAACTCTCTCGCACGGTGCAGCATCCCGACAAGATCATCGGTGGATTGAGGTTGAACGTCCCCAACGCGTCGCTCGTGACATCAGCGATGCCCCGAACGCGTCTTTCAGGACATCAACGCGCAAGCCATTCCGCGCGGTCGGCGATGCCGCGGGCGACCGTGCTGTCCGCGAACAGCTCGTCGAGGAACGCCGTGTTGTGTTCGTGCACAGCGTGTTCCGCGTCGGTTAGCGGGCTGGTCGCGCCGAGATCAAGCAGCCACAGTGGACGAATGATGGCGCCGCGCGACACCTTGGCCTTGGCGGCCTTCAACCCGGCATGTATCCATCGGATCCCCCGTTCGGCCGCCCAGCGAACCTGCTCGTAGTACAACAGGTTGAAGTACTCGTAGGCGTTGCGCAGACGCGGGTAGTCGAAGCCGGTCCAGCGTAGGAAGATCGTGTCTCGCCACACGTAGTACAGGCAGAAGCCGACAGGCGTGTCGTCCAGTGTGCACAGTGCGACCATCGCGGCGTCGCCGAGGCATCGTTCGTGGTTGCGAAATGTGGCCAGGTCCTCTGCCGTGTCGTAGTCGTGGCCGTACTTGGATTCCGTGCGTACCGCGAGCGGTGCGATGGCCGTGCTGCATTCCCGCAGCGGCAGGCGTTGGATTCGGTAGCCCGCCGCGGTGAACGCCGCCATCTCCTTGCGGACGGACGTCCGCCGCTTACTGGGCAGCACGGCGAGCCAGGCGTCGAACCCGCCGTCGGGCACGGGCAGCCAGGCGTCACATTCCAGCAGCACGGCGGGTGCTGGGACGCCCGCGGCGCGGAACAGCCGTACATCCTCGGTGGTCAGGTACATCGCCACACAGGCCTCGTCGGCTGCCCGCGCACGGAGTTCGGTGAGCAGTTGGGTGATCGCGCCGGGTGTCGGCGCGGGAGTGGCCCGCAGTAGTCGCGTCTGGTAGCCCTCACGCGGGCCGACGACAAGATCGCCGGTCGGGAGGGTTGGCAGTGACCGACTGGTCAGCTCGGCGTTCCAGTCGTACGGGGAACCCGCCAGGTCCGCGCCGCTGAACAGCGGAACCGCGACCTCGGCCGCACCGTTGCCGACGACCACCGCGTCGACCACTCCCCCGTGCTCGGTGGCGCAGAAGTCGAGCCAGTTCGCGCTGGAGTAGAAGTCGCGGCCCACCAGTTCGTCCCATGAGGCTCGCGAGATGGCGTCGAGCTCAAACCGTGTTCGTTTCACCGTCCGTCCCAACCGCCGAGATGTCGGCATGGCGCACCGCGGTGAACCAGAACAGTAGGGACAGCACGAGCAGCGGCACCGCGCCCAGCATGATCGCCGCGCGAATACCGAACAGGTTCCCGAGCACGCCGGCGAGCAGCGCGCCGATCGGGATCGTGCCGTAGATGATCAGACGGAAGGTCGCGGTGATCCTGCCGAGCAGTCCGGCCGGGGCCAGTGCGATGCGCACGCTCAAGGTGTGCACGCTGAAAACGCCCAGCCCGAACCCGTACACCACGAAGCCGGTGATCAGCACGACGACCGCGAGCGCGGGCGTCGCCGGCGCGAACGGGACCACCACCAGTCCGGCGGCGCTGACCACCATCGAGCCGACGATGCATCGGCCGGTGCCGATCGCCGCGGCCGCCCGGCCGGCGACCAGCGCGCCGACCAGTCCCCCGACGGCGGCCGTGGTGAGGATGACACCGAGTCCGCCCGCCCCGAGCCGGAGCTCGCGAACACCGAACAGCAGGTACAGCGTGAGCACGATCTGTTCGAACAGGTTGTAGACCGCGGCCTGGACGATCAACAACCGCAGCACGTGGTGACCAAAGATCGCCCGCATCCCGTCCGCGATCTCGGCGCGTATCGGCCGGCGCTCGTGTTCCGGTCTCTCGACCACTTCAGGTTTGCGGATACCGAGGAAGGTCGCGGCAGCCAGCAGAGAAGTTCCGGCGTTGGCGACGAGTGCGACGGGGGCGGTCACCAGTTGCACGAGCACCCCGCCGACACCGGGCCCGCCGATCTGCGCGATCGAGTACGTCGTCTCGAGTTTCGCGTTCGCCTCGATCAACTGCTCGCGAGACACCAGGGACGACAGGTAGACCACGTACGCCACGTCGAACACCGCTGCCAGCAGCCCGACCGCGAAGGTCACCAGGTAGAGCAGACCAAGCGAGAGCACATCGGTCAGGTAGCTCACGGGAATCAACATGATCAGCAGGAAACGAGCCAGGTTCGTCCAGATGAGCACCGGCCGGCGCCGGTGCCGGTCCAGCCAAACCCCGGCGAACAGCGTGATCAGGACGACCGGCGCGTACTGCAGCGCGGTCAGCAGGGAGACCTCGGTCGGCCCGGCGTTGAGGGCGCTGATCGCGGTCAGCGGTACGGCCACCAGAGAAATCTGTGCCCCGGTCTGGGAAATCGTCTCCCCTGACCACAGCAGGAGGAAGTCGCGGTGTCGCCACAGACTGCTCCGCCGCCCCTGTTCGGCGGTCTGCTGGCTCATCATGCTGCTCCAAGTTGAACGAACCGTGACCGTACCCAGGCGCTACGGCGCGGTCACGTCGTTCACCGCGCTCTGTGCGTACTTCGTTCAGTACGTGCTCTCCTGCTGGGATGGCGGCCGCAGCCGCAGGCCGTGCGTGCCGCCGTCCACGGCGAGCACCGTGCCAACCGAAGCGCCCGACAACGGGCTCGCCAGGTAGGCGATCGCGCCCGCCACCTCGTCGGCCGTCACCAGACGACCCATCGGCTGGCGCGCGTCGAGCGCGGCCCGTTCGGCCGCCGGATCCGCCGTTCGGTTGAGCAGCCGGTCCACCCATGGCGTGGCCGCGGTGCCAGGGGCGACGCAGTTGACCCGGATGCCCTCGCGGAGGTGGTCCGCCGCCATGGCCAACGTCAGTGCGTACACAGCGCCCTTGCTGGCCGAGTACAGCACCCGCTTCTCCAGCCCGGCCCACGCGACGATCGAGCACGTGTTGACGATCGCCGCGGCGGGTGAGCGCCGCAGGTGCGGCAACGCGTGCCGGGCGACCCTGACCATGCCGACCACGTTGACGTCCAGTACACGCAGCCACTCGTCGTCGCTGTTCCCGGTGACGTCCCCGACCGCGCTGATCCCGGCGTTGTTCACCACCACGTCCAGCCGGCCGAACCGCTCGACCACAGCGTCCACAGCGGACTTGACCTGGGCGTCGTCGGTGACGTCGGCCTCGATGCCCACGATGTCGTCCGGCAGCCCGTCCAGCTTGAGATCCAGTGCCGCGACCTCGGCTCCCCTGCTCTGCAGCAGTTTCGCCGTGGCCAGGCCGATACCCGACGCACCGCCGGTCACGATCGCGACCAGTCCCGCGAAGTCACTCACCTGTTCTCTCCTGTCTACTTCGGACCATCAGGGAAACGACACGAGACGCCGTGTGACGGCGTGGCAGACAGAGCTTGGCGGCCAACAGCCCGGCCAGGCCGACCGTCACCCACAGCGCCCATGGGTCGATCGCGTACACGGCGCCGCCGACGAGCGGTCCGACGCCCGTGCCGATCGTGTACGCGACGAAGTACAAGCCCTGGTAACGGCCGACCATCCCCGGCGGAGTCAGACTTCCCAGGTAGGCGTTGGCGATGGAGCTGGACATCATCTCGCCGAGCGTCCACATCAGCACGGTCGCCGACAGCAGGACCATGTCGGTCATGAACCCGGTCAGCGCGAGACCGACTCCGATGAGCAGGTTGCCGATGGCCAGCACGTACTCCGGCCGGTACCGGGCGACCAGACCGGTGGCGGGCAGTTCCAGCACCAGGACCAGCAGACCGTTGAGCCCGATGAGGAGACCGAAGTCGCGCGCGCTCAGCCCCACGTCGCTGACGTGCAGCGGAAGGCCGACGGTGGTCTGGATGTAGACGAACTCACCGACCAGGGTCATCAGCAGGAACCGCACCAGGATGCGGTCGGCGAGCGCCTGCCGGTACCCCACCGCCCGGTCCACCCGCGTGTCCGCGTCGTCCTGACCGGACCTCGGCGAGGGCTCGTCCCGCAGCAGCACCGCCACGACCACGCCGAACAGCAGGCACGCGGCGGCGTTGCCGAGGAAGAGCTCCACATAGGACGTGCTGGCCAGCACCCCGCCGATCACGCCACCCAGGGCGGCGCCGAGGTTCATCGCGAACCGGAACACCCCGAAGGCGGCGAGCCGTTGCTGGTGGGTCGCCACGGAGTCGACCAGCACCGCGGCCGCGGCAGGGCGGTAGATCTGCGACGTCACCCCGATGAGACCGACCACCGCGACGATGACCGGGAAGGGGCCGAGGAACGGCACGACCGCCGTCAGCCCGGAGGTGGGCACGGCGGACACCACGATGGTCCATCGCCGGCCGATCCTGTCGGCGAGGTAACCACCGACGGCGTTGCCGAGCACGTTGCCCAGACCGGACACGCCGAGCACGAACCCCGCGGCACCGGCGGAATAGCCGCGCCCGGTCAGGTAGAGCACGATGAACACGGGCAGGAAGTTGCCGACCCGGTTGACCAGGACGCCGAGGCTGACGATCCACACCCGGCCGGGCAGGGTGCGCAGCGCGTCACGGAACCGCGGCTCGGCGACGCCCGACCGGTCCGGCGGCACGGCGTTCACACGATGGGCTCGGTGCGCACGTGGATCGCCGCGGCCAGCCGTTTGCAGTTGGCGATCGCCTCGGTGGCGTCGGCGCCTCGGGCGACGACGTAACCGGCGATGTCCTCGTTCCAGGTCAGCGGTCGTATCTCGTCGCCCGGCTCCACCTTCACGTGGAGGGCGACGAACGCCGGGTCCGCGCGCACGGTGTCGACGCCGGTCACCTCCACGACCCGGCCGGGCTCCGGCGTGAGGGCCCGGAGGGCCGCTCCGCCCAGCGGCTCCGGCGACGCGGTCAGCGGCTCCACCATGCCGAACCTGGCGCCCAGCGTGTAGCGCTCCATGTCGACGCCGTAGGCGGCCTCGACCATCTCGTTGACCGCGTAACCGCCGATGCGGTTGTGCGACTCGATGATCCGCGGGCCGCGCGAGGTCAGCCTGATCTCGGTGTGCGCCGGACCGTTGCGCAGCCCGACCGCGTCGAGGACGTCCGTCACCAACCGCGTGACCTCGCTCAGTGTCTCTGGCGAGCAGCCGCTGGGCTGCAGCAGTCCGGTCTCGACGAAACCGGGGCCGCTGAACTGCTCCTTGTCGGTCACCCCGACGACCACGTGCCGGCCGTCGAAGCTCAGGCTCTCCACGCTGACCTCCGGGCCGTCCAGGTACTCCTCCATGAGGAACTCGTCGAAGGAGTCGTCACGGAACAGGTCCCCCGCGACCCAGTGCCCGTCGTCGAGGGAACGGAACCGTTCGGCGACGGAGTCAACGTCGGCCTGGTCGCGGATGCGGAACACCCCCAGGCTGCCCGACTCGCGGATCGGCTTGACGATGATCGGGAGTCCGTGCGCGGCGACGAAGTCCCGAACGTCCTCTGTGGAACGTCCGATCGCGGAGGCCACCGGGCTGATGCCCTTCGCGTTCAGGAGCTGGCGCATCCGCCACTTGTCCAGCAGCAGTTCCACGGTGTCGACGGACTCTCCGCCGAGGCCGAGCGCCTCGTTGACCCGCGCCGCCGGCAGTAGCCCGAGCTCGAACAGCGCCACGGCCGCCTGGAACGGGTACGCCTCGTGCAACGCACGGACCAGCGGCAGGAGCCGGTCGATGTCGCCGTAGTCGAGCAGCAGTGCCTGGTCGACTACTGGCCAGTGGCCGCGGTCGTACTCGTTCGGGTACTGCACGTGCACCACGTCCAGACCGAGCTCCCGGGCCTTGCGCACGAACTTGAGCTTGCCGCCGATGATCAGGACGCGAGGCCGTCGGTCGGTGGGTACGACATCGTTGGACAACGTGGCTCCCTCTCTCATCCCAGCACGTCGGCGATCGCGTCGACGCCGAAGTCGATCTCCGCACGGGTGATCACCAGCGGGGGCGCCACCCGGAGGGTCGTCAGGTATTCCTTGCACAGCACGCCACGCTCGGCCAGCGCCTCGGACACCTGACGTCCGCTCGGTCGCCCCTCGGCGATCTGCACGCTGGCCCACAGGCCGCGGCCACGGACCTCGGCGACGCCGTCCAGTTCGTCGAGCCGGGAGTGCACGTACGCGCCGAGTTCGCGGGACCGTTCCTGGAACTCACCGGTTGCCAGCAACCGCACCACCGCGCGGCCGACCGCGCATGCCAGCGGGTTGCCGCCGAAGGTCGAGCCGTGCTCGCCGGGCCTGAGCACACCGAGGACGTCGGCCCGGCCGACCACCGCGGACACCGGCAGGATCCCGCCGCCCAGCGCCTTGCCCAGGGTGTACAGGTCCGCGCGGACGCCTTCGTGGTCCAGCGCCAACGTCGCGCCGGTGCGGGCCAGTCCGGACTGGACCTCGTCGGCGATGAACAGCGTGTTGGTGTGGTCGCACACCTGACGGACCTCGGCGAGGTATCCCTTCGGCGGGACCACCACACCCGCCTCACCCTGGATCGGTTCCAAAAGGACCGCCGCCGAGTTCTCGGTGACCGCCGAACGCAGCGCGTCGATGTCGCCGTACGGCACCACCTTGAAGCCCGGGGTGAACGGGCCGAACTCGTTGCGGGCCTCCGAGTCGGTGGAGAAGGAGATGATGGTCGTGGTGCGGCCGTGGAAGTTGTCGCTCGCGACCACGATCTCGGCGGCGCCGTCCGGCACGCCCTTGACCTGGTATGCCCATTTCCTGGCGATCTTCACCGCCGACTCGACCGCCTCGGCGCCGGAGTTGGCTGGCAGCACCATCTCGGTGCCCGTCAGCTCGGCCAGCTCACGGCAGAACGGTCCGAACTGGTCATGGTGGAACGCCCGGCCGGTCAGCGTCAGCCGGTCGAGCTGTTCTCTGGCCGCGGCGACGATGTCGGGATGCCGGTGGCCGAAGTTGAGCGCGGAGTACCCGGCGAGGAAGTCGAGATAGCGCCGACCGTCCAGATCGGTCATCCAGGCGCCTTCCCCATGGGTGAGCACCACGGGCAACGGGTGGTAGTTGTGCGCACTCCAGCGCTCGGCGAGGGCGATGTGGTCCTGAGTGGAGGCGGTCATGCGTTGTTCAGCCTTTCGAGAAACTCAACACAGTGGGTGTTCCGCCTTCGTGTCGACCATTCCGGCGCTGAGAGTCGCTCCATCCTGCGGATCGATGAGCAGGAACGACCCGGTGCGCCTGTTCTCGACGTAGTCGTCGACGGCGAGCGGCTCGGCGGCGCGGATCCGCACGCCGCCGATGTCGTTGGCGGAAAGGGTGTCCTGACACGGCAGGTGGCGGGCGATGGCGATGTCCATGCGGTAGCTGATCTGCTCCACCACCGCCGGGACCGTCCTGGTGGTGTGCTTGAGCAGCACACGCTGTCCTGTGCGCAGTGGACGATCGTCGAGATGGCACAGAGTGGCGGTGAATCGCCGCAGTGGCTGGGGAGTGGGGCGCGCGGTGAGGATCTCACCCCGGGAGATGTCGAGGTCGTCGGCGAGACGGACGGCCACCGACTGCGGTGCCCACGCGACGTCGGTCTCCCGACCGAGCACACTGAGGCCGACGACCGTGCTGGTCGCCCCGGCCGGCTGCACGACGACAGGGTCGCCGACCCTGAGCAGGCCGGAGGCGAGTTGTCCTGCCAGCCAGCGTTCTACGTGGTCGCCGGCGGGTTGCCGGATCACGTACTGCACCGGCAGCCGCAGCGGCGTCCCGGTCGCGTCCGCGCCGAGCGGTACACCCTCCAAATGGGACAGAAGTGTGTCGCCGCCGTACCAGTCCATCCTGGTCGACGGTTCGACGATGTTGTCGCCGACCAGCGCCGACATCGGGATGGCGACGACGTCGGTCAGGCCCAACTCGCCGGCTCGCTCGGTGAACTCGCTCGCGATCGCGGTGAAGGTGGACTCCTGGTAGCCGACGGCGTCCATCTTGTTGACCGCCAGCACGACGTGGGGAACCCGCAGCAATGCCGTGATCGCGCCGTGCCGCAGGGTCTGGGCCACCACGCCGTTGCGTGCGTCGACCAGGATCACCGCGAGATCCGCGGTGGACGCACCGGTCACCATGTTGCGCGTGTACTGGACGTGCCCCGGGGTGTCCGCGAGGATGAACCGTCGCCGAGCCGTCGCGAAGTAGCGGTACGCCACGTCGATGGTGATGCCCTGCTCGCGTTCCGCCCGGAGGCCGTCGGTGAGCAGGGCCAGGTCGGGACCGTCCTGCCCGCGGCGGCGGGACGCTTCCTCGATGGCCGCCATCTGGTCGGCGAGCACGGACCGGGTGTCGTACAGCAGTCGTCCGACCAAAGTGGACTTGCCGTCGTCGACCGACCCGCAGGTGGCCAGTCGCAACAGGCCGCCAGAGAGCCGTGGGGACGAGTCGGGCCGACCTGCCACTTCCGCGACGTCCGTTGACATGTCTAGAAGTACCCTTCTCGCTTGCGGTCCTCCATGGCGGCCTCGGACAACCGGTCGTCGGCCCTGCTCGCGCCGCGCTCGGTCACGCGGCTCGCCGCGATCTCGGCGATCACCGCCGGCACCGTCGACGCCGACGAGTCGATCGCGCCGGTGCAGGACATGTCACCGACCGTGCGGTACCGGACCTGCCGTTCACACACGGCCTCACCGTCTCGCGGGGTGCCCCACTCGCCGGGTGTCAGCCACATGCCGTCGCGCTGGAACACGGTCCTCGTGTGCGCGAAGTAGATCTCGGGCAGTTCGATGCCCTCGTGCTCGATGTACTGCCAGACGTCCAGTTCGGTCCAGTTGGACAGTGGGAACACGCGGACGTGCTCGCCCGGCTCATGGCGCCCGTTGTACAGCTGCCACAGCTCGGGCCGCTGTCTGCGCGGATCCCAGGCACCGAACTCGTCCCGCAGGCTGAACACGCGCTCCTTGGCGCGCGCCTTCTCCTCGTCGCGCCGGCCACCGCCGAACACCGCCTCGAAACGGCCGTCACGGATCGCGTCCAGCAGCGGCAGGGTCTGCAGCGGGTTGCGGGTACCGTCGGCACGCTCGCGGAGCGTGCCGTTGTCGATATAGGACTGCACGGACGCCACCTCGAGCCGGAGGCCGTGCCGCGCGACGATCCGGTCCCGGTAGGCGATCACCTCGGGGAAGTTGTGGCCGGTGTCCACATGCAACAGCGGGAACGGCAACCGGGCCGGGGCGAACGCCTTGAGCGCCACGTGCAGCATGACGATCGAGTCCTTGCCGCCAGAGAACAGCAGCGTCGACCGGTCGAACTCGCCGGCCACCTCGCGGAAGATGTGCGCCGCCTCGGTTTCCAGCATCTGCAGGTGGGTCAGCGGGGACACCGCCGGCGGGTCGTCGACCGCGGCCCGTGCGACGGCGGTCATGACAGCCCGCGTGCCGTGAGCAGCGCACGCAGTTGCTGGATCGACTCCTCGACCGTCTGGTTCTGCGTCAGGATGCGCAGGTCGGGGTTGATCGGTGGCTCATAGGGATCGTCCACGCCGGTGAGGCCCCGGATGTCGCCCGCCGACTGCTTGGCGTACAGGCCCTTCACGTCCCTGCTGGCGCACAGCTCCACCGGGGTCGCCACATGCACCTCCAGGTAGGGGACGCCGTGCGCGGCGTGGAGTTCACGCACGGCCGCGCGTGACACCGCGTACGGGGCGATGACCGGCACCAGCACCGTGACCCCGTGCACGGCGAGCAGCCCGGCCACGTAGCCGACCCGTCGCACGTTGGTGTCCCTGTCCTCCTTGGAGAAGCCCAGCTCCGCGGACAGCGCCACACGGACCTCGTCGCCGTCGAGCACCTGGACCCGGTGTCCGTCGGCCCGCAGCCGCTCGGCGAGGCCCCGCGCGATGGTCGTCTTGCCCGCGCTAGGGAGCCCGGTCAACCAGACCGTGCCACCCTGTCCCGCCTCCCCGGAACTAAATGTTGTGGTTACGTTGGGGGACGGATGGTCCTGTTTGGTCACGTACTTGTGGCTGGCTCGCGTCACGTTCCCCTGAGGTGCGGTTGGGAAGCACTCGGCCTGATTTGACCTTGAGTTTGACACAACGGGTTTCATGTTTGGGTTCCCCTTCATGGTTACCGTGGTGCCGGCCCCGGCCAACGCCGCGCTGACCGGGTTGGCCACCCGCCCGTCCGCGATGCGTACCGACGCCACTCCGCCGGCCAGCGCTTCCCGTGCAGCGACGATCTTGAGTGCCATGCCACCGGTGGCGAACCGGCCAGGAGCGCCGGTCGCGGGCACCTCGTAGGTACCCAGCAGGCTGGTGTCGTCGTCGGGATCGGCGAGTACCCCTGGTGCGCCGGTCAGCAGCACGAGTTGGTCGGCACCGAGTGCCACCGCGAGCGCCGCCGCGACGCGGTCGGCGTCGACGTTCACCGGTTGGTCGTGCTCGTCGATCGCCGGCGGTGAGACCACCGGCACGAAGCCAGACCCCAGCAGTGTTTCCGCCAGTTCGGTGCGTACCTCTCCGAGCTGGCCGCTGAGGTTGTCCCGGACCAGTGTCGTCCGTCCGTCCACAACGGACCGAACGGCGGACTTGCGGCGCGCGCGCAACATGCCGCCGTCCAGGCCGGTGAGCCCGACGGCGGGCACCCCGTGGCGGGCCAACTCCGCGACGATCCTCGGTTTGACCGAACCGGCCAGCGCGAGGATGACCACCTCGAGCGTCGCCGGGTCGGTGTACCTGGTGGTCACGTTGTCCGGGGAGACGAGGGTGCGTTGCGGGACGCCGAGTCTCCCGGCCAGTCTGGCGATCTCCCCGGAACCGCCGTGCACCAGGAGAACGGACTGTCCTTCCCGGACGAGCCCGGCGACGTCGGCGCAGATGCGCGCGGCGTCGACGGACGGGTTTCCGCCGCACTTGACGACGGTCAGCGGTCTGGTGGTCACGATGTCTCCCGTCACCAAGGCTCAGATGGGATGTAGCCCGGGGAAGGACAGGCCGAGTGTTTCCGGCCAGCCCATGCGGATGTTCAGGCACTGGACCGCGTTGCCCGCGCCGCCCTTCACGAGGTTGTCCAGTGCCCCGATGGTCACCAGCCGGCCGGCGTCCTCGTCGATGGCGAACCCGACGTCGCAGAAGTTCGATCCCAGCAGGATCTTCGGCTCCGGAAAGCGGAAAGTGCCGCGCTGGTGGGCGACCACACGGACGAACGGCTCGTTCTGGTACTGCTCGCGGAACGCCCTGCGCACCGCCGACTTGTTCACACCGGGGCGCATCGTGACGTGACAGATTGTCTGCACACCACGCACCGCCTCGACCCCGGTCGCGGTCATGGCGGCCGAGATGCCGAGATGCCGGGAGATCTCGGCCTCGTGCCGGTGCCTGGTCGGCGCGAACACCCGCATCGCCCCGCTGCGTTCGGCATGCAGGTTCGCGTCACCCGCGGTGGCGCCGGAACCGCTGGAGCCGGTGCGGGCGTCGAACTGGGCCGTCGGCTCGACCATGCCCTGCGCCACGAGCGGGTACAGCGCGAGCACACCCGCCGCCGCCATACAGCCGGGCACGCTGATCAGGTCGGCATCGGACAGGCTCTCCCGGTACAGCTCGGGTAACCCCGGCACGAAGTCGTGGAGCAGGTGCGGTGCGGCGTGGGCGTTCCCGTAGTAACGCTGGTAGACCTCGGGGTCGTCCAACCGGAAGTCCGCGGTGAGGTCGATGACCTGCTTGGCATGTCCGATCCAGCGGTCGATCTGTGTCATGGCGGCGCGGTGCGGCGTGGCCAGGAAGACCGTGTCGCACTCGGGCGTGTCATCGGCCGAGCAGAACAGCAGGTCGGTGGCGGACCGCAGGTTCGGATGCACACCGTCGACCCGCTTGCCGGGGAACCGGGAGGACACCGCGCCCACCACCTCGACCTCGGGGTGGCTGATGAGCAGTCGCAGCAGTTCACCGCCGATGTAACCGGCCGCACCGACCACCGCGACGCGGATCACGACCGGGACCCCGTGGATGTCGCATGCCTGTGCACGACTCCTACTCCCCCCAGTCTTCCTCGACCTCGGGCGCGAGGGCGAGCACCGGCGGGTTCAGCGACACGATCTCCAACTCGCTTCGGCAGTTGGCGCACTCGATGATCTCGTTGAGCCGCGCCGAGTCGCTGATCTGCACGTCGGACTCGCACTCCGGGCAGGCCTGCACTGTTGTCGTGGTCATGTGGTGTCCTTTCGATCGGTTGTCCCGGAGCGGGCCGCCGTGTCGAGGGCGGTCCGGACCGTCCTCACGACCCGCTCCGCGGTGAGCTCGTAGTGCGCGACGAGGTGTTCCTGGCTGCCGACCACGTCGACGAACCGGTCCGGCACGCCCAGCCTCAACACCCTCGTGGGCGCTGCCTCCGCCACTGCCTCGGCGACCGCGCCGCCGAGACCGCCGTTGCACCAGTGCTCCTCGACGGTCACGACGAGCGTGGCCGGTCGCGCCGCGGCCACCAGTGCCTCCGCGTCGAACGGCCGCAGCGTGTGCAGGTTCAGCACGGTGGCCTCGATGCCGTGCACGGCAAGGACATCCGCCGCGGTGAGGCAGGCGAGCACCGGGTACGGACCGCAGCACGCGAGCACCACGTCACCGCCCTGCCGCAGCGTCTGCGCCTTCCCGATGACCGGAGGAGGCGATGCGGGCAGCGGCGGTGACGGCTTGCGGCCGAGCCGGACGTAGAGCGGTCCGGGAACGTCCAGGCTCTGCTCGACGAACGCCTCCGTGGCGGCGGCGTCGGCAGGCACGACCACGGTCATCCCCGGCAGCACGCGAAACACGGCAAGGTCCTCAAGGGCCTGGTGGGTCGGACCGAGGTGGCCCGCGGCGAGACCGCCGTGGGTGGCCATGATGCGGACCGGCAACCGGTTGTAGGCGATGTCGATCTTGACCGCTTCCAGTGCGCGGGACGTGGCGAAGGCGGCCATCGTGTTGACGAACGGAACCCGCCCGCACGCTGCCATCCCGGCCGCGATGCCCATCAGGTTGTGCTCGGCGATGCCGAGGTTGAGGTACTGCTCGCCGGCCGCCACGGCGTACTCCGCGTTGAACAGGCCGGTGTCGGTGTCCAGGCAGATCAGGTCGGGATGTCCGTTCAGCAGGGGAAGCAGACAGTCCCGGTAGGCCTCTCGGGTCGCGCGGCTCATCAGGCCGTGTCCGTCGCCTGTAACGCGCCCATCGCCCGCGCGTGGTTGCGCTTCGACAGCGTCACGTAGTGGCTGGAAGCCCGGCCCGCGAGGAACGGGAGCCCGTGGCCCTTGACCGTGCGGGCGATCAGCACGCTCGGCCTGCCCGGTTCCCACGGCGCGGCGGCGAGGTGGTCCGCCACTTGGCTCGCGTCGTGGCCGTCCACCTCGCGGACCGCCCAGCCGAAACCGCGCCAGCGGTCAGCCAGTGGCTCCATGGGCGCGATCCGCTCGGTGGCGCCGGTCAACTGCAGCCCGTTGCGGTCCACCACGGCGACCAGCCGGTCCAGCCGCAACGTCGCGGCCGCGATCGCCGCCTCCCACACCGAACCTTCCTGGAGTTCGCCGTCGCCGAGCAGCACGAAGCTGCGCGAGTCACGGCCTTCGTACCGGGTGGCCAGCGCGAACCCGCAGGCCAGCGCGAGACCGTGGCCGAGTGACCCGGTCGGCAGCTCCACACCGGGCACCGCGCGTACCGGATGGCCCATCAACCTGCTACCGGGCCGTCCGTAGCCGGCGAGTTCCTCGACGGGAAAGAAACCCCGTTCGGCCAGCGTGGCGTACAGGCCGACGGCGGCGTGGCCCTTGCTGAGCAGGAAGCGGTCGCGTGCCGGGTCGTCCGGCCGCCGCGGGTCCACGTTCAGCACCGAGAAGTACAACGCGGTGAGGACCTCGACGCAGGAGAACGCCCCGCCGAGATGACCTCCTTCTGGGCCAGCACACATGTCGACGACGTGCGAGCGGATGCGTGCGGCGACCGACTTCAGCGTCGGAACCTGAACGGCGGTCATGACGCCGCCTCCGCCAACGTAACCACCACGTCGGTGTTGGCCCACACCTTCTCGAAGGCATCCGCGTAGAGGCTGAGCAGCTCGCCCGACCCTGGGTTGAGGTGACGTTTCTGCAGGGTCAGCGAGTCGGCGATGACGGCGCGGGCCACCGGGTAGCCCTCACCCGCCGCCGGCCCCGACGCGCCGGTCACCGACCAGGGATAGCCCCCGCCGAAGCCGATGCGGTCGACGAACACCTTCTGGTCGGGCAACGGCATGAGCTGGTACTGCGACAACGGCACACCCTCGGCGCGCAGCAGCCGCCGCACTGCCCCGCGCAGGGCCTGCGGCCGCGCCGGGTCGAGACCGAACGCGGCCGGGTCGAACCGGAACCGCAGGATGTGCCAGGCGTGGGTGGTGTCCGGGAGCGCGGTCGGCACGCGCAGGCCCGGCAGGACCGCGAGCCGCGCGAGGAAGTCGGCGACGTTGCGTTGCCGCGCGCGTTCGTAGTCGTCGAACCGGGTGAGCTGCGAGTCGGTGAACGCGGCCTGGATGGCGTTCATCTTGTGGTTCCAGCCAAGGCCGTAGGACACGTAGTCACGCTCGCGGCCGGCTTCGATCACCTCGCCGAACTGCCTGCCCCTGCGCACCGACTCGGCCAGCTCGGCGCTGTTGGTCACGAGCAGGCCGCCTTCACCGCAGGTGGGGATGTTCTTGGTGACCTGGAGGCTGAACGCGCCGGCGTCGCCGATCCCACCGACCGGCCGCCCTCGGTGGGTCGCGCCGGGGGCCTGCGCGGCGTCCTCGACCACGGCGAGGCCGTGCCTGCGTGCGATGTCGGTGAGCCGGTCCATGTCGGCGGGCGCGCCGTGGAGGTGCACCGGGATGATCGCCTTGGTCCTGGCGGTGATCCGGCGCTCCACGTCGTCCGGGTCGAGGTTGAAGGTGACCGGGTCGATGTCGGCGAACACGGGCACGGCCATCTGGTGCACCGGTGCGAGCCCGGTGGCGATGAAGCTGAGCGCGGGCACGATCACCTCGTCACCCGGCCCGACACCGAGCGCGGCCAATGCGAGGGACAGTGCGGCGGTGCCGGTGGACACCGCGACACAGTGTTCGAAGCCGAACCGCCGCGCCCAGTGTTCCTCCAGAGTGGACACCGGGTTCGCACCGTCCGAGTTGGACACCAGTCTGGCGCCGTCGAGCGCGTCGATGACGGCCTTGCGATCCTCGTCCTCGACCAGCGGCCAGTCCACGCGGCGCCGGTCCCTCGGCACTGCCGCGCTACCCCCGAACGCTGCCAGCTTGCTCACAGCCCGCCTCCCCGGAATTCAATGTGTTGGTCGCGTTGGCGGACGGAAAAGTTCTGTTTGGTCACGTACTTGTGGCCGGCTTGCGTCACGTTCCCCTGAGGTGCGGCTGCGAAGCACTCGGCCTGGCATAACCTCGAGGTTGACAGAGGGTGTCTCATCACTGTCCTCTCGACATGGTGGTCGGGCCGGGTGCGGTCACAGTCGCGCCGCCGCCGCGCCGACGGCGTCGACCGCACTGGCGTACTTGCCGCGCAGCACGGTGGCGTGGTGCGCGATGTCGGCTGAGACGGCACGGGCGTCACCGAGGCCGTGCGCGCCGGTGATCCGCAGCCCGGTCCACGCGTGCGCGACGGCCTCGACCGCCCGTCCGGCCCCGGCGAGCGCCGGATCGCCCCATTCCCAGCCGCGGCGGCGCAGAAGCTCGCCGTGCAGGCAGGCCTGTGCCTGCATGCCCCAGCCGAACGGGTACAGCTCGCGCAACGCGGTGGCGTCGCCGAGCCGGCACCGGTCGACGAGTTCGGCGGCGAACTCGTCGAAGCCGGCGAGACCGGTGCGGGCGGACGTGGCCGTGGTGAAGGCGTCGACGTCCGTGCGCAGGAAACCGCCGAGTAGCTCGGGTGTCAGTGGCGGGGGCGGGGCGTCGAGCCGGACGTCGAGACAGCGTCGGCCGATCCGCGAGTCACTGAAGAACGCGTCCTGGACGTCGGTCGGGTTGGCAGAACCCCAGCTGCGCAGGAACGCCTCGATCGGGACGGCGCCGCGGAACTCGGGCGGCATCGCGTCCGAGACGTACACCAGCCCTCGGACCTCGTCCAGGCCGTAGACCACCACGAGGTGCGCGGCGTGCACGTCCCCGTACGCGGGCCGGAACGGCAGGTGGAAGTTGTCCACCGCGGCGATGACCAGCCGGTCGTCGGACAGCGTCGCGCGCACCTCCCGCCAGAGGTCGTCCTCGTCGGCGGGCTGCCACCAGCGCGAGTGCAGCTCGTGGTGCGGCGCGAGGGCGGCACCCAGGTCGGCGCCGCCGGACTCGTCGGGCGCGCACGGGTAGTAGAACTCCTCGGACCGGACATCGCCTGGCAGGTGCAGGAACCGCCAGCCAGCGCCGAGCACGGCCAGCGGGTCGGCGCCCGCCCGTGCCACCACCGAGCCGAACGTGGCCTGCAGGCAGCTGATCGGGTCGCGGTACCACAGCTCGGGCTCCGGCCCGGTGATCATGTACGTCCGCGTGGTCAGGTCACTGGTCATGACTGCCCCCGCTGCAGGGTGACCGCGAAGACGTGCACCGCGATGTTGCGGGGGAACCGGACGCCGGCCAGGTCGGCGCGGCGGGTGACCGGCACCCGCTGCGCCCACATGACCGCGGACACGCCTCGCTGCACGTGGTGGGGGTAGTGCATGACCGGGCTCTCGAACGCCTTGACCTCGCCGAACCAGGCGGGCGCGGCCCAGAAGTCCGACACCCGCAACGGTTCCGCGTCGACCGAGCCGTCGCCGAAGCTCAGCTCGACGGTGTCCTCGCAACGCCGTTCCGCCGCCGCCAGCACGTGCACCCAGTCGTAACGACCCTCGGGCACCGGGATGAACTGTCCGGCGCACCGGACGTTGTCCGGCCCTTCGCAGACCGGAGGGAACCGGAAGGGCACGCCGGCCACGTGGACGAGGCTTTCGCCCTCGGGCAGGTACTCGGCGGCGAACGAGTTCCCCCAGACGTTGAACGCTCCCGCTCCGGTCTCCGTCGCCGAGGAGATGGCCGTGTTGTTCCGATGGCCGGAGATGTCGACCGGATCGAAAATGGCGGAGGACGTCAGCATGTCCGTCACGTGATTCCCCCTCACTGGCACGTCCTTGTCATTTCCAATATAAGTGGCTGATTCGTACTGTCGTCCACGCCGTGATTACACGAAAGGGGAAATCGCCGTTCCGGGTAATCATGCTGACTATTCCGGCGCGGTCACGGCCGAAGCGCGGCGGCGCGAAGTCGCTCGTAGTACGGCAGGTGGTAGTCGAGATAGGCCCGCAGCACCGGGTTCGCGGCGACCGCCTCGGCACCGCCGTCCGCCCGGCGCGTGAAACCGGAGGTCCTGCTGGTCGACTCGTGCCACCGGCTGGTCGCCTGCCACTCCGACCGCATACCCGGCTGCCAGTTCAACGCTTCCGGCAGGAACGGGATGCCCACCGCCGAGCAGTACGCCCGCACGGTGTCGGCAGGCCGGTCGAGCAGGTCGTCCGAGTCGATCACGACCGGTGTGGTGCCGGTGGCGGCACGCACGGCGGCGAAGATCTCGTGCAGCCAGGCGAAACCGATCTCGTCGCGGCCGAGGTCCGGGTTGAGCGCGTGGTGCGACGCGATGGCCTCGGCCGGGTGGCGGATCACGAAGGTGTGGGTCGCGAAGGCCAGGAAGGCCTGGTCGGCGAGCAGCGCCGGGTAGTGGAAGTCCGTGGTGTCCTTGAAGAACACCGGCTTCTCGGCCGCCATGGCACGCAGCGCGGCGAGCACGTCCTGCTCGGTGTGTGCGACCTGGTCGCCGACCTTCACCTCGCCGAAGTCGACCACCTGGGAGAACGGCTCGTGCACGACGACACGGTCGCCCCGCTCGGCCATCATCCGCGCGAACGCCGTGGAGCGGCTGCGCGGCGCGCTCCACAGTGCGAGCACCGGTATTCGCTGTGGCATATCGCTCCTTTGAATACGGCACAGGTATTCGGAATCAGTCAAGGCTGACACGGGCGACACCCCGGCCGGGTAAGCGAAATGCGCAGCCGGGCGTGAACAAAGTCAACGAAATGCGTCGCCTCGGATGAACTTGTCGCGGACGCGCGTGGTGCCGGTGTGCCCGTAGCGTCCCTTTGCGGGACCAGCGGTCTACTACGGAGGTCACGTGTCAACGACACCAGCGGATTCGGGTGGCGGCGGGATCGCCGTGCTCGCCAGCAGGGTCGGCGCGGACGAGAAACGACTGTTCGACGCGTTCGACCGGCGCGGTGTCCGGTTCGAGCACGTCGACACGCGCGGACAGTGGTTCCTGGCCGGGCAGCGTGACCTCGCCTGGCGTGTCGTGCTGAACCGGGAGATCGGCCAGTTCCGCGCGGCGTACGCGGCGCGCTGTCTCGCCTCGGCGGGCGTCCAGGTGGTCAACAGCGCGGACGCGACCGAGGTGTGCGGTGACAAGTGGCGCACCACGATCGCGTTGCAGGCGGCCGGGGTGCCGACGCCGCGCACCGCGCTCGGCCTCACCCCGAAGGCCGCGCTCGCCGCGCTCGACGACATCGGCTATCCGGCGCTGATCAAACCGCTGGTCGGTTCGTGGGGTCGGCTCGTCGTCACACTGCCCGACCGCGCCACCGCGGAAAGTGTGTTCGAGTACGTCGCCGCGCTGCCCGGCCCGCAGTCGCACCTCGGGTACGTGCAGGAGCTGATCGACAAGCCCGACAGGGACATCAGGGCGATCGTGGTCGGCGGTGACCTGCTGGGCGCCGTCTACCGGACCGGCGAGTCGTTGCGCACCAACGTGGCGCTCGGCGCGCGGACCCAACCGTGTGAGGCGACCCCGGAGATCACCAAGTTGTCGATCGACGCGGCGGCCGCCGTCGGCGCCGACATCGCCGGTGTCGACCTGATCGAGGACCGCGACGGCCGGCTGTTGGTGCTGGAGGTCAACCACCGGGTCGAGTTCGCCGGCTTCCAGTCCGCGCACGCCGACCGGGTCGACGTCGCGGACCGCATCGTCGACCACCTACTGGAACGAGTACGCCGATGAACCGGTCCGGCGATCTCACCGAAACCCACGCCGTCGGGCTGCTGCGCGGGATGCTGGAGATCCCGTCCCCGTCCTACCAGGAGCGGGCACTGGCCGACTTCCTGGCCAACGCGATGGTGGACCTCGGGTTCCAGGCACGCGTCGACGTGGTCGGCAACGTCATCGGCGTGGTCGAACGCGGCGACGGCCCGACACTGATGCTGCTGGGGCACCTGGACACCGTCCCTGGCGAGCTTCCGGTCCGCGCCGAGGACGGCAAGCTCTACGGCCGGGGCGCGGTGGACGCGAAGGGACCGCTCGCGGCGATGATCTGCGCCGCGGCCGGCGCGGTGGACTTCCCTGGCCGGATCGTGGTGATCGGCGTCGTCGAGGAGGAGACCCCGGGCTCCCGTGGGGCGATGGCGATCCGCGCCACCCACGACCGGCCGGACGCGTTGATCGTCGGCGAACCGAGCGGCTGGTCGAG
Source organism: Actinophytocola sp. (assembly GCF_036378875.1). Lineage (GTDB taxonomy): Bacteria > Actinomycetota > Actinomycetes > Mycobacteriales > Pseudonocardiaceae > Actinophytocola. The sequence continues at coordinate 30,958 of NZ_DASUVO010000134.1, forward strand.
CGTGGTGCTCGGCTACAAGGGCAAGCTCGACCTGCGCTACACGGTCACGTGCCCGGCCACACACCCGAGCAACCCGGCGCCGAAGGCGTCCGAACTGGCCGTCGACTGCTGGGCCGCGCTGGTCGACCTGCTCGGGCCGGACGCCGACCACGGCGTGTTCTCCCAGCCGGGTGCGACGCTCGTCCAGCTCAACGCCGATCTGATCTCGGCGACGGCTGACCTCAGCGTCCGCACCCCACCGGGATTCGACGTCGACATGCTGCTGCACAGGCTGCGTGGCCGCCTGCCTGCCGGCAACCTCGAGGTGCTGAACTCGGTGACGGCCTGCCGGGTGGGCCGGGCCACCCCGACGGTCCGCGCGCTGGTGTCCGGTATCCGGCGCCTGCACGCCCATCCCCGGCTGCTGGTGAAGACGGCCACCTCGGACATGAACACCCTCGCCGAGGTCTGGGACATCCCGATGGCGACCTACGGCCCTGGCGACAGCAGGCTCGACCACGCCGACACCGAGCACATCGTGCTGTCGGACTACCTGCGCGGCATCGACGTGCTGTCCGTCGCCCTCTCGGAACTGGCGCACCTGCCGGTCCACGACCGGGCTCCCCAGGGGAGCCTGCGATGACCGACATGACCCAGCGCCTCGCCGCGCTGCCAGCGGAGCGCCGCGCGCAGTTCCTCGCGCGCCTCAGGGCGCAGGTGGAGGACGCGGTGAGGCTTGGCCCGACGGCACGCGGGGACACCGGTCCGGCACCGCTGTCGCACGCGCAGGAAACCCTGTGGTTCCTTGACAGCCTGGCACCGGACAGGCCCAGCGACACCGTGCCGCTGTGCACCCGGCTGCGGGGCGACCTGGACGTGGACGCGTTGCGTTCGGCGCTGGCCGCGGTCGTGGCCAGGCACGAGGCGTTGCGGACCGCGATCGTGGCGCGCGAGGACGGTCCGGTGCAGGTGGTCGCCGCCGAGGTCCCGGTCGAGCTGCCGCTGATCGAGGTGGCGGGCGACGACCACGAGCAGCGGCTGGCCGCCGCGCGGGCACTCGTCGACGAACGGATCAAGGCACCGTTCGACCTGAGCAGGATGCCGGTGTGGCGCGCGGTGTTGATCAGGGTGGCGCCGGAGGACCACCTGTTCCTGTTCTGTGTGCACGACATCGTGTGCGACGACCGGTCGCTCGGTGTGCTGACCGGCGAACTGGCCGAGATCTACCGGTCGCTGCGCGACGGAGACGAACCGCGGCTGCCCGATCTTCCCGTGCAGTACCCGGACTACTCGGTGTGGCAACGCGACTGGTTCGACAACGTCGAGCTGGACAAGCTCACCACCTACTGGCGGGACGCGCTGGCGGGCGCCGAGGTGCTGGAGTTCCCGACCGACCGGCCGCGTGGCGACACGCTGACCTTCGCCGGCGACGTCGGCGAGTTCACGGTCGGGCACGAGGGTTTGGCGCGCGCGGGGGAACTGGCCCGACAGGAGGGCACGACCCCGTTCGACGTTCTCCTCGCCGCGTTCTTCACGCTGCTGCACCGCTACTCCGGCCTGGAAGACCTGGTGATCGGCTCGCCGGAGGAGAACCGGCGGCACGACACCGTGTCCTCGGTGATCGGCTTCTTCGTCAACATGGTGGTGTTGCGCGGGGACGTCTCCGGCGACCCGACCTTCCGCGAGTTGGTCCGGCGGGTCGGGCGCGTGGTGTCGGACGCGCACGCGCACGGCGACCTGCCGTTCACCAAGCTGGTCGACGCGGTGCACCCGACCCGCTCACCGCTCTTCCAGATCGTGTTCAGCACGCGGGCCCCGGCCACCACGACCGGCCTACCCGGTCTCGAGACGTCGGAGGAGGTCGTCCGGGTCGGCACCTCTCGGTTCGACATGAGCTGGAATGTCGTGGCACCAACGGTTCCCGGCGCCGACGCCCTACTGAGCATCGAGTTCGCCACCGCCTTGTTCGACGGCGAGAGCATCGCCAGGTTCGCCCGGCACTACGACGAACTGCTGCGCTCGCTGACCGCCGACCCGGACGCCCCACTGTCCGCCACGGACATGCTCAGCCCGGCGGACAAGGCGTTCCTCGCCGAGGTCACCAGCGGGCCGGTGCGGCCGATCCGCGAAACCACTGTCGTGGCACAGTTCGAGGCGCGGGTCGAGGAGTCACCGGACAGCGTTGCGGTCGTCGTCGAGGACATCCCGACCAGCTACGCAGAACTCAACGCCCGGGCGAACCGGCTCGCGGCCCTGCTGCGCGAACGCGGCGCCGAGCCGGGCACGAGGATCGGCCTGTGCCTGCGCAGGAACGTGGACCTGCCGACCGCGATGCTCGCGGTGCTCAAGACCGGCGCCGCCTACGTGCCGCTCGACCCGACGCATCCACCCGCGCGGGTCGCGGAGATCGCCGCCGACGCGGGCGTGCGCGTGGTGATCGCACACGCCGCGGTCGCCGCGACCGCGGGCGCGGTCGCCGCACCGGTCGTGACACTGGACGACGTCCGCGCGGAACTGGCGGCGATGCCTGCCCAGAATCCCCCGCCCGCGGCGAAACCCGGCGACGTCGCGTACATCATCTACACCTCCGGCAGCACCGGCAGGCCCAAGGGTGTGCTGCTCGAACATCGTGGCGTGGTCAACTTCATCGACTCCACACAGGACCTGTTCGAGCTGACACCGGCCGACCGGGTGCTCGGGTTCGCGTCGATCACCTTCGACGTCTCGGTGTTCGAGACGTTCGCCGCGTTGCTGACCGGGGCACGCCTGTGCCTGGTGACCGACGACGAACGGCTGTCCATCGACCGGCTCCAGTCGCTGATGGAACGAGCCGGCATCACCGTCATCGACCTGCCGCCGACCGTGATGCCCTTGCTGGCGCCGGAGAAGTTCACCGCCCTGCGGATCGCGTTCGTCGGCGGCGAGGCGTTCAGCGGCGAGTTGGTGAACCGGTGGAACCGGGGCAGGCGGCTGTTCAACGGCTACGGGCCGACCGAGTGCACGGTGACGATGATCGTCGAGGAGTGCACGGGCACCTGGGACACCTCGCCGCCGATCGGCCTGCCCATGGCCAACCACGTCGCGCACGTGCTGGACCGCGACCTCCGCCAGGTGCCGATCGGCGTGCCGGGCGAGCTGGTGATCGGGGGTGCCGGGCTGGCACGCGGCTACCTCGACCGGGCCGAGTTGACCGAGGAGAAGTTCGTCACCGACCCGTTCGGCACGGCGTGGGGGACACGTCTGTACCGGACCGGCGACCTGGTGAAGCGGCTGCCGGACGGACGGCTCGTCTTCCTTGGCCGGCTCGACCAGCAGGTCAAGATCCGCGGCCTGCGGATCGAGCTGGGCGAGGTGGAGTCGGCATTGGCCAGCTTCGCCGGGATCGGGCCGGTCAACGTGCGGCCGTGGACCGACGACGTTGGCGACAAGCACCTGGTCGGTTACCTGACGGGGGTCACCGCGCAGCAGGTGCCGTCGGTGCGTGAGCATCTCGGCACGGTCCTGCCGTCGTACATGATCCCGTCGTTCTTCGTGGTCCTCGACGAACTTCCGCTCACCAGCAGCGGCAAGGTCGACTGGCGCAGGCTGCCCGCACCGGACCCGAACTCGGCGGGCTCGAACTCAGCGGGGTCAGGCGACGAGCCGCGTACCGCGACCGAACGAGTGCTGCTGTCCGAAGTGGTCACTCCCCTGCTGCGCAACGACCGGCTCGGCGTGCACGACGACTTCTTCCAGGCGGGCGGCAACAGTCTCCAGGCCGCCGCGCTGATGTCGGCCATCAACCGCAGGTTCGGCGTGGAGATCGCGCTCGCCGACTTCTTCGTCTCCCCCACCGTCACGCACCTGGCCACCATCATCGACACCGCCCGCGCCGCGCGGGCCGGTGACGACGATCCGCTCGACGCGCTGGAGAACATGTCCAGGACACCGGTGCTGATGCGACCACCCAGCCCGGCGCGGGTGATCCTGATACACCCGTCAGGTGGTGAGCTGTTCGGCTACGTACCGTTGGTCAGGGCGCTGCGCGAGGGCATCGGGGTGGCCGGGTTCGCCGCCGATCCACGGGACGTCGACGTGCCACCCGAAGACGGAATAGCAACGGCCGCCGCCAGGATCGTGCGTGCACTGGCCGACGTACCAGCGTCCTACTGCCTGGCCGGCTGGTCCTACGGAGGCGTGCTCGCCTTCGAGATCGCCAGGCAGCTGGAGCGGGAGACCGGACAACGGCCGCCGGTGGTGCTGCTGGACGCCTGGGACGACGGCGACCTCGTCCCGCTCGACGAGCCGATGGTGCGGCAGCGTTTCGCGCACGACGTCGCCAGGCTCGCGGGACGGGACGGCCCGGCGGTGCGGGCGGTGCTCGACGACCAGGCTGCCCCTCTGGCCGACATCAGGACAACGCTGGCGTCGCTCGAGGTCGAGCTGGAGCTGAGCGACGATGAGCTGGCCGGCCGCTACGCCGTCTTCCGGGCCTGCGCGCTGGCGTTGCAGGCGTACCGCCCGCCTGGCCCGTACGGCGGACCGGTCACGCTGCTGGCCGCCTCGCCCAGCGGCGCGATGGAAAAGCGTTGGCGGGCGGTGTGCACGGGCCCGTTCCAGAGCCACGACCTGCCCGGCGACCACTACACCCTGTTCACCGAACCGGCGTTGAGCCGGATCGTCGCCGAGATCGAACGGGCGCTCGCCCTCTGAGGAGACGCACATGCGGTTCGGGTTCACCGAGGAACAGCAGGAGTTCCGGGCGGACGTGCGGCAGGCGCTGCGTTCCGCCGAGGTGCGTGCCGCGGTGGCGGACGCCACCGCCGCGGACGGCGTCGAGCCGGACGTGCGTCCGCTGTACCGCCTGCTCGGTAAGCACGGACTGCTCGCCGTGCACTGGCCGGCCGAGTTCGGCGGAGCGGGCCGTCCACTCACCGACGCCGCGATCGTCGCTGAGGAACTGGTGCGCGCGGGAGTGCCGGACACGTTGCATGTCAACACGATCCAGATCGTCGGCCAGTTCCTGCTGATGGCGGGCAGCGCCGAACAGAAGCGACGGCACCTGCCCGCGCTGGCCCGCGGTGAGCGTTTCGCGTCGGTGCTCTACACCGAACCGGACGCGGGATCGGACCTCGGCGCGCTGCGGGCCGTGGCCGAGCAGGACGGCGACGGCTACCGGATTACCGGCACGAAGGTGTTCAGCCTCAAGACCCGGTTCGTCGACTATGGACTGTGCGCGGCCCGTACGACACCGGATGTCGGGAAATACCAAGGGATCAGCCTGTTCCTGGTGGACCTTGGCGCCCCCGGGGTGACGGTGACGGTGATCGGCGGGGTCAGCGACGAGCAGTTCCACCGGGTCGATCTCGACGCGGTGCCGGTGTCCGGCGAGGACCTCATCGGGCAGCGAGACCAGGGGTGGCCGCTGCTCAACGAGGCACTCGCCATCGAACGCACCGGCCTCGACTACTACCTCAAGGCGGAACGCTGGCTGGACGCCGCGCTGGAGGCGCTGGTCGACCGCGAGCCGGACTCCCCGCACGACGCCTACCTCGAACAGATCGGCCGCTGGGACGGCGTGCTCGCGGCCGACCACGCCCTCGCCTGGGAGGTGCTCACCGGACTCGCGGCCGACCGGGTCGACCAGGTCGCGGCCGCCGTCGCCAAGTACCACAGCAGCGAGCTCGCCCAGAGCATCGCGGCATGGGCGGCGGACATCCCCGGTCCAGAGCAGCGTGCGAACAGCACCAGGGCGGCCGTGACGCTGGACTCCGCCTATCGGGAGGCGCCGGGGCTCACGCTGTCGGCGGGCACCTCCGAGGTGATGCTGCAGATCATCGCCGCCGCGTTCGACTCCATCGGACAGGAGAGGCGCTGACGTGGACCCGACCCCCGATCCGCTCGTCGTCCAGCTGCGCAAGGCCTTGCGTGCGGCCCTCGCCCGCGTCCCCGTGCGGTCCGAGGTGCACGGCGCGCCCGTGGCCGACGGAGTTGCCGGCCCTGCCCGGACCGTGCTCGACCAACTGGGCGCGGCCGACCTCGAACGACCCGCCTCCGTCGGCGGCCTCGACCTCGGACTGACGGCCGGGGTGCTCGTCAGCGAGGAGCTCGGCAGCGCGGCATGCGGAAACCCTTACCGGGCCGACGCGATGGCGGCCGATGTGGGTGGCCCGGCAGGCGCGGCACTGGCCGGACTGGAGGCGCTGCCGGTCGGCAGCGGGGTCACCGCGACACCGCGAGCGGGCGGCTGGGAGCTGACCGGCACGGCCATCGTCGACGACCCGGAACCCGGGCCGCTTCTGGTGGCCACCAGGACAGGCGGCGAGCCGGTGCTCGTCGCGGTGCCGCGCTGCGACGACGTGGAGACCGGATGCTGGCCGCCGGTCGTCCGGTTCGCGGCCACGCCGGTCTCCGAAGCGGACGTGGTCGGGAAGCTGGACGACTCGCCTACCGGCCCGCTGGCGCGAGCACGGCTCCGGCAGGCCGCCTACCTGCTGGGCATCGCCGACGGCGCGCACCAGATCGCGGTGCGCCATGCCGGTGTCCGGCGGCAGTTCGACACCAGGCTGCGGGATCTGCCCGCCGTGGCCTTCCCATTGGCGCGTGCCATGGTGGCGTTGCGCGCGACCAGGGCGGCGGTGTACCGGGGGGCTTGGCTGGTCGACTCCGGGCACGAGCAGGTCGGCACCGCGCCGGTCGTGGCGCTGGCGATGGCCGCTGAGACCGCTCGCGACGTGGTGCGGTTGTGCATGCAGAGCTGCGGCGTGCGGGCGATGACGGCGGAACTCGGTCTGCACCGGTACTTCCGGCTGGCCGCGGGCGAGTCCAGTCGGTACGGCGAACCTGCCGCGCTGTGGCGGCTGGCCGGCGCCGCCCGCCTCGACCTGGCCAGGCGCACCGTCGACACAGGACTTTCGGTCGTGGCGGGGACCCGGCGGTGAGGTCAGCCGGCGCGCAGGTCCTCTTGCGGTCCAGGCTTCTCGTAGCCGGGGGCGTGAGCGGCCGGCTGGATGAGCCCGGTCCGGTAGGCCAGCGACACGAGCTGGGCACGGTCGCGGACACCGAGCTTGGTGCGCACCCGGTAGAGATGGGTTCGAACGGTGGCCACGCCGATCGTCAGCTCGCGGGCCACCTCCTCGGTGGACATGCCCCGCGCCACCATCTGGGTCACCTCCCGCTCCCGCGGGGTCAGCTCGGTCACCTCAGGACACGGCGCGGACTCCATGGTGTCCGGCTGCTCGCGGAACCAGGTGACCAGGCGTTGCGCGATGTCCGGCGCGAGCATGGTTCGGCCCTCGGCCGCCGCACGGATCGCGGTGACCAGTTCCTGCGGACTCGTGTCCTTGCCGAGCAGACAGCTCGCGCCCGCGTGCAGCACGTCGCTGACCGTCTTGTCGCCGTCGGATCTGGTCAACACCACGACGTTGGGCCGCGCGTCCTCCTTGCCGAGTCTGCGGATCATCTCCAGGCCGGAGATGGTCCGCAGGTTCAGGTCGGTGACCACCACGTCAGGCCGTGCGGTGCGCACCAGGACGATGGCCTCCATGCCGTTGTCGGTCGTGTCGATCACGTCGATGTCCGGCACGGCATCGAGCAGCGTGCGCATGCCGGCCCTGACAACAGGCAGTTCGTCGCAGATGAGTACCCGAATGGTCATTGTGTTCCTCCTGTCGCCCGCGGTGCGATGCGATGGGACGAACGACTCTTTCCTAGAACAAATAATGTGATCAATGGCATTGACGAGTCTCTTCCAGATTTCGAACGAAAGTCAAGCCAACCCACGATCTGAGGCCGCACTAGATCATACTTGGTCAAGTCGACTGTGACGGCCTTCCTTGGTTCTACAGAGGATGTTTAGTTACTTCATGGGAGGACAATCCGATGAGTCTGGTCGATGTGCACACGGAATGGGATCCGCTCGAGGAGATCGTCGTCGGGACCATCGCGGGAGCGCGCGTGCCGATCGCGGATCGGAGCCTGATCGCCATCGAGTACCCGGAGATGCTGGACGACCCGCAGCGGATTCCGTCCGGCCCGTACCCCGGCCACGTGGTCGAGCAGACCGAGGTCGAGCTCGACGAGTTGGCGGACCTGCTCACCGAACTCGGCGTGACCGTGCGGCGGCCCGGCGGACGCGACCACAAGTCGGTCATGTCCACTCCGGACTGGAGCACGGACGGGTTCTACGACTACTGTCCCCGGGACGGGTTCCTCACGGTCGGCAGCTCGCTCATCGAGTCACCGATGCCGCTGCGGTCCCGGTTCCTCGAGGGCTTCGCCTACAAGGAACTGTTCCTGGAGTACCTCGAGAGCGGTGCGCGCTGGCTGTCCGCGCCCAAGCCGCGGCTGACCGACGACATGTACGAACCGTCCGCGCCGCCCGGAAAGCGGTTACAGAACCTGGAACCGGCCTTCGACGCGGCGAACGTGCTCAGGTTCGGCACGGACCTGCTCTACCAGGTCTCCGACAGCGGCAACATGCTCGGCGCGCGCTGGCTGCAGGCGGCGGTCGGTGAGCAGTACACCGTGCATCCGTGCGAGGGCCTGTACACGTCCACGCACATCGACTCGACGCTCGTGCCGCTGCGACCCGGGCTCGTGCTGGTGAACCCGGCCAGGGTCAACGACGACAACATGCCCGAGTTCCTGCGTGGCTGGGACCGGGTCGTCTGTCCGGAGTTGGTGGACACCGGCTTCGTCGGCGAGCTTCCGCACTCGTCGGTGTGGATCGGGATGAACTTCCTGGTGATCGCGCCCGGAAAGGCCATTGTGGACAAACGACAGGTGTCGCTCATCCGGGAGCTGGAGCGCCATGGGGTCGAGGTGATCCCCTCACAGCTCACCCACTGCCGGACTCTGGGCGGCGGGTTCCACTGCGTGACGCTCGACGTGCGCCGCAAGGGCGAACTCGCCACCTACCGGTGAAGCATCGTCGACCGGCTCTCCGCTGACGTCCCCATCGGCGGAGAGCCGGTCACGGCGGGAAAATCGAGTGCACTACGTCAAGTTCTGGCGTCCCTACACGACACTGAAACCCAAACCGCGACTGGCGTCGAACATGCACATGTCGCAACGCCGGGCGGCGTCGATCAGTGCGTCCTCGTCGCGTACGGCCTCGGGCTCGCAGCGATGGCGATGCAGCGACAGCGCCCGCTGCCACAGTGACGCATGCTGGTCGCGGACGCGGAAGTGCTCGTCGGTGGGCTCGTCACCGAGCTCCAACGCGTCGAACGTCAGCCTGTTCTGCAACCGCGCGTGCTGGCCGGTGGCCAGCTTGTCCGCCCGCTGGCCTGCGGCGATGCAGTCCACCGAGCAGAACCGCCGCACCTGCGTGGTCGTGATCAACGTGACGTGGTCGTGGCCGAGCTCGTCACAGCACTCGATGTTCGCGCAGCGGAAAGGGTCCTCCCATAACCGCTGTTCGACGGTCTCCCATGACAGCGCAGGCGGCGAATCGTCCCGCATTCCCGCCAGTGAACCTTGCGAGATCGTGCGATCAACCTCGCGCTTCCGGTTGTGGTCATCCGGATTCTCATCACGCAGCGACACCGATCGTCCTCTCTCTTGCAGGCCCTTTGACTGCCCAATCCTACGGGGCACCACTCCGCATTGCGTCAGCCTTTCGTTGACCGCATTGACGGCTTTCGAGAATCCAATAGACGGAGTGGCCGAGAATCGCGCGATTCGACGGCACTCGCAACCGACACCGTGTAGAAATCGCGTCCGGGGTCAGCGTCGACCTAGGACAGTGCGTGACCGGCGACGCCGACGCATGTGACCGGTGAGCGCAATCACCCCCGGTCGATGTAGTCGATCGTTGACATGGGCCATGACCTGGACTTACGGTCAAGTCGTCAATTGACTACATGCGGAGGTCGGCCGTGTCCACCACCATCGCGCCACCCGGGCGGGGCGCCACGACGCGCCGCCCGCGCGTGACGGACCCGGTCCCTGAACGCGCACCCGGCGCGGGACGGAGCAGAACCCGGCGGTGGCTGCGGGTACTGGCGGTCCTTGTCGTGGCGGGGGTTGCGGTGTGGTTCCTCGCTCGGGAGTTGCCGTCGTGGTCGGTGTTGGCGGCGGCGTTCCAGCGCGTGGACCTGCCGCTACTGGGTGTGGCCGCGGCGGTGGAGACGTTCTCGCTGTGGCTGTTCACCCGGCAGCAGCAGGTGCTGTTCGCGGGCTTCGGGGTTCGGGTGCCCGTCGCCCCGGCGGTCGGGATCACCTACAGCCGGTCGGCGATGTCGATGACGTTCCCGGCGGGCTCGGTGGCGTCGGCGGCCTTCGCCGTCGAGCAGTTCCGGCGGTTCGGCGCCAGCCGGTCCACCGCGGCCACTGTGACCGTGCTGTCCGGAGTGGTGTCAGTGGTGGGGCTGTGCTGCCTGTACGCACTCGGTGCGATCGCACAGTGGGCGTTACCCCGACCGTGGCAGGCCATCACCGTCGTGACCGTCGCGCTGTGCGTGATCGTGCCCCTCGCGCGTCGTCGCGCGCGCCACACCCGCCACCCGAAGGCCACCCCGCCGCTTCCGGCCCGGCCACTGGGCCGCGTCGCCACGGTGGTCCGCGCCCGCCTGTCCGACGTCGCGACGCTGCCCGGCCGCTACTGGGCGGCCGGCATCGGGTACGCGACCGCCAACTGGGCGGCGGACCTCGCGTGCCTGCTGATCACCTGCGCGGCGTTCGGCGTGAACGTCTCGATGACACAGATCGGCGTCGTCTACCTCGGTATCCAGCTCCTCCGCCAGATACCGATCAGCCCCGGCGGCATCGGCGTGATCGAGACCAGCCTCGTCGCCGGCCTGACGCTGCTCGGCGCGGACAACGCGACGGCGGCCGCGGCCACCCTCGGCTACCGCCTGCTGTCCTGCTGGCTGGTCATCCCCATCGGCCTGGCCGCCTGGCTCGCACTCACCCGGCTCGCGCGGCGGCACCCGCGTTCTCCCGTGGAATCATCGACAACGTGGTCGAGCTCCGAGACGCGACGCGGGCCGACGCCCACGCCATAGCCACCGTGATCGTGCGTTCCTGGCGCGTCGCCTACCGCGGTCTGCTCCCCGACGACGTCCTGGCCGATCTGTCCATTCCCGACCGGGAACGGTTCTGGTCGGACGTCCTCACCGAGCGCCCGCCGCGGACCGGCGCGGTCGTCGCGACGATCGCGGACGCCATCGTCGGCTTCGCCGCGACCGGTCCGCCGCTCGTTTCCGCCGACCGCGCCGACCCCACGCTCGGCGACCTCTACGCGCTCTACCTCACCCCCGACGTCTGGCGCCGTGGCATCGGCACCCAGCTCCACGCCGCCGCCCTCGACCGGCTCCGATCCAGCGGCTTCAGCCACGCCGGCCTGTGGGTGCTCGACACCAACGAACGCGCGCTGCGCTTCTACCTCCGGCACGGCTGGACCGACACCGGCCGTGCCCAGCTCGACGCCGGCCCCGGCGGCGTCGAGCTGCAGGAACGACGACTCCACCACGACCTCTACTCGGGCACCTCGGTGACGTAGATCCGCGCGCTGCGACGGGCCAGCACCGACTCGAGCTGGTCGACGCCCTCGAACTCGTTGCACAGGAGGAACAGGTGGCGACCCTCGGGCCCACCGAGTGCGCACGAGAAGCAGGGCAGATCGGTCTCGACACGATGGGTGATCTCACCGCCGTCGAGCACCCGGACCGCCGCTCCCGCGGGACCGTTCTCGTTGTGCGTGTCAGCGGTCTGGCACCAGATGCCGCCCTCGGGGTCGATGCAGATGCCGTCCGGTCCCAGCCCTTCCGCCCACGTGCGGCGGCCCGACAGCGAACCGTCGGCCCCGATGTCGAAGGCCGACAGCCGGCCTGCGAAGGACTCCGCGATCACCAGCGTCGAGCCGTCGGGCGTGACCACCATCCCGTTGGGGAACTCGATGTCACCGGCGACGTCCCGAGCGGTGCCGTCGGGTCCGATCAGGCGAATCCACCCTGGCTCGGGTGCGCCGCCGCCGAGGAAGTCGAAGTCGGCGCCGTTGACGTAGACGTGGCCGACCGGGTCGACGACGAGTTCGTTACCGCCCTGCGGGCTGTGCCGCACCGCTTCGCCGCCCGGCTCGACCCGGGTCAGCTCCTCGCCGGACACCAGCAACCGGCCGTCGGGCAGCCAGGCGATGGACCAGCCCATCCCGCCACGCCCGGGCCCGACCACCTCACGCCGGCCGTCCAGGTCGACCGCGATCACCTCCCCGCTGCCCCAGTGGGCGAACCACAGTCGGCCCTCGTGCCAGCGTCCGGACTCGACCATGGTCAGACCGTCGGTGAGCAGCCGTGGAGGGGGAAGCAGAACGGGCATGGTCGCCTCCTGACGCGATTAGACTAGACCGTCTAGTCTGCACGTGGCACGGTAGCGTACCTTTGCCCCGTGCTCGATCCCTTCGCAGCCGAGTCGCAACGCCCGAGCCGAAAGCAGGCGGCGATTCTCGAGGCGGCGACAGAAGTGTTCCTCGACAACGGCTTCCGCGGGACGAGCATGGACGTGGTCGCGCGCGCCGCGGGGGTCGCCAAGCAGACCGTCTATCAGCACTTCGTCGACAAGGAGCGGCTCTTCGTCGCAGTGGTCCGCGAGGCCGTCGACGCCGTCGCCGACCCGGTTGCCGCCGAGATCAGGCAGCTCGGCTCCGGGAGCGACCTCGCCGCGGACCTGACCGAGCTCGCCGTGCGGCAACTCGGTGCCGTGCTGCGGCCCCGCGTGCTCGCGCTGCGCCGGTTGGTGATCGCCGAAGCGGGTCGGTTCCCCGAACTCGGGCAGGCCTTCTTCGACCAGGGCCCTGGTCGGACGATGAACGGACTCGCGGCCAGGTTCGCCGAACTCTCCCGAGAGGGACGGTTACGCGTGGACGACCCGTCGACCGCGGCCTCGGAGTTCAACTGGCTGGTCATGGCCGCACCGATCAACGAAGCGATGCTGCTCGGCCGGACAACCTTTCCAGCCGCGGATCTCGCCCGCATCGCCGCCCGAGCCGTGGCGACATTCATGCGTGCCTACGGTTAGGTCTCAGTGTGCCCAGTCCGGGGTCCACACGTCGTCGCCGGCTGTCGTGCTGTATCCGGCGTGGAGGTATTCGAGGAAGTTCGCGAGGACGGGGTGCGGATTGTCCGCTCGCCAGATCACGGACATCGGGTAGACCGGGGTCGGGCTGACGACGGGAATCCGGCGGAGGTCGTAGCTTTCCGGCCACAGGTAGCGCGAGCCCTCGCAGACGAAGGTGGCGAGCTGGGTCGAGTCGGCGATCTCGGCGAGGAGCGCGTCGACGCCGAAGCTCGGCCCGATCCTGTCGATGGTGAGCCCGAACGCCTTCGCCAGGTCGTCGTAGTAGCCGATCGGCTCGCTGTCGGCCATGCCGGGCATCCAGATCGGGTGATGGGTGAGCTCGGCCAGGGTCACGGTCGTGGCGTTCGCCAACGGGTGCCGTGGGCCGACCAGGACTTCGTGCCGGTCGTCGATGACCCGTGCCGACCGGAGTCCACTTGGGACCGCCAGGTCGCGCAGGGATCTGAAGGTGGCGTCGAGGGTGCCGGCGCTGATCTCGGCCAACGCCGACTCGGCCTCGACACCGGTCAACGTGACGACATCCAACTCGATGCCCGGGTGTTGCTGGTAGAAGGCGTGAAGGAGGTTGGCTGGCGCGATCCTGCGCCCGACGACGTCGACCCGAAGAGCCCGGCGCCCAGGAGTCACGGCCGCGGTGACGCGCTCCGCCGCGCGGAGAAGTTCACGCGCATGCGGGAGCAGCGCCTGCCCGTCGACGGAAAGCCTTGCGCCCCTGGGGATCCGCGCGAGAAGCCGCACCCCGAGCGCCCGCTCCAAAGTGGCCACTCGTTTCGAGGCCGCCTGCTGCGTGATGCCCAGATCGTCGGCAGCGGCCTGGAACTGACCAGCATCAGCGACGGCGACGAAGGTACGAACCGCATCGAGATCCACGAGGCGAGAACCTACTCCCACAACGATCGGTTGTGGCACGCCGCTAAATCTGTTGTTGATGTTCGGACAGTCCTGACACCGTGGCGCCCCATGACGAACCTCGAGCTGGTGACCGCCGCGGACGTGCGGCTCATGCAGGGGCTGGCGCAGCGTGTCACCGCCACCCGCCCGGAGCTGGTGAACAGCGACGCGTCGTTCGGTGAGCTGGCCTGGAACTGGGGCAAGGGGCACGCCAGCAACGGGGCGAGCTGGCCGCGCCGGCTGTGGTTCGCCGGCGGGGACCTGGTGGCGTGGGGCTGGGCCCAGCTTCCGCACCAGGTGAGGCGGAGCGACGGGTCGGTGAAGGACGTCACCGGCGCCTATCTGGTGTATCAGGTCCATCCCGACCACGCCGGACTGCTCGACGAGGTGATCGACTGGTGCGACACCACGGCGGAGGACATCGAGCGCACGGTGCGGCCAAGCGCGGCCGACGAGTTCGCCATGGAGCGATGGGCGGCGCACGGCTACGAGACCGACCCGTCCGCCCTTGGCGACGCCGGGTCCTGGACCCAGCTCAACGAGCGGGACCTCACCGACGTGGAGGAGCCGGTGCTGCCGACCGGTTTCCGGTTCCGCACCGCCGACGAGGTCGGCCCGAAGGCCGCTGTCCAGGCCCATGTGGACGCCTGGGCTCCCTCGTCGTACACGGCCGAGAGCTACCAGGGCGTCCAGCAGACGACGGCCTATCGCGGCGACCTGCACCTCATGGTCGAGGCACCGGACGGAACGATGGCCTCCTCGACGATCATGTGGCTCGACGAGGCGAACAAGACCGCCGAGTTCGAACCGGTCGGGACACATCCGGACTACCGACGTCTTGGGCTGGCACGGGCGATGCTCCTCCACGGCATGCGTCTGGCGCGGACGGCCGGAGCCACCCACATGACGGTCGCCTGCCTGGGCGCGCCGGGCCATCCCCAGGCGCGCGAGCTGTACTACAGCGTCGGATTCCAGGAGTTGTCACGCGACGCGCCGCTCATCAAACGGTCAGGCATCGCGCCTGCGTAGTAGCAGCCCGGCGGTCGTGAGTGCCGCTGTGGCCCAGGCGGCGGTCACGCCGAGACCGGCCCACGGGCTGATCGGCAGGCTGTGGAGATCGGTGGTGGCCTGAATGGCGAGCCCGGCGCTCATCGGTGCGATCTGCTCGAGCACGCGTTGCCAGAACGGACTGCCGATCACCGTGGCGAGGATGGGCACGAGGTAGAGCAGGCCGAGAACGACACCGATGCTCGTCGCGGCGTCACGCACGATCGTGGCGATGCCGAGGCTGAACAGTGCGATCAGGGCGAGGTAGAGGATCGACCCGACGGTCGCACGCAGCACCAGGAACATGGCCGCGTAGCCGTGGCCAGGCAGGGTGAGCCGCCCAACCAGCAGCGACCCGAGTACGGCGACGGTCCCGGCCGCGGTCACGCAGCCGGTGAGCGTGACGGCTTTGGCCACAAGGGCAGTTGTCCGGTTCGGTATCGCGGCCAGGGTGGTGCGGATCATGCCCGAGCCGTACTCGTCGGTGATGACGTGCACGCCGAGGATGGCGACCAGCGCTTGCCCAAAGACGGCACCGGTCAGGCTGAGCTTGGTCGCGTCGCCGCCACAGCGGGCGGCGCCGCAGGTCGCGGTCACGGCGGCGCTCATGGCCACGGTGACCGCGATGGTGCCGAGCAGCAGCCACCGGGGGCCGGCGACGGTCCGCGTTTTCGTCCACTCCGCGTGCAGGGCCAGCCTCATGCGTCCCTCCTGCGGAGCACGACGGCCGCGGCGGCCAGGCTCACCACCGCGTAGCCGGCCAGGACGGCAAGCCCGGCCCACGGCGCCAGCGGGTAGTAGTCGTTGTACGGCGTATAGACACTCGCGACCTGGTGGTACGGCACGAGCGTCTGCTGGACGGCGAACGCCGCAGCCGGGGTCACCCGGGTCAGCCAGTCCGATACGCCGGCGGGCAGGAACGGGATCTGGGCGACCAGGAGGTAGGGCAGCACGATGGCCGCGACGACGGTGGTGACGGCCCCGGCACCGCGCCGGAACATGGCGCCGACGGCGAGAGCCAGGATCGCGGTGGTCGCGAGCAGGGCCGCGGTCCCGAGTTCGACTCGAAGCTGGACCCATGGCTCCGCTGGGAACAGGTACACGCCGTTGGCCCGCGCGAGCCGCTCGCCGAGTGGCACCGCGATGACCGCTCCCGCCAGTCCGGCGACGAACGTGACGCCGCCCAGCACGATGGCCTTGGCCACCAGTACCCGGCTACGCCGCGGGCTGGCGGCCAGTGTCACGTGAATCAGGTCGTCCCGGTATTCGGTGGTGATGAACTGCGTCCCCAGGACGATCACCGCGATGAGCGCGGCGAACGTACCGGTGAGGATCTCTCGTGTGGTGCCCCCGCTGCCAAGGGTGCCGCGGACGGCGGGTGCGATGTCGCCGGCTCCGGTCACGGTGAGGCCGCCGTCCGATTCGACGGCCGAGCCCGACGTGTTCCTCGGGTAGCCGGCGAAGGTGGACGACTTGGGTCCCACCTGGTCACCGGCCCAGTGACCACCGAGCCGGCCGCCCTGGAGACGGAGGTCTCCGAAGACGGCCGTGGCCACGGTGGGGACGGTGCCCATGCCCTCCACGGAAGGCGGAGAGGTGACGAACACACCGGCTTCCACGGTCGACGCGAATCCGTGAACGGTGCCCACTTTCGTCCAATGTGTACCGTCGGTGGAGGCGTGGCCGGTGACCGCGTCGCCAGAGCGGTCCAGCCGCAGCCAACGGGCAGACGCAGGGCCCGCCGTGTCGTTGACGTAGCTGTCCTGCATCCGCACGCCGTGGCTGCCGGTGACCATGATCGCCGCGTAGGCCGATCCCTGACGGGTGCCGTCCTTGATGATGAGCCCGGCCTTCGCCCACGGCACCGTGCCGGGCCGCAGGTCCGCCGGCCCCGTGGCGATGCTGGTCGTGAGCGCGGAAACGGAGACGGTGATGCTGCCGTCTCCGGCCAGCGGCTGGTGCACGAAGTAGAAGCTGTCGGTGACCGGCTCACCGCCCGGTCCGACCGGCACGGCCGGTGAGCCGCTCTGATCGCCACTGACCCCGGCGAGCAGGGCGACAATCACCACCATCAGCGCGGCGGCCACCATGCCGACCGTCCAGGCCTGGACGGTGCGGAACTTGGTCCATTCCGCGTGCAGCAACTGGACAAAGCCCGCCTTGGTCACCGCGACACCTCGGCGCGGTACTCGACAGCGTCGCGGGTGAGGTCCAGGTAGGCATCCTCCAATGTGGCGCGGTGCGCGGACACCTCCGAGAACGGGACCCCGCCCTGGTTGAGCACCGTCACGACGCGCTCCGCCGGCAAGCCGGAGACGGTAACGGTGTCCCGGCCAGTGGCCACGGTGGCGCCGGCCCGCGCGAGCACCGTCATCGCGTCCCGCTGGGCCGTGGTCCGCACGGCCAACCGGTGCCCGGACGCGGCCGCGATCAGGTCGGCCACGCTGGCGTCGGCGATGGCCCTGCCGCGCCCGACCACGACGAGATGATCGGCCGTGTCCTGCATTTCGCTCATCAGGTGGCTGGACACCAGGACGGCGCGGCCCTGTGCGGCCAGCGACCGCAGGAAGCCGCGCATCCAGATGATGCCTTCCGGGTCCATGCCGTTGAACGGCTCATCCAGCAGCACGGTCGGCGGATCGCCCAGCAGTGCCGCGGCGATCCCGAGCCGCTGCCGCATGCCGAGCGAGTAGCCACCGGCCTTGCGCCGGGCCGCCGAGGTCAGGCCGACCCGCTCGATCACCTGGTCCACCCGCTCCGCGCCCATGCCCTGTGAATGCGCCAGCCACAGCAGGTGGTTGCGCGCGCTCCGGCTGGGATGCGGTGCCGAAGCGTCCAGCAGTGAACCCACGTGGCTCAGCGGATGCCGAAGGCCGTGGTACGGCTTCCCGTCGATCAGCGCGGTGCCCGCATCGACCGCGTCCAGACCGAGGATCACCCGCATCGTGGTGGACTTCCCGGCCCCGTTCGGTCCGACGAAGCCGGTCACCAGTCCCGGATGGACAGTGAAGGACATGCCGTCGAGGGCCTGGGTCGTCCCGTACCGCTTACGCAGCCCGGCGACGACAATCCCGCCGGTTCGGTGTGGTCTCATGCCGGAAGTTGTAGAGGGCACCCGGTTCCAGCCCGGTCGCGGCGACTGCGACCTGGTTGCGACCCGCCACCTGGCATCGTTGCGTACGTGAGAGTTCTGGTGGTCGAGGACTTCGAGGTGCTGGCGCGCTCCATCGGCACCGGGCTGCGGCGCGAGGGCATGGCCGTCGACGTCGTGCTGGACGGGATCGACGCCATCGACCGGCTGGCGGTCACGCGCTACGACGTGGTGATCCTCGACCGGGACCTGCCCGGCGTCAGCGGCGACGACATCTGCCGGCGACTCGCAGGCGACCGCGTCGACACCCGCCTGTTGATGCTGACCGCGGCCGGCACGATCGAGGACCGCGTCGAAGGGCTCAGCCTCGGCGCCGACGACTACCTGCCCAAGCCGTTCGCCTTCGCCGAACTGGTCGCCCGCGTCCGTGCGCTGGCCCGCCGGGCCGCCCCACCGCTTCCGCCCGCACTCTCGTGCGGGGACATCACCCTCGACCCGGCTCGCCGGACGGCGTTCCGCGCCGGACGGCGCCTCGAGCTCAGCCCCAAGGAGTTCGCGCTCCTGGAATGCCTGCTCGCCGCACAAGGCCTGGTCCTGTCCGCCGAGGAGCTACTCGAACGAGTCTGGGACGAGGCGGCCGACCCGTTCACGTCCGCCGTCAAGCACACCATGCACCGGCTGCGAGCCAAACTCGGCGACCCGCCCGTGATCGAGACCATCCGAGAAGGCGGCTACCGGATCGGACAACCGTGAACGGCCCTCTCCCCCGACGGTCCTTGCAGACACGGCTCACGCTCTTCTACGCCACGGGGATCTTCCTCGCCGGGATCGGGGTCCTCGCGGTCGTCACGATCCCTCTCGTCGGCGTCCAGTCGATCACTCCCGCCCACAGCTCGACCCCGGCCACGATCACCGGAACAGGGGAAGGGATCAGCCCGGGACAACTCCTGGTCGGCTCCGCCATCGCGCTCGCCCTTCTCGTCCCCATCGCCTGGGCTCTCGGCTGGTTCGTCGCCGGCCGGTTTCTCAGGCCCCTGCGGGCGATCACCGCCACCGCGACAGCCATCTCCGCCGGCAACCTCCACCAACGCCTCGACCTCGGCGAGCCGACCGACGAACTGACCGAACTGGGCGCCATCCTCGACGACCTCTTCGCCCGCCTGGAAGCGTCCTTCGACGCCCAACGACACTTCGTCGCCAACGCCTCCCACGAGCTACGCACCCCGCTCGCGGGCCTGCGAACCCTCCTGGAAGTCGCCTTGGCCGATCCCGACGCCGATGCCGACACCCTGCGCTCGGTGTGCGAGGAGGCCCTAGCCCTTGGCGGACAACAGGAGCGGCTCGTCCAGGCACTGCTCGCACTGGCCACGAGCGAGCGCGGCATCACCCGCCGGGACACCCTCGACCTCGCCGACGTCGTCGCGGGTGTGCTCGCTTCCCGTCGTGACCAGGGCATAGCTCTCGCCGAACACCTCACACCGGCGGTGACGACCGGGGACCCGAGACTGATCGAAAGCCTCGTCGCCAACCTCGTCGACAACGCCATCCGCCACAACCACCCACACGGACACGTGGAGATCACCACGCAGACCGCCGGGTCGGAGGTTTGCTTCACGATCACCAACAGCGGCCCGGTCATCCCCGACGACCAGATCCAGCGACTCTTCCAACCGTTCCAAAGACTCGCACCGGACCGTAACGGCCGCCGCGACGGCTACGGTCTCGGCCTCGCCATCGTCGACGCCGTCGCCCAAGCCCACCACGCCACCCTCACCACCACCGCACGCCCGGAAGGCGGCCTGTCCGTCACCGTGCGGTTCCCTTGACCGACCCTCATCCCACGTACGGCGCGATCGCGGTGTAACCGCCGTCCACGGCCAGTTCCGCGCCGGTCACGAACGAGGCGCGGTCGGACAACAGCCATGCCGCCGCTTCGGCCACCTCCTCGGGGCGAGCCAACCGCTTGAGGGCGTTCCAGGTGGCGGCGCGTTCTCGCTCGCCGGGGACCGAGTCGAGCCACGGCGCGGTCTGCGGGGTCTCGACCACACCGGGGCTCACCACGTTGACCCTGATCCCCGACGAGCCGTACTCGGACGCCGCCGTCTTCGACAGGCCGACGACGCCGTGCTTGGCCGAGGAGTACGCCGCCGAGAACGCGGTGCCGAAGAACGCTGCGGTGCTGGCATTGTTGACGATCGAGCCGCCGCCATTGGCCAGCATGGCGCGGATCTGATGCCGCATGCACTGCGCGACACCGGTGAGGTTGGTCGCGAGCGTCGTCTCCCACACCGCGGGCGAACCGTCGACCAGCGGCCTGCCCTCCGGACCGATACCCGCGTTGTTGAACGCCACGTCGAGCCGCCCGAACGTCTCGACGGCCGCGGTGACGGCCGCCGCGCAGTCCTCGTCGCGGGCGACGTCGGCGACGACGTGGACGGCCCGCCCACCCGCGGCGCGGATCTCGTCGACCAACCCGACCAGCTTGTCCTCCGACCGCGCGCACAGCACCACCGAAGCGCCCTCCCGGGCGAACAACAGTGCGGACGCGGCCCCGATCCCCGTGCTCGCCCCCGTGATCAGAGCGACCTTGTCAGCCAGCAGCACGAGAGAAACGCTATGCCACCATGCCCGGCTACGCTATGTGGCTTTCCATCACGAACCCTCCTCACATGATCAGAGCGCGGCGAACTGCTCCGCCAACGTGTCGATCTCGACGAGCAACGCCGGGCGGCCCAACCCGCTTGCCTCGCCAACGAGAGCGGTGGTCACCTGCCGGCACACGTGGTCCGCCGACGTGACGAGGACACGAAACTGTTGCCGCCGTTGACCGCTGAGCCGCGTGCGCGCGGCCGCGTGCGCGACCTTGGTGAACCTGACCAGGTTCGTGTTGTACGCGCCGACCGACCCGGACACGACCGCGTCGCGCAGGCTCGCCACGAGCAGCGCGCCGGCGTCCCTGACGGTGACGGTGCGGGCGTCCTTCACCACCTTTCCGATCGGTGGCCCGACCAAGGACAGCACGGTGAACGCGCCGCCGGCCTTTCCCATCGACATGGGCACTCCTTTCCCCTGCTACTGCTCGAACGCCTGGAACACCTCGGGCTGGTGCAAACCGCCGTGTATTTCCGCACCGACCGCGGCGACACCGGTGTGCACGGCGGCGCCTGTTATGTCGGCGCCGGCGGCGGCGTTGATCGCCCAGCCCACAAGGCTGGACGCGGCCGCGTGTGTCACCTTCACCGCCCACTGCTGCGCGTTCGGGCTCGCCCCAAGGCGTTTGGCGACCCAGCCCGCGCATTCGCCGCTGACAAAACCCGCGAACGCGCCGACCGGCGACGCGACAGGAATCGACTGACCGAACATGATGAATTCGCCCCTCCGGTTATCGCGGGCCACCCGCACTCCTCGGGTGCCCGGCACGACGTTACGCACGGGCAGTCCCGCGCGATATTCCAGAAAACTGGAGGGTTGCGGCCCTGGCGACACATCGAGGACGTGGACATGGGTTCAGCCCCACCGGCGGCGCGGGAAGCCGTGCGGACCTTCACCAAAGCGCTACCGCCGTCGCCGATGGCACTGGATGTCCTGGAGGGCGCGACCCGAGCCCTGCTCGGCGTCGTACCGGCCGACATCTGGTGCACGGTGCTGCTCGATCCCTCCACTTTGCTGGACACCGGCGGCCAGCACGCCTACGGATTTCCCGACAGCGTCATGCCCCGGCTGTTCGAGATCGAGCACGTCGAACAGACAGGTGTGGACAACCTGCGCCAGCTCGCCGACCGTGGGACCGCGGCGAGCGTGCTCAGCGCGTCAGCCAAGGGCGAGCTCGACACGAGCGTGTACTACCGCGACGTCCTGCGGCCTCTTGGCCTCTCCGACGAGTTGCGAGTGGTCCTGCGTACCGGCAACCGTGTCTGGGGCCTGGCGGTCATGTGCCGCAGCGGCTCGTCGGGATTCTCCAGCCGTGAAGCGGAAATCGCCAGAACCGTGGCCAGGCCGGTCAGCGACATCCTGCGTAAGTCGTTGCTGCTGGCCGGAATCGACAAGGCTCGGGTCGCGGACGCGACGGGCCTCGTCATCCTCGACGACGACTTCCAGATCGTCTCGATGAGCCCGACGGCCGAACGCTGGCTGGCGGACCTCCAGGAAATCCCCCCGGGACCGGATCGGCTACCCAACGCGGTGCGGGCAGTGGCGACATCGGCTCGGAACGCGGTGGGCCACGGTCAGGTGCGGTCCGTGGCCCACACGCGTTCATCGCGCTGGGTGGCGCTGGAAGGGTGGCGACTGGACGGTGCGGAGGGAGTGCGCACCGCCGTGGCGATCGGCCCCGCCGACCGGACGGATCTGGCACCCATCATTCTGGACGTCTACGGGCTGACGCCGCGTGAGCGCGAAGTGATGCAGTACGTGTTGCGTGGCTACAAAACCGCGCGCATCGCCACCAGGTTGGGCGTGACGACGGACACCGTCCAGAAACACATCCAGGCCGTGTACCGCAAGTCCGGAGCGGGCAACCGGCAGGAGTTCACGTCGAGCCTGTTCTTCGACCACTACGCACCCCAACTCGGCGCGGCGCCCCTCACCACCGACGGCCGGCTACTCGATCAACCATGACCCGACTGCGACGGCGCTCCCGCGTTCGCTCAGCGGGAGCTACTCGTCGGCGGCACCACAGTGTCGGTGAGTTTGGCGTGGCACTCCGCCGAGGCCGACTGCGACTGGTCGGCGATGTTCCCGTCGACCCAGAGGATGCACAGGACGCTCGGCTGTGACAGGACGGCCGTGGGATCGCTGCTCGGGTTCGGCACCGCGAAGGCGGTCAGGTACAGCTCCGGGATGTCGGGATAGCGCGCGGTGAAGGTCTTCGTCCATGTTTGACCGAGCGGCTGTTCCGAGCCGCCCCCACCGTTCTCGTCGGTGTAGCTGACCTGCAGCGTGAATCCCGGACTGAACACCTGCACGTCGTAGAGGATCTCGTGGTCGACGGACTCTGTGGACTGTTCTGGCTGGTCCTTCCCGCCGCTCCCGCCGAGGTGAATCGTGCCGCAGCCGGCCAGCAGCGCCAGGAGAGCGCCGAACACTCCAGCACGTCGAACGGGCCGAGACGAGGCTAACTCGATGATCGATGGCATCACGCGGGAAATGTAGCGTTCGCCCCAGGCCGATGGGTGACGTTTCGCCTTCTTGTGTCACTCGGCACGCGCGGTTTCTCCGCCGCTTCGGCGCGCAGCGCCCGGCGCGCACCCGCAGGGTGCCGCGCCGCGAAGGACGCGTTCGGGACATGGCCGGGTCCTGAAAGACGCGATCGGGACGTTCAACGACATGAGCGCGTCTTTCGAGACATCGCCCGTGGCGCTATCGCTGCCGGCCCAAGTCGCGCCGCCCCTGACTACGGGCGGTTTTCGGGCGCGAAGCGCCCGAAAACCGCGCAGCGAGTCCACCGGGCCGCACCCCCGAGCCACCAAGTTCCCTCTGTGAAGACGGGTGTCAGGCGAGGTACTGCTCGACGACGGTCATGAACTGGCGGATGTCGAACGGCTTGGACAGGAAACCCGATGCTCCGGACGCCAGCAGCTCGGCGACGGCCTCGCGGCCCGAGTCCCCGCTGATGACCACCACCGGGATCGTGGCTGTCGTCGGTGAGGAGGCCAGTCGGCGGAGTACTTCGCGGCCGGTGGCGTCGGGAAGGCGGTTGTCGAGCAGGATCAGGGCGGGCTGTTCGGTGCGGGCGGCCTCGATGCCGTCCTCGGCGGTGCTGGCCTGGTGAACCACGGTGCCGGAACGGCGGTGCAGCAGTTGGCGCATCAGGTCGATGTTGATCGGGTCGTCCTCGATGCACAGCACGGTGCGGTTCACGGGATCGGCCTTTCACTGGGCTGGGCGCCGTTCGGGCCGGACGAACGGGCGGCGGTCACGGGGATGTCCTGCGGATCGACGGCAGGCGTGATCGAGTCGAGCAGGGTACCCAGTACGCCAAGGTCGATCGGCTTGGTGAGGTAGTCCAGGACCCCGTACGTCTTCAGCCGGCGGATGACGCCGGGGCTGGCGTCGGCGGACAGGACGGCGACCGGAATGGCGGAGGTGGCCGGCTCGGCCCGTAGCTCCTTCAACACGTGGTCTCCATGCAGGTCGGGTAGATGCAGATCGAGCAGGATGACGTCGGGGGTGTCCCGGATCGCGAGTTCGATGCCGGCCCGGCCCGACTGGGCGGTGATCAGGGCCGTGTTTCCCCTGTTCTTCAGATACCGGGACACGACCTCGATGTTGTTGGGGTTGTCCTCGATGTACAGCACACGAACGTGGCCCGCGGCGGCGGAGTGTGGGGCCGGCCGCGGCACGCCGGTCGGCTCGTGGGGAAGCATGTCCGGAGCACGGCGCAGATTGACGGTGAACGCCGATCCCTCGCCCAGCACACTGGCCGCGGACAGGTGACCGCCCATCGCCTCGGTGAGCGCCTTCGCCAGCGGGAGCCCGATCCCGGTGCCCTCGATCCCGGTCTGCTCGATGCCGAGGCGATCGAACGGAACGAACAGGCGCTGGAGGCTGTCCTCTGACAGGCCGGGACCGGTGTCGGCGATGATGATCTCGACCCGGCCGGTGTTGTCGAGCCGGCAGCTGGTCGTGATGGTGCCGCCCCGGCGGTTGTACTTCACGGCGTTGGACATGAGGTTCATGACGACCTGCCGGAGCCGTTGCCGGTCGGCGTGCACCGCCAGCGCGGAGAGCGCGCAGTCGTGGACGATCGTGACGGATCGCTGAGCCGCCAGTGGAGAAAGCAGCAGGCTGATTTCCCGGATGAGTGGCTCGACCGACACCGGCTCGACGGACAGGGACAGCTCACCCGACTCGATGCGAGCGGTGTCGATCAGTTCGTTGATCAGTGCGAGGAGATGTCGCCCGGCGACCAGGATGCGGGTGACACTGTCGCGGTCATCGTCGCTGAGGTCGGACAGTTCCAGCAGCTGGGTGAACCCGAGGATGGAGTTCAGCGGAGTCCGCAGTTCGTGGCTCGTGTTGGACAGGAAGGTGTTCTTGGCCTGGGTGGCGTGCAGCGCCTCGTCGCGGGCCGCCGCTATCTCGGCCGTGCGGGTGGTCAGGAGTTCCTCTGCCCGCACGAGCGAGCGGGCCAGCCGGCCGAGATCGTCGCCGGAGTCCGTGACCGGCCGGAGCGGCCGACCTTGTCCCAGCCGGTCGGCGTTCACCGCCGCTTCGGCGACCCGCCGGGAGATACCCGAGGTGAACAGAGCGACGCCGAGCAGCCCGGCCAGCACGCCCACCGCGAGGCCCCCGATGTTGAGCCTGGTGACCGCGGACTGCAACGCGTCGAGGTTGGCGCGTTGCCTGGCCACCAGTCTCGCCGGGGCGGCGATGAGGTCGGCGACCCTGGCACGGAGTTGGTCCATGTCGGCCCTGCTGGTCTGCAACAGGGCGGTGATCTGCCCGGAGGAGCCGTTCTGGTCGACCGTCGAGATCAGCTGGGTGAGATCGGCGAGCACGGCGCCGGCGGCCTCGTCGACCGACCGCTGACCCGCGGTGTCCCCGCCGACGGCAGCGGCTTCGCGCAGCGCCGCGCGTTCGGCGTCGATTCGGGTGCGCATCAGGTCGTACGGATCCAGGAACACCGGATCCCTCGTCAACGCGTATCCGCGCGCGCCGGTCTCCGCGTTCAACACGTCGACCAGGACCGCGTTCGCGGCGGTGCTCAGTGCGCTGGCGCGTCTGGCCGTCGCGCGCGCGTCGCTCGCGCTGTCGGCCAACACGAGGCCGGTGATACCGATGCCGATCAACGCGATGAGCGGGATCGCGACGACGATCAGCCCTTTCACCCGGACCGACCGGCCGACCCACCACCGTCGCAGCCTGGTGGGACGGAGGATCGCAGGTGCTGTTTCACGTCTCATCTGCTGCCGGACCTCGATTGCCCCCAACATTTGCCAACGTCCAAAATACCGCCGGACGCCTGGGAAGAACCGATTCTCACGCTTCCGGGATGGGTGACCAGCCTTTCGTGCGATGGGGTAGCACACTGTCATGAAAGGCGTCGGCGCGCGGGTGAACCCATCCGCGCGCCGAATTCACTCCAACCCAGCCGTGCCATTACTTCGCGAACAGCGACAGCAGCAAAATGCACCCATTAGGGGAGCTTGTTCCCCGCGAGGTGTGAATTCGAGCTGACTCCGCGTCAGCGCTGCGCGGCCGCGAGCGCCTCACGGAGGGTGTCCACGCCGGCCGGGTGGCCGGACGTCTCCCAGAAGTTGTCCGCGCCACCCGCGTAGGGCGGACCGTAGGCGGGGGTGCCGGGCTCGAAGCGCCAGCCCTCCGACAGCGGCCCGGCGTCGACGGTGTCGTAGCCGATGTCGTCGAGGAACTCCGACGCGGCCTTCTTGGCGTCCTGGTCGTCGCCCGCGATGACGATCGCGCTGCGGTCCGGGGCGCCGGCTGGGCGAGCCAACTCGGCGAGGTGACGGTAGAAGATGTTGTTGAACCCCTTCACGACCCGGGCCCCCGACAGGTGCCGCGCCACCAGTTCGGTTGTGGTCAGCTCGCCGCTGTCCAGCTCGGCGAAGTGGCCGTCGCGGGCCGGGTAGTAGTTGCCGGTGTCGATGACCACCTTGCCGGCCAGCGGCTCCGCCGGGACGTCCCGGACGCTCTTCACGGGGATCGAGACCACGACGATGTCCCCGGCCCGCGCGGCACCCGCCGCGGTCGCCGCGCGGGCCTTCGGACCCAGCTCGGTGACCAGGTCGGTGAGGGTTTCCGGGCCGCGGGAGTTGCTCAGCACCACGTCGTACCCGGCCGCCAGTGCGAGCCGGGCGACGGTCGAGCCGATGTGCCCGCTGCCGATCAGTCCAAGTGTTGTCACACCATGGTCAACGAAGCACCGACCCGGATATTCCTGGCACCCATAGAAAGTATATTTCCATCCCGCTACCGTAATCGCCAAGAATCGCCGGACCATGGCGATGCCCAATAGTGCACCTAATTTCGCCCCAGGGTATTCCTCCGGACCGTGGATTCACGCAACAGGTGTTACCTAGCGTGTCTACTTTCCCGACGAAAAGGAGTGAGTATGGCACGCAACCTGGGGTCATGGTGGATCAAGGACGGAATCGACGGAAGAAGACTGGAGGCCCAGGGATTCGCCTCGACCCTGGCCGGGCTGAGCCAGTTCGACTGGACTCAGGATCACGGCGATTCCGATGTGCTGGAGAAGGACTTCGTCACGACGGCGAACTGGGTGGAGCGCACCGACGAGGTCGACGCGCTCATGATGTCCAGCCACGGCTCGCCCAGCGGGTTCTCGGTCTGGGGAAGCAACGTGACCACCGGGGACGCGGTGGACTTCGGCAAGAGTGACCTGGAGATCTTCGCCACCCACGCGTGCGCGCTCCTGGAACACACGTCGTCCAACCCGGTGGGACGTTGGATCCCGGCCTTCGAGCGACTGCACTACATGTGCGGGTTCCACAACTCGTCCTACTCGGGAGGAGGGCAGGATTCGCGCGGCACGTGGTTCGCCATCTACGCCGCATGGGCCCACTACATGTTCCTCTTCCTGTGGGACATTCCCGTCCGCGAGGCGTGGGCGGAGGCCAACGAGATCGTCGAGGGATCACAGGTGCAGTGGGCGTACCTGCGTGCGACGACCGACGCGGCGCCGACGTACAACGAACGCCTCCGAGAAGCCGAGCCGTCCGACCCGACGGGCGTACGAAGCTTCTGGACCGCACGCGGAACCTGCTGAGGGGGCAACCAATGTCGCTGTTGCTGAAGGACATCGAGTTTCGTACCGAACTGCCGGACGTGCCCGCCAGCATGCCGTTGGCGGTCACCGACGCACAGACCGCCAGAGAACGGGCGGCTTCGATCGCGGCTCTCGCCGACCTGGTCGGTGCGCGCGACGCGATCGAGGTCGAGCTGCCGTTCGGTCACGCGTTGGCCAGCAAGGCCGGCCAGGTCGAGTTCTTCTCGGCCAGCGGTGCGATACGCGGCCGCAACGCCAGCCTGTTCGATCGGTTCGATGACGAGCGGCGGGAATGGTCCGATGTGGAGAAGTCCGACACACCGGACGGTGTGGTGTATCGCCTTGGCGAGCGCTCGAGTCGTCGGTTGATCGCCCAGTCGCGGGACACGTTGGAAAGGATCGGTTTGACGCCGGAGGGCGTCACGAACGTCGACGTGGTGCTCGGGCAGTGGGCGCAGCTCGACGACACGGGCGAGCAGTTGGACAGTGGGCCTGGCCGCGCGACCGTCCGAATGGGATACGAGATCGAGAAGGTGCCGCTCATCGGCCCAGGCGCCAAGACGCACCTGCACTACGACCCGATCGACGGCTCGCCGGTCCTGGCCCGGTTCTTCCACGTGCTGCGGTCCGTCACCGACGTGCGCTCGATCGAGACCGGCGGTACCGAGCGTGCCTTCGATGGCCTGCTCGCGGATCCGTTCCTGGCGGAACAGTCCGAGAAGGGTGGACGAGTCGCGGTCACCGCCGTACGCCTCGGACTGCTGGCACTGCCAGCCGACCTGCCCCAACGGTTCGCGCAGCCGGCGCTGGCCGTCGAGGGCGTGGTGGAGGGGCTCAAGCATGACCGCAAGGGCTCCTACGAACTGCGCTTCGGCCGGTACGTACCAGCGGTGACCACCGACGCCCTGCGTGCGGCGGGCGTCGCGGTGCCGACGATGTGAGCAGCGATCACCGTACGTGCGGGATGGGCCGGTAGATGAGCTCCTGGGTGTGGCCGTCGAGTGTTCGGCTCTCGATCAGCTCGAGGTCGAAGTCGGCCGCACCCTGGAAGATCGGTTCCGCCCCGGTCTGGCCGGTGATCACCGGGAAGAATGTCACCTGGAGGCGGTCGACCAGGCCGGCGGCCATCAGCGCCCGGTTCAGCGACAGGCTGCCGTGCGAGCGCAACGGCATCTCGGACTCCTCCTTGAGCCGGGCGACGACATCGACGGCGTCACCGCTCACGATGGTCGCGTCCGGCCAGTTGAGCGGTTCCCGCAGCGTGGTGGACACGACCGTCGTCGGCAGGTTTCGCATCCGGGTGTTCACCGGATCGCTCACTTTGGACTCCTCGGTGCTCGGGCCCAGCGCCTCGACGAACTGGCGAAAGGTGTTGGCACCGAGGACCATCCGCTGCTCCTCGCGGTAGAGGGCGAGGCGGCGATCGAGGAACTCGGGGCCTTGCTTGCCCCAGTACCCGCCCCAGTCGCCGCTGGCGCTGTAGGAGGCGAAGCCGTCGAGGGTGGCGAAGATGTCGAAGGTGTAGGTAGCGGTCACAAAGCTCTCCTCGCTGGGAAGATCGACCCGGCCGTGCTCTCTGGTCCTGAGGGTAGACGCTCATGACGACCGAGCACGGCCGCGTGAACCAGAAACGTCGCACGTACAACGCGATCCTCACGATCGCGGCCACCATCGGAAATCCGGCGGAAGCCGTCCCCACCCGGCCAGGCCTACGGTTCGGGCTCATCGATCACGCACTGGCACCATGGGCCACACGCCTGAACGACGACGATCCGCTGCTGACCGCACTCAAGCGGGACCTCGCGGTCGTCATCGCCGCCGAGTCACTCTTCTGCCTCGTCGACCAGTGCGGCCTCGCACCGGAGGAGGCAATCACAAGCGTCGTCCACACCGCGACCACGCTCACCAGCGCCGCGGTCCGCGAACTGAAGGCCCGCAACAGAAAACGCTGAACGGCTTTACGACCTCGGCATCGGCCCACGCTCGCAGAAGGGTTCCGCGCAAGTCACCAGTTCACGGCGTCGAGCCAGATCGTCACCGGCTCGTCCGTCCATTGATAGATCTCGACGCCGATCGCGGTGACCTCGTCCACCTCCGGCACCGTCCAGACGTACTCCGTCCAGTCGGTGTCGGTGGGCAGTGGAATCTCGTTGCCGGGCCCTGGCGTTTCTGGCGCCCAGGCCTCATCAGATCGCGAGTCGTAGGCGAAGAAGCGGATGCTCGCCTTCTGCTTTGTCGGCACCCGTAGATACATGGTCACCTTCATGCCGGGACGCAGCGACTCCACGCCGTGCGTGATGCCGATCGACTTGTCCTCGTCGTCGCTCGCCAGGATCGTGGTGACCTGCAGGGACTGCTGGCCTTCATACGCCACGGCCGCCGTGGCCTCGTAGGTGACCTTGTCCCCGCCCCACAGGGGGCTCCACCGGTCGTCGCCGGCCTCGAACCCGTACTTGACGGACGACTGGCCGAACCACTGCAGACCGACCACGACGCCGAGCGCGACCACCACCGCGGCGGCCACGACGACGACCCACCGATCGCGGCCCTCGCCGTCCTGCTGGCCGTGCCCACCGCCGCGGCCGAAACCCCGGTCGACACGGCCGCGGCCGACCCCCCTTTCGGGGTGAACATGTCGTTCTACAGCGCCAACGATACGTTGGTGAACAGCGCGGCCACCCAGAAGCTGCTGCGGGACAAGGGCATTCCCCTGGTCCGTGTGCCGCTGCGGGGCACCTTCGACGGCAACCCCACCCCCATCGGCGACGACCTGCTGCTCAAGGTCATGCGAGCGGCGAAGAACACCGGCGCCACGCCCGTGCTGATCCTGCGCGGCCCCGCCGCCGGGGACGACGCCTTCGTGCTGCGGGAGAACCTGCGCCGCATCGACCTCGCGACGCAGGTGTTCGGCGATGCCCGCGTGTACCTGGAGTTCGGCAACGAGTCCGACCTGGCGGGGATCGACGCCGACGAGTACGCGCGGACCTGGAACGCGGTCGTCCCCGAACTGCGTGAGCGGGCGCCCGAGGAGTACAGGTTCGTCGGCCCGGTCAACTTCGAGGCCGACGCGGACTATGTCGGCACGTTCGTCCGGCTGGCCGAGGACAACCCGCCGGCCTACCTGTCCTGGCACGAATACGTCTGCGACAAGGCCAACGAGAGCTGGGACGCCTGCCTGGCCGACATCCCGAAGTGGGCCACCCACGTCCAGAACATCGAGAACGAGGTCCAGGAAGCGATCGGGAGAACACTGCCGTTCTTCATCTCCGAGTGGAACGTCGACCCGAACTTCCCCAGCCCGGCCTACTCCGACGCCCCGAAGATCAAGGAGTGGACCACCAGGGCAATCGCGCAGCTGCGGAACCTCGGCCCGCTGTTCGCCGGCGCGATGAGCTACACCGCGACCGACCACGGCGACTTCGCGCTCCTCAAAGGCGAAACCACGCTCACCCACCAGGGTGAGGCGTTCTTCGCCGCGCTCGGCGGCGGCACCCCACCACCGATCGACGTGAGGTTCGACTTCGAGGACGGCACCACACAGGGCTGGTCCGAGCTCTACGGCGACGCCAACCCACGCAACACAACCGACATCGCCCAGCACGGCACGCACGCGCTGTTGCTCGACGCCGACCCGAACGGCCACGCCGCGGTGGGCACCACTCGCGGACTCACCGGCCTGCGGTCCGGAACGTCGGTCACCTACCAGGTCTGGGCCGACCACGACCTCACCGTGCGGCCGTTCGTCCGCGATCCCCAGAGCCGTCCGGTCTTCCCCGCAGGCGCCGAACACCGGCTACCGGCGCGGCAATGGGTGACGGTGACCTGGCAGGTCCCAGCCGTGTCGGCGGTCGGCGCCATCGGGCTGGAGGTCGCGCCCGGCGCAGGAACCATCGCGCTCGACGCACTCACCTGGTAGCAGGGGAAAGGAACAGCGCATGCGCGGCAAGTCGGTAGTCGTCGACAACAACCTCGAGATGGAGAACACGGTCGCGGACCTGATCTCCAGAGGCTA
Source organism: Actinophytocola sp. (assembly GCF_036378875.1). GTDB lineage: Bacteria > Actinomycetota > Actinomycetes > Mycobacteriales > Pseudonocardiaceae > Actinophytocola. Next base: position 62,785 of record NZ_DASUVO010000134.1, read on the forward strand.
TTTGTTGATGAACCAGGGCACGCGGCGGGCCACACTGGTCCGCCCCAGGACAGGCCGCTTCCTCGGCGTGCTCGTCGGTTTGTGCGGCCTGCTCACCCTCGTGCTGGTCATCGCCGCCGCCTTCGCGGACAGCGGTGAGGGGGCAAGCATCGTCATGATCGTGTTCCTGTTCGTCATCATGCCGATCGGCGGACTGCTCCGCTTCGTCTATGTGCACGTCCGTCGCGACCAGGTCATGCACGTCCTCGTCCGCGACCAGTGAATCCATCATGAAGCGTGATGGAACCGCATCGTCAAACATCGTTGGACAGTGCGTGATGCGCGAGTCATGCTCGATGTCATGAGGTCGAGTCCAGTGCGTGGTGACAGCCGCCTCGAAACGGAACAAAGCCTGGAACCAGCCCGGCTGCGCGCAGCCTTCGGCACCTTCCCGACCGGGGTCGTCGCCGTCGCGACGCAGGTCGACGACCAGCTCGTCGGCCTCGCCGCGAGCTCGTTCACCTCGGTGTCGCTGGATCCACCACTGGTCTCGTTCTCCATCGCCAACACCTCCAGGACCTGGCCCGCGCTACGCCGCGCCGGCCACCTCGGCGTGACCGTGCTCGCCGACCACCACCACACCATCGCCCGACAGCTCGCCGGCCCCGTGGCCACCCGCTTCGCCGGCCTCGACGTCACCGTCAACGACAACGGCGCGGTCACCCTCACCGACGGCATCGCCTGGTTCGACACCACCATCGACCAACACATCGCGGCAGGCGACCACACCATCGTCCTCTTGCGACTCCACACCGCGGCACACGTCGACCGCGCACTCCCGTTGGTGTTCCACCGAAGCGGGTTCGGCCTGGGGCGCCCCGCATGACGCCGCGGTTCCACTGGGTCCTGCCCACCGGCGGGGACAGCCGTTACCTGGTGGCCGGCGGTCCGGGTGTCGGCTCGTTGAGCGCCCGAGGTGACCGCCCCGCGACGCTCGACTACCTCAGCCAGATCACCCGCACCGCCGAACAACTCGGCTTCACCGGCGTCGTCGCCCCGCTCGACAGGTGGTCCGAGGACGCCTGGCTGACCAGCGCCATGCTGGCCGGCACGACAAGCAGGCTGAAGTTCCTGGTGCCGGTCCGGCCGGGACAGATATCACCGGCCCTCGCCGCACGGATGGCGGCCACGTTCCAGCGCCACTCTGGAGGCCGCCTACTGTTCCAAGTGGACACCACCACCGACGAACACGGCGATTTCCTCGACGATAACGACCGCCTGACCCGCGCCGACGAGTTCCTGCGGGTGTTGCGCGCCCTCTGGCAGGGCGAGGAGGTCACGTTCCACGGCGAACACATCCAGGTGGAACGCGCGGCATTGTCCCGCGTCCCACAACCCGTGCCGCCCGTCTACCGCAACGGTCCCGTCGCACAGCACGCGGACGTCCACCTCACCGGCGGTGAACCACCGCCGACGATCGCCGACCGGATCGAGCGCATCCGCCACACGACCGACCACATACCCCGCTTCGCCATCCGTCTGCACGTGATCACCCGCGACACCTCAGGCCAAGCATGGGCCGACGCACGCCGACTGCTCGCCGCGCTGGAACCCAACCCCCACAACGGATCCGCGAACCGAATGGTGACCGTGCACGGTGGCGGCGCGTCCAAACTCGAGGTCTACCCGAACCTGTGGTCCGGCGTCAGCCTCGTACCCGGCGGCGCGGACCTCGCCCTGGTCGGCAACCACGCCGAGGTCGCCAACCGAATCGAGGAATACCACGCCATCGGGATCGACGAGTTCATCCTCTCCGGCCACCCCCACCTCGAAGAGGCCTACTGGTTCGGCGAAGGCGTGTTGCCGCTACTGCGCCAACGCGGCACCTGGCCAAACCCCAGCACCAGCGGTCTAGCCACCGCGCGATGAATCCTTCCTCACGCCCAGCGCGATCACCCGGCCACCGCAACGACCAGACGGTTCGCCGGGCCTTCGCCGTTCGCGCGGTGAAAGGCGCGTTCACCACGCAACCGGTGTGGTGAAAGGAGCTTTCATAGCGCTGAACGAGCCCAACGCGCCTTTCACAGCTGGGCAGCGCCTTTCACAGTCGGCAACCTACCGGCGCGGCTGAGCGAGCCGGCAAACGTATCGGTCACAGCACCAGCAATGTCGGCGGCGGCGAGGCCGCCCGCCGACGCGCGTAAACAAAGCGGAGCGGGCGAAGACCGCTTCGCGCAGCGAACGGCGTGTTCACGCCACGGGCAATGTCCTGAAAGACGCGCTCATGTCGTTGAACGTCCCCATCGCGTCTTTCAGGACACCAGCCGGGCGCTGCGCGCCCGACGCCCGCGAAGCGGGCCTGACCAGGCCAGCACGTCCCCGCAAGGCGCGACACCCGACAAGATCACCGGTGGATCAGCGATGCCCCCCCGCACGCGACGGAGCCAACGGGTCAGGTGGTCGGGGTCCATCCGAGGGCCGGTGCCACGGTCTGGACGAGGTCGGTGAGCAGCCGCACGTTCTCCGCGAGGCCGAACGCGGGTGGGAGGAACAGCACGATCTCGTCGGCCTCCGCCAGGCCTGGGTCGGCGAGCACTGCCTCGGTGACCTCGTCAGGGGTGCCATGGAAGACGGGGCTGATGCGCATGCCCGCCGGGAGGTCGGTGACCGGCTCCAGAGCCCCCTTGGGGCGGGAGGCGTGCATGCCCTCGGTGCGGCGCTGGTGGTCGTAGGCGCCGTAGGTCTCCCTCAGCTCCGCTGTGGTGCCGGGCAGGATCGACGCGGCGACGGCCACCGGCGGCGGCGAGGTTCCGTACTTCTCCCGCCACGTGGTGCGGTAGGACCTGATGAGGCGGGCCTGGTGCGCCCCGAACGTCTCGCCCTCGGCGAGGCCGTGTAGCACGGTGCCGGTGATCAGCCCTATCCCGAGTTCGGCTCCGCGAGTTGCCGAGCCGAGGCTGCCCGCGCCCTGTCGGACCCGTGACCGCAGGCCGGGGCTGTGCGGCGTGACCTTCAGCTCGGTTCCGACCGGCGCGCCCTGGCCCGGTCCGTCGACGATGTGCAGCGTCTCCCCGGCGATGGCGGCGAGGAAGCGGTCCTGTCGGCGTTCCGCTTCCGTTCGGGTGTCCGTGTCCGCGGCGCCGAACACCGCGTCGAACGTGGCGTTGGCGCCCGTGGCGACGGCGAGTTGGAGGCGGCGGCCGACCAGGAGGTCCGTGACGCCGGCGGCCTCGGCCAGCAAAACCGGGTCCTGGTACCGCATCGGGAGGACCGCCGTGCCGAGCGTGATGTGGTGCGTGTGCTGGCCTGCGGCCGCGAGGAACGGAAGAGGTGACGACAGGTAGTGGTCGAAGTGTCGCTGGTAGACCCATCCGGACTGGTAGCCGAGCGCCTCGGCCGCCTTGAACAGCGAGACGCCGTCGGCCAGTCCTTGCGATGGGCCGCGGTCGTCGCTGAACGACACCCGGGTGTTGAAGCCGAGCCGCGTCATGAGACGCCTGCCGGGATCGAGTGGAGGAGTGCCCGGGTGTAGGGCTGTTGGGGGTCGTCGAAGATGGACGTGACCGGTCCGCTCTCCACGAGAGAACCCTTGTGCATGACCGAGACGGTGTGCGCGAGTTGCCGCACGAGCGCGAGGTCGTGCGAGACGAACACGTACGTCAGGCCGAACGAAGCCTGAAGCGACAGCAGCACCTCGACGATGCCGGCCTGGACACTGACGTCGAGCGCCGAGGTCGGCTCGTCGAGCACGATCACGTCAGGCCTGAGCACCAGTGACCGGGCGAGCGCGACCCGCTGGCGCTGTCCGCCCGACAACGCCGTGGGTCTGTGGGAGAGCAGATCCTCGCTCAGGCCAACCGAATCGAGTGCCTCGCGCACGCGTGACACACGCTCCTGATGGGAACCGACGCCGTAGCGGTCGAGTGGCTCCCGCACGAGACGCGAGACCTTCCACGTCGGATCGAGTGAGGTGAACGGGTTCTGGTAGACCAGCTGCAGATGCCGGCGGATCGTGCGGAGCGACGCGTGCGACCGGCCGGCCACCTCCTCCCCCGCCACCGTGATGCTGCCGGCGTCGGGCTTCTCGAGCCCGAGCAGCAGGCGGATGGTGGTCGTCTTCCCCGAACCGGACTCGCCGACCAGTGCGTGGGTGGTGCCCGCCGCGACGGTGAACGACACGTCGTCGACGGCGGTCACGGTCCCGAACGTCTTCGTCAACCCGGTGACCTCGATCTTCGGTTCGCCACCGCCGGCAGTACGCAGGTGTTGGTAGCGGCCGGGGTTGAGCGCCGGGACGTCGGCGTGGAGTTGGCGGGCGTACGACGACTCCGGCGCGGTGAACACCGTCGCCGTGTCACCTGCCTCCTGGACGGCGCCGTCCTTGAGCACGACGAGGGAGTCCGCGCGTTCGGCGGCGATCGCCAGGTCGTGCGTGATCAGGACCAGGCTGATCTCCAGTTCGCGCTGTAGTCGCGTCAGCAGGTCGAGGATGCGCTTCTGGATGGTGACGTCCAGCGCGGACGTCGGTTCGTCGGCGACGATCAGTGCCGGCCGGGGCAGCACGGTGAGTCCGATGAGGACACGCTGGAGCATGCCCCCGGACAGCTGGTGTGGGTAGGAGTCGTAGACGCGGACCGGATCGTCGAGGCCCACCTGGGCGAACTTCTCCAGCACCAGTTCCTTGCGGTCACGCACATCGAGCAGGGCGGCTGCCTCGTTCGCCTGTGCGCCAACGGTTCGCACGGGGTTGAGCGCGTTCGCGGGATCCTGGGGCACGAACCCGATGGCACGCCCGCGCAGCGGCCGGAAACGCCGTTCGGACAACGAAAGCACGTCCTGCCCGGCGTACTCCACGACGCCCCGCGCCCGCCCTCCTTGCGGCAGCAGGCGAAGCACCGCGCGGGCGATGGTCGACTTGCCCGAGCCCGACTCGCCGATGAGCGCCAGACTCTCGCCGCGCCGGAGACCGAAGCTCACGTCGTGGACGACCTGATGGTTGCCGTACGCCACGGACAGTCCCTCGACGCGCAGCAGGGTGTCGGTGGCCGTGGACGGGCGTTCGAGTGTCAGTCGGTTCTGCGGAGCCATCGGCTGATCCTGTTCACGGAGAGGACGGTGGCGATCATGACGAGAGCGGGCGCGTAGACCAGCCATGGCGCCAGCGGGTAGTCCTTGCCGACGGACACGAGCAGGCCCCAGTCGGACGCCGGCGGCGGGTCACCGAAACCGAGGAACGCGAGGCTGGCGATCAGCAGGATCGAGTACCCGAACTGCAACACACCGAGCGACAGCAGCGAGCGCGACGCGTTGGGCAGCACGTGCCGCACGAGGATGTGCCACCGCGACCCGCCCTGCAGATAGGACGCCTCGACGAACACTGCACGGCGGGTCTTCAGCACCTCCGCCCGCATGACCCTGGCGAAGATGCCCACCGCGGAGACGCCGACCGCGATCGCCGCGTTCGTTGTCTGGAAGCCGAGCGCGCTCACCACGACGACGGCGAGCAGGAACTCCGGGATCGCGAGGAGCACGTCGACAAGGCGGCCGAGCACGGCGTCTGCCCACCTGCCGAGGAAGCCGGCCACGAGCCCGATCAGACCGCCGAGCAGCACGGCGATGCCCACGGCGATCAGCGCGCTGGTCACCGAGGACGCGGTGCCGTGCACGACCCTGGCGAAGAGGTCGCGCCCGAGATGGTCGGTGCCGAACCAGTGAGCCCCGCCCGGCCCGAGGAACTTGTCCGCCGGCACACCGCGAGCGGGATCCTGACCGGTGAACAGGCCGGGGACGAGCGACCACGACAGCACGACCACCACGACGACGAACGACACGACCACCGTGGGTGGCACCCAGGTGGCCGACCGGCGGACCACCGCCTCCGGCACGGCAAGGGCGGTCACGCGGCCACCTCCACCCTGGCCTCGCCGAGCTTCACCCTCGGGTCGAGCAGCGGGTACACGAGGTCTGCGATCAGGTTCACGACGACGAAGGCGACCGCCGCGAGCGTGACCACCGCCTGCAGCACCGGCAGGTCCTGTGTGGTCACCGACCGCTGCACGAGGCTGCCGATGCCGGTGCGCCCGAAGATCTGCTCGGTGATGACGGCACCGCCCAGCAGTTCGCCGACGACCAGCGCGATGACGGTGACGACCGGCAGCGACGACGGTTTGAGCAGGTGACGTAGGAAAAGCCGGGCCTGGCCGAGGCCGCGGGAGCGGGCGACCGACGTGTACTCCTGGCCGGCCTCGTGGTCGAGGTTGGCGATGAGCACCTCGGCGACCCGCGCGGAGACCGGGATGCCGAGGGCGACGGCGGCGAAGAACGTCGCCCACCCGCCCTCGGCGTCGATCACCCGGAACAGCCCGAGCTGGAAGGCGAAGATGTTGATCAGCAGGAGGCCGATCACGAAGTTCGGCACCGACAGGAACAGCGACGGGAAGGCACGCAACCACCCCTGCCCGTAACGCTTCGGCAGGTACTGGGTGCCGAACCCGATGGCGAACGCCAGCACCAGGGCCACCGCCAGCGCCGAGGACGCGAGGACGAGCGTCGAGCCGACGACCTCGCCGATCATCCGGCTCACCGGAAGGCCCGACCGCAGCGAGACACCGAGGTCACCGGTCACGAACCGGGTCAGCGACTCCCACAGCTGCACGTACACCGGCTGGTCGAGCCCGTAGTAGGCGACGATCCTGCCGATCTCCTCCTCGGTGAACCCGTTCTGCGGGTTGCGCAGCGTGTTCGTGACCGGGTCGCCGGGCAGCACGCTGATCACGACGAACGTGAACACGTACGCCAGCAGGATGACGACGATCGCCTGGAGGACGCGTTTCACCACGTACTTCGCGTAGGCGGAGTTCATGAGAGCCAGGCGGTGTAGTAGTTGGCGTACGCGATGCCGTTGTAGGTCACGCCGTGCAGGCGGGGCGACTGCAGGTAGATCCGCTGGACGATCTGCGTGAGCGGGACGAAGTAGCCCTGCTGGAGCACGTATCCCTGCAGCTCGTCGAGGATCGGGGCACGCTCGTCGACGCTCTTGGCGCTGGCCACGCCGGTCGCGAGCTGGACGAGCTTCTGGTCGCTCTGGCCGAGCCCGAACCAGTTCTCGCCCTTGTTGGCGTCGGTGAGGACCCCGGCCACCGTGCCGGCGTCGATGAAGCTGCGGGTGACCTCGTAGGCGGCCACGCTCGGGCTGCCGACCTTGACCCGCTCGCCGTAGGTCACCACGTCGAACGACTGGATGTTGACCTTGAAACCGACCTTCTCCAACTGCTGGGCGACCAGTTCGTCGACCGACTTCGAGGTCGCCAGGTACGGGTTCGAGTACAGCGTCAGCTCGAGCTGCTTGCCATCCTTGGTACGGATACCGTCGGCGCCCTTGGCCCAGCCCGCTTCGTCGAGCAGCTGGTTCGCCTGGGAGGCGTCGTAGGCGAAGTCCTTGCTGTGGTCGGTCGCGCCGGGAACGTTGCTCTGGAACAGCGACTCCGGGGCGAGCCAGTCCTTCGTGTAGACCGTCGAGATGATCTCGTCCCGGTCGATGCCGTGCTGGAGCGCCTGCCGGACCTTCACGTCGTCGAACGGCGCGACCTTCGTGTTGATGGCGTAGCCGTTGACGAACCCGAGGTAACGCGGGGTCGCGGTGGTGAAGCCCTGGTCGGAGAAGGACTGCAGCTCCTGCGGGGACGGGTTGTAGGCGACGTCGGCCTGTCCGGACTGGACGGCGGCGGTACGCACCGACGGCTCGGCGACGATCTTGTAGGTGATCGAGTCCAGGTAGGCCGGTCCATTGTGCTCGAGTGCCGCCGGCGCCCAGTCGTAGTCGGCGCGCTTCTTGAGGACCACGCTGTCGCCTTCCTTCCAGGAGGCGACGACGAACGGACCGCTGCCGATGTCCTTCGCAAGGTCGGCCTGCTCCTCGGCGGGCAGCGCGATGGACTTCGGCGAGATCAGGATCGAACCGTGGTAGCCCAGCGTCGGGATGAAGCCCAGCGTCGGCGCCTTGAAGAACACCTTGACGGTGGTCGCGTCCACGGCCTCGGCGTGGTCATAGGTCTTCGGGAACAGCCCGATCGGGTTGATGCCCCTGGCCGGGTCGCCCTTGGCCCAGATGTCGAGATTGGCGACGACGGCCGCGGCGTCCAGCGGCGTCCTGTCGGAGAACGTGACGCCGTCACGCAGGTGGAGCGTGAACTCCGTCGCGGTGTCGTTCTGGTCCCAGCTCTCCGCGATCCACGGGCTGACCTCGCCCTTCTCGTCGACGTAGACGAGCTTGTCGGTGAGGTGGCCCCAGATGTGGCCCTGGAAGCTGGAGATGGCGCTGTTGTTGGGAATCCAGGTGTCGCCGAGCGAGTCGATGAGGAACGTGACGTCGCCGCCCTGCTTCGGCGTGCTGGAAGCGCTGCCCGCATCCGCTCCGGCGCCGGGGCCACACGCGGCCAGGACGACGACGGCAGCGAGGCAGGCGAGCATACGGAATGTGCGGGGGTTGTTCATGGGACGAACCTAAAAGCGGGCTGACCACGCGGTCCAAGACGAAATGGGGATCGAATCCCATTCAGGAGTCTTATCAACAGCGGCCGTGCGCGCGACTAGCCTCGGGCCGTGAGCCAGGAGACCAGCGCGCACTGGGGCACCTATCAGGTCGAGGTGTCCGCCGACGGCCGTGACGTCGTCACGGCGCACACCGACGACCCCGACGCCGCGCCGGCGATCGGCAACGTCGTGGACGCCCACCGGCACCGCTCGCGGGTGACACGACCCAGCGTCCGCCGCCGTTGGCTCGACGACGGCCCCGGCCCGGACACCGGACGCGGCGACCCCTTGTCGGAGTACGTCGAGGTCAGCTGGGACACCGGGCTCGACCTGCTTTCCCACGAGTTGGAACGGGTCCGGTCCACGTTCGGCAACCAGGCGATCTTCGGCGGCTCCTACGGCTGGGGCAGCGCCGGCAGGCTGCACCACGCGCAGAGCCAGCTCCACCGGTTCCTCAACACGATCGGCGGCTACACCCGATCGATCAACGACTACAGCCGTGGCGCCAGCCTGGTGCTGCTCCCCCACCTCGTCGGCGCCCAGGCGACCCTCGACCTGCGGTACAAGCCCACATCCTGGGATGACGTCGCCGAGCACACCGACCTGCTCGTCAGCTTCGGCGGCCTACGCCGCTCGAACACCTGGGTGGTGCCCGGCGGCCACGCCCGCCACATCGGGTCCGGCCATGCCAGGGCCGTGGGCCGTACCACCCGGGTCGTGACCCTGTCGGCCCAGCGCGACGACGCCTTCCCCGACCTCGACGCCGAGTGGGTCGGTGTCATGCCGGCCACCGACACCGCCGTCATGCTCGCCCTCGTCCACGTCCTCGTGGTCGACGGCCTCGTCGACGACGAGTTCCTCGCCACCCACACCGTCGGGGCCGACCAGGTCCGCCGGTATGTGCTCGGTTCGGTGGACGGCGTGCCCAAGAGCCCGGAGTGGGCGGCACGCATCAGCCGGACACCCGCGAACGTGATCCGCGAACTGGCACACCGGATGGCGGCCGGGCGCACACTGGTCAACGTCGTCTACTCACTGCAGCGCGGCGAACGTGGTGAGCAGGCCGTCTTCGCTGGGCTCACGCTGGCGGCGTTCCTCGGTCAGATCGGCCTGCCCGGCGGCGGTTTCGCGCACGGTTTCGGGTCGATGGGTGACTACGGCGTGGGGATCGCCGGCGCCCGGCTCCCGACGTTCCCGCAGGGCAGCAACCCGGTGCCGGACTTCATCCCGTGCGCCCGGATCAGCGACCTGCTCCTGCGCCCTGGTGAGGATATCCCGTACAACGGCGGGACGTTGACGTTGCCGTCGACGAAGCTCGCGTACTGGGCGGGCGGCAACCCGTTCCATCATCACCAGGATCTGCGGCGTCTTCGGCGCGCGCTGTCCACACTGGACACGTTCGTGGTGCACGAGACGCACTGGACCCCGACCGCCCGCCACGCCGACATCGTCCTTCCCGTCGCGAGCACGCTGGAACGCGACGACGTGGCGGCCGGCGCCGGGGACAGTCGTTTGCGGGCGTCCCCTCGGGCTGTGCCGCCGGTTGGTGACGCACGCGAGGAACTGTGGATCTACACCCAGCTGGCTTCGCGGCTCGACGCGGACTTCGCAGAGGGCCTTGACTCACGGCAGTGGCTGGAACGGATCTACGAGGAGTGGCGGGCCGCCCCCGAGTCACCGCCCGCGCCGCCGTTCGCGGAGTTCTGGCGTGACGGTGGCGTCGCGCTTCCCCAGGATCCTTACCGCGACACGGTGTTCGCCGCGTTCCGTGCTGATCCGGCAGCGCACCCGCTTGCGACGCCGAGTGGCCGGATCGAGCTGTTCTCCTCGACGGTCGCGGGTTTCGGTTTGCCCGACGTGGCCGGGCACGCGGAGTGGCGGGAACCATCTCAGTGGTGGGGTTCGCCGCTGGCCGAGGACTTCGATCTCCATCTGTTGTGCAACCAGCCAACGCACCGGCTGCACAGCCAGCTCGACATGGGTGCCGCGAGCCAGTCGACGAAGGTCGCCGGCCGTGAGCCGCTGCGCCTTCATCCTGATGACGCGGCCGCCCGCGGTCTGGCGGGTGGCGATGTCGCGCTGGTGCGGAGTGCGCAGGGCAGCCTGTTGGCGGGTGTTGTCGTGACCGATGCTCTGCTGCCTGGTGTGGCGCGGATGCACACGGGCGCGTGGTTCGATCCCAGCGCGCCGGAGATCGCCGACTGCGTCAACGGAAACGTCAATGTTCTGACGCGCGACGTCGGCACCTCCACGCTGACCCAGGCCACGAGTGGTGCCCACGTGCTGGTGACCGTTGAGCGGTATGACGGGCCTGTTCCGCCGGTGCGGGCCTACGAACCGCCGCCGGTGGCGAGAAGCTGACGCCACGCGTCGGTGGGGACGCTGAGCATGGGGCCGGTGGGGTTCTTGGAGTCGCGGACCAGAACCGCGTCAAGGCTCGTAGATGGGAGATGGTGAGACCACGCTACCTCCACACAGTCCGTACCCTCGTCGTTGCTGTAGCTGCTCTTCCGCCATGCCACCTCCACGCAGTTCGTTCCCTCGCCGCCGCTGTAGCTGCTTGTGCGCCACCTCTCCGACACGCCAATGACTCCCTCGGTCGTACTCGTCGGCCAGTTCGGCCGCGAACTCCGAGGATTGTCCCTCATCCAAGGCAGCGTCAGCGAGCATGGGCACGAATTCGTAGAAGTTGTTCACATAGTCGGAGTCTTCGAGGATCAGGCCACCGAACCGGAGACCGTCCAGGTAGACGATGGGCTGGCAATCGTTGAACTCCATCAGGCGGAACGCATCACCGAACACACGGGCCAGGCTCGGCACGATCCGCACAATGACGTTGTCCAACGCTGCCGTGAGCACGAGATGCAACAGTTGGTCGTGCATGACCCTGTCGGTGCCCACGCGGAGCCGCAACGCCTGTTCGTGGATGTAGAAGGTGAATCGCGAGGGATTCGGCAGGTTCAGAATCTGCCGCCGCTCCATTCGGGTATGAACAGCGCTTGCCAGGCGTTCCTTGGCGATGGTGGGGTTGACGGCGAGGATGCGAGCGCGGGCGTAGTCGGGTGTCTGCAACAGGCCTGGAATCACTTGGGGCTCGTAGCTGAGCACATGCTCTGCCGAGGACTCGTGGACGATCAGCGACTGCAGTGAGCCATCGATGCGTTTGTCGGACAGGTAGTAGCCCTGCTTGCACTCGGCCCGCCTGGTGAACTCCAGGATCGGCCCCACCTCCGGCGCCTTCATCCCGCAGGCGACCGCGTACTGGACGACGTCGACCGTGGTCGACGTTCGGCGGCCGTGTTCCATGCGCGAGATCCGCGTCAGCGGCCAGCCCAGCCGGCGCGCGAGCTGCGTCTCGGTCATGTCCGCTTTGATACGAATCCGTCGCAGCATCTCGCCCAGTTCCCGGTAAACGGCTGGCACGTAACTCTTGCCCATGCCGGTCACGCTATGGCCGGCACCGGCGAAAGCCCACGCGCGCCGCGCCAAGTCCACCCCATCGGGGCATGTCAGCGCGTGCTTTCATCGGCTGAAAGTGTGTGCTACGGTCGAGTTTGACCGGATCAGCGATTCTGGTCAAAGGGTCAAAGGGTTGGTGTCATGGGGAATCAGCCGAGCCGGGCCGACCGGATCCTCGACGCAGCTGGCAGTTTGTTACTGCGGTACGGGTACCGGAAGGTCACCATCGAGGACATCTCCCGGCAGGCGGGTATTGGCAAGGGCACGGTCTACCTGCACTGGCGTACCAAGCAGGAGCTGTTCGAGGCGCTGTTGCGGCGGGCGTCGTCCACCGTGCTCGAGGAGCTTCGCGCCGGGTTGCGTGCGGATCCGGCGGAGGTCCGGCCGCACCGCATCGTCCGGAGCAGCTTTCTGATCTGCCTTCGGCATCCGCTGGTGATGGCGTTGTTCACCGGGGATGTCGAGATGCTCGGCCAGCTGCGGGACAGCCCGCACGCCGGGCAGGACCAGGCCGCGACCGACCACACCCTGGAAATCCTGACCCGGCACGGTCTTCTGCGTGGCGACGTGCCGAACCTCCGGTACGCGCTGTCAGCCACGCAGAACGGGTTCTACCTGTCGGAAAGCCTCGACCCGGACAGCGAGGCCCTTGACCACGAGGCGAAGGCGGACGCCCTGGCGCACATCGTCCGAGCCGCGTTCGAGCCGTCCGGCAAGCCGAGCCGGCGGGTGCTCGCGGCTGCCGCCGACGAACTGGGCGCTCTGTTCGACAACATCATCGGCGAATACCAGAAATGGATCTACTCTGACGACGATGGGGAAACGTCATGAGCACAATTGCCGAAACGTGGGGCATTCACCCCCAACAGTTCTGGCTGCTGGGCCAGATACCGAACGAGGCGGTCGAACACCGTCCTGACCTGGGCATCTGGTATGTCTACGGATACGAGGAGGCGCTGCGGGTGCTCAGCGATCCCGCCACGTTCTCGTCGAACACCAACCGGAAGGTGCCCGAGACGGCGGAGTTCACCGAGGGCAACATCATCCAGCTGGACCCGCCGGAGCACCGGAAGCTGCGGAACCTCGTGAGTCACGCGTTCACGCCGAAGATCATCGCGAACCTCGAGCCGAGGATCGCCGAGCTGACGCACGAACTACTCGACGAGGCAGCCGACCGCGACCACCTGGAACTGGTGGCCGACCTCGCCTACCCGCTGCCGGTGATCGTCATCGCCGAACTGCTCGGCGTGCCGGCGAGCGACCGTGGGCTGTTCAAGACGTGGGTCGACAACATCTTCGACAGCACGCAACAGTTCTCGCTCGCCGACAAGAGCGCGGAACAGGAACGCGAGATGAAGGCCGCGATCGAGCAGATCAAGAACTTCACCGCCTATCTCGGCGAGCACGTCACACAGCGCAGGCGCAACCCCGGCGAAGACCTGCTGAGCAAGCTCGTCGAGGCCGAAGTGGACGGTGAACGACTGACCGACGCGCAGGTCGTGAACTTCGCCCTGGTCCTGCTGATCGCCGGGCACATCACCACCACGATGCTGCTGGGCAACACGACACTCTGCCTGGACCGCAACCCCGCGGCGGCGGCCCGCGTACGCGCCGACCGCACCCTGATCGCCGCCGCGATCGAGGAGTCCCTGCGGTACCTCAGCCCGTTCGCGGCGGTCAGCCGAGTCACCAACGCCGAGATCCAACTAGGCAACCAAACCATCCCGAACGACGAGCTACTACTGATCTGGATCGCGGCCGCCAACCGGGACCCCCGACAGTTCACCGCCCCGGACACCTACGACATCACCCGGGACCCGAACCCACACCTCGCCTTCGGCCGAGGCATCCACTTCTGCATCGGCGCACCACTGGCCCGCCTGGAAGGCCGGGTAGCACTGAACATCCTGCTGGACCGCTACCCCACACTCCGCACGGACCCACAGTCCCCACCGGAGTTCCTGCCCAACCCCAACATGACCGGCGTCCGCACGCTCCCGCTACTCACCCACTAACGGACGGGCCCCGCCCATGCTCCCGCGGTGTCATGAAGGACGCCTTCCTCCCGCTGGGTGCGATGGATAAGGCTCAGCGGGACTGTTTTACCAAGGGTGCGTTGGACTCGCTCACCCTGGCTCCACCAATGAACTCGTCGAGGTATCCACACATTGCGAGGGACGCGACCTGATCAGGCCGCACGCCTCGAAGGCGCCAGGCGTTGTCCCGAAAGACGCGATCGGGACATCGCCCATGTCCCGAAAGACGCGCTGATGACGCTCAACCTGGATCCACCGATGATCTTGTCGGGTGGCGCACCTCGCAGGGAGGGTCTGGTCAGGCCCGCTTCGCGGGTGCGCACCCGCAGGGTGCGCACCCGCGAAGGACGCGTTGGGGACGTGGCCGGTGTCCTGAACGACGCGATCGGGACGTTCAACGACATGAGCGCGTCTTTCGGGACACCGCCTGTGGCGCGGCCGCCGGCTTGAACTGCACGCGAAGCGGGCTCGCCCGCGAACCTTGCCGTCACAGCATTCGTGTCCCGTGCCGGCCGGACCTCAGAGGCCCAGCACGCGGCGGCCGGCGGCGAGCAGTGCCGTGTCCTCCTGTGGTGGGTGGACGCGGACGCAGAGCACGTCGCGCAGGTGGCGTTCCAGTGAGTTGCGGCGGGACAGTGCCGGGTTGCCGAGCGCGGCGACCGCTGTCTGCACGGCGGCGACGACCGCGCGGGCGATCGCCACCTTGATCACTGACAGCTGTGGGACCACCGACTCGTCGCCGGCCTCGATGCGCAGGAGTGCGCCGTGCAGCAGGGTTTCCGCCTGTGCGATCTGAAGGTCGATCTCGCCGGCGACCGACTGGATCCGCTCGGTCGTCGCGATGGGCCTGCCCAGCGCGGCCGGTACCCGGGAGTGGGTGAACGCCCCGAACGCCTGCCGGGCCGCTCTGGCCACGCCGATGTAGAGCGCGGGGTGGCCGAAGCTGCCTGGCCCGGTCGTGGCCGCCGGGTCACGGTAGACACCGTCCGCGCCGCGTGGGATCTCGACGAACGCGTCCTCCGGGAGTTCGACGCCGTCGTAGATCACGTCGTGGGTGTTCGAGGCACGCAGTCCTAAGTGGTCCCAGGTGTCGATCCACGTGATACCGGGCAGGTCCCCCGCGACGATCACGTGACCCACCCGCGAGGCGCCTGGCTCATCGGTCACCACCCACACCAGGTGGTACGCCAACGCCGTCCCGCCCGTCGCGTAGGACTTGTGGCCGTTCAGTACCCAGCCGGCCCCGGTGCGCCGGACCGTCGTCTTCGGCAGGCCGCCGCGGGCCGGCGCACCGAGTTCCGGCTCGGCCCTGATCGCGTTGATCGGCGCGGGTCCCGGCCGCCGAAGCACCTCGTCGTAGAGTGCTTTGGGCCAGTGGGCGTTCGCGGCCTGCGCGGCGTGCGCCATCAGGGTGTTCGCCACGATCAGCGCGACCGACGGGTCACCCTCGCCGAGCGCGGTGAGGATGCGTGCCGTCTCACGCGGCCCCGCCCCAGCGCCACCGAACTGCCGCCCGACGGTGGCTGTCAGCAAGCCGGCGCGGTGGGCGACTTCCAAGCCGCGCACCGGAATCGCGCCACTGTCGTCGTACTCCGCCGCCGTCTCGGCGAGTTCGGCCGTGACCGTGGCGAGCGCCTCGTCGGTGAGGTCGGGGACGCTCGGCGCGGTGCTCGTCATGCCTGGGCCGCCGTGGCGTACCGGCGGTAGTCCTCGGCGTAGTTGCCGAGATGTTCGGACTGCAGCGTCCCGCGCCGGCCGGTCGCCTCGCGGTGGGCGAGTTCCTGGCGCACCAACGGAAGGATGTGCCGGCCGTAGTCGACGGCGTCGGCGAGCGTGTCGTAGCCGCGGATGCTCACCAGGTCCGCGCCGCGGTCGACGTAGTCGAGGATCGCGGCGGCGACCGTCTCGGGCGAACCCACCAACGCCGTCGACGCCCCGGCCGCGTTGGTGACCGCGGCGGTCCGGGTCCACAGTGCACGGTCGTACAGCTCGGACCTCTCCGCGAAGGACAGTGCCCGCTGCGAACCGACGTTCTGCGGCGTGCCCCGCTGGAAGATCTGCTTCCCGAAGGCCGCCTTGCCGAACGTGTCGGCGATCTTGGCGACGTACTCGTGTGCCTTCCGCCACGCCAGTTCGTCCGTCTTCGCGATGATCGGCCGGAACGTCACCCAGATGCGCGGCAGCGTGGTGCGGCCGGCGGCTCGGGCGATGCCGTGGACGCGTTCGATCTCGCCGCGCAGGTCGTCCAGCGGCTCGCCCCAGAAGCTGAAGACGTCGGCCTTCTCGCCACCGACCTGGAACGCCTCGTCCGACTGCCCGCCAATGGAAATCGGGATCGGCCCGTCGTAGGGCGCGAAGCCGGGGCCGAAACCGTCGAACCTGTAGAACTCGCCGTCGTGGCTGAACGGCTCCGGCTCGGTCCACGCCCGCCGCAACAGGTCGATGAACTCCGACGTGCGGGCGTAGCGGCGATCCTTGGGCAGGTAGTCACCCTGACGGGCCTGCTCGGCGTCGCTGCCGCCGGAGATGAGGTGGACGACCGCCCGGCCCTCGGTGAGCTGGTCCAACGTGGCGAGCTTCTGAGCGGCGACCAGCGGGAACGTCGTGTTGGGGCGGAGCGCGACGATCGGCCGGAGCCGTTCGGTCAACTGGCCGACGGCCGAGGCGACGACGAACGAGTCCGCGGAGTTCGAGCCGTAGGGCAGCAACGTGTAGTCGTACCCGCCCTCCTCGAGGGCGCGGACGTAGGTGCGGAAGTACTTCAGGTCGATACCCCGGGTCGGGATGGGGTTCAGCTCCGTCGACGGGTTGAGGTGCGACAGGCTGATGAACTCGACCTTCCGCGCGGCGGTCTCGGGGATCTGCGGATCGAAGGCGCTGGTCACGCTTCGAACGTATGGCGATGTCATCACAGGCGTCCAAGAGAAGTACGCGATGGAAACCCATAGGTCCGAGTTATCAGGCTCCCGAGACGAGCTGGAGGTGCGGCCGCTCCGCGAAGAAGTCCATGCCGGCCGACAGCGCGGTCTGCTCCAGCTCGGCGGGTAGGCCACGGCGAGCGACCATCCGCAGGTGGGTGGTGCCGGCGTCGGGCAGCTCGCCGCACATCGAGAGCCCCGACGGACGGCCACCAGCGCTCGGTAGGAGCGCGACGCCGAGACCGGCGCGAACCCCGGCGAGGACGCCTTCGAGGGTCGTGGACTGGGCGGTGACCTCGACGCGGTGGCCCTCACCGGTGAGCACTGACAGCGCCCGCTCACGCAGGCCACACGGCTCCTCGAACGCGACGAGCGGCCACGTCTCCCCCGGCGCGGGCGGCGTCCAACCACGCGCGGCGTACCAGTTGAGAGGTAGTTGCCCGACGAGATGCCCCGCCCCCTGACCACTGGGATCGAGGACGAACGCGAAGTCGACCGCGCCCTTGCCCACCGCCTCGGCGAGCTGGGTGGACCGGCCGATCTCGAAGCGCGTGGCGCAGTCCGGGAACGCGGCCTGCAGTGCCCGGATCATCTCCGGCAGGATCTGCTCGGCGCTGTGCTCGGTCGAGCCGACGACGATCGTCCGGCCGCGCTCGGCCTCGAGCGAGCGCAGCGCGGCGTCGTGCACCTCGATGATCCGCCGCGCCTCGGCCAGGACCCGCTCGCCCTCGTGGGTGAAGCGCATGTTCCGCCCGTCGCGTTCGAAGAGCTTGCGCTTGAGGCCACGCTCGAGCAGCCGGACGTGCTGGCTCAACGCCGGCTGACTGATGTGGCGCACCGCGGCGGCCTTGCTGAACCCACCGCACTCGGCGATCGCGATCAGCGTGCGCAAGTGTTCAAGGTCGAGCGAGTTGGTCATGCATTGATTAGAACCCATCGAAACCACTGCTCCCACGACGTGGGAAGACATCCCACAACGGCCGGGGAGGCGGCATCATCGAGTGGTGGAGCGTTGGGGACCTGGCTGGTGTCCTGAACGACGCGATCGGGACGTTCAACGACATGAACGCGTCTTTCGAGACATCGCCGGAGCGTGAACGCGACGCCTGACCAGGGGCACTCTTGGGACAGCGGCGTCAGAGTAGCGCCGCGAGGTCGTCGTCGGGGAGTGAGCGGGGTGGGGTGCGTTCCGCCGCGGCGCGGGCGATGCGGGCCAGCACGGCGGCGTTGGCGGGTGCCTCCCGGCCGTGGAGGCGGGCGAGCAGGACGATCTCGCCGTTGAGGAACTCCGACTCGACCGTCGCGCCGCGGACCAGGCTCTGCCACGTGGAGCCGCCGCCGCGTTCGTGGCCGGGGATCGACCGGGGCACGAACCCGGACAGGTCCTGGGTGCTCTCCCCCACGAGGTCCGCGACGCGGATTCCCGCCGTGGCGAACACGTCCACGGCCTCCGCCCGCAGGATCTCGGCCGCGCGGTCCCGCAACGGGCTCGGCGGATACAGCGCGTCCAGTGCGTTGGGCAGGATGGACACCAGCTTGCCCGCCTTGAACGGGACGATGTCGGGCACGATCTCCAGCGCCAGGCCGGCGGCGGCGAAGTCGGCCGCGACCGCGTCGAGGCGGGGATCGGTGCCCGACGGGTATCGCCCGGCCCAGAACACGCCCACGACCGGCGCCGCGGGTGACACGACCTCGCCGGGCGCCACGTGACTGGACGGGGACCACGACACAGCACCGAAGACGGTCGCGAAGCGGCGCAACGCACTCCGCTCGCTGTCGAGTCCGTTCTGGACGGTCAGCACCGGCAGCTCGGTGGCCGCCAGCCCGGCGCCGACCGCCTGCCACGCCCACGCCGCCAGCGCCGCGTCGGCGTCCTGGGTCTTCGTGGCCAGCACGAGCAGGTCGTCGGGGCGCAGCTTCAGCTCGTCGGGCCCGCCGACCACGGGTAACCGCAAGGTTGTGGCGCCGTCGGGGCGGATGTACCGCAGACCGGTCTCCCGCAGCGCGGCGAGGTGCGCGCCCCGTGCGGCCAGCACGACCTCGCGACCCGCCAGGTGCAACTGCGCGGCCGTGGTGGCACCGACCGCCCCCGCGCCGATCACCACATAGCGCGTCACCGGCATCGGAACACTCACACCGCTTCCACTCGGTCGATGACCGGCAGATCGGCACCCAGCCGCAGCCGTTCCAGGAAACGGACGATCACCGCGGCCGCCGTGCGGTGGGTCTGATTGTTCAACGCGTCGTGGGCGGTGCCCGCGAGGCTGATCAGCTCACCGTGCGACAGGCGGGCGAACCAGCCGCGCACGTTGTCCAGCTTGGACAGTGGGTCGTCCGTGCCGTGGATGCCGAGCACCGGCACCGGGACACCGGCCGCGTTGGCGCGGTCGGTCCAGTCCGGCGGCGGGGCGTGCCACAGCGCGCCGCGCTGGAAGGCCGTGTCGTCCGAGAGCCGGGCCCGGTGGGTGGGGCAGGTGGTGCGAACGTCCAGTTCCGCCTGCCAGTCCAGGACTTTCTCGTCCTGAGGGGTGATCGGCAGGCCGGCGAGGACGAGACCGTCCACTGTGACCGTCCACTCCGCGACGAGCAGTGCCGCGAACAGGGCGCCGGTGTCGGAACCGAGGAGGACATGTGGGCCGGGGAGGTCCTCGGTCAACAGGGCCTTGACGGCGGAGGTGGCCGCGGCCGGGTCACGCGTCGGGTCGTCGAGCACGCGGACGCGGTAGGCGTCGAAGCTCAGCCGCAGTCCGAGGCGCTCGTAGACGGTGGCGTCCTCGCCGCGGCCGGGCAGCACCACGACGGTGCCGCGGGCGGCGAGCTGGGGTGGGTTGTCGAATGAGATGGTCATGCGAGAGCCTTTCCAGGGTTCAGGATTCCGGCGGGGTCGAACACCGCCTTGATGCGCCGGTGCAGTTCCAGTGCGGGCTCGCCCAGTTCGGCGGCCAGCCAGGGCAGTTTCAGCGTGCCAACGCCGTGTTCGCCGGTGAGCGTGCCGCCCACGGCGAGCGCGTGCTCGAAGATCGCTCCGACGGCCTGTTCGACCTGCGAGGGCGAGGCGCTGTCGGCGACCACGATCGGGTGCAGGTTGCCGTCGCCGACGTGCGCGAACACGAAGATCCGCACGCCGGTGCGCGCGGCGATGGCCTCGACCGCCGTCACCGTCTCGGCCAGCCGTGAGCGGGGCACCGCGATGTCCTCGATCAGCACGCGGCCGTGCCGTTCGATGGCCGGGAGCGCCGCACGGCGGGTCGCGACCAGCCGGTCCGCGACGGCCGGGTCGGTGGTGGTCTCGAGCGCGGTCGCCAGTGGCCTGAGCACACGTTCGGCCACGGCCATCTCGGCCTCGGCGCCGTAGCCGTCGGTCTGCAGGAGCAGGAAGACCTCGCCGCGGGTGTGCAGGTCACCGCCCTGGGCCTCGTCGATGGCGACGAGGGTGGACTGGTCGAGCAGCTCCGCCGTCGACGGCCGCAAACCACGGCGCTGCAACGCGGTCACGGCCGCGACGGCGTCGGCGGCGGTGGCGGTGGCGAAGAACGCGCTGGCCGTTGCCGTCGCGGTCGGCAGCGGCGACAGGCGCACGGTGGCGCCGACGATCACCCCGAGCGTGCCCTCGGAGCCGACCAGCAGGCCGGTCAGGTCGTACCCGGTGACGCCCTTGAGCGTGCGGCGGCCGGTGCTGACCAGCGTGCCGTCACCCAGCACGGCGTCGACGGCAAGCACGGCGTCGCGGGTCACCCCGTACTTGACGCACCGCAGCCCACCCGCGTTGGTCGCGATGTTGCCGCCGATCGTGGAGATCGCCGCGCTGGCCGGGTCGGGGGCGTACCGCAGCCCGTGCGCGGCCGCGGCGGCGTCGAGGTCGGCGGTGACGACCCCGGGTTCGACCACGGCGATCGCCTCGTCCGGGCGGATCTCCACGATCCGGTCGAGATCCGACAGGTCGAGCACGATCGAACCGGCGCCCGCGACCGCACCACCGGCGACCCCGGAGCCCGCGCCTCGCGGCACGACCGGCACCCCGTTGGCGGCGGCGTAGGAGACGGTGTGCCGGACGTCGTCGACGCTTTTGGCGAAGACGACCAGGTCGGGCAGCCCGTCCGCCGTGGCGCCGGAGCGGTCGACGGAGGCCCTGACCAGTTCGTCGGGGTCGGTGGACCAGGCCGCGAGGGCACGCGTCAGCTCGCCGAGGCTCATGTCGCGACCGGGCGGTTCTCGTCGCTCGACCACTGGGACCACGACCCCGGATAGAGGGCCGCGTCTATGCCCGCGATCCGCAACGCGGCGATCGTGTGGGCGGCGGTGACGCCCGAGCCGCAGTACACGGCGACCTTGTCCCCGGCGCGCACACCGAGCTTCCCGAACCGTTCCCGCAGTTCGCCGGCGGCGAGGAACGTGCCGTCGGCCGTCAGGTTCTCGGTCGTCGGTGCACTGATCGCGCCGGGGATGTGGCCGGCGCGAGGATCCACCGGCTCGACCTCGCCCCGGTAGCGCTCCCCCGCCCTGGCGTCGAGCAGCGCACCGTGCGTGGGCCAGGCGGCCGCGTCGTCGATGTCGATGGCCGGCAGCTCGCCACGGGTGAGGGTCGCCGTGCCGGGTTCGGGGGTCACCTCGCCGGTCTCCAACGGGTGGCCCGCCGCGGCCCAGGCGGCGAGTCCGCCGTCGAGCAACCGCACGTCCAGCCCGGCGTCCCGCAGCAGCCACCACGCGCGGGCGGCCGCGAAGTTGCCGGTGTCGTCGTACGCCACGACCGTGTCGCCGTCGTTGATGCCCCACCGGCGCACGGCGTCCTGCAGCGCGGCGCGGTCGGGCAGCGGGTGGCGGCCGTCCCCCGGTCCAGGGCGCGCGGACAGCGTCGACTCGAGGTCCACGTACACGGTGCCGGGAATGTGGCCCGCGGCGTGGGCGGGACGACCGTCCGGTGAACCCAACCGCCATCGAACGTCGAGCAGGCGAACATCGTCGATCCGGGCGCGCAGCTCCGGCACGGAAACAGTGACCGTCACACCCGAAATGCTAGGCACGGGACACCGCTCGACACCGCAAGGAAATCCCGATGGCCACCCATCAGGAATGGTGATCCCACGCGCCACCCTTTCGGGCACGGGTCTCACCTGTCGCGGGTGAAGACGCGGACGGGAGACTTCGCAATGGTGATCGACATCAGGGGGCTTGAGCGTCCGGACCGGCTCGAGGATCGCGGTGTATGTGGTGATGGTGGCGTCGGAGTGCGCTCCGGCGGCGAAGGCGGGTGGCCTGGGCGACGTCGTGTTCGGGCTGAGCCGGGAGGTCGAGGTTCGCGGGCACGCGGTGGAGATCGTGCTGCCCCGGTATGAGCACATGCGTTACCAGGACATCTGGGGGTTCCAGGTCAGCTACGAGGACCTGTGGGTGCCGTGGTTCGGCGGGGCGATCCGGTGCACGGTGTGGTTCGGTTTCGTTCACGGGCGGCGGTGTTTTTTCATCGAGCCGCATTCGGCGGAGAACTTCTTCGGTCGCGCCGAGCACTACGGGTACGCCGACGACGTGAACCGGTTCGCGTTCTTCAGCAAGGCCGTGCTGGAGTTCCTGCTGCGCACGAACAAACGTCCCGACGTCATCCACTGCCACGACTGGCAGACCGGCCTGCTACCGGTGTTGCTGTACGAGCAGTACCAACAGCACATGCCGTGGCAGCGGGTGTGCTACACGATCCACAACTTCGGCCACCAGGGCGTCACCGGCGACTGGGTGCTGTGGGCGTCGCGGTTGGGCAGGCTCGAACACTTCACCCACCCGGACCGCCTGGGGAACGGGTACGGGGCCGTGAACCTGATGAAGGGCGGCATCGTCTACGCCAACTTCGTCACCACCGTGTCCCCGCAGCACGCGCACGAGGTCCGCTACAGCGACCAGGCAGGCGGGCTCGGACACACCCTGTATGTGCACGAGCGGAAATTCGGTGGTGTGCTCAACGGGGTCGACTACGAGACCTGGAACCCCGAGACCGACCCACTGCTCCCGACCCGCTACACGGCCGACGACCTGACCGGCAAGTACCACGCCAAAGCACGGCTACGTCACCGGTTCTGGCTGCGTGAACGGTACGGCCCGATCGTCGCCTACGTCGGCCGGCTGGACCAGCAGAAGGGCATGCACCTGGTCCACCACGCGATCTTCCACACCCTCGGCCACGGCGGGCAATTCGTGCTGCTGAGCAGCACCGGCCACCAGCAGGACGTCAACGACCACTTCTGGTGGCTCAAGAACCACCTCAACGACAACCCCGACTGCCACATCGAGATCGGCTACCACGAGGAACTGGCCCATCTCGTCTTCGCCGGAGCGGACATCCTCGTCGTGCCGAGCATGTTCGAACCGTGCGGCCTGGTACCCCTCATCGCACTGCGGTACGGCACCGTGCCGGTCGTCCGCGCCATCGGCGGCATGATCGACACCATCTTCGACCGGGACCACTCGCTGCGTCCGGCCCACGAACGCAACGGCTACGTGTTCCACCACACCGACGAGCACGCCCTCGAGTCCGCCCTACACCGCGCGATCAGCCTGTGGTTCTCCTCCCCGGAGGACTTCCGAGAACTGATGGTCAACGGGATGCGCGCCGACCACTCCTGGGCCACGCCCGGCCAGCACTACGTGGACATCTACGACTTCATCCGCCACCCGGGATGACCTCGGTTCGATTCACACGGCCTGGAAACCGCTCAGGGCACGAATTCCCAGGGTGACGCGACGCTGCCGCCAACCCATGTCGAGCCGCTGGGGTTGTACTCGGCTGTCGCTACCGTCCGGTAGTAGTTCGGCCCGCAGACGGCACCGCCGTAGTCCAGGAGTTGTTGGGGCCCGAAGGGGCCGCCCAGCTCGCCTCCGGACCAGCCGAACTCGCCGTACCTCCAGTCGGAACCGCGGCAGAAGACGCCGACGGAGCCGTTCCATACCTGAACCTCGAGCCGTACCCGACCCCATCCCGTCATGGCTCCGTTGCAGGATCCGGTGAATGAACGGGACGCCAGATACGCGTTGGCGTAGCCGATATTGCCGGAGAAACCTCCGACGTAGTGGTCGATGGCGGCCGATGCCTTCACGCAGTAGGCGACATGGCTGTAGACGACGGTGACGGGTGATCCGCTCATGGCGGACGCGGACGGAGTACCCATCACGAAGAAAAGTGCTGTCGCCATCGAACAAACGAGGAAACGAGACATTCTTCGAAGATTGAACATGGTGCCGATCCTTCGTTCCGTACGACAGGAGATGACTCATGCTCGATCGCCCCCGCGGGGCGTCGAGCAAAGTTATACACCGTCTCGCAACGGCATTGATCGCGGCGGACGAGGGCGACTCGTCCGGCCCGGCGTCGCGGGCGCTGCGCTTGGCACGCAGGACACCACGGCCGAAGTCGTGCTACGAAAGATCTGGAACCTCGCTCTGAACGGCAACCCACAGGAAGGCGTACTCATCGGTGCCGGCCCACGACGCATGGCGCGTCGCGACCGGCCCGCTCGATCTCGATCTGTCGCGGCTCAGCCCCTTCACCTGCAGCAATACAGGAAAACGGACAAGGGAGTTCGCATGGCTATGTTGATCAGTCGTCGCACCGCGCTGGGCGTTGGCGCGGGGGCGGCTGCCGGCCTGGCGTTGCCTGGCGTCGCCCACGCCGACAACCAGGCCCAGAGCGTGCGTTTCGTTCTCAACGCGGTGACGCTCGACGGTGGCGAGCAGGTCACCTCGGTCACCCTCGACACGTCCCGGCTCGGGCCGATCGACCCGGCGAGCCTGACGACCGGCACGTTCAGCGTGCACGCCAAGGCAACCAGCCCGGTCGCCACCGGCAGCCAGGTTGTCGGGTACGACCTCGACCGGACAGTGACCGCCGCCCAGCTCGACCGCCGCGGGAACATCGTGCTCTCGTTGAGGTTCGCCGAGTTCCAACCCGGCGGCGGCACCCTCGGCTTCATCGGGCGCATAGGCCGCAACGTCCAGCTCGATCTCGTCTACACCATCACGCAGAACGCGCCGCTCACCCTGCGCGGCGGCCGGCCGGTCACCATCTCCCGCTTCGTGCAGGGCCGGCTGTCCAACCCCGAGGTCGACGCCTTCAGCTACCACGTCTCCGGCTCGGGCATGAAGTATCGGCTCTACTCCCCCACCCGCTCGGCCAGGCACGGCAAGCGCCCGCTGATCGTCTGGCTGCACGGCGGCGGCGAGGGCGCCTCGCTGCCGGACAACTACTACGACAACGAGACCACATTGCGCGCCAACCGCGGCGCGCTGGGCTTCGTCACCCGTGAGGCACAACGGATCTTCGACGGCGCGTACGTCGTCGCCCCGCAGAGCACCTCCTTCTGGCTGCAGGACGGTCCCCGCTTCGCCCCGCTCATCCAGGAGATCATCGGCGAGGTCGTCCGCAGACGTGCCGTCGATCCCGACCGCATCTATGTGACCGGCTGCAGCAACGGCGGCTACATGAGCATGAAGATGACCACGGTCTATCCCACCGCGTTCGCCGCGTCCGTGCCGATCTGCGGTGTCGTCGCGGGGAACCCGCCGATGATTCCCGACGCCGAGCTGACCGCGATCAGCACTCCCACCTGGCTGGTCACCTCCGCCGACGACACCACCGTGAACCCGCAGACCAATACCGTCCACGCGCACGACCTCATCCCCGGCTCCCTGATGTCGCTCTACGACAACGTCGTCTGGAACGGCGTACAGTTCCCCGGCCACTGGTCATGGATCTACGTGGCCCGCAACGACCCGAGCATCGACGGAACCCACATCTGGCAGTGGATGGCCCAGCAACGACGCTGATCCGAGCGAGGTGTCAGTGGTGCCCGGGCACCGCTGACACCTCCTGGCGCGCACACAGGTAGGGGCGGGCGAGGATCAGGGCGGTCAGTGTGAGGCCGATCCCGACGAGAACCGGTGCCAGATGGCCGAAGTCGGTGTACCGGATGACGCCGTGCACGACCATCGCGGGGAGGAAGCCGGTGATCGCGGCGAGCGCGAGTGACCACCAGACCCATGACTCGCCCCGCCGCCATCCCCACGCACTGAGCAGGGTTATCGCCGTGGCCGCGGCCATCAGCGCCCCACCGAAGCCGGCCCGGTCGTGCGCGATGAACGACAGCAGCCGGGGGTTGGCGGCCCGCAACGCGTCCGGTCCGGTCCGCAGGAATTCCAGGTCGCTTTCCACGAACACGTCGGTGAGGCCGACCGCCGACACCACCACGCCGCCGACGAACAGTCCGATTCCAGTGCACACCAACAGAAGTTGACCGACCAGTGCCCTGTGCCGCTCGCGTTCCGGCCCTTCCGGCCAAACTGTCCACTGTGGATGCTCCGAACGGCGGCTGGTGGCGATCAGGAACATCGGGAAGAGCACGACGGCGACCGCGGTGTGCAGTGGCTCGACGAACCCGAAACCCAGGAAGTACAGCAACGTGGGAAACCCGATCCACCCGGACACGAGGTAGGCCTCGCGGGCCCACGGCCAGCCTCGCCGGATGCCGCCGACGGCGAGGCCGACGTAGAGCACGCCGATCGCCACCATCGTGCCGGCCATCGTGATCCGGTCGTGCTGCAGGAAATGCACTAGATGGTGGTTGATCGCGTGGAGCTGATCCAGCCCCATGCCCAGGAACTCGCGGTCGTACCACAGCAACACCGGTCCGAGCGTGATCGCGGCGGCTCCCAGCCCGGCACCGCCCATGCCAAGGCCGACCAGCAGACCCCACCACCACGCCGGCCACCGCCGAGGATCACGGCCGACGTCGCGCACCGAGGGTGCCGGACTGGCGGGAGTCGCAGCCTCGGTCACCCGGGCGAACCAACCAGGCCCTGACCGGACCAGCACCGAGGGCGTGACCAGGACAGCCTCGGCCCGCTCGGACAGCGCTTGGGCGGCCAGCGCCACGGACGGGGACGTCACATGGACCACGTTCGGGGCCGCCTCGGTCCTGACCGCGTCGACGTGCGGCGCCAAGGCGGTGGCCACGGCCGCCGCGTCCGGCCCGACCGCACGCACCACCACCGGGACACGCCGGCCCTTCGCGGCCTCGCGCACTACCGGGACGTCGGCAAGGCCGACCGGCGCCACCTCGATCAGCCCAGCCCCCAGTGGAGGCAACGCACGCACCGCGTCCCGTGCCACGCTGGGCGGCACCACCGCACCGAGCCGACTACGCACCGGCACGCCGGCAACCGCCCCGGCCAACCGCGGCGGCGGGTGATGGTGCCCGAACCCCCGTGCGATGAGCCGACCGCCGCCCGGCAACGAACCAATGGCAGCCAGAGTCCGCAACGCGACCCGCTGCGACCGGCGCGTTCCCAGCAGCGCGGCCGCCATCCCGCGCAGCGGGTGATAGGTCCAGTCAGGCACTACGCGCCCCCTTCAGGCGGACCCAGCCCGAGAACGGACGCAGCGCAAGGGCGCAGCGGCCCGCCCGCACAACCAACGTCCCCAACAGCACGGCCGCGATCCCACGCAACGGCAGATAGGTCCAGCCACGCACCAACACACCCCTCAGGCGGGCCCAGCCGAGAACGGACGCCTTGCAGCGCAAGGTCGCGGCGGCGCACCCGCAACGACCGACGTGTCCCCAGCAGCACGGCGGTGATCCCACACAATGGTTGAAACGGCCGGGCGGGCACCAGCACGCCCTCTCCGGCGGCGTCCAGCCCAGAACGGACGCCTTGCAGCAACGTCGCAGCGGCACACCCACAACGACCGACGTGTCCCCAGCAGCACCGCGGTGATCCCACGCAACGGTTGAAACGGCCGGGCGGGCACTAACACGCCCCCTTTCCGGCGGCGTCCAACCCAGAACGGACGCCATGCAGCGCAACGTCGCAGCGGCGCACCCACAACAACCGACGTGTCCCCCCACAGCACGGCCGCGATCCCACGCAACGGCAGATAGGTCCGGTCGGGCACTAACACGCCCCTTCCGGCGACGTCCAACCAAGAACAGCCGCAGCGCAACGTCGCGGCGGCACACCCGCAACCACCAACGTGTCCCCCACAGCACAGCCGCCATCCCACACAACGGTTGAAACGGCCGGGCGGGCACTAACACGCCCCATCCGGCGGCACCCAGCCCAGAACGGACGCCATCGAGCGCAGGGTCGCGGTGGCGGGTGTCAGTGTGGCCGCGAGGTCGCGGAGCAGCACCGCCGGTGGCCAGGACCATTGGGCGACGGTCCCGAGACGGGCGGCACGGCGGACGATCGCCTGGGTGCGTGGGCGTCGCAGCCGGTCGTAGTGGGCCAGTGCGGCGCCCAGGTTCGGCGTCTCGTCCAGGCAGGCGGCGAGAGTGACCGCGTCCTCCAGCGCCTGGCACGCACCCTGACCCAGAATCGGGTCCATCGCGTGCGCCGCGTCCCCCAACAGCGCCATCCGGTCGCGCACGTAGGTCGGCAGTGGCGGCAGGTCGTACACGTCATGACGGAGCACAGCGTCCTCGGGCACCGCCGCCAGCAGTGTGGGGATCGGGTCCGGCCAGTCGCCGAATCTGCGCCGCACGGCGGCATGTTCGCCATCGTCGCTGGCGGCGTCCTCGGGCACCGTGGCGGTCGCGAAGCAGTAGAACCGCCCGCCCGGCAACGAGGTGAACCCGATTCGTTCGCCGCGACCCCAGATCACGGCGCCTTCGGGCCGAAGGTCCGCGAGCGGCTCAGTGATCATGCGCCAACCCGTGTAGCCGACATAGCGGGGCCCTTTCGCGTGCGGCCACCACTGCCGTCGCATTGCGCTACGCACGCCGTCGGCGCCGACCACCAGATCCGCGCGCAGGATCCCGTCCCGATGCTCGACCACCACGGCCTCGCCATCCGGGTGCATGGCGTGCACCTCGCAGCCCGGCCGCAACGACTCCGCCGGCAACGCTCCGACCAACGTCCGCACCAGGTCCGCCCGGTGTACCACCAGAAGCGGCCAGCCGTGACGCCCCACGATCTCCGCGTTGTCCATTTTGGACAACCAGCGACCCGTGCGACCGCGTACGCCGCCGGCCGTTTCCACCGCTCCGAGCACGCGCACGCGTTCCGCCAGGTCAAGCGCCGCGAGTGCGCGCATCGCGTTCGGCCACAGCGAAAGGCCCGCACCGACCTCGGCGAACTCCCCGGCCCGCTCCAGCACCGCCACCCCCCAACCGCGCCGGTGCAGCGCCACCGCCGCGGCCAGACCACCGATCCCCCCGCCCACCACGACCGCGGTGCGCTCAGCCATCCACCCTCCCCCTTCTTGAGCGACTGCTCAAACCGGAGGATAGATGGTTTTGAGCGATCGCTCAACTACCCGGACCTGTGGGCGTCCTTCAACGCCCCACGTTCTTCTTGTCCGCGCCGAGGCGCACGTAGATGTCGACCCACTGGCGGTCGATGTCGGTCGGGCCGTTGCCGTCGCAGTACGGTTTGGCGCCGTTGGCGGTGTAGTAGCGGAGCAGGGCCAGGGTTTCGTCGGTGCGTCTGGTCGTGTCGTCGGTGTAGCGGGTGCCGGGTGGCTGTGGCTGGTGCTTCATGCAGGTCAGGTCACGCACGGTGCCACCCGTGGTCTCGTCGTCGAAGCGCGGGCCGGGGTCGGGGGCGGCCACGCTGCACGCGGCTACGGCGCCGAAAAGCAGTACCGTCAAGACCGCTCTCCGTTTGGTGGACGGTTTGTTCATGGGCTGCCTTTCTGGTCAGGTGATGCCCGCGGCGGCGCGCACGGCGAGACCGAGCCCGACGACGAGGACGAGCGTCGCCGTGAGCACGGGGGTCCAGGTCCGCAGTCGTGTCAGCCGGAGGCCGACCCAGGGGAACCGGTCGACGCGGTCACGGAGGCGGACGAGCAGGACGCCGACGAGCGTGAGCGTGGCCGCCATGCCCACGCCGTAGCCGAGTACGAGCAGCACCCCGAACCAGGTCCGGCCGAGCGCGATCGCGCCGAGGAGGACGACGAGCGCGGACGGGCTGGGCACGAGACCACCGGCGACGCCCATGCCGATGAGCCCGGACCTGCCGTATCCGTGGCCGTGACTGTGCCCGTGCCCGTGGTTGTGGGTCGGCGGGCTCGGTGTGTCGCGCCCAGCGGCAACACCGGCGTACGCCAGCTCCCGCGCTGGCTCGTCCGGCAGGGCTCGAAGGGCCGACCGCAGCAGTACGGCGCCGATCAACGCGACCAGCGACCCGCTGGCGACGCCGAGCCAGCCGAGCACGCTCTCGCCCGCGATCACGCTCGACCCGCTGATGAGCAGCCCGAGGACGAGCACCCCCGCGGTGTGGGTGACGGTGACGGTGGCGCCCACCGTGACGGCGTCCCGGACCGAGCCGTTCTTGCCCGCGAGATAGGCGGCGATGACCGTCTTGCCGTGTCCTGGCAGGGCCGCGTGGGAGGCGCCGAGCACAAGGGAGAGCAGTACGGCGAGGATGCCGACGAGTGGGGTGAGGTCCCTGCTGCCCGCGAGACTGGTGAACCAGGATGCCGCGGGCGAGTCCGTGCCGGGAACCACCGACGGCGACCCGACGGCGGCAGTGCCCGGCTCTGTCCGGATCGTGGCCTCTCGGACGTCGAGCGGGTCCTCCAGGAGGTCCTCGGGGTAGGCACGCAGCTCGTCACTGACGCTCGTGGCGGGCAGTGTCGAGTCGACGGTACGGACCCCGTCGCCGGTGACCACGAGTTCGTGCCAGCCGATCCGGTTGGTGTGGAACGAATCCTGGAACTCGATCGTGGCGGGGCGGTCCAATGTGGCCGCGGTGGTGAACTCGCAGGACAGGCGCATGGTCGCGAGCCCGGCCTCCCCCGAGGGGAACTCCAGCCCGCGCCCGGTGAGCCGCCACTCGCCGGGGACGCCGTCGACCGTGACCGTTGTCGCGTCGGCGAACTGCCCGCACTGCCGGTCGGCGTAGGCACCGGCCGCGGACACGTCACCGTCGACCGCCGGTCGTTCCTGCACCGTGGGTATCTCGGCGAGGTCGATGACGGCGTGCAGGTCGATCCGGTCCGGGTACAGGGTGAGGCCGTTGAAGTGGTTGACGGTGAAGTTACCAAGGGGGTGCGCGGCCGCCGCCGAGGGCGCCGCCAGGAACCCCAACGCGCACAACGCAAGCAGAACGGCGAGACGCCGAATCATCCCGCACCTCGCAGGTTCGCGAGGGTGGCCCGCGCGGTCCGTGCCTCGACGGGTGAGAAGTGCGGGTTGATGCGCAGCGCCTCGGTGAGTGCCGTGACGGCTTCGGCGTCCCGGCCGAGACCGGCGAGGATCATGCCGCGGTGGTAGAAGAACGTGGCGTTGCGCCAGCCGGTGCCCGCGGCGTGGTCGGCGTAGGTGAGCGCTTCGACGTCCCGGCCACTCAGGTGCAGTGCCCAGGCCAGTGCGTCCGCGACGAACACGGGTTGTCGGCGTGACCATTCCGCCTGGGCACGCTCCAGCGCCTGCCCGGCATCGCCTCGGTCGGCGGCGACCAGTGACGCCGCGAGGTCGTCGGTCGCACCGGAAGCGGCTTGGAGTTGTTCCTGCTGCTCGATGAGCGCGTACTGGCGTTCGGCGTTTTCGGGTTCGCCCGCGAAGGTCAACAGCAGGGCGTACTCCTGCGGGTACTGCGTGTTCGGCAGACGGGACACGAGATCCCGGTAGCCGGCAAGCGCTTCCTCGGTGTGTCCGCGTGCCGCCGCGACCTTCGCTCTTCCCTGCAGCAGCGGCGGGTCCTCGGGCACCACAAGCAGTCCGGCCTCGTAGTGGCGCCCGGCGGCGTCGATGTCCCCGTTGTCGAAGGCGAGCTCGCCGAGCCGGTAGCGGCAGAACGCGATGTCGGCGGGATCGATCGCGTCGGCCAGCGCACGGTCGAGCGCGTGGCGGGCGTCGTCGACGTTGCCGTGCAGCTCGAACTCGTATGCGGCGCGGGTGAACGAGGAGACACCCGGCTTGAGTTCCAGCATGCGCTGTAACGCGGCGGTGGCCGCCTCGGTGTCGCCGAGCTGGGTGTAGGCGTCGGTGAGCACGCCGTACACCTCCGCGGTGTCCGGGAGCACTTCCCTTGCCTGCTCGCCGAACGAGCGGGCGGCGGCGAAGTCGTGTCGTGCGTTGGCGAGTGCTCCCATGCCGGTCAACGCGGGACCGTTGCCGTCGGGTTGCTGTGCCAGGGACTTACGCAGCGCCCCTTCGGCTTTCGGGTAGTAGGCGGGATTCGCGGTGATCCGCGCCTTCTCGACGTAGGCGGCGCCCAGCTCGGCCCAGGTTCGCGGATCCTGTTCCTGCCTCGCCAGCCTGGCCTGTGCTGCCGAGATCCGTCGGTCGAGGGTGCTGGTACTCCCGCCCGCCACGGTCGCTGGGGTCGACGTGGCGGGCGGGAGAAGCGCGGCGACGCTGAGGACGAGCAGACCAACGCCGAGACCGACGACCAGGAGGGCGCGCGCTCTCGCGCTACGGGCAGACATCAGTCGTCCCTTCCAGAAGGTGGGGGTGGTCGCCGTCGCCGACGACCACCTTCAGTCATGCGGTCTGCCACGCGATGCCGCGGGACTGACGCCGGAAGAGCACGACGCCGGACCCGATCAACGCCACCGCCAACAAGCCGGTCAGCGTCGGCATGGTCGGGAAGTTCGGCCAGCCGAACGGTGCCACCGTGTCGCCATCGAACAAGGTCCGGTTGACCGCGGTGTTGTTCGGCAGGGTGATGTACGGGAACACCGAACCGAACGGGACATTGTTCCGATCGACCTGGTCACCCGCGGCGAGCGGCGCCACGATGCCGCTGACCGCGGCGCCTTCCACCGCCTGGAGACTGATGTCCAGCGCGTCGTCGGCCAGCCTGCGGCCGTTCGGGAACCCCTGGAGGTCACCGCCCAGCACACCGAGCCGGTTGGGGTTGGCCGTCGGCGGGATCGACGTGTTCAGCCGCAACTGTTCCGACGGCACGAACCTCGCCGGGTCGACGTCGGCGTTGTTGAGCTGGGAGTTGAGATCCAGGCTGATCGCAGGGCCCGACTTCGTGGTGATCCCGGTCAGGAAGATCTCCACGAGGTCGTTCCGTGGCGTGGGTGGTGCCGGAATGCCGTAGATCCGTTGAATCAGGACCGGCAACTCCGGGTTGGTCACCCTGTTGACCAACGCGGGCACCGTCCCGTCCTGCTCCGGCAGCATCGAGTTGAACCTGTCCTTCAGCCCCGCGGGCACCACGACCTCGTTCACCAGCGGGTTGCCCAGCCGCGACACCTGGACCTTGGCACCGGACGACTGCTGCGAACCCGGGCTGCGCACCGTGAGCGAGAAGCGCTCGGTGTCGCTCCAGACCCCGACCACGGGGTTGCGGGTCGCGTTGCCGTTGAGTGTCAGCGCGCTCTTGGGCACCTGCAACGCGACGGTGTTCACGTTGTAGCCGGCCACCGTGTCCTGCCCGACCTCGGACAGGTTGCCGCCGTAGAGCAGGTCGAACACCCGCAGGTCCAGGAAGAACGGGTCCTCGGACTGTCCGGCGAAGGTCTGCCCGCCTCCCGGGACGGCGGTGATGGACTGGTCACGAAGCTGCCAGTAGTCCGGCATGGAGCCGTTGCCGACTCTCGACGGCACGACCTTGCCGTTGCTGACCAGGGTGGCGGTGGATCCGCTGTCCCGGTTGAGCAACGACAGTGTGTAGAACTGGCGGAACAACAGGTTCGGGTCGTCCAGCGAGGTGACCTGGCCGTCGTTGTAGAGGAACGTGGCGTTCCCCCGCCGGTCGTCGGTGCGGAAGTCCCACCGGTAGGTCAGGTCCGCCTTCGCGTCGCCGTCGTTGTCGATGTTGATGTCGTAGTGGGCGTCGGTGGCCCACGGGTAGAAGGTCGGTCCTCCGTTCGGTTCCTCGAACGGGAACCAGTTGGCGATCAGGGTCACGGTGTCCGGTCGGTCGGGGCTGACGAACGCGTACACGTCGGTGTTGTCCACGGGCGGGTCGCTCGAGATCAGCGGAGCTTCCCGGTGACTCGACGCGACCGCCGAGCCCGACGACAGCCCGACCAGAGCGGTGGCCAGTACCGTGCTCCCGACCGCGACGAGCGCGACCGCCGCTCGTCGCCGGGAGAGCACCCGACGACGAGCGGGAGAGGGAATTGACATTTCCATCCCTTTCTTGACAAGGCAGCGGCCGGATATCCGTCCCCTGTGCGCGGATCGTGCCCGCCGCCGCCAGTGGGGAAGTTGTGGAAGTGTTGTGGCGGCGGGGGTTCGGGAATTACGCTGCACAGGTTGGAACCGGGGGCGCGTCACCAGCAGGGGTTTGACGTGGAGTTCCGTATCCTGGGTCCGGTCCGGCTGTACGTCACCGGGCGCACCACCACGGTCGGCGAGCCTCGCCAGCAGGCGGTGCTCGCGGCGCTGCTGCTCGAACCCGGTCACGCTGTCGGCATCGACACGCTGGTGGACCGGGTGTGGGGTGAGTTCCCGCCACAGCAGGCCCGCCGCTCGCTGCAGGCCCACATCGCCCGCATCCGCCGCACGCTCGAAGGCGCCGAACCGGGTGGTGCGCTGCTGACCCGCGAGGCCGGTGGGTACCGCCTGGACATCCGGCCCGACCAGGTCGACCTGTTCCGCTTTCGCCGCGCGATGGGCAAGGGAGCCGACCGCGTCGCCCTGCGCGCCGGTCTCGACCTCTGGCAGGGCGAGCCGCTGGCGGGCCTGCGCGGCGACTGGGTGGAGCGCATCCGCCGCACCTTGCGTCAGGAGCACGCGGCCGCCGTCGTGGTGTGGGCCGAGGCCGAGATCCGCGCGGGCGACGCGGCCGCGACGATCACCAGGCTGACCGAGCTGACCGAGGAGCACCCGCTCGACGACGCGGCCGCCGCGACGCTGATCCGCGCGCTGTACACCGTGGGCCGCACGGCAGCCGCCCTCACCCAGTACGACCGGATCCGCCGGGCGCTGCGGGACGAGCTCGGCACCGACCCCGGACCCGCGCTGGCCGCGGTGCACGACGCCGTGCTGCGTCACGACCTCCCGCCACCCGCCCAGTCGCAGCCGCCCGTGCCCGCGCAGCTGCCGGCCGACGTGGTCGCGTTCACCGGCCGGGACGACGAGCTGGCCGAGCTGGACCGGCTGGCGGCGGGCACGCGCGGCGAACCCCTGCTGGTGTGCCTGACCGGCACGGCCGGGGCCGGGAAGACCGCGACCGCCGTGCGCTGGGGGCACCGGGTTCGCGACCAGTTCCCCGACGGGCAGTTGTACCTGGACCTGCGTGGTTACGACCCGGAACAGCCGGTGTCGCCCGCCGACGCACTGGCCGCGTTCCTGACCGCACTGCTGGCCACGGGCACGGAAATCCCACTCGGCGTCGCCGAACGAGCCGCCCGGTTCCGCACCGAGGTCACCGGCAGGCGGATGCTCGTCGTGCTGGACAACGCGGCGACCGTCGAGCAGGTCCGCCCGCTGCTGCCGGGCACGGCCACCTGCGTCGTGGTGGTGACCAGCCGCGACTCGCTCGCCGGGCTGGTGGCATTGCACGGCGCGCATCGCATCGCCGTCGACCAGCTTCCCGGCACCGACGCGGTCGCGCTGCTACGCAGGCTCGTGGGGACACGGGTGGACGCCGAGCCCGAGGCCGCGGTCGCGCTCACCTCGCGGTGTGCCCGGCTGCCGCTCACCGTGCGCCTCGCGGCCGAGTTGGCCGTGTCCCGCCCGGGCAGTCCACTTTCCGGACTGGTCGACGAACTGCGGGCGGACCAGCGCACCCTCGACCTGCTCAGCGGCGGTGACGACCGGCGGGCCGCC
The DNA here is from genome assembly GCF_036378875.1 of Actinophytocola sp. Classification (GTDB taxonomy): domain Bacteria; phylum Actinomycetota; class Actinomycetes; order Mycobacteriales; family Pseudonocardiaceae; genus Actinophytocola. The sequence continues at coordinate 98,425 of NZ_DASUVO010000134.1, forward strand.
GTGCGGTCGGTGTTCTCGTGGTCGCTCCGGCAGCTGAGCGCCGAGGCCACCCGCGCGTTCGCCGTGCTCGGCCGCCACCCGGCGCCGACGTTCGACGACTACGTGCTGGCCGCGCTCGCCGACCGCTCGCTGGACCAGGCCCGGACCGTGCTGGACACCCTCGTCCGCGCGCACCTCGTGCAGCCTGTCGGCGGCCGGTACGGCATGCACGACCTGCTCAAGGCGTACGCGGCAGAGACCGGGCACGCCGGCGACCACCACACCGCGCTCGAGCGGATGTACGGCTACTACCTCGCGACCGCCGCCGCGGCCATGGACCGGCTCTACCCCGGCGAGGCCCATCGCCGGCCACGCGTCGCCACCGCGGCCGGCCCGGCGCCCGACCTCACCGACGCCGACGCCGCACGCGAATGGCTGGACGCCGAACTGGCCAGCGCGGCGGCCCTGGCCGCGCATGCCGCGACGCACGGCAGGCCCGAGCACGTGGTGGCCTTGTCCACCTTGCTGTTCCGGTACCTCGACGGGAACCACGACACGGTGGCGCTGGCGATCCACGGGCACGCGTTGGTGGCCGCCAGGGCGACCGGTGACCGCGCCGCCGAGGCCAACACGCTCCACGCCCTGGGCGGCGTGCACTCGCAGGCAGGCCGGACCACGGCCGCGGCGACGGACATGTGGGCGGCCTTCACGTTGTTCGAGGAGATCGGCGACCTCGCCGGCCAGGCGAGAGCACTGGGCAACATCGGCATGCTCGAGGAAAGGGCGGGCCGCTACCACGTCGCCGCCGACCATTTCGCCATGGCCCTCGCCACCTACGAGCAGGCCGGTGACGTGACGGGCCCGGCGCACGTGCTGACCCGGCTCGGCACCGCCGAGACACGGATCGGCGACCTCGAGGCCGGCCGCGCCCACCTGCGGCAGGCGATGGACCTGCACCGCCTCGCCGGGCACCGCTTCGGCGAGGCGTGGGTGAAGATCGGGCTCGGCGAGGTCGCCATGGCCGAGGGTCGCCTCGCCGACGCCGTCGACCTGCACGCCGAAGCGGCCGGGGAGTTCGGGCTGCTCGGACACCGGGCCAGCCAGGCCTGGGCGATCGACGGCCTGGGCAGGGCGGAAACCATCCGCGCCCGCCCGGCTGACGCGGTCCGCCGCCACGAGAAAGCGCTCGACCTGTTCCGCGCACACGGCGACCGCGACGGGGAGGCGTGGTCGCTCAACGGCCTCGGCGAGGCACACCAGGCGGCGGGCAACCAGGCCGCCGCCCAGGCGCACCACGCCCAGGCCCTGGCGGTGGCCACCCGCACCGGCGCCCACGAACAGGAGGCCCGCGCACACCGCGGCCTGGCCCACACCACGACCGCCGAGACCGCGCGCCTGCACAACGACCGCGCGATCGCGATCTACACCGAACTGGGCCTACTCGCCGCGGCACTGACCTAAGTGGTCGGTTCCGGAAGTCGGGGGTCGACCACGTGGCGATGTCCTGAAGGTGCACCTTCGGGACATTGAGCCCAGATCCACCGATGGTCTTGGTGGCTTGTGTGCAGTGCGGTGGTCCCGGGGCGCGGGGGGGGCGCCAA